>DAONYH010000027.1:0-1761 GCA_035414245.1 bacterium | reverse complement strand
CTATTTAAAACTTCAATCATTTCTCTTTGATTATCAAGCTGCTCCCAAAGTCGCTTTGAATCTTCAACTAAACTTTCATAATATTTTTTTATGGCAACCGGATCAACTAAGCTGCTTTTCATGCTGGTTAATTCTTTAAAAATATTTTTATGGTTTTGCATGATTTTGCGGATATTAATAATATTGCGTCGCAACAACAAAATTTTTTCCACCGCTTCTTTTTGCGCGCCGGAAAAAATTAATTCTTCAATATGATAAATTTCCAAACTGTTGTTATCCAGCAAGCGGTAGCAATCGTTAATTAATCGTTCAATTATTTCATAAAGCAAAATCGCGGAAGATTCAAGGGAAAAAGAAAGCAGGGAATCAGGGTCTTTCTTGCCTAAACGATAGAAATCATTAAGGGCGGGCAAATTATTATTATGTGCGGTCACTAAAAAACCATGGCCAATAAAAAAATCAATTTCTCCCGGCACAATTCGTTCGTCTTTTAAAGTGGGAAAATGAAGAATTAGAAAAAGATATTTTTGACTGCGAAAAATTACTGGTCTTTGCGCAACCACGGAAGCGGCAATAGAACGTAAATGAGCTAAATCAAAACTATAGTGTTTTCTTAAATAATTAATTTCATTTTTTCCGGCATTGATAATATTAACCCAACGCACTCCTGAATTTTGATTGCGTGGATTATCAATTTTTAAAACTTCAATCCGATCAGAAATTTTTTTATACTCATTCATAAAACCAAAATCAGTCATTAGTCATTTATGAAACTAAATATCAGCTGGAATCATTGACTGATAAGCGCCTTAACGTTAGGCGAATAAAACCCCGTGTTTCTTTGACTAAAGGCTTTTTTTATAATAAAATTAGGACAGCTATATTGTATCATATGCCAGAAATTTTGGGAATAAAATTAAGCAATTTAAAGTCAGAAAAAGCGCTAGAAAAAATTATTGCCTTTCTGGAAAGTGGAGGAAATCATTTGGTTGTTACTCCTAATCCGGAAATAATTTTAACCGCTCAGACTGATCAGGAATTTTTTAATATTTTAAATGCAGCCGACCTATCTTTAGCAGATGGCTTTGGTTTAAAAATCGCGGCTTTGCTTAATGGTCAGCGTCTTACGCGCGTTACCGGCTCGGATTTAACACTTAAAATTTTAGAATTAGCCTTAAAGCGTCGGGAACGAGTGTTAATTTTAAATTGGGAACGTGGTTTATCAAATAATTTGGAAATTCAAAATATTCTCTTAGAGAAATACCCCGGTCTTAGAGTCTTGGTACTTGATTGTCCACGCAGTGATAGCTTGGCTTTAGAAATAAATACAAAAATCAAAGATTTTAATCCCAGTATTTTATTTTCCGCCCTTGGTTCTCCGGAGCAAGAAAAAATTATTTATCGCCATCTTTCTGATTGGCCATCAGTGAGAGTTGCTATTGGCGTGGGCGGTTCCTTTGATTTTCTCACCGGTAAAATTAAACGCGCGCCGCTCACTTTTCGCCGTCTTGGTTTAGAATGGCTATGGCGACTAATACAGCAACCAACCAGACTAAAAAGGATTTATCGCGCTACCTTTGTTTTTATGTTTAAAGTTATTAAAGATTTAAAACAGAAAAAATTAATTAAACAACTGGCGAAAAATAAACAAATTGAAAATAAAAATATGAATAAAAAAAATCCCACCGCCGCTAATTCTAAAAATGAAACCAATCAAGCGGTGCGTCTACGTTTTGCTCCCTCACCCACCGGATTTTTACA
>DAONYH010000026.1:0-2358 GCA_035414245.1 bacterium | reverse complement strand
AAGTTAACTATGCAATTAAAAATTTACCAAGAAAATGCAATTGATGAATTATTAACCAAAAGCAAACGGCTTCTGGGTTATTCTAATAATAAAAAACTGGTTTTTAAAGCGCCGACTGGTTCGGGTAAAACAATAATGATGGCGGAATTTTTGAAGCAGTTAGTTGATGATAGAGAGATTAGGCAATCCCTAAGCGTTATTTGGACGGCTCCAAGGCAACTGCACATACAAAGCCGAGAAAAGTTAGAAAATTATTTTGAAACAAGCCAGGCATTGAAATGTTCCTATTTTGAGGATTTGGATGACAGGAAAATTAGTGAAAACGAGATTTTATTCTTCAACTGGGAAAGTATAAATAGGGCGGACAATATCTATATTCGGGACAACGAGCAGGAGTTTAATTTATCCAAAGTTTTGGAAAGAACAAAAGAAGAAGGCCGAGAAATAGTTTTAATTATTGACGAAGCCCACCATCACGCTACCAGTGAAATTTCGCAGGGCTTAATTCAGATGATTGGGCCAAAATTAACAATTGAGGTTACGGCAACACCGGCGACAATTGCTGATGAAGATGAAAGGGTATTTGTTCAATTAGAGGATGTTAAAAAAGAAGGAATGATTAAAAAAGCCATTATTTTAAATGATGAATTTGAAAATTTAATAAAGCAAGGAAAAATCCAGACACAACAATTAAGCGGTGGTAGCGAAGAATTAGTTATAGACGCGGCAATGAAGAAGAGACAGGAATTAGTAAACGAATTTCAAAAAGAAAAGGTTAATATAAATCCCTTAGTATTGATTCAATTGCCAGATAGAAAAACAAGCTTAGAGGACAGAATAAGAGAACGAGTAGAAGGTATTTTAAAAAATAAGTATAGAATTTCAACAGAAAAGGGTAATAATAAGTTGGCAATTTGGCTTTCGGGTGAACACATCAATAAAGAAAATGTTGAAAAGCAAGACAGCGAAGTTGAAGTTTTGATTTTCAAGCAGGCCATCGCTTTAGGTTGGGATTGCCCGAGGGCACAGATTTTAGTTTTATTTAGGGAGTGGCACAGCCCGATTTTTTCAATCCAGACGGTCGGCAGAATTATGCGTATGCCCGAGCCAGACAAAGGCCATTATGGAAACGAAATTTTGAATTACGGCTATGTTTATACCAATTTAGATAATATAGAGATTAAAGAAGACATTGCCAAAGACTACATCACAATTTACACAAGCAAAAGAAGTTTTGACCCTAAATTGAGTTTACTTTCGTGCTATCCGAAAAGACACCGAGAAAAAACAAGATTATCTCCGTTTTTTATTGAGATATTTTTAGAAGAAGCTAAAAAATATAATTTGAAGAAACAGATTGATACGAAAGTGAAAAAGTTGGACCTAAAAATTATCTCTGATTACAAAGCTGAAGACGTTGATGCTTTGGCAGGCGCCAAAATTGTTGGAGATAAAGCAATAAAAGTTGGCGGCTTTGATTTACAGAAATTATTTGATTTTTTCGTGAGAAATAATTTAACTCCTTTTTATCCCGAGGATAGATCGGTTGGCAGAGTTAAAGAAGCAATTTATAAATTTTTTGAGCAGGAATTAAAAATGTGGTACGGTGATGTTTGGGAAGAAATTGTCCAGATAGTTTTGAGCGACAAAAATTCTCGGCATTTTATCAATGTTTTAGATAAGGCCAAAGAAAAATACAAAGAAGAAGCTGAGAAAAGAGAAAGCGAAATGGTCGATGTGCCAAATTGGAATATCCCTGAGGCTTTGTCTTATGGAGGCGAGTATAAAAAAGTTGAAACACAAAAATCAATTATGCAACCGTTTTATAGCGATGAGAGATGGAGAACAGAAGTGGCTTTTATTGAATTTTTGGAACAATCGGAACAAGTTGAGTGGTGGTTCAAAAATGGCGATAGGGAGGCAACATTTTTTGCCGTTCCTTATGGCGATGGAGAAAAGAAACCTTTTTATGTTGATTTTATTGTGAAGTTGATGGACGGGAGGATTGGTTTGATTGACACTAAAGCCGGATTTACAAGACAGATTGCCGGACCCAAAATTGACGGATTGTATAAATACATTCAGAGCGAAATTAAAAAAGGCAAAAAATGTTTTGGCGGAATAGTCGCCAATACTGAACGAAACTATCGCGGACGCTGGGTTTATTTTGACAAGGCAAGCAAGGATCTCAAGGATAATTCTTTTGAAAATTGGATTGATTTGATATTATAATAGAAATTATCGGTTTGTTCGCGAAGCCGGTGATGCTAGTCAGTGGCAGGGGTGAAATTTAAGCGAGCAGGGGCAGGAGATTATTAGTATTAATTTAATTGACATTTTTGGCCTTAGAAAGCCAAT
>DAONYH010000025.1:0-2477 GCA_035414245.1 bacterium | reverse complement strand
TAAGAATGATTTTTTATTTTCTCTTGCAATTCCGCAATAAAAGCATCCTTGGCAATTGTTCTAGTTTCTTGCTGACCGCGATCTCTCACATTTAAATCCTGTGATTCCATTTCTTTGTCACCAATTACCAAGACATAAGGCACCTTTTCATTAACCGCTTTTCTGATTTTGTTGCCAACTGTTTCATTATTATGATCAACCTCCACTCTAAAACCATTAGCTTTAAATTCAGTGGCTAATTTTTCTGCAAAAGCGAGGTGTTTTTCTGCGACTGATAAGATTTTAATTTGTACGGGCGCTAACCAAAGAGGGAAGGCGCCGTTAAAATGTTCTATTAACAGACCGATAAATCTTTCAAAGGAACCGAATAGAGCGCGATGCAACATGAAGGGTTGTTCTTTTTCCCCTTGGCTATTTGTGAAGCTCATTTGAAAACGTTCTGGTAAATTAAAATCAAACTGCAAAGTTGAGCATTGCCATTCTCGTCCCAAGACATCTTTAATTTTGAAATCTAATTTTGGTCCATAGAAAGCCGCTCCACCCAAATCTGTTTCGTAATTTAATTTTTTCGCCTTAGCTATTTTTTCTAAAACTTTTTCCGTGAAGTTCCAACCATCGTCCGTGCCGATGGTTTTTTTATTTTGCGGATCGCGCACCGATAAATAAACTTTGATATCTTCCAGTTTAAAACCAAAAGAACTATAAATAAATAAAATAAAATCAACTACTCGGCTTAGCTCTTCTTCAACTTGATCAGCCCGACAAATAATATGCGCATCATCTTGAGTAAAGCCACGTACTCTGGTTAAACCGGATAATTCACCCTTCTTTTCATAGCGATAAACGGTTCCGCACTCCGCCCAACGCAAAGGTAAATCACGATAGGAATGTAGACTGTTTTTATAAATTTGAACATGAAAAGGACAGTTCATCGGTTTAAGTAAATAAGCTTCTGATTCTTTGACTACTTTTTTCTCTTGACTGTCCAATAAACTTTGACCGGCTTCAAGTGGTGGATACATGCTGTCATTATAAAATCCCCAATGACCGGAAGTTTCCCAAAGTTTTTTATTGCCGATGTGAGGAGAACGCACTAATTCATAGCCGGCTTTTTCGTGTTCGTTATACCAAAAATTTTCCAGCGCGCGCCATAATCTTGCGCCTTTGGGATGCCAAAGAGGAAGTCCAAGACCAACTATTTCATCAATGTGAAATAAATCTAATTCTTTGCCTAATTTACGATGGTCTCTTTTTTCTGCTTCTGAAAGCAAACGCAAATGTTCATCTAATTCTTCTTTAGTATTAAAAGCTAAACCATAAATGCGGGTTAACATTTTATTTTTTTCATCGCCTCGCCAATAAGCGCCGGCCAGTTTTTGTAATTTAAAACTGTTTGGTTTTATTTCTTTAGTGCTCTCAATATGCGGACCACGACAAAGATCGGTAAAAGTGCCCACACTATAGAAACTAACTTCTTTTTCACCTTCTTTTTTTAAGTCTTCCAAAATTTCTAGTTTATAAGGATGTTTTTCTTTTTTTGCTTCCTTTATTGCTTCATCAATTTTCATTTCCGTGCGGGTAAATTTTAAATTTTGTTTTAAAAGATGATTCATCTTTTTTTCAATTGTTTTTAAATCCGCTTCAATAATTTTTACGGTACCAAAATCAATGTCATAGTAAAAACCATTTTCAATCGCGGGACCAATCGCTAATTGCGCTTCAGGCCAAAGTTCTTGAATCGCCGCAGCCATGATATGCGCGAGCGAATGTCGTTTTTTTTCTAAATTTTCCATATATTTGTTATTTTTAGTTTATTTTAAGTTTATTTCTAGTTTATTTCCAATTTATTTTTAGTTTAAATATTTGTTAATATTTTGTTAATTTTAGTTTAAAAAAGTCCCCTCCCAGTAAAAACAGCCCTCTGTTTTTACTGGGACGGGACTATTAGTCTCGCGGTTCCACCCAGTTTCTTCTTGTTTTAGAAGCGCTTTTTAATTGTTTTTGTCTTAGGCTGAAGAGCAATAAATTAAATAAATTACTTTTTTTTAATTTATTCTAGACTTGGTAGGCCTAGCAATCAACTACGACAAGCTTAGCATTTTATTTATAATTTGTAAATAAAGCTAAATTTAGAGCTCAAAAAAGAGTTTGATTCCAAAAAAACTTTTGGCTTAAAAAAGACAAACAACTTTAAATCTTCAAAAAACTTTGAACCCTTAGCCCTTGGCAATTGCCAAAGCAATAATTTTTTTTGCTCCGGCCGCTTGCAAAACTTTAGCGGCCTCATTAATGGTTGCGCCGGTCGTGATAACATCATCAAGCAAAATAATAGTGCGATCAAAAAGAGTTTCACCTTCATAAACAAAGGCACCTCTAATATTTTTAAATCTTTTTTCTTCTCTCAAACCGGATTGAGGACGAGTGTGTTTAATTTTTTTTAAACCATGATTAATTTCATAATTAAAATTCAAAGCAAA
>DAONYH010000024.1:0-3151 GCA_035414245.1 bacterium | reverse complement strand
TTGCCGCCGGATTTAATCAGTTACCTTTAGTTGTCTAAATTCTTTAATTATTTGTAAAAGGACGGAAAACTCGGTATGTAAAAAGCCATCCCCTAAAGGATGGCTTTTGCGGAGCTGCTTACATTGGTTTTTTAGATATTATTAAGAATTGTTTTGAGATTATCAATAAATATTTCTGTGGTGTACAGGCGATGATAGCGCTCTTGGCCGGCTTGGCCAAATTTTTTCCGTAATTTTGGGGAGTTCACCAGGGTGTTGATGGCTTTATTCAGGGCCGCTATATTTCTAGGTTTGACCGTGAGTCCGGTAACTTCATTTAGGCTAACTTCTTCGACCCCGGTTTGTAAATAAGTGTTAATTATCGGCTTGCCGGCCGCTAGCGCCTCCAGCTGCACCAGCCCGAAAGCTTCGCTGCGTTCAGTTGAAGGAAAGAGAAAAATATCGGCCGCCAGAAAAAAAGGTTTTAAATCTGGTTGGCAAGAAATGATGCTTATATTTTCCTGCAAGTTTAAATCCGTAATCAGTTTTTCCAGCCTGCCTTTCTCCGGTCCGTCGCCGATAATTAGAAGTTGAGCCTTGACTCCGCTCATGGCTTTGATGGCATATGCAAAGCCTTTATAATAGACGAGGCGGCCGACGGCCAATAAAAGAACTTTGTTTTTTCCGTATTGTCGTTTAACTTCTTCAGCTTTTTGATAATCATTAGGGGTATAATCTGCTTGATAACCAAAAGGTAAAACCTGGCATTTATCGGAGTGGGTTTTTAAATTTGGTGAGGAGTTTATTAAATTATGGCTACCCACTAAAATTGTGTGGGCTTTTTTGAGACTGTATTTGATAAAAGGAGAAAAGATTAAGGCGCCTAACTTTTGCCGGACAATATCAGAATGGTAATAGATGATTAATTTTTTTTTAGGAATGAAAGGGGAAGTCAGGGCTGCCAAAGGGAAGGGGTAGTGTAAGATTATTTGGTCGTAGTTATTTTTTATATCTTTAAATAGTTGAAAAAAATCTAAAGATAAGGGCATGCCTAGTTTTTTACCCCAAGAAGCGGCGCGATAAACCTTAACCCCCCGAACAGTTTCTATTTGTCTCTTGCCTTTGTTTTGGCAAACTAAAACATCAACCGTAAACTCAGATTTTTGATTAAGCTTTTCGGCGATGTTCTGAACAGTTGTTTCAATCCCGCCGATGACCGGATAATATAGTTTATTTATCTGAAGAATTTTCATAAAGATGAAGGATGTCTGCTAATTTTTTAGCAGATTTTTGCCAATTGAAACGAGGGTAATTTTTTCTACCTTCATTTTTTAAATTAGCCGCTAGCACCGGGTTGTTGATAATCTTTTTAATTTTTTCCGCTAAATCCGAGGCCGATAGGGGGTCAAAGAATAAAGCGCCAGTGTTAGCCACTTCTTTAAAAACAGGGATATTAGAACAAATAATCGGGGTGCCCATAATTTGCGCCTCCAAGATAGGCAGGCCGAAGCCTTCGTATAAAGAAGGGAAAATAAGGGCTTGAGCTTGGCTTAATAATTGATATTTATTTTCATCACTAATAAATCCGGTGAATTCTATTCTGTCATTCTGGTATGAATTAGCTAAAATTTGCATTCTCTTATCCATTTTTCCAACAACTATTAAACGTAAATCAGGAATATCGGTTTTAATTAAGTTATAAGCAGCCAAGAGAGTGGTGAGATTTTTTCGCTTGCGGGCATTGCCAATTACGATGATGTAGGGGCTGACTGTTTGTGTCTGATTTTTATTGATAACGGGTATTACGGGAGCGCCGTTATAAATAACACTTAGTTTGTTTTGATTAATTTTTAATTTATTAATTAATTCTTGGCGAGAAAATTCAGAAACGGTTAAGAGGTGGCGGGAAAAGTGTTTCGCAAAAAACAAAGATATCAGCCAGTAGATCTTACCGAAGCGGCTGCTTTCCCCTTTAATAATAAAGGGTGCGGCGTCGTGGATAGTGACAATTTTTTGGGGATAGAGCCAGGGGCAATTTAAAGAGGCGCAAAACAGTATATCCGTTTTTCTCTTTTTAAGTAGACGGCCAAGTTTAAATTGTTGAAAAATAAAAATCGATAGTTTGTCGATTTTTTTAAATTTAATTATTTCTAATTTGAAGTAAGCCGGTAATGGTTGTAGAAATTTAGCCGAAATCTCATTAGCTAAGACCGTTATCTCGTCCTCATTATGAGGCCACGCCCGCAACAAATTAGTCAGGAAATTTTCAATTCCTTGATAAGTATTATAGGGGAGGGCATTGATGACTATTTTCATAAGACTTTTAGCGCTTGTGGTTTTTTATTAAAATCAGGAGTTTGTAAGGCAGTCTTACTAATTTGAGAATAAGAACGGTAATAGATCCATAATGTTTTTTAAAATAGTAATTTTGAGAACGAAAATAATGCCAGCGTTTGCTTAAACTGTGTTTTAGACTTTGACCCCCCAAATGGGTAATTGTAATTTTATTGGCAACCGCGCTTAAGTAATCAAATTTCCGGGCTCGTTTGCATAAGTCAATATCTTCATAGTAAAGGAAAAAATTGTCATCCCAACCTTTTAATTGTGTAAATAACTCTTTTCTAATCATTAAAGCGCAGCCGCTCACCCAGTCTACCAAATTATATTCTTTATTTTCATCAAGTACTGGGTCAATTTTTGTTTTTTGGGTAATAAGGCGCCAGAGGGTTGGAAAATTACCAAAAGAAGCTGGCTGATATTTATTGTCGGACATTAATAGCCTTGGCGAAATGATACCAATATTTTTATTTTGTTGAAAAATATTTGAACAAGCGCTAAAAATATCCTCTTTAATGATTGTGTCGCTATTTAGAAATAACAGGAATTCACCGTGGGCGCTGGCGGCGCCTTGATTATTAGCGCTAGCAAAACCAAGATTGCTTTTATTAACAATCAATTTTATTCTATCACCAAATTTTTCTTGTAAGAATTCTACACTGCCATCATTGGAGGCGTTATCAATGACGATGATTTCCGTTTCCGTTGCTTCCGGTAAGTCTAATAAATTTTTTATGCAAGCGGCGGTCAGTTCGCAGGTTTTATAATTTATAATTATTATAGAGTAAGACATTTTTATTTTTAGAATTTTATAGGATTTATTTTGTATAATAAG
>DAONYH010000023.1:0-3427 GCA_035414245.1 bacterium | reverse complement strand
TCTAAGCGGTCTCTTTCTTTTTGTGATAATTTTTGGCGAATTAAATTTTCCGCCTTAGTAATATCAGTTTGCGCTTGACTTTGTTCAGCTCTAGCTTTAGCAAGTAAAGCTTGGAATTCTTTTTCCGAAGATTTTGTTTGATCTAAAATATTGGCTTTTTGGTTTTGCTCGTAAATTAAACTATCTTTTTTCTCAGCTAAACGAGTTCTTAGGGCAACCATCTCCTTCCCTTTCTCTTCTAAAAATGTTTGGTTTTTTTCTAGTAGTAGTTTTTGGGTTTTTAATTCCTTAACACTTTCACCAATTTGGTTATTAGCATCTTCTAGATATTTTATTTGGTTAAGAAAGTCAGATAAGGAATTATTTAGCAACAAAGTTTCCAAAGTACTGATTTGTTCTTGTTTATAGATAGTGCGGAGCAAATTAGCAATATGATTTTTATGAATTTCAATTTTTTTATCCAAGTTTTCACTATCAATTTCTACTTTTCTAATTTCCAGACCGATTTTTTCAATTTCCAAATTTGTTTCCTCAATATCAAGCTCGGTTTTGCCTAGACGATTTTCAATTATGGCTAGTTGATTACTAAGACTGGCTTGTTCATTTTGCTTAGCAGTAATTTGGGCTTGATATTCGCGCTGTTTTTTCTGTAAAGTTTCAATTTGCTTCTTTTGGATTTGGATTTTATTGTTTAAATCTTCAATTTCACGATCAATTTCTAAATCAAAAACCGCTCCTGACGGTGATAAGGAGATGCAAAAAAGAAGGGTTGTTACTAGAATAGCAAGAAAATAAAGACCTTTTTTAGCCATGAGTATATTATAACATTTTCTAGTTTTTAGGTAAATAAAAACCGGTTAATAATACCTATTTTACTTATTATTTTACTTATTTTCCAATTGAATTATAAACTTTTTCTGATATTTTTTTGATTACTATCGCCAAATCATTAAAATTATCCCCATCCGTCATTTTGCCTCGCGTCATAATACAAAGTAAATAAGGATTATTTTCTTTATAAACAATACCGCAATCATGAAGTTGCTTAAAATTTTCGTAAATTCTTTCTCCAAATTTATGCGCTACTTCCACTTCGGCGGGTACACCACTGACTAGCCCATAATTAAAGGTTGATTTAGTTAAAATTTCTAAGGCCTTTTCTGACATTTCTTTATTTAGATAAGAGGCATTATAAAGGATTTCAAAGAATGTTGAATAATCCGCGACTGTCATAAAATTTTCCTCACCTTCTGAGCCAGGGGTCTGAAGACCAATGTCAGTGTAGACTTTTGTTAATATTTGAGGATCAATTAAACTAACCAGTGTGTTAGCAGCGTAATTATCAGAATAATGAATAGTATAATTAATTAATTCTTCAATTGTGTAGGTCTCATTAGCTTGAATTGATTTAAAGGGCGTGATATTAGGATTTATCACTGGAATATTAGGATTGTTAATCGTCACAGTTTGTTTTAATATTTCTGGATTAGTTTCTGCTACTTTTAAAAAGGCGATTAAGATTGGCACTTTCAATAAACTGGCCGGAGAAAATTTAGAACTAAGATTTATACCCAGCCAATTATCGGAATTTAAATCATGTAAGTAAACAGCCACATCACTAACATTATTTTCTTTTTTTACTTTTGCTATATATTGATTTAAATCATTTTTTAATGAAGAAATAACAGGTGTTTCAACTTTTGAAAGTGTGCATTCCAGTAAAGGACTAATATATTTATAGTTAGCTTGGTATTTGTTTCTTTTAATTATTGGATGTTCCTTTTTTTCTCCAACATATTGACCTACTAAAAAAGCACTGAAAATTAGAACTAACAAAACTAAAACTGTTAGGGAGCGAGTTATTCGGTTGTTAAGTTTCATATATGTAAAATATATAAAATATTTTTTAATTTATTTTTACGGCACAAGGCCGGTTTTTTTTGTGGTCTCACTTTAATAAGTTTGAGACTTCATTTTTAAATTGCTTATTTTTTTAAAGCAATATTTATTCTGGCTAAACTTTCTGTTTTTCCTAGAGCGGCGGCAATTTCAAAGGGACTGGGACTGTTTTTTAAACCAGATAAAGCCACTCTTAAAGGCCAGAGATAATCGCCGTTCTTCCCTTCCTTGGCCTTAATCCAGCTAATTATTTTTTCCTCTAAATAATTTTTTGTCCAACTATGATCTTCAATTTTTTCCAACTCAGCTTGTAAATCAGAAAGATTTTTTTTAATTGTTTTATAATCAAGATTTTTCCAGATTAATAATTTAGCGTCATAATTCGGTAAAGCAAATAAAAATTTAGTGAGCTCAACTACATCAGCTAATTTTTTCATTCGTTCTTGAGCCAAGGCAACATATTTTTCCAGTTCATCTTGCTTTATTTTTTTGTCTTTAAAATAAGGAAGACAAAGCGCAGTTAAGTCGCTTAAAGTTTTTTGTCTGATGTAATGACCATTGAGAAAATCTAATTTTTCCAAATCAAAAATAGCCGGACTGGCACCCATTTGCGCTATGGAAAATTCTTTTTTAATTTCTGAAAAAGATAAAATTTCTTTATCACCGCTTGGATGCCAACCAAGCAGTGAGCAAAAATTAATAATTGCTTCTGGTAAATAGCCGGCTTCCTTAAATTGTTCAACAAACACATCGCCTTGGCGTTTACTTAATTTACCCCCGGTTTTATTAAGAATTAATGGTAAATGAATAAATTTGGGCGGTGTCCAACCGAAAGCTTGGTATAATAAAATATTTTTCGGAAAGGAAGCTAGCCATTCATCACCCCGCGTGACATGAGAAATTTCCATTAAATGATCATCAACAATATTAGCAAATTGATAAGTAGGAATACCATTTGATTTAATTAAAACATGATCATCCAAATCTTCTGCCTTAAATTTTATTTCCCCTCTTAGTTCATCATAAACTTTAATCTCACCATTTAGCGGCAGTTTTTGCCGTATAACATATTTTTCTCCTTTTGCTATTTTTTTCGCCACTTCTTCTGGGCTTAAATCACGACATAGGCGATCATAACGCGGTGGCAATTTTTTCGCCTCTTGTTCAGCGCGCATTTTTTCTAAACGTTCTTCACTGCAAAAACAACGATAGGCGCCATTTTTCGCCAATAGTTCAGTACTTAAGGTTTGATATATATTTACTCTCTCTGATTGAATATAAGGACCGTAATTGCCGCCAATTTCCGGACCTTCATCAAATTCAATCCCCACCCAAGTTAATATTTCTCGCAATTTTTTTAAGGCGCCCGGCACTTCCCTTTTTTGATCCGTATCTTCAATACGTAAAATAAATTTTCCTTTCAAGCTATTAGCAATCAGATAACCAAACAAAGCCGTACGCAGATTACCGATATGTAAAAATCCGGTGGGTGAGGGAGCAAAACGTAGACGCACCGCTTGATTGGTTT
>DAONYH010000022.1:0-4244 GCA_035414245.1 bacterium | reverse complement strand
AAATAGGGGCCAGGAAAAGGAAAAGCTTCCGTTCCCGCCTAATATAACATTATGTCCGAAGAAGTAAAAAATGACGCCGCTGAAGAAGTGGTGGTACCGGCTAAGTTCCAAAGCTTAGTTGGCGAAATTGAAAAGATGAGTGTTTTAGATTTAGCTGAGCTCGTCAAAATTTTGGAAAAGAAATTTGGTGTTTCTGCGGCCGCGCCAGCAATGATGATGGCTCCGACCGCCGGTGGCGCTAACGCTAGCGCGGCTGCTGCTGAAGAAAAAGACAGTTTTGATGTGGAATTAACTGAAGGCGGCGCTAATAAAATCAACGTCATCAAAGTTGTCCGCGAAGTCACAGAAATGGGCTTAAAGGAGGCCAAAGACTTGGTTGATGGCGCTCCGAAAATCTTAAAGGAAGGCTTAAAGAAAGAAGAAGCCGAAGCTTTAAAGAAGAAATTGGAAGAAGCTGGCGCTAAAGTAACTTTGAAATAAGCGCAAATTCAGAATAAAAAATACCCCACGTAAAATCTTTTGGTCACGTGGGGTATTTTTATATTCAAAATTAATTTATTCTGTGGGTGCTATATAAATAGAATTATCATTTAAAACATAAATGGTTTTTCCATCAGCGCTAACACTAAAGTCTTTAAGATTGTTTAAAGAGGGAAGACGAAATTGCTTGACTAAAGCGCCCTGTTTATCAAAAATTAAAATGCGCTGACTAGCTTTGTCCATAATAAACAGCTGATCGTTAAACACTTTAAGCAGGGAAGCGCTGTTTAAAGAAGGGTCAATAGAGGCTAAAGAAAAATCCTTAGGCTCGCCATTATAATAATCTTGAATTTGTCCGTTACTCTTCAAAAAAATGATGTGATCCTTATCGTTTATTGTTATTATTGCCATATCGATAGCATCTCCTAAATAAGCTTCGCCATTCAAACGCGCTACCTTGGAACCAAAGCCAGTGGCGTTCTTGGATAATTTGTAAACCTGATTCTGATCAGCCATCATCAAATATAAATTAGAGTAATAAAATTGGAAAGCGTTAATTTTATTATCAGCGCCCACGCCATCGAGATTTAAAGTCGTAACCTTGCCGCTGACTGTATCCAAGGAAATTAAACGATTGCCACTAAGATAGTAAATTAAACCCGCCTCGCTGACGGGCTTATCCAAAGCATTAAAATCACCGTTAAGCAAGAAAGAGGCGGTATTTTTATCTTTTAAATCAAAGGTGTAGACGGCTTTAGCGGCGCTATCGGCGACGTATAGTTTTTCGTCCAACAAAATAAGATTCCTAGCCTCTGCGGAAGGATTGTAATGACGCAAATCAGTAAGTAATTCTGGAGACTCAACATTGGTTAATTTTTGTACTTGCGCTTTCTGAGCTTCAAGTTGAGCCCGCAACTGATCACGCTTGGCAATTTGTTCGTCGCCTTTTACCGGCAAAACATCAATAGCCGCCAAACTTTCACCAATCAAAGTTTTGGCACCTTCTTGATTGTCGTACGACAGATAAGAATCAATCATGCTTTTTTTTGTCTCTAAATCGTTAATTGAATTATGAAAATACTCAATATCAGCTTGACGACGATTATTGATACTAGAAATTATCAAGCTAACACTTAAAATTAAAAAAGCCAATAACAAAAGGACAAGCATCTGTTTATTGCGAGGATGAAGAGAGTTAAGCCAAGTTTTAACGTTTTTAGCAAATTTACGCCAAAATGAAGGATTAAACAAATTAATAATAGTGGCGCTGATTGTCTTTAAAAAGCCAGTCAGACGAGAACGACTGCGACCAAAAGCAATTTTTTCCTTAATCAAGTTGGGGGTGGCTAGAGTTTTTGACTGCTTTAAAGATGGTGTTTTTTTGATATTTTTACCGCTATCCTTAATAGACAGAGACGGTCCTGGCTTAAAACTGCCGCCCTTCACTTTTTTCCATATTTTATTGATGTTTTGCCAATTAATTAGACCAGCCGAAGCTAACATTTGTTCGGTCTTTTTTTCTGTGTAATTTAAGTGGGAAATAGAGTTGTGGGCGGACTGAACCGTGTCTCCACCCATATCCTCTTTTAGCTCCGCTAAGCTCAAACCAAAGGTATTCTTAATAATTATACCCAAAAAAGGAACGTAGGAATTCAGACGCGTAAGATTATTTTTTATTTGTTCCGCCGCTACCATGGGGGGGAGCTTGGTAATAATATTAATTAAATCGTGATTGGATAAATATTCTGGTAAAGCCTCATTACAAAAAAGAAAATAAGAAGAAGCAGGGATCTCTCCGCTAATTACTGAAGAAAAAAATTTGGGCGAAACCGGACCAGTGCTTTCCGGCTGATTATCGGCTTCAACGGCACTAGTTTCGACGTTTACTAATTCATAATCATCTTGGCGTTTATATATTAAAAAGGCTTTATTGCGGCCAAAATTAGAAAATAGCAATTTATTATCAAAAATCAAGCCTAAAACTAAATTAGTATCCTCGGCCCGTAATATAATTTTTTCCAAAGAAATAAATTCCAGTAAAGATTTATTGAGTTTAGCTAAAGCGGCCTCAAAAATATTATCCAAACTCAAACCTTCAATTTTATCCTGTAAAAATATTTTCTCATCGTTATAGTAGAAATCATTCAAACGCTCAATAATAAAATCAATAACCTTTTTAACGTCATTCTTTTTGCCGTCAATTTCCGCTAATAAAAATAATTTACCGGCTAAATTTTCCTTAATTGCATCCGGCTGAAAAATAAAAACCTCCCGGCTGCCGTTCTGATGCTTGCCGGTATTTAAGGTAAAGGAAGAGATTTTATAATACATATAAGCTTAATCTCTTGACGCCATCCGCGCCAATTTTATTTGACTGCTAACCTTTTCTATTATACTATAAAATAAGCAAGAAAAAAAGAGATAAAAGCACTTTAGAAAAAAGATAAAATAAAAAACAATCTTATGTTGGCGCAAATTTTTGGCTCTAATGCTAGAGTAAAAATAATGAAAACTTTCCTTAGCAAGCCTGAACAAAAATATTATACTCGACAACTAGCCCGAGATCTAAATCTTCAGGTAAATTCAGTGCGGCGAGAATTGAAAAATCTAGAAGAAATCGGCCTAATCAAACAAGAAGAGGCAAAAATTTTATCTGAGGTTAAAGAAACAAAGATTAAAACCGGCGCTAAAAATCTCAAAAATGAAAAAAAATATTTTACGATTGACCGTAATTTTCTGCTTTTTCCAGAACTAAAAACTTTATTTGCTAAAGCCAATCTCTTGTCTTGTCAAGATTTTTTAAAGAATACGGCTGAATTTGGAGAAATAAAACAATTATGGCTGAGCGGGATTTTCAGCGGTGACGGAAGCGCCCCGATTGATATGTTACTGGTGGGAAAAATCAAAAAAGATAAATTTATAAAAAGACTGCAAAACCTAGAGGCTGATTTAAATAAAGAAATAAATTACACCCTGATGGACGAAGCTGAATATGAGTATCGACTAGAAATCCATGATATTTTTCTAAATCGCATCCGCCAAAGCCGACATTTAAAAATAATTAATAGCGAAAAAGAAAATAATTAAGGACATCTATGAAGGTTAAAGCTAATTTAAAATATTTTGCTTTACTAAGCCTGCGTCTATTATTATGGGCGCTGGCGATTTTTTTCTTATCACTCATAATCAGCTTAATAAGTAGTTGGTCCTATTGGCGAGATTTCGGCCAAAACGCTATTGCCGGCAAAGAGCAACTGAGCGGAGCGATTGTTTCTATTCGCGCGAAAGATTGGGATGGTGCTCAATTAAAACTGCAATCGGCGCAAGATTATTTTAAAAATGGACAAAAAAATTTAGAAAAACTGCGCCAATCTTGGTTTCCGGCAAAATTAAAATTAGGCAGCCGGCCAATAGATGACTTGGGATACCTTAATAATAGCGCTCTAATAATTAGCGGCAGCGCCTTGCAGGTTAACTCTCTACTCAAGAATATCAGCGCCGATGCCTTTGCTAATGAGCGTAATTTCCAGAGTCTAAGTCAAGAAAAAAAAGCCGCCTTTATGCAATCCCTTATTGCTCTTGAACCGGAGCTTAATGGCTTAAAAGCCAACCTTAATCTCGCTCTTTTTAATCTTGATAAGATTCAAACTGTTGGCATTCTTTGGCCTTTACGCGGTCAACTAGCTGAACTGCGAAATCAAATTGCTGATGGTGAAAATATATTATCCAATTCTTTACCAATTATCCGTTTCCTTTCGGCCTTT
>DAONYH010000021.1:0-4271 GCA_035414245.1 bacterium | reverse complement strand
TAATCTGGCACTAGGATCGGATGTGCCGATGCCAAGATTGCCAGCAGCACTAATTCTGATTCTTTCCGCTAAGGCTCCAGAATTGCCAGTTCTAAAAACAATATTAGAAATATTCCAAGCACTACCACGAATAGCTCCAATTTCCGCATAATTAGTAGCTGTGCTGAGGTTAGATGTCATTTTGAACCCTAAAGTTGCTTCCGTACCAGCAGTGTCGCTTGCATTTCTAATAGTAAATAAATTATTAGTTCCTGCTACCTCTAATTTATAACCAGGAGCTGTCGTCCCAATTCCCACATTCGTTCCATCGTTAAATAAATTTGTATTTGAAATCCAGTTTGTTCCATCGTGTCTTATAGTTGCTCCTGAAGTGCCGGTTGGCAATACTGATGAACCCGCAGGAGCAGAAAAAAGCGTACCTGTATTATCAGCCATCACTATTGTATTCCCTGAACCGCCGAGGGGAGTAATTTGGGTGGCATTGCCTAGAACCGTTGTACCGTTGACAGTTAGTTTGGCACTGGGATTAGTGATGCCGATACCGACATTCCCACTACTCTTGATAATCATGTGGTCGGTATTCGTTCCAGCACTACGCGTACCAAAAACTAGAGCGCCAGAATTATCTGCACCGTCTCTCTGCGCCCCTACCCGCGCCAAAAAATTATTAACATTGGCACTGTCTTCCACAGCAAAGGTCAGATCAACTCCGTATCCATCAACCATGTCAGCAGTGGTCTTTCCTTTAAACTGGGCACCGCTTTGAATAATGTTTGTCTGCGTACCAGTGCGAACCATATTCAACGGCGGATATGTACCAGAAGAGACATTAAATTGTCCATTTACATCTAGGGTAGCTGCTGGATTTGTCTTTCCAATTCCCACATTACCATCCGCATTGATAGTTAATCTTTCTAAACTATTAGTGAACAAACTTAAAATATTAGTTGAAGTACCTTGCAAACCAACACCTGCTCCACCAAGTGTTAGAGAATAAGAAGGATTAGTGACACCAAGACCAATACGTCCGGGAATATGAATATAATCATTGATTAAACCAATATCAATTGTCTTAGCATTAGCAACGCTCAAAGAAAAACCAAATAAAAAAACACCTGCTAACACAAAAATGACCAGCTTGTGCTTGCCTAGCTTGTTCTTAAAATCAAATAAATTTAGCATAAACTATGCTAGTTGCAAACCCGTTTCGGGTTTTATCTAATTCAAATAAATTATACCACATTTCGATATTACCTGCAACAAAAAATCGCTAATTATAAATAAACTAGATACTGTAAATCGTTAATATGATTGAACCAAGGAGAATAGTCATTTTTATTACTATTTTTAAACTCCGCTTTCCAATAAAATTCTTTTTTTTCACCACTAAATTTAACCGTTGTCCCCGAATTTACTGGTAAAAAATTATCTAAAGAATCACCTAAATAAATTTTAAAATTATTATTAAAAAAATGATTGATATTTTCATCGCCATCAGTATCGTCAATTGATACTTCCAAAGATTTAATCTCAGCTTTAACAATAGTTAACTTTTTTTTATTTAAATTTATGGAAACAGCTTGGCGAGCTTTGGAATTATCAAATCCTTCATCAAAAAAAGTCCATAAACTGGAATTTCCTTCAATGCTTTTTAAAATAAATTCCAACTCTCCTTTATTTGCTCCCGGACGAATGAAAATTGGCTCACTGCCACTATTTTCTAAATACCGATTTAATTGAAAACTCAAATCTAATGATCCTTTTATATAATTGGTGCCATTTTGCCAGAGTTTAACTAAATGTGGCTGTTCTTTTTCTAAACTTAAAATATACCAAACCGATTCTGTTCCCTCCCCTTGTTTGATGATATAAGGATAAAAACCATCATCAGCCACTCGCAAACCAAAAAAATCAGAAATATCTATCAGTTCGTTGTTGAAAAAATGGAAAGCGTGTATTTCGTAACCAATGTAAAAAATTAGAAAATTATTTTCTTCCCCGCCAATCGCAATATAACCATCGCCCCGACCATATTTAGTGAGTATTTGTGCTTCAGTTTTGTCACTTATCAAAGCTTCATATTTACCATTAACTAAAAAATAAACAAAACCTCGTTCTTCTTTCCCCTCAGCCACAACAAAACTGGCAATTTGTGTTGTGCCTAAATTATCTTGCTTTCCTCCTAAATTATCTTGCTTTCCTCCTAAATTATAAAGACTGGCGGAAATAATATTTTTATTCCTCACTGATGCCGGCCAAGGTTTAGGTAATTTTTGTAAATCCGCTCGATAATCAATCTCTTCTTTTTCAAGTAAAAAATTTCCTTGTTTAGTATCTTGTCTTGTGCCTTGTCTTGTTTTTCCTCTGGTGTTTAAAGTCAAGCCACAATCGGAATTTAAACAATCTTCTTTTTTTTGCCAAGAATAAAGCGGAGGAAAAACTAAAGAGGTGGTAACATCATCCAAATACATATCAGTACGATCTAAATCTAAATAAACTGCAGAAGAAAAATTATCACCAAAACTTTTCCAAACTGATGACGGAGCCGGCTTATTTAATTCACTAATAGTTTTAATATCTGTGTCCGTTGTTTTATTGTTTATAGCTTCATCTTCCAAATAGGCCACCTTAATTCTATTCGGCTTTAAACTATCCAAAAAAACTACTAATACTACAAAAAAAATGAGTAAAATTAGCCATAAAAGCGCATATCTTTCTTTTAAGACAAAAAGGTAATTTTTTTTATTTTTTTTAGCTGGCGTGGCCATTTTACTTGATTAAAAACTTCTTAAAAGCGCCCAAAAAAATTTGGGCGCCTTTAATAATCTAAAATAACGAAGATTGTTTTTTAATTAAATCTTATCTCACAATCATTTTGCCTTCTTCGCCTTGATCGCGATGACCAGGTGAAGAGCAATAGAAAGTATAGGTTCCAGCGGTAGTTGGCGCATTAAAGGTGATTGCCTTTGTTTGACCAGGACCAACTAAAACACCAATCGCTCCTAAAGATGGGTCATCAAAAGAAATCATGTGTGAGAATTCATCAACACCGGTTAAGGAAAAAGTGGTTGGAGCACCGACCGTGGTTGTGAAAGAATTTGGGCTAAATCCACCAGCACCAACATTTAATTTCACAATGTTGTCTGGTAATTCTTCTTTATTTAGAAAACCAGTTTGCTTTGGTGAATTTTCACCCATCACCATGCCGGCATTTTCAGCGACTGTGCCGTCTTCCGTTACCACAACGTTATCGGCAGTAATCGGATTGGTACCGGGAACAACTACTTTAGCAGTTCCGACATTTGGCACTTTAACCTCAAGCAAATCATCATCATCAAAAGAAACTGAAGCCTCAGGAATAGGCTCACCATCTTCATCAACTAAAGCCGGTGCATCAGATTGAGTACCAGTTTGTCGACCGCCAATTGTCTCATCCCCTTTTTTTTGCATCGCAATGATAATTATAACCACTACGATTAGCAAAACCACACCAACAATAATTAGGGGTAAATTTTTGTTGGTTTTGCGGTTAGGATCTTTTTCTTTGTTTTCCATAAATTTAAAAATTTTAACTTAGATATATATTAACATTATAACATTTTTTAAATTTTAGGTAAATAATTTAATGCTAATAAAAATCGTATTTTTATTAATTAATCAATTACAAATCCAGCCGTCTGATTTTGGTCAATCGCTCTAGTCGGCCAGTTGCGCCAATCATGACGACGACCAATTAAGCGATAGGAAATAGTGGTTGGTTCAGAGGCACGGAAAATTAATTTTTCTCCTTCAATTAGATAATAAACCTGAGCAAAATTACCATAATTAGTTACTAAAGCATCAACATTTTCCGCGGAAAAATCAACGGTTTTATACCAAACCCAAAGATCGCTGCCCTCTTTTTGTTTAGCAAAATCAAGTATAAATTCATATTCGCCCTTGAAATTCAGTTTATTGATTTGCGCTTTGCCAACATATTCTTCTTTTACTCCACCCACAATAGCCGCCGCAAATGAAGAATAATTAACACCTTTAATTCTATAAAGAGGATCAATTGTATTCACGGTTAATTTATTAATATTAGAAATATCATTGCCGCCCAAATTAATATCACCCGCCATTGTGCCACCAGATAATGATAAATAATCACCAGCTAAAATAGCAGTAGTAGTGGCATATAAAGTGCCGGTATTATCAGCCATCACCATCACGTTTCCTGCCCCGCCGAGAGGTGTAATTTGTGTGGCACCGCCTAAAATAGTATTGCCGTT
>DAONYH010000020.1:0-6719 GCA_035414245.1 bacterium | reverse complement strand
GGCGGAGAGGGAGGGATTCGAACCCTCGGTACCCGTGAAGGTACGACAGTTTTCAAGACTGTTCCATTCAACCACTCTGGCACCTCTCCTTATCTTAAATTTTACTCTAATTTTACCTTAACAATATAATAAAAATTTAATGCCTTGTCAAAACACAATTATTTAACGAGGAAACTTGTTAAAATGAAATTATTTGACGAGGAAAATGGAGCACAAACTAAATAAACCACTCTGATATTTAGTGAGTCAATCTGATATTTAGTGAACCACTCTGATAAAGTGAGTTAATCTAATATTTAATGGGCTGCTCCGATATTTAGTAAACTACTCTGATACTTATAAAAAGTATTTCAAATTATTCCATAAATGTTTTGCAAAAGATCAATAAAGGGTTTTAAATTTTTTTTATCAATACCTAAAAGATCATTTTGGTTTAATTCTACATAAGGTTTGTCATATCCAGCCGGAACCAGAAAAGAAGACATGGGATAACCAGGATTAATTTTATCTGAAAATAAATTAGTCAAATAATCTTTTTGAACAGCTTTGGCAGTTTTTAAAATATTATTTTCCGGATTGTAATAAGATAATCTAAAATCCCAAATAAACTGCCTATTTTCTCCTGGATGAAGTTTATCAATTTCTTTCCAAATATCTAAAACCTCTATATCACTTAATTCTCTTTTATCCTTATTAAAACGACGAACAAAAACACCGGGCTGCTCATTGTTTGGCAGAAAATTAGTAGTAAGAGCTTCATCAATAGCTATGGTAGGCAAAAAACTAATTTTTGCATATTCCTTGGCCTTAAAAATAGAATTATCTTTAGGATTATCAAAGGGCTCATCAATTTTAATATTTATATTTAAATCCTGAAGACTCACCATATCTAAATCAGCAAAATCAGAAAAAAGATTTTTATAACGTTTTAATTTTCCTTGATTGTGAGTGGCAATTAGAATTTTGGGCATTTAAAATAAATAAAATTAGATATTTATAAATTATTTATATTTAATTTATCATAATTTTATCTAAAAATCAATTTAATTTTAATCTAATATAAAACAAAAACAGAGCTTTAAAAAACTCTGTTTTAAACTGCTTCGTGCTAGCACGATGATGCGGAGAGAGAGGGATTCGAACCCTCGATACGCTAATAAAAACGTATAACAGGTTAGCAACCTGCCGCTTTCAGCCGCTCAGCCATCTCTCCTTGAAATAAATAAAATAATTAAATAACTAGGATAATTCCCCAAAAAAACGCCATTCTTTCACCTTTTTTTTAATTTTATGTTATAATTACTATATAAAATAAATAATGCCTTGTCAATTAAAAATATGGCCGAAAATAAAACAAAATACTTAAAATGGCAGGTGCCGGAATACCGCGTTCCCGAAAGAAACAAAAACTGGTATTATCTCGCCAGCCTTTTTTTACTAATCGCCCTTTTCTTCTGTTTTTTTACAATCAGAAGTTGGCGAATTGTTTTTTTGGGTTATGAATCAAATTTCTTATTTGCGGTAATTCTAATTCTTGCCTCAATCATTACTCTAATTAATGAAAGTCGCCCACCGCTCATTATTGATATTGAACTTGGCCCAGAGGGTATAAGAGTTGGCTCCAGATTTTATGATTACGATGAAATTAAAAACTTTTCTGTTATTTACAAACCCAAACAAAGTGTCAAAAACTTATATTTAGAATTCAAAAATTCAATTAAACCTCGTTTATCTATTCCGCTTCGTCGAATGGATGCCTTAACCGTCCGCAATTTTTTATATCGTTTTCTTGACGAAGATTTGGAAAGAACTAATCCTCCCCTATCCGAACAGTTGACTAAAATCTTAAAATTATAATAATATAACTAGAGTTCTTAATTTTTAACTCGGTTAAATTGATAATTTTAAGAACTATTTTGCTTCCGTCGTTCAACGGATAGGACGCAAGATTGCGGATCTTGTAATCCAGGTTCGATTCCTGGCGGAAGCACATTTTAAAATTACTCTAATCTATTTTTCAGCCATCCCAACATTTTTCAGTTGTCCTAATTTGTTTCAGTCGTCCTAATTTATTTCAGTCTTCTCAACCTATTCAGCCATCCCAACCTACTCAGTTATCTTGACCCGCTCTATGCTGCCCAGCTAAGTGAAAACCTAACTTTAACTTCATGCTTAGCTTATCAAGTAAAATTTCTGACTTACCTCGAGTCGGACCAGCCAATACAAAATATCTCAAAAAGCTCGGTCTGGAAACCATCCAAGACCTGCTTTTTTATTTGCCCTATCGTTATGATGACTTTCGTTTAAGAAAAAAAATTGCTGATTTAAAGCCGGATGAAAATGTGAGTGTCCAAGGAGAAATAATGCTTATTCAAAATAGACGCAGTTTCAAAAGACGTCTGTATTTAACCGAGGCCTTGATTGCTGATGAAAGTGAATCAATAAAAGTGATTTGGTTTAATCAACCTTTCTTAACGAAAAATTTAAAAGTGGGCGACCAAGTATCAATCTCCGGCAAAACATCTTTTACTCAAGGACAAATTGCCTTTATTTCCCCGCAATACGAAAAAATTTATGGTGGAAAAAATTATGGTGATAATTTAATCCACACCGCCGGTCTAATCCCTAACTATCATCTAACTGACGGACTGACACAAAAACAATTGCGTTATTTTATTAAACAAGTTTTAAACTTAAGAAATGAAATTGTTGATTGGCTGCCTAAAGAAATTATTCGTGATTTTAAATTACTGGATCTAAAAACAGCCTTAAAAAAAATCCATGCTCCGCAAAATAATAATGACATTGAAATTGCTCGCCGTCGTTTAGCTTTTTCCGAATTATTTTTACGTCAACTAAAATCGCAATTAATTAAAAAGGAATTAAGCGCGCAACAGGCCTCACCTTTAATTTTCAGAGAAAAAGAAACGCGCGCCTTTGTTGCTTCTTTGCCCTTTAAATTAACTACTGACCAAAGAAAAGCAGCCTGGGAAATACTTCAGGATTTAGAAAAGGAAAAACCAATGAGTCGCTTGTTGGAAGGTGATGTTGGTAGCGGTAAAACAGTGGTTGCGGCCTTAGCTTTATTAAACACCGCTTTGAATAAACAACGAGCGGTTTTAATGGCGCCAACCGAAATTCTGGCTAAACAACATTTTGCTTCCTTAACAAAATTATTTAAAAAGCAAAAAATAAAACTGGCCTTAATGACTGGCGCGAAAAAAAGTTCAGAGGCCACTCAAGCTGATATTATTATTGGCACTCATGCTCTGATTCAAAAAAATGTTGAACTAGAAAATTTGGCCTTGGCCATTGTTGATGAACAGCATCGCTTTGGCGTTAGACAAAGACAAAAAATCTTAGATTTTAATAAAAAAGATAAGCTGATTCCCCATTTTCTCTCCATGACCGCTACTCCAATTCCCCGCTCACTGGCTTTGGCAATTTACGGTGATCTTGATTTATCAATCATTAAAGAACTGCCTAGCGGTCGCAAAAAAATTATTACTCGTTTAGTTAATGAAAAGAGTCGCAACCAGGCCTATGATTTTATTCGCCAAAAAATAAAAGCCGGGCGACAAGCATTTGTAATTTGCCCTTTGATTGAAGATTCGGATCGTTTTGAGGCTAAATCCGCCAAGGCCGAACATGAACATTTGCAAAAAAACATTTTCCCTGATTTGAAAATTGGTCTGCTGCACGGCAAAATGAAAAGTTTAGACAAAGAAAAAGCCATGCAAGAATTTCTGAATAAAAAAACCGATATTTTAGTGTCTACTTCAGTCATTGAAGTGGGGGTTGATGTTCCTAATGCTTCTCTAATTGCTATTGAAGGAGCAGAACGTTTTGGTTTAGCTCAACTTCATCAATTTCGCGGTCGGGTTGGTCGAGGTGAACATCAATCATATTGTTTACTCTTCCCTTCAAACGCAACCACCATTAGCGAAAAAACTAAAGAACGTTTAACATCCTTGGAAAAATATCATGACGGTTTTAGTTTAGCTAAAATGGATTTAAAATTACGTGGAGCCGGAGAATTATATGGCGAAATGCAAAGTGGTTTTTCTGAACTGCAGATTGCTTCCTTATTTGACTATGAGATTATTAAAAAATCCAATGAAGCGGCGCGCGCTTTAGTAGCCAAAGATGCTAAATTAAAAACGCAACCGCTCTTAAAAGAAAAGTTGGGTGAATGGGAAAAGACGATTCATTTGGAATAAAAACGTGACTGAAAAACATGGTTGAAAACTTTATTTGGAATAAAAAACGTGGCTAAAACGTGGTTGAGAAAATAATGCCAAAAGTGTTTAAAAAAGAAAAAAGCGCCTCCGAAAAAGTGGCGCTTTGAATCATGGTTTAACCGTTTGAAATGTTTGGTTTAAAAATGTTTGTCAAACTTGTACACCGAATATGCGGCTAAAGCAAAGAGAATGATTGCAACAATTGGCAGTTTGCTAATGAGATATACTCCCCATTTAATTAGGTCTCCCGAATAATCAGAGGGACCAAGTACATAAATGATGGAGGAAAAAACGAACATGCCATAAAATAATGCTGAAATTGCTCCCACGACAACTAATACTAACTGTGCTATTTGTTTTACTTTTTCCATGATATGATTTTTTTGAAATTTTTTTGAAAGAACTTTAACTAAATAATATAGAATATTATATCATATTTTAAATTAATTGTCAACTGCTCTACAAAAAAGGACGGGGCTTACACCTCAAATAATATCAACAAGAAAAAAACACCTCCTATAAATTGCCTAATATTACTCAAAATTGACAAAAATTTACTTTTGGACTATTATCTTAATTATAAATAACACGTACTTTTAAAAATAAATTTTGAATATGAAGATTGCTAAGTTTAGAAAAATTAAAGAAATTGCAGTCATGCATAATGGCGAACAAGGAAAAATTAACCAAGCTTGGTTAGAAAATGAATGTCTCTTTGCCCATTTTATTGGGCGTCTTTGCTCTCAAGGAAGAAAAGTAAAATTCTCTGAATTAAAACCTTTAAACAGGAAAGCACAAAAGCGCATGAAAGGAACTATTGATTCTTTTTCAATAAAACCTAAAGAAAACCTGTCTCTCAAAAGAACAGGCCAAGCAAAAGTACTGCCAGTCAGTGCCTAAATCTTTTTTAAAAAATGAGCAAAAAATACGAGCTGAACAAATCAGCTCGTTTTTATTTTCTATTATTTAATGATGTTCTGATTGATAGTGATTGATGGTGATTGATAATGCTTAATTGATTTTAGTGATTGACACAGTGATTGATTGATTTTAGCGATTGATAGTGATTAATAGTGATTATTTAATTAGTCAACAGCAAATTGCAATTAGTTATTTTATAAACTCAACCAAATCTTCTAAATTTTTAATTTTAATTAGTTCCAAATCAGTTTCGGCCTTTATTTTTCCTTCCGGAATAAGCGCTTGTTTAAATCCTAGGCGCTTCGCTTCTTTTAATCTTTCTTCTAAGCGAAAAATGCGACGCACTTCCCCGCCTAAACCAACTTCACCTAAAACAATCGTGTCGCGTCTAAACGGTTTATTTAAATAGGAAGAAACAATGGCAGCGACCGCAGCTAAATCAAGAGCCGGGTCGGAAATTCTTAAACCGCCGGCCACATTTAATATAATATCTTGCGCCAATAAATTAATTTTACTGCGTTTAGAAATAACCGCACTTAACACCTGCAAACGATTGAGATCAAAACCACTGGCTTTACGTTGCGGATAGCCAAAGACTGTTTTAGAAACTAAGGCTTGTAAATCAATTAAAAAAGGACGACTCCCTTCAATGATACAACCCAAAACTGAGCCGGCCAAAGCGCCGATTTCTTCATTGATAAACACCGAGGCCGGATTGGAAATTTCGCGGAAACCATGACTGGTCATTTCTAAAACTCCTAATTCATTAACCGAGCCAAAACGATTTTTAGTTGAGCGCAATAAAGCATAATTATGATGAGTTTCTGCTTCTAAAGATAAAACCGTATCCACAATGTGTTCTAATGATTTTGGCCCGGCGACTTGACCATCCTTGGTAATATGACCAATTAGTAAAACAGAAATATCATGCTCTTTGGCTAATTCTAAAAAACTGACCGCAACCGCTCTAATTTGACTCACTCCGCCCGCCTCAGTCACTACTTGACTGGAATAAACGGTTTGGATTGAATCAATAATTAATAAATCTGGCTTATTGGCTTGCGCAGCGGCAATAATTTTTTCCACATTAGTTTCGGAAATAAATTTGAATTTATCCAAACGACAATTTAAGCGCTCTAATCGATTTTTAACTTGCGCGGCTGATTCTTCACCACTCGCATAAATGACTTTTAAATTACTATTCGGTGCTCCAGCAATTTGCGCGACCAAGGTTGATTTTCCTATTCCCGGTTCCCCGCTTAATAATATCAAAGAGCCGGGAACTAATCCGCCTCCTAAAACCCGATCCGCTTCTTTTAAACCAGTGCTTAATCTTTTTAAATCTCCGCCCTTTATATTTTTTAAATCTATAATTTTGGCCGGACTGATTTTTTTAAACTCTTGTGCCTTGGCTTGATGACTATCTTTGGTTTCTTGCGCTAAAGTACCCCAAGCGCCACACTCTAAACAACGCCCACTCCATTTTGGGAATTGGGCGCCGCAATTTGCACAAGAAAAAATTGTTTTTAAATTGGACATAAGTTTAATCTAACAAAA
>DAONYH010000019.1:0-8689 GCA_035414245.1 bacterium | reverse complement strand
TAGCTCGTTCAAAACTTAAACCAACTTCCCTGTTTAAAACAAATAATAATAAAAGCGGCAAAGCTGCGCCGGCATAAGTGAGAAATAAGGTGTTGATAATTGCTCCTAAATGAGTGTTGCCAATCTTATAAGCTAAACTAAAAACTTTTTTCGGTGGTAATTTAGGATTAGCTTCTTTAATACGCGCAACTGATTCAATTTGACCAACAACAATATCATCTAAAACACCAATCGCTCCGATTATCATGCCGGCCAAGAGTAAACCGCGAAAATTAATTTCCGCTTGGCCAACCCCAATTAAAAAGACCGCTTCTTCCTGAGCTAAACCGGTTAAGCGAGTTAATTTAGTAAAAATAATTGATAAAATTAAGGTGAGTAGTAATGACAAAAGAACAGTCAAAATTGCTAAATGTGATTTTCTTTTCCAACCTTCGGTTAAATAAATAATAATGGTCATGATCAATAAACCGCCCACTAAAGTAATTAAAAACGGATCACGACCACTAAGAATTTGCGGTAAAATAAAATAGAGAATGATAAAAAAGCTTAAAACTAGGCTTAAAAGCGCTCTTAAACCCTTTAATCTGCCCACTACAACAACCGCTAAAGTAAAAATGAATAACAATAAATAAATCGCCCCGCTTCGCACCGGACCTACCACATAGGCCACTTCCAGACCACTAGGCTCGGTAAATAAATCAACATAAACCTTGTCACCAACTTTATATAAATCAGAACTGGCCACTTCAATTTCCGATATGCCTTCATAAATAAATTCTTCACCTTTTCGCTCTCCAGTTAAGGCTTTGAGGCGTAAATTTTGTTGATAAAATATACTTCTATCTTCTCTGACATTTTTTACTTGCGCCATCACTTCAATTACTTCGGCTTTAAAATTCAACCCATTAGGATTTTCTTCCGGCGCCGAATTACTATTCGTCTGATTAACATTATTTTCAATGTTTATTTTTTCAGTTAGCGGACTAGCAGTGCTAGTGGTTGCTTGTTCGGTTTCCGTAATAATGACGTTGCGAGTCGGCAAGCCCAATTCATTGCCGGGTAAATAAGCTGCTTTAGCTTGAGAAGCTAAAAGCAGGGCGATGCCAGTTAAAACCAGTACAAAAATTAATTCAGCATAAAGCAAAATTTTTTTCATAAAAAAATAAAGGCTATTTTTTCTGCCTTTATTATAACGAAAATTTTAGATTTTTTCTAATTTTGTTTAATTATTTTTTAATTTAGCTGAACTCTTACAAGCGCTTGATATTAAACTCTTAGCGATGCTTGCTAAAACAAAAAACAAAGTGCCAACTAAAATAATGGTTGCCCCTGATGGCCAATCTAAATAATAAGACGCCACTAGACCAACAAACACAATTATCACTGCTAACAATATCGCCCCAATAGTAAAATGTTTATATGAATTGGCAAATAAGCGGGAAATCGCGCTCGGTGTTACCAATAAAGCGCTCACTAAAATAATCCCAACTAATTTAATACTTAAAATAATCGCCACGGCCGTCATCACATACAACAATAAATCATAAAACCAGGGTTTTAAACCGCTTAAGTGCGCGCCAATCGGATCAAAAGTCACAAATAAAATTTGGCGATAAAATAAACTCAAAGTGATAATAATAATTAAACTGGCAACTAAAATAAACTTTAAATCATAAACACTAATACTTAAAATATTGCCAAATAAATAACTAATTAACTCCGGTTGATAGCCTTGATAATAATGAAGAAGAATAATACCAATGGCTAAACCAGTGGTAAACATAAGCGCAATCGCCATATCACCAGAAATATTAGCCTTCTTTTCCAAAAAATAAATAATAATAGCAATAAGCACAGCGATAATTAAAGCCGTGGGTAAAGGCGCCAAACCAGCTAAAATCGCTAAAGCAATGCCGGCCAGTGAAGCATGCGCTAAACCATCACCAATAAAACTAATTTTTCTAGTTACCACAAAAGTTCCCAGCCAACCTAAAATAATCGCCACGGCGGTGCCGGCAAAAAAAGCTCTAAGCATGAATGGATAATCTAAAAATTCAAACATATTTATAAGTAGCGACTTTATATTTAATAATGATGCTCATGATTATGATGTTGATACAAGCCCGCACCAGCACCATAAAGATTTTTAATTGTTTCTGGATTAATTGTTTCTTCTGGCCGACCAAAACAAAGCAACTTTTTATTCAAACAAAGAACATTTTTCGCATAGCGGTTAACAATACTTAGTTCATGAGAAACAATAATACAAGTGGCTTTAGTTTTTTGATTAATACTGGCAATCAAACTATAAACAGTTTCTTCGCCGGCCAAATCAATTCCGGCGGCTGGTTCATCAAAAATCAATAGTTCTTTTTCATGTAAAAGCGCCCGAGCAATCATCACTCTTTGAAATTCACCGCCTGATAAAACACCCAATTTCTTTTTCTCACTCCCTTTCAAACCAACCTGTTCAAGAGCAAAAGAAATATGCTCAGTACCATGACTGGAATGAGAACATTTTTCCAACGCCATAAATTCATAAACCGTGATTGGAGTTAAACGATCAAATTCAAACTTTTGTGGGACATAACCAATTTTACCTAAGGCAGTTTTCGGCGACTTCCCTTCAATTAACACTTCACCTGAAGTTGGATTTAGAACACCAATAATATTTTTCAGTAAAGTGGTTTTACCACTGCCATTTGGACCAATAATCACTAAAATATCACCTTTTTCAATACTAAAAGATATATCTTGCAAAATTGCCTGATTATTTAAAATGTAACTTAAATTTTTAACTGCCAAATAAGCCTGACTCATATTAACGCGCTATTTCATTAACATTATACTCAATCAAGGAAAGATAAGAATCACGATTGTCTAGACCACCAAGCGGATCTAAAACTCGTATTTCTAAATCTAAATCCTGAGCAAATGTCTGAGCCATGTTTATAGCTAATTGCGGTTCAACAAATAAAGTCTTTACCTGATATTGTTTAATTATTTTATTGATTTCTTCTAAATATTTTGGGCTCGGTGATTTTCCCGGGAAAGGTTCAAGATTAGCGACGATATTTAAATTAAAATCAGAGGCAAAATATCCCCAGGCATCATGAAAGACAACCAAATTTTTATTTTCCATTTTAGCTAGAGTTGATTGCCAAGTAGTTATTTTCTCCTCAATTTTTTGTTGATAACTTTGGGCTCTCACTAAATAATATTCCGAATTAGCTTCATCTAAAACACTTAATTCCTTAGCTATTTGATTAACAATCAGTTTAGCTTGTTGAGGACTTAACCAATAATGCGGATCAAAATCGCCTGTTTCATCACCCTCTTCTGTTAAAGTTTGTAATTCAACCGCGGTTGATAAATCCACAACTTTAACATCATTAGTTTTATTAACTAAATTAATTGCCCAATCATCTAGTTTTAAACCAATCATAAATAAAAGCTGACTACCCGCTAAATCTTTTACTTTTTGTGGAGAAATTTCAAAAGTATGAGGACTGGCTCCGGGCGGTAGAAGCAAAATTGTTTCTACTTTTTCCCCGCCAATTTCTTGCGCAAGATCATAAAGAGGAAAAATCGTGGTTGCCACTTTTATTTTATTAACTTCATTGTCTCCTGATTCAATCTGCTTGGACTTCGTATCATCTTTTATACTACAAGCGCCTAAAAACAAAACACCAAGCAAAACAAGGGCGCTTAATTGAAAAAAATTTTTATTTTTTAGGTTTAACATAATAAATTTAAGCTTATTTTTTCTTATTATAACATACTAGGGGAAATAGTTTTAGCGGTCAATATTTTATTATTTAACAAAAAAGACCCGCTTTTAGACGGGTCTTTTATATTTATTTAAATTATTTAATTCGTTCTCCGATTACCACTAGTCTTTTTTCAGTCGTGAATAAAGGATGACAAGTAATTAAAGTAATAATACTTTCATCGCTCTCAACAATGACACTCTTGTCATTATCTTCCACAACTTTGATTTCTTTAACTAGATAAATATTCTCCTGACCATCCCATTTAACAACTATTTCATCACCCAAGATTAATTTATCCAAGGAATAAAAAGTAATATTATGAGGCGGAAGATATTTATAACGATGAGCGCTAATAACTGTATTTCCAATTTCATTCGGTCTGGCACTGTTAGGATAAAGCCAAGCCCCTTTTTCTAAACCTTCTTTTTCATTATTGGTTTCAATAATCGGCGCTTTAACACCAATCTTTTCAATGATTAATTCCCTTTTATTATCCACTTTAACCTCTATTTCCTTTTCTTGATTTACAGGTTGTTTATTTACTTCATTTTTAATAATTGGACCAGAATTTAAATCAAGATGTTTAGGAAAATGAGGTTGATAATTGTTAGCCTTTTCCTCAACTCGCTTAGCAATTTGATTATCTTGTTTTACAACAGTTTGATTGCCTGTAAATTGATTAGCGAAAATAGGATAAATAGGCATGACAACTAAATAACAAAGAAAGAAAATAATGCCAAAAGTAAACAAATCAAGTAAACGACTTTTTTTACTATTTTGTGGTTTGATTATAATCTTAAGCATATTTTTCTTAAACATATCCTTCTTAAATCTATTTTTCTTAAGCGTATTTTTTAATTATCAATCTGGTCATTATTAATGACAAGACAATTAACAAAATAATCGCGATACCACTTAGATTTAAACCAGTAACCGGTAATAAGAACTCTTCGCCACTATCAATCCCTAAAACAACTACTTCTTGAACTTCAACCGGAGTATTAGCTTCAACTTGACCATGATTACTAGCACGAGCATAAACGCGATTATCATGGATTTTTTCCTCAGCGTTAACCGCTAATAAAGAATAAGTTAAGGTTTTAATTTCACCAGGCTTTAAATCACCTACTGACCAAAAACGATCATAGTATTCATTATCTAAATATTTAAATCCTAAAGGTAAATAAGTTTTAACCGTTACATCTTTAGCCACACCTAAACCATTATTCGCGACATGAATGGTGAAGTTAACAACATAATTATTATGAATTACTTGCTTATCAGCTGTTTGTCCAATTGTTAATATAGGCTGTTGTTCAATTGTTTTCACAGTTTGACTTTCAACGTTTTGCGCAGAAAGATAAATTGGCAAACTATGACCACGACCACTAGAACTAGAACGGGTAGCAACCGCTGGAGTTGAGGTTGGAGTAGAAGTAGCAACTACTTCTGGCTTAACCTCAGGTTTAACTTCCGGTTTTGGTTCTGTCTTTACTTCCGGTTCAGGTTTAACTTCTGGTTTAACTTCTGGCTTAGGTTCTGGCTTGACCTCAGGTTTGACCTCTGGTTTAGGTTCCGGTTTAACTTCAGGTTCAGGCTTAACCTCTGGTTTAGGTTCTGGTTTAACCTCTGGTTCACAAGTTAAACCTTCATCAATTTTATTATTACAATTATTATCAATCTTGTCGCAAACTTCTTTTGCGCCAGGATTTATATTAGCATCATTATCATTGCAATCTAATTTATTTGTTACATAACCCTCAGGTTGTTTTTCCGCTTTTTTATATTTTTTAGCATCACCATAACCATCACCGTCAGCATCACGATAGAATTTAGTTAAAACTGGTGCTGGCTTAGATTCAGTTTTAGGTTCTGACTTTACTTCTGATTTAGTCTCAGATTTTGGCTCAGGATTAGGAGTAGAAGTAGCAACTACCTCAGACTTAACTTCAGGTTTGACCTCAGGCTTAACCTCAGGTTTGACTTCCTTGACTTCAGGTTTAACCTCCTTAACTTCTGGTTTAGGTTCCGGTTTAACTTCTGGTTTAACTTCAGGTTTGACTTCAGATTTGACTTCTGGCTTAGATTTACAACCAGCTTCATGACAAACACTAACTTCGTCCTTTTTAGAACAAGCAAACACATTATTGCCTTTGATTTGTAAGTTTAAATAAATTAGGTTTAAAACTAGAGACAAAATAATAAAAATAGCTAATTTTTTCGCAAGACGTTGCTTTTTAGCTTTCTCCATTAAATTGTACTGTTTTAATAAATCGATACTTGACATAAAATAAAGATTAATGTTAATTAATTATTCAAATTATTATATCATATAAATATAACTTTGTCAATGCTATTCAAAAATAACCAATTATATTTTTTATATTATTTTACTAATAATAAACAAAAAAAATGCCAATTAAGGCATTTTTTAATTCAGCTAATTTGCTATTTTTGATGTTTAATTAACAGTCAAACTATCAATATCCCCCTCAAACTATCTATTAAATTACTCAATAGTTTATTTAATAACCACTTGATAATCATCTAGCATTCCGCTCACAATTAAATTAACCAACTTGATAGAGTCTTGGCGGGCATTGGTAAATATCTCTGGATCAGACATTACTTGACTATTAGCATCATTAATTAAAGTTTCGAGGGCAATATTATAATCTTCATTCTTTGTGTTCTCAAACAAGGTCTTAATTTTATTAATTATTTGCAAATCCTCATCCAACTCTAATTTGCCAGACAAGGAAGAATTTAATATTTCGGCCTGAGGTAAGGTAACAGTTACCATTTTATGCCGACTATCAACTTCAATATTTTCTAAACGCAAATGCTTCATATCAACCCCCACATCCACTCTAATTAAACCCCGAACCGTCAATTTCTTACCGACAAATAAATCTGTCCAATCATTATTCTTAGGAGTTTCAATCTCAGCTTTACTGTTAATAAAAACTGTTTTGGTTACCAAGAAATATTGATCAGTAATTCTTTCTAAAATTGTCTGCGAATTTACCACCGGTTCTTTACTAACTGCGGGGTTAGCGTTTTTTCCTAAATGGCGGCCATACAAAAATACAGCGACAAACAAAATTAAACCTAAGATGATGAAAATTAAAATCGCTTTAATATTTTTCATATTTTTTATAAAAATTTATTTTTTAAACAATAACTCAAAAGCCGCTTGAATTATAACCAAAACCAAACTAAATAGCAACGCGTTAAGAAAACCGCCCACTTCAAAACCCTTAACAATTGAAGAGGCTAATAAAACAACCAGGGCGTTTATCACTAAGGTAAACAATCCCAGAGTTAAAATATTAATTGGCAAGGTTAGAAGTACTAACAATGGTTTAATAGTCGCATTTAGAAATCCAAGAATGAGAACTAAAATTAATGCGCTCCAGAGATTGGCTATTTTCACACCGGGAATGAGATAACCGGATAATAAAATTGCCCCGGCAGAAATAAACCATTTTAAAATTAACATATAAATCAATTAATAATTTCAATTGCTTTACCATTTATCAAGGCATCAGCAATTTTTTTATAAGCTGAATATAAAATTCTTTGATAAGTACTAGCCGAAGTATTCATTTTTTTAGCTGCCCCCCTTTGGTCTAAATCATTTATATGTCGTAAGCGATAAGCTTCTAACTCCTCAACGCTTAACTGCACAACCTGAAGAGTTCTCATGGGCGTGCCTTGGGGTTTGAAATAAGTAACACTGGGGATAAAATTAATTTTGCGACACAATCTTGGTCTGGGCATATTTTCTGATTATATATTGAAAATTATAGCAAATTTGTTAATATAATTCTATAAAAGAAGGCCGACTGGCCCCTTTTTTAAGAGGCCAGTTCCCCGCCTTCTTTTATTTTTGGGCTTTTAAGGCCTCTTTCTCAGCTTTAATAAATTCCAATTCTTCTTTTAAAATTCTTTCTTCTTCCTCTAGAGCAGATAATTCATTTTTAGGAGAGATGAAACGACGTCGACCATAACCACCACGACAACCAAAACCCATTCTTCGACCAACTGCTACACCAGCAAAACCACAATTACCCATCCCTCTTCCTGTTCCTGCTCCTTGACCTCTAGGGCCAGTAGCATCTAATTTAGGCATAATTTTTCATTATTAAAATTTAATAATTAGCAGCTCGACCTTTTTAATCTGCCTATTATGAGTATATACCCATAAATAAAATAAGTCAAATAAACAAAAAAAAAGAGAGTGTTAGTCTCTTTTTTTTATCTCACTCATTTTTTTATCAGTATTTTTATTATCTTAAAATCCCCAATAAATAATAACTGCCAATAAAAATAAAGATTGCGGCCGCCAACAGATTAAAGAAAATAATGAACTTTGGTGAAACGATTTTTATTTTCATGGTCATTACCGCAATGACAAAAATAATAATCTCATCTAATAAATAAAATAATAAAAACAAAGCAATATAGGCAATTGAGGCGGCAGTGGAAATTCCTGACTCCACTAAAATGCTGGAAAATAAAACCGGAATAACAGCAGAACAAGGAAACTCAATCACGGTCACAAACAAAGCAAATAAAATCACTGTGCCAAACAAAATAAGCCAATTAGTTTTATTTTTAAATATTCTTTCCACTTTCGGTGTTAGTCGGGACATGATATTATTTGAACTGCAAACCGGCCCGCTCTTATAGGCTTTGTAAAATTCACGCAGCAAATAAAGTCCACCGGCAAACGACAAAATACCAATTAAAATTTCTAAACTTCTCATTAAAGGAGCAATTAAAGTAAAGAGTTGGTGCCAAAGAAAAATTAATATTCCATAAACAATTCCGGTTGTGAGTAAAAAAGCGCCACCCATAAAAAAGATTCGCTTTTTAGAACCTAATACCATCACTAAACCTAAAATAATAAC
>DAONYH010000018.1:5163-9922 GCA_035414245.1 bacterium | reverse complement strand
TAAAAAAGATTCGCTTTTTAGAACCTAATACCATCACTAAACCTAAAATAATAACCAAAGCACCAAGTGAACAAACATTAAAGCCATCGGTTATTCCTAATATAACCGCCAAAATTGGTAAAGAAAAATTTAAGAGATCAACTTCCCCTATTAAAGGAATCTTAGCGAGACGACTTTTTTCATCATCATTTGCTTCATCATTTACTGTTCCGACTTGATCAGCGTTATCATCTTCATTAATCATCTCACCTTGGCTAGTCTCAACTTGGTTAGCATTGCCATCTTCATTTATTATCTCAGTTTGACTAAGATCACCATCTTTATTTATCGTATCACTTTGACCAACATCACTTTGGCCAACATTATCCCCATTAATCACCTCACCTTGATTAGCAATTTGTTTAATCAATTGTTCTCTAATTTGGGCGCCAATTTCAGAACTAAATCCAATGTAAAACTGATCACCAATAAATATGGCCGGCACTAATCCCTGCTCACTCTTCGGAACTTCATACACCGTATAAAACTCTTGTATCAATTCAATGCTTTCACTAATTGTATGATCCTGATAAGTAAAATTAATTCCTTCTTTTTTTTGTAAATCATTAAAAAAACTCTTGGCTGATGCGCAATGCGAACAAGTCGGTGAAGTAAAAATATTTACTATTCCCGGCTCGTTTTTTAAATTGTTTTCAGCTTTTACTTCAGTGCTTAAGGGAAAGATAAAAACCAATGCAACAAACAAACTAATAAGCGATAATTTCTTTAACATAGGATAAAAAAATGTTTCTTAATAAAATAAAAAATTATTTTTCTAAATAAAATCAAAAAATAAACAATCATTTGAATATTACTATAATTTACCGACTTTGTAAATAAAACCGACTTTACATTACTAACTCAACTAAACTAACTCAACTAACTCAGCATCAATTTAAATACGAGTATATTAAAAAAAGAGGTTTTTTAAAAACCTCTCTTCTTTAAATTCAAATGAACGAAATAGTTTTGCTCAAACCAACTAAGCCTTAATAACTTTGTTAAGTTAAAATTTTTTTGCTTACGCCGCTTGTTTGACTGCTAAGAAACGACAGAACCGATAACAACCGCTGCCATTCCAGAAAACCCCGATTTGACTATTGCACTTTGGACCGACAATAAATGGTGAACAAAAATCGCCATTTTTATCTTTCATTACTGAACCTAAGGCAATAATCGGAAATCTTCTTTGCAAATCTGGATAAGCACAGCTAAAAGCAAAAAGTTCGGCAATTGTGGCCGGCCGATAGCCATTTTTTTTCATCACTAAAATAGCATCTTCAGCATGAAAGCCGCGATTAAAATAAAACAATTTTACTGTAATTGTTTCCAGACGAGGATTTAAAACGGCTGAAAAAGGAAAATTTCTTTCCCGCACAATTGCTTCGCTTGATTTAAAGTTACAAGCGTCAAACATTTGCTTAAAGGTTAAACGGTAATCTACGTTTAGGGTGAACTTTCTGTTGCTTGTTTCTTTCATGGGTTTGTGATTAATAGGTTTGTGATTATTTAATTGTTAAAAAACTATGATTTTATACTATTTCATAAAATTTAATTCCTGTCAAATAATATGCCGTTACAACCAAGGAGTTTACGCCGGCAAACTCTTCTAATCGCTAAGAAATTAAAAAAGCTCAAGTTTAAAACCTGAGCTTTATTATTACTTTTCCCCTGCTAAAAAAATACAGGAAAACTCTTGATGGCCAGGATAGGATTCATACAAGGTTACGGGTAATTCATTTTCAATCGCCACTAATTTAACAGGTAAATTTTCCAAGACTGGAATTATTAAAGAAATTTCCCCTGCTTCTTTAATAGATTTAATGAACTTTTTCGCTTCACTTGTTTCATATCTTCTTGGCAATTCAAGCGCTCCATAATAGCCTTTCCCATCAATTTTCATTTCAACAATGAAAAATTTTGAAAAACTATTGGGATTCAAAATTTCCACCTTCTTTATATAAGGCGGGGAAAAAGAAACCAAAAACAAATAACTAATAAGGTACTTAAATTTCAGTGGTCTTTTTATCTTTTCTTGATTTCTAAAATCCACCAAAATCATTGCCACTGGTTGTCCGCGTTCTTTGCGTTCCGCCAGAGTAAACAAATTCTCTTCTATGTTCGGAAATAAATCCGGGTCACTTTCCATAGAATAAAAATAGAATGGATCAGGATTAACCAGACAAAATCTGGCCACTACTTGATCACCACTGCTAATCACGGAATAAACAAAATTATTGTTTTTATCCGTCTTGTTGCTAACTAAATATTTGTTAGCTGAGCAAAGCGTGGCCATGATTAGTAGCAACAGCAAAATTAATAAAAATTTCTTTTTCATTTTTAGTTCCTCCAAGGTTTTATTTTTTTATTTTTAATGTTCTTTTTCAATTAGATTATGGCCGTTTATGCTTACCAACCTATTTCAAGGTTTAAGGCGCTAATATGGCTATAATCAAGTTCTTATTTTAGTGAACTTTATTAAATTTAAATATAAATAAAATAAATTGTCAATTGCCAATAAAAAAGCAGAGCTAATCAAAAACCCTGCTTTTATAACTTGAAAATTCAAATAAAAAATTATTTTTTCTTTCTACCGCCTTTCTTTTTTGCTCTTTCTTCTAACATAACCCGTTTCGCTTCTAAGCGTTTAGCGGTTTTACGAGATTTACTTGCTTTTCTTCTGCCAACTCGATGTGGTTTAAGGGCCATAACTTTTTTGTTAATTAATTTAATTTAAATAAATAATAACATAAATTTTTTTAATAAGCAAAAAATAAAAAAGACTCAATTAATTATTGAAATTGAGTCTTTATTCATGAAAATTTTGAGGCTTTAATTATCGTTCTGGTGTGATTAGTATCACTTCCTCTGGAGGTTCCAGACCCGGATCAAAAGCTCCTGCTTTGCTAAGCGCAAACGCCATAATAATTAAGAAAACGAGAACCAACGCAATTTTTATCAATGTCATTTTTTTCATGATTGTTTATTTTTTGGTAAGAACAATTTATTTCAACTAACTTAATATATTATAACATATTATATTATATTTGTCAAATACTCTGCTCCTAAAGGACGAAGCTTGTACCATGGGTGATGTTAATCTAATAACAAAAATAGGCTTAAATTAGCCTATTTTTAATACTTTAATGGTGAAAAATGAAATAACCTAGTTTATCTCAATATCAAGTTAGCGAGTTTTAAATATTTTCTGAAGATTTATTTTTCCGTTTCTATAATAAAACAATTTTACAGCTTCGGAAATTGCGAAATAAACCACGACTAATAAAAGTATGCAAGTTAAATGCGGCGCGCTTGGCGGCACGAATTTAAATATCTTTTGGCCAATCTGGGTAAACGGAATACCAATCGTTAATACAAAAGTGGTTATACTAAGCCAGATCAAAGGTTTAGATGGTCGGCTGGCTTTTGTAAAAAAGGAATTCGTCCGAACAGAAAAAATCAAAACTAACTCGGTAAGGATGCTGCCGATAAACCAGTTGGTACGGAGAACTTCGGGTGAAATGCGGAAGAATAAACCGAAAAATATGAAATCAAACACCATGCTGATAAAGCCCAAAATAATAGCAATAATAATGATTTCCCTGACTTCGTATTTCTTGGGAGATTTTAATTCTTTTCTATCAACTTCATCGGTTGAGATTGAAATCATCGGCGTATCTGATAGAAGATTTACCAGTAGAATTTGAATCGGGAGCATTGGCAAAAAATCTATCATTAAAGAGGCCGTGGCGACAGCAAAAAAATTGCCAAAATTTGAAGCTAGAGTGGATTTAACATATTTAGTTGTATTAGAAAACACTTGCCGCCCCTCCTCAATACCTTCCACAATCACTTCTAAATTCTTTTGCAGTAAAATTATATCAGAAACTTCACGAGCAATATCAGCCGCACTATCAACCACTAAGGATACGCCGGAAATTTTCAAAGCCGGCGCGTCATTAATTCCTTCGCCTAAAAATCCGATTGTATATTTTTCACGCATCCTTTGAATGATGCTAAATTTTTCCTCAGGTGAAATTCTGGCAAAAACCGAATACTCTAAAAGGTAACGATCCCTTGTTTCATCATCAGCCTTATGCCAATCTTCACCAGTAATAACCTTATCCGGCGAATCAATTAGTTTTATCTCTTTAGCTACTGCTCCAGCCACTTCCGGACTATCACCGGTGATAATAACCAATTTTACGCCCAAACGTTTGATTTTTGAGACCGCGCGAAAAGTACTTTTTTTAATGGGGTCAACGAAAGATATGATACCGGAAAAAATTAAATCATCACTTCTACCTAACTCCGAATATTTATCAATCTTATCAACTTTATTAATTTTTTTATAAGCAACGGCTAACACTCGATGCCCCTGCTCTCCTTCTCTTTTAATCCAATCAAAAATATTTTCCTTGGTTTTTTTATTAATCCCCTTACAAACAGATAAAATCGCTTCCGGTGCGCCACGTTCAATTAAAAGATATTCCTTATCATATTCAACTAAAACAATATTTTTTCTGGTTTTTGGATCAAAAGGTTCTTCGGCAATCTTAATCGCTTTTTTTATTCTTTTTTTCCCAGTCGCGTCCAAGCCATTCTCTAAAGCAATATCAAAAGGTTCAATTCTTTCTTTAAGTTGAAATGAAGATGCTAAATTAGCTAACCAAATCGCTTGATCACCATCATCAGAATAGGTGTTGGCCAGACGTAGCTT
>DAONYH010000018.1:0-5063 GCA_035414245.1 bacterium | reverse complement strand
GTAACTCCGACTAACTTGAGAATAAAGCGAGAAAAACGAGAAATACCTTTTTCAAAGTCACTTTCTTTCTTAGACTCGCCGGCAAGTTTAGCAATCTTTCCAAAGGCGGTATTTTTTCCTGTGGCAATTACGATTGCTTGAGCATGACCTTTTAGTACATTAGTGCCGGAAAAAGCCAAATTATCTGCTTGGTGATAGGTTGCTGGTTTCTCTTTTAATACTTCAGACTTTTTAAAAATCGGAATTGATTCACCGGTCAAAACCGTTTCATCAATACTTAGGTTTCTTTGCTTAAGTATTCTTAAATCGGCCGGCACTTTATCGCCTGTTTTTAAAATCACAATATCACCCACCACTAATTTTTCCGCACTGATATGTTCAACTTTACCGTCACGCAAAACTTTAGCTCTGGGTAAAGCATATTGATTAAGTATTCGCGCTGTTTTTTCTGAACTGTATTCCTGATAAAATCCTAGACCGGTATTGATGGCGATAAAGATAAAAATCATTAAGGTGTCTGTCCAATGACCCAAAAAGGTAGTAATAACCATAGCGCCAATCAACAGATAGACAAAAGCCGACTTGAACTGACGGAAAAAAATATGCCAACCCAATTTTTCTTTGAGCGCCAAAACATTTCCGCCGAATTGTTGCAAACGTTTTTCCGCTTCTTGATTACATAATCCTCTTTCAATATTAGAGTTTAATTCTTCTAAGATGTCAGGATTTTTTTTGATTGAATATTGAAATGTTTTCATTTTTTTAATCAAAATTAAATCTAAATAATTTATTCAGCATATCGCTTAATTTTATTTAAAAACTAAGTTTATAAAATTCGCTTAACATTCGCTCAACCCTATTTAAAAACTTGAGCTTGAAAAATTTTTAATAAAACTTCGGAATCATTTTTATAGCAGTCGGCTGCTAAACCAGCTTTTTGAACACAAAGTTCGCTTAAAAATTTTTCTAGACCCCAACCGCTTTCGCTTGCCACTTGCGGTAAAAAAACACCACTCTTTAATCCTTTTCTAATAATCACACCGTCTTGACCTAATTTAATCTCTCGCCAATCAACAATTAATTGTGGGACTGACAAAACACTAATCTCATAATCTAACTGATTTAGTTCATTGGCAGTAACCGGAGAAAAACGATCATCTTTAGTGGCGGCGGCAATTGCCATATCACGAACCACTTGCCATAAAGGTGTGGTGGAAATAACCTGACCAATACAACCGCGGAGTTCCCCATTCTTCTTTAAGGTTACAAAAGCGCCTTGGGTAGTATTTAAACCTTCGTTTTCTATTTTAAAATCAGGAATCTTTTTATTTTTCACATAACTTTCTACACTAGTTCGGGCAATATCCAAAAGAACTTTCTGATCGGATAAATTTAATTCACTTAAATCACGAGCAGTAAAAATAACTGCGCCATAACCAACCACTCGTTTTTTATCACCAAATAAAGTATCACCACTATTTTTATAACCTAAAACTTGCGGACTTAAATTAAGTTGTTGCGCTAAAACCATAGCTGTTTTAACCGCTTCTAAGGCGCACAAAATTGTTTGTTCATTGTCTGGCGCGCTTAGGGCATCTTGAGCATAGGCACTTAAATTTTCTAAATCTTTATTTTCAATATATTCTAAAGTTTGGCGATCAATCTGATTAGCTGTTTGATAGGATGGATAATGCGACATATCAGAACTGACAACAATCAAATCACCACTGGTTAAATTAGCCGCCAAAATTTTAGTCATCGTCTGCCAATCATTATCATCGCTACTGCCAAATAAAAGCGGAACTATCTTAAAATCAGTTTTTAGAACTGTTTGTAAAAATGGCAATTGCACTTCCAAGCTGTGTTCTGGTTGATGCAAAGAACTGTTAATTTTAATTAAAGGAGAGATAGCGGCTAATTCTTTAATTTTTTCTGTATCAACCGCTACACGACCCAAAGGTGTCTCCCAAAAATCATGACTATCAGCCACTAAACCAGAAAAATAATTATGATGGGCTCTACCTAAAATATAAACACGCTTAATATTTTCTTGAGCTAAAGGTTTATAAGCCAGAGCTGCGACACTAGCACTAAAATCATAACCAGCGTGTGGGACAATAATTATTTTAATCGGCCCCTTTGTTTTGATGACTGGAGCGGATTCTAAATTTGTGGTGACAACGTTCGTTAGAGCAACTTGACTAGCTGGATAAAATTGCCCGGCTACCTCAGCGTGACGAATAGTTGTTTTATGACTTAATTTAAAAATATTTTTAAAATTTAAAATAAATAAAACCCCGAAAATAATAATTAATAAAACCACCACAAAAAATATTATCTTTTTTGCTTTTCTCTTCTTCATCTACTCTTTATATTATAGATAAATTATATCATTTTTATTTACTTCAAACAAAAAAACTCAGTTTAAACTGAGTTTTTTAATTTCTGACTGCGCAGTCCAAAATTAAATTGCGAGAGCAACAAAAGCTTCGGAATCAAATTCCTCATCAAGTGAATGATAACACCAAATCCACTTACTAAGATAAGTAAGACAACGAACGAAAAGTTCGTCATTTAAATCGTGATAAATAGTGCCCCAAAAGAAAATGAATTTTCCCTTCCAATCTTCTGGAATAAGTTCAGGATGTGCTAATAAATAATCAAGAACATTGGCATTTATCACTGACTTTTTCATTAATTTCTGACGAAAATCATGACCACTATTAGTATCGTGTCCTTCTTCTCCAAACATATACAATGAAATTTTTGCAGGATCAAACTTAAAAAGTCCACCTTTTTTATGTTCTTCAACCGACCAATTAAAATTACCGCTGGGTATGAAAGGGGCGGCATCACAATCTATTAAGTGTCCTGAAGATTCATTCATCTTAATTTTCGCCTGTCCTCTTATAACCTTTAAAACGTCTGCGAGAATATCTCCTTCTGATAAAGTTTTAATTTCCGCATTATTCCAGCCAGTGCGACGGAAAGCTAATTTTAATTCAGCAGCCTGGCTAACATCGAGCATTAAATCATTTGCACTCATTGTTATATCTCCTATAATTTTGCAACTTTGTCTTTTTTTATAGACTGTGTTGCGATTTTTTGCTGTTCTCAAATCGTTGTTGATTCTGCCCCAGCTAATAATTATTCTTTATAGAATAGCTATTAGCTAAAGCAGAATATTTTTGAAAGTACAATATAAATTCAACAAACAAAAAAGTATACCATAAGTATACTTTTCTGTCAATAAAGCTCGGGGTGATAGACGATATTCGAAAAATTTATAAAAAGAGCCCCGGTTTACTTGTACAATCCGAGGCTAAAATTTAAAGAACTAAAGTCTAAAGACTCAAAGGGTCAAAGAATTAAAAGACTAAAAACTAGAAACTTGCGAAACGACGAAAGCAAAACCACCGTAATCCCACTTATAAACAAAATTGTCATAGCTAGAGCCCAGCCAGGAACCACCGTCATCGCGAATAGCGCTGAGCAGCCTAGGATAGCCGTCAGAATCTTTTATTGGTTCGTGCATGGCAACAATCCAATATAGACCCATGGCTTCCAGTTCTTTATCAGAGAACTTTTCCCTGATAAGACAAGCTACTTCAGTGTTTGGCGTAGAAAATTTACGATTTTTTGCTTCCTGGCAAATTGCTTTAGTATTGCGATTGCTAATGCTGAAGAACTTACCTTTTAAAACAGCGATCTCGTAAATTATGCCATTGGTCGGTTTGAAGTCTTTTGAGTGTAAAACACTTTTAGTATAATTTCCTATACGGAAGCCTTTAGATTCAAAACGAGTAATCCATTCTTCACCGGTTGCACCATCTGAATTGACGGAAAAATAAATAACTCCGTTTTCTTCACGCCAACGTCTAAGTGGTTCGGATACGATGATTTCATCGCGTAAAAATTTGTTTACTCCATCCATTCCGCCAAGCTTGTTGACCACTGCCTCGATCTGTCCGAGGTTTAAATATCCATATTTCATGATGTAAAGTATTTTGTAGACTGCTTGCCTACATTATCTGCTGTCCGCAGTAGGAGCTATAACCATCATGGTCACAGCCAAGAAACGGCTAAACTATTAACCATCTTTTGGCTGCGACCAATTTCGCAAATTAATTTTTAAAGATCATATTACAGAAGGCAAATTATATTATATTAGTCAATATTTGTCAAGTTAAGCATAGCCGAGTCCAATAAGTAAATGCGTTGAAATACTCTTATAATAAAAAACCACCCACTTTCGGTAGATAATATTTTTATATAAACAATTTTATTTTTGTGGCGCCGGAGACGAAGCAATAGAATTGATATTTTTTTCAAGCTCATCAAGCGTCATTTGTTTTCCAAAAACACTGTTAAAAATTTCTTGCTCCTGTGCGCCGTCAGCCACACTGCCGTTATTTATTGTGTATTTACCTTGAGAGCCGCCAAAAACGGTAAGGGTATTATCCTTTTCCTGTCTCAAAAAAACAATTACACGTTGTCCTTTTTCAAAAACCGGAGAATCTTCCATTGTCATTGATTCCTTGCCGATTGTACCGCCAACCGTCTGCACCGTTATATCGGGTAAGGGCAAATTTTTTGGATTAAAGAGATACTTCTCAACAGAAATAACGGCGTTGGTAACAATATCTTCTTTTCCCGATCTAAAGCTGGACGGTACTTTAGCTGTTTGCAAATCTTTGACAGTGCCGATTATTATCCCGTCCGATTGATTAACAATCTCTTCGGGGGTTAATTTTATCATTAAGGCACTAATAATTGTGTTCTTTTTTTCTTGACCATGACCGTATAAATTAAAAACGGTAATAGCCCCAGCACCGATAATGATTAAAATTAAAACTAATGTCGTAATTTTTTTGTTTATATTTTTAAAATTAATTACAAAATAAAGTTCATTTACATCATAATCCCATACATCGTTTTCTCGGTGTCCCCACCACCATAGAGGAAAATTTTCCTTTGGGTGATGAAAGAGAGTTCGCTTTGTCAAATATGGCTCGGGGACTAGGATTCGAACCCAGATAGCCAGGACCAGAACCTGGAGTCCT
>DAONYH010000017.1:0-11259 GCA_035414245.1 bacterium | reverse complement strand
ACTTTTTAAAAAGGCCAGAGATTTTAATAAAATATCCACGCCTTTAAAATAATGAGCACTATCTAAACCACCGACAAAAATTAAATCCAAACGATCACGTTTAATAAATAGTTCGTTTACTTGCTGAATTATTTTTTTTGTTTTAGCAATTAAGGAATTGTCACTGGGTAAATTAATTTCTTTGGGAATAAATTTGGTAGTATCAACGCCAAAGGGAATTTCTTTAAATTTTTCTGGATGGGATTGATAAAAATTTTTAATTTGGCTGTGCTTAATGTAATCAAAACTAGCACTGATAATTAAATCCGCTTTTTTAAGCAGTGATTCACGCACCAGTTGACTGGGGATACTTAGTATTTTATTAAGCCAAGATTTATTTTCCACATCCATGTGGTAATGGATGATGAGTTTAGTTTTTTGGTTAAAAATTTTAAATAACCAAATAATTTCCGCTGTGCCAAAGAAAGGGTAGTGAAGATAAATATAATCAAATTTTTTTAAACGCCAAAGTAGTTGTACTAAAATTGCGCCATGGCCTTTTTGGACAAGTGGCCGAGTCGTTTGCGGTGTAAAAGTAAACACTTCGTGTTTAGTCTTTAAAATGGTTTCAATTTTGTAAGCACTGTTGCCGATCCCACCGGCATAAGGCGGAAAGGCGCAGACTACTTGAGCAATTTTCATAATTATTTTTTTGCCTTTACTTTATTGATCTTTATTTTCTTTTGTATTTTCATCGTCAAGTTTATTTACTTTATCAAGGGCGATTTTTCTGGCGATTTCAGTTAAATTAGAATCAAGTTTAGCCAAAGAAAGACGAAGCTTAAAGACTAGGTAAAATAAAATCATAACTGTTAGGTAGAGGAGAAAATTAATACCTGAGCCGGAAAAACCCAAGAATTCAACTAAGCGATCAATTTGGCGGATGAAAACAATGGCTAGCGCGCCTAAACACCAAAAAATTAACCAAAAATAAAATTCATTTAGATTTATTTTTTTCTTGTTTTTTTGTTCAAATAAACGCCAAATAAAAAGGGCGATAATAACGAGCGCGAAAATTTGCTGTAGCATATATTTATTATTAATCTATTTTTAAATTTAAAATTGAAAGGCGTTGCTGATAATTATTTAATGATTTTTCTGATTAGCAAATCCTTTATTATTTTAAAACCACTGGAAAATTTTTGGCCAAATTCATGGTAAACCACGGTGATTGGTACTTCTTCAATTTTGAGTTTATTTTTAAATAGTTGGTGCAAAATTTCACTGCAGTGGGCCATACCATCATTTTTAATTTCTATTTTTTGGGCGGCTTCTTTACTAAAAACGCGAAAACCACTTTGCGGATCACTGAGTTTAATATTAAAAAAAAGACGATTCACCAGTCGCGCGAGAGGCATAATAATGTTTTTTTTGCTGGCTGGTAATTTTGATTTTTTAGTTAAAAAACGCGAGCCTAAAGCAACTTGGGCACGTCCGGATGTGATTGGTAATATTAAATCAGGAATTTCTTCCGCACAAAATTGATTGTCAGCATCAAAATGAATAATAATATCAGCGTTTTTTAAAAGGGCATAGTCATTGCCGGTTTGTAGAGCCGCTCCTTGACCACGGTTAATGGGATGTTTTAAAACCGTTGCCCCGGCTGCCTGTGCTAATTGAGCCGTATCATCGCTTGAACAATCATCAACTACTACTATTTCATCAACAAAAGGCCGAACGCGACTGATTACTTCAGTGATGTGTTCGGCTTCGTTATAAGCAGGAATGATACAGATTTTTTTCATGGTTTTAGTTTAGGTGTTTTCTTTTATTAAACTAATTAGTGCCCGCCAAAATTCTTTAGTTCTGATATTTTGACTATTTTCTAAAATGAAATTTTTTGTTTTTTTATTCAAATGTAAAATTTCAAATTGCCCAATTTTTTCTCGACGTTCCTTAGTGCTAGTTGTTTTCTTTCTTTTTGGGCGATTTAAGGTCTTCAGTTTCTGTCCGCAAATCATTAGCAGATTATCAAGAATTAATTTTTTCGGCAAATCCAAGGTTAAAAGTTTAAATAAGGCTTCAAAAGAATTAACGGCTTTAAGTGTTACTAAAACTAGACGCCCGGTATTAGCGGCTAAAATAGCTCTGCCTAAATCAGCTTCATTTTCGCTATCAAGCGCTAAGACATCAGTATCATGATGCATTACCCATTCCCAATCAATTTGTTCTCCGGCTAAATAATTAAGCCCTTCAATTTCCAAGTCTGGATATTTGCCCAAAAAATAGACATCTTTTTTTTCTCTATCTATCTCTTTTAACAGGGAAAAGAGGGTAGTGCTGCGACCCTGTCTTTCTGGAGAGCTAATGACAATTAAACCACCTTTTTTCAGTAAAGATTTTTTGATAAAATTTTTTTGCGTTGCGTTTAATCCCAGTTTGCTAAGAGACAGTAGTCTTTTTTTATCTTTCAAGATGTTAATAATTATTTTTTCCCCAAAATAATCAGGAATAATGCTTAAATAAAAATTAAGTTGATAGTTTTTATTCTTTATTTTACAATATTTGCCGTTCATTAATTCTTCCGGAGCTATCTTTAGCAAAGCTCTTAAATTATTGCCTAAGTCATTTTCTAATTTTTTAGGCAATTTAAAATAAGCTTCTTCGCCATAAGGTAATTTATAAAAGCAGCTTAGCTCATCTTTAGACGGGGTAATAATTAATTTTTCCGCTCTTTTTTGGACTGCTAGGCCAAAAAGGCGATTTAATGATTTATTCGCCATAATGCTATTATTTTAGCACATTTTATATTATTTTTAAAATATGATAAACTAAAATGTAAAGGCCGGGTTTTACTGATATTTTTTTGTATGGCCTTAAGTATTTTTTGAGTAATTTTTCAGTTATGAATTATTCTAATATTTACGCCCGAATTTATAATTTTCGCGTGGCAATCGCCAAAAATTTTAAGCAGCTTTTTAGTATCCCGGCAGTTAAAATTTATGTCATTTTTTTAGTTTTTTTACAGATTTCAGCTTGGGTTCAAGCGATTTTGATTAGGCGCAAAATAAGTGATGATTTTCTAGTCTTGCATTATAATATTGATTTTGGTGTTGACTTAGTTGGTCGTGCCAATGATATTTTCTATTATCCTTTTTTGGGTTTATTGGTGTTTATTTTGAATTTAACTTTAGCCGCTTTTTTTTCGCGTCGTCCGCAGGCTAAAATTACTACCCATTTGTTTTTAGCGGCAACTTTAATTTTCGGCTCTTTTTTAAGCTTGGTTTTAGTTGCTATAAATTTAATAAATTTTCGTTAATTAAATTGTTAATCTAATTCGTTAATTAAATTGTTAATCTAATTGGTTATGGAAATGCAAATTATTAGAGTTTTATTTTTTTCCGTTCTTTCTTTTGTAGTCGCAATTTTATCGGCTCCGCTTTTAACTCATTTTTTGTATAAGTATAAGTTGGGCAAGAAAATTAGAAATAGCGGTAAAACACCAATTTTCAGTGAACTACATGCTCATAAAGCTGGTACACCAACCATGGGTGGTATTTTAATTTGGGGAACGGTTTTAGCTTTAATTTTGTTTTTTTATTTTTTAAGTAATATTCTCCCCAGTAACACTTGGCAATTTTTTAATTTTTTATCGCGTTCCGAAACTCTATTGCCACTCGGCGCTTTAATTGCTACCGCGCTGATTGGTTTGGTTGATGATTGGTTGGATGTTACTGGCAAAGGGGTTTTTGGCGGTGGCGGTTTAAAGTTACGTCATCGACTTATCATTTATACTTTAATCGCTATTTTTGGCACCCTCTGGTTTTATTTTAAATTAGATTGGACAGTTATTCATTTACCGTTTTTTGGCAATTTTGAAATTGGCGCTTGGTATATTCCTATTTTTATTTTTATTATTGTCGCTACTGCTTTTTCGGTTAATGAAACTGATGGTCTTGATGGTTTAGCCGGCGGGACATTATTAATTTCTTTTGCTGCTTATGGAGTAATTGCCTTTGTGATGGGACGCTATGATTTAGCTACTTTTTGCGCGGTAATAATTGGTGCTTTATTAGCCTTTATTTGGTTTAATATTCCGCCGGCGCGTTTTTATATGGGTGATACCGGGGCGATGAGTTTGGGAATGACTTTAGGAATCATTGCCATGTTAACCAATAACGCTCTACTTTTGATTTTTATTGGTTTTATTTTCTTGATTGAGTCTTTGTCGGTCATCATTCAAATTTTGTCGAAAAAAATTCGTCATAAAAAAGTTTTTTTGTCTGCCCCTATTCATCATCATTTTCAGGCAATTGGTTGGCCAGAATCTAAAGTAGTGATGCGTTTTTGGGTAATTGCGGGCATGGCTGCCGCCATGGGTTTGATAATTTTTTTGTTGGATAAGACAATATGAGGTTAAACCTCTCCAAGTTATTCAAATTTAAAAATCAACATGAGCCAGATATGAGCTTAATTTGGGCTCTTTTGGTTTTAATTTTATTTGGTTTAGTAATTCTATTTAATGCCTCATCAGTTTATTCTTATAATTCTTTTGGCACACCCTATCATTACATTAAAAGTCAATTATTTCCTTTAGGCATAGGTATAATTGCTTTTTTTGTAGCTTCTTTAATTGATTATCATGTTTGGAAGAGGTGGGCATTTTTGTTTTTGGTTATTTCCATAATATTATTAATTTTAGTTTTTATTCCGGGAATAGCTTGGGAAGGAGGGCCGGCTCGTAGTTGGATAAAAGTTTTTGGCCAGACTTTTCAGCCGGCTGAATTGGTCAAATTAACCTTTTTAATTTATTTAGCCACTTGGTTAGAAGCAAAAAAGAACGAGCTCAAAAGTTTAACGAGTGGTTTTATTCCATTTTTGTTTATTGTTTTATTGATTGGTTTTCTCATGATGATGCAACCAGATTTTGGTACTTTTTTCATTATTTTAGTTTCAGCGTTTATTGTTTTTTTTGTTTCTGGCGGTCGAATGAAGCATATAATTTTTTTGGGCATTTTGGCGGGAATCGGTTTGTTTTTCATGATTAATCATATCTCTGATTATCAACTTGATAGATTTCGTTGTGTATTTGATCCACAATTTAGTCCACAAAATGAATGTTACCAAATTAATCAGTCCTTAATTGCGGTTGGCTCAGGTGGATTTCTGGGGCGTGGTCTAGGTCAAAGTCGGCAAAAATATATGTATTTACCAGAAGCTTGGGGAGATTCTATTTTCGCTATCATGGCGGAAGAAGTCGGTTTTTTGTTTAGTACTCTATTAGTATTATTATATTTATTTATTTTTTATCGCGGTTTTCTCATTGCTCGTCATGCGCCTGATCTTTATGGTACTGCTCTGGCCACGGGGATTATTTCCTGGCTGGCCGTGCAAACTTTCTTGAATATTGGGGGAATGATTAATCTTATCCCCATGACCGGCGTTCCTTTGCCTTTTATTTCGCACGGTGGATCATCGCTGCTCGCGGGCTTGATTGCCATGGGAATTCTCGTTAATATTAGTAAACAGACCAAAGGCACTTATCATCGGTTATAAACAATTTTTATGAGTTTAAAAAAGTCGCGCTGTAAAAAAATTATTTTAAGTGGAGGCGGAACTGGCGGATCAGTTACGCCGCTTTTAGCGGTGGCGCGCGAACTTTTAACTGAAGGCCTTAATTTAGCTGAAGGTCTTAATAAAAGTAATCATGATTCAGAAAAAAATAACTGGGACTTTGTTTTTGTTGGCACTAAAAAAGGACCAGAAAAAAAATTAGTGGAAGAGTTTACTTGCTTGGGTCAAAAAATTAAATTCATTGCTATTCCGGCGGGTAAATTTAGACGTTATTTTTCTTGGCAAAATTTTATAGACATCTTTCGTATTTTTCATGGCTTTTTTGTATCGCTTCGTTTGTTGAAAAAAGAAAAACCGGATTTATTTTTTAGCGCCGGTGGTTTTGTTAGTGTTCCTTTAGCCTGGGCCGCCTATTTTTTACGTATTCCCATTATTATTCATCAACAAGATGTTCGCGCCGGTTTAGCTAATCGTTTAATGGCGCCACTGGCCCGTTTAATAACTGTCACTTTTGAAAAATCTTTGCAAGATTATGGCGCACGCGCAGTTTGGACCGGGAATCCTTCGCGTGAGGCGCCTAAAGATCCCAGTGTATTTTTAGGTATAAAAAGAAAATTTAATCTTAATCCAAATAAACTTTTATTAGTAATTACTGGTGGTGGCACTGGTTCCAGATTTATTAATAATTTAACTTACGAATCAATTCATAAGCTTAGTGAAGTTGCTCAAGTAGTGCATTTAACTGGTTTAAGAAAAGATTTAGAGGACACAAAAAAGTTATTAGATTTACCCGCTGACTATCAAGCTTTTGAATTTATTGCCAATGAAGACGCCTTTTTATTATTGGGCGCGGCTGATTTAGTGGTTTCTCGTTGTGGTTTAGCAACTTTAACTGAACTTTGTGAACTAAAAAAACCAGCCATTTTAATTCCGATGCCTGATTCTCACCAAGAAGAGAACGCGGCGGTTTTTGAGAATGCCGAAGCCGCCGTGGTTTTAAATCAAGCTGACTTAAATGCGGAAAACTTTACGCAAACAATTATTAATCTTTTGCAAACCGAAAATCAACGACAAAAATTAAGTAATAATATTGCGCGACTTATGAAAAAAGAAGCGACTACGGTAATCGCGAGTTTTATAAAAGAAATTATATAAATATTTAATCAGAAATTATTTAAAATGTTTAGCAATAAAAAGCGCAAACTAAATATTTATTTGATTGGCATTAAAGGTGTGGGTATGACTATGCTAGCCCAATTTTTAAAGGCTAAAGGACATAATGTTTCCGGTTCTGATATTACTGATTCTTTTTTAACTGATACGGTTTTACAGGATAGTCAGATTCCGGTTTATACGCCCTTTGCTGTTAAAAATTTGCCTAAGAAGATTGATCTTATTATTTATTCCTCAGCTTTCAATTCTAAAAATAATCCTGAGTTAGCTTTTGTTTTTAAAAACAAAATTTATATTGCGGTGCCTAAATTAACTTATGCCGAAGCCTTGGGAGAAATTTTTAATCAGCATCAGGGAATTGCTGTGTGTGGTAGTCATGGAAAGACCACTACCTCTGCTTGGCTTGGTTATGTTTTAGAGCGCGCCCAGAAAAAACCGAATGTTTTGGTCGGCTCTAGAGTGCCACAATTTAAAGGCAGTAGCTTAGTGGGTGCAGCAAAAATTTTTGTGGCCGAAGTTGATGAATACCAAAATAAATTACAATATTTTAATCCGCAGGGAGTTTTATTAAACAATATTGACTATGATCATCCGGATTATTTTAAAACCGAAGCCGATTATTTGCAGGTCTTTATTGATTTTGTTAAAAAAATTCCTCGTTCTGGTTTTTTAATTATTAATCATCGCGATAATAGCAGCGCGCGCTTAATTAAAGCTTGTTCAGCGCGTGTCGCAACTTATGATGTAGCTGATGAGGGTTATTCTGGTGAAACGGTTAATTATTTGGCGCATGATATTAAAATAAAAAATGCTTGCCAAATATTTAAAATAAATAATCTTGGTGAGTTTAAAATCAGATTATGGGGCAGGCATAGTATTTTTAATGCTTTAGCTGTAGTGGCGGCCGCACGTGAGTTAGGAGTGTCTTTAAAAGCAATTAAAACCCATTTGTTTGGTTTTAAAGGTACTGAACGTCGGGCGCAAGTTTTAGGAAAGTATAAAGGCGCTTTAGTGATTGATGATTATGCTCATCATCCTACCGAAATCAAAAGCACTTTAGAAGGAATAAAAGCTTTTTATCCGAAAAAACATTTGCGAGTAATTTTTCATCCTCACACCTTTACTCGCACCAAAGCTTTATTTTCTCAATTTGTCACCAGCTTTTCCTTGGCTGATGAATTAGTTATTTTAGATATTTATGGTTCAGCTCGAGAAAAGCAGGGCGGGGTTTCTAGTCAACAACTAGTGGCTGCGATTAAAAAATATAATCAGTCGCAAAAAATTAAACAAGCCGTCAGTCATATTGCTGATTTTAAAGCTGTAGCTACCCATTTGCGAGCCACGATTAAAAAAGATGAAATTATTTTACTGATGGGGGCAGGTGATGTTTTCCGGGTAGGCGAATATTTATTACGAACAAAAAAACAAACAAAAAAACGAACAAAAAATTATGATAAAAATCGAAAGAAATAAAAATTTAGCTCCGTTTACGACTTTGAAAGTCGGTGGTAAAGCGCAATACTTTACCATCGTAAAAACCAAGGAAGAACTTTTTCAGGCTCTAGATTTTGCTCAAGAAAAGAAATTAACAATTACTATTTTAGGCGGTGGTTCAAACCTGCTTATTACGGGCGCGGTTAAAGGTTTGGTAATAAAAAATGAAATTAAAGGTATGCGCGTGCTGGAAAAAAATAAAACGCGGGTTTTGGTTGAAGCTAATTCAGGAGAGGTTTGGTCTAAATTTGTTAACTTTACAGTTGATAATAATTTTTTTGGTTTAGAAAATTTATTTTTAATTTATGGTACTGTTGGAGCTGCTCCCGTGCAGAATATTGGCGCTTACGGCGTGGAGTTAAAAGATGTTTTTCATCATTTAAAAGCCATTAATTTAAAAACTAAGACCGAGAGAATTTTTTCCTTAAAAGATTGTCAGTTTGGTTATCGTGATAGTGTTTTTAAAAAAAGTTTGCGTGGAAAATATTTTATTTATTCAGTTACGGTTAGTTTGAGCAAGAAGGCAGATTTTAAATTAGATTATGGCTCAATTCGTGAGAATCTTAAAGCTCAAGGAATTATTAAACCCACTTTGCGCGAGGTAATAAAAGTAATTAGTGAAATTAGAAATAGTAAATTACCTAATCCACATGTTTTACCTAACGCCGGTTCATTTTTTAAGAATCCAGAAATAAGTCAGACGGCTTTTAAGCGACTTCAAAAAAAGTATCCTAATATTCCGTCTTTTCCGGCTGGCAAAAAAGTAAAAGTACCGGCTGGCTGGTTAATAGAACAAGCTGGTTTTAAGGGAAAAAGATTTGGCAAAGTCAGAATGTATGAAAAACAGGCCTTGATTTTAGTGAATCAGGGTGGGACAGCCAAACAAATTTTAGCTTTAGTAGCTTTAGTGCAAAAAACAGTTAAGAAAAAATTTGGTCTTGATTTACAAGCCGAAGTTAATATAATATAGAACAATATTATTTTTTATAAATATATGACAGCTAACGAATTACGGCAAAAATTTTTAGATTTTTTTCGCGCTAAGGACCATGCGGTCATATCAAGCGCTTCTTTAATTCCGGAAAATGATCCGTCGGTTTTATTTACAACCGCTGGTATGCATCCGTTGGTTCCATATTTATTGGGTGAAAAACATCCAGCCGGTAAATTACTCGTTAGTGCGCAAAAATGCGTGCGCACTGGTGATATTGAAGAAGTGGGTGATAAAACTCATCATACTTTTTTTGAAATGTTGGGCAATTGGTCTTTAGGCGATTATTTTAAAGAAGAGTCGCTTAAATTAAGTTGGGAATTTTTAACTTCAGAAAAATGGTTAGGCCTAGATAAGAATCGTATTGCTGTGTCGGTTTTTGAAGGTGATAAAAATGCTCCTTTTGATGAAGAGGCCTATAGTATTTGGCAGTCAATTTTTACAGCCAACAATTTACCATTAACCAGAATTGCTAAATTGCCAAAGAAGAATAATTGGTGGGATCCAGTGGGTACCACCGGTCCTTGTGGTCCGGATTCGGAAATTTTTTACTGGACGGGACCAGCTTCGGAAACCCCCACCAGTTTTAATGATGACCATGAATCTTGGGTAGAAATTTGGAACAATGTTTTCATGCAATATAATAAAAATGAAGCTGGTGAATTTGAACCTTTACCTCAAAAAAATGTTGACACTGGTTTAGGTTTGGAAAGAGTTTTAGCTATTATGAATGGCCTAGATGATAATTATCAAACTGAACTATTTATTAATTTAATAAAAAAAGTTGAAGCGCTAAGTGGTCAAAAGTATGCTCAAGATAGTAACTTAGATAAATCAATGCGAATTATTTGCGATCATTTAAAAGCGGCCACTTTTATTATTGGTGATGATAAAGGAATAGCGCCTTCTAATACTGATCAAGGTTATGTGGTTCGTCGTTTAATGCGACGCGCAATTCGTTACGGGCGCTCTTTAGGTATTAAACAAGAAACCTGGATTGCTTCTTTAGCTGAACAAGTGATTACTGACTATGAAAATGTTTATCCCGAACTAAAAAGAAATAAGCAGTTTATTCTTGATAATTTTAATAAAGAAGAAGCAAAGTTTAATCGCACTTTAGAAAAAGGAATTTTAGAATTTAATAAATTAGCCAGCCATGATTTAAGCGGACAGGATGTTTTTAATTTATATCAGAGTTATGGTTTTCCTTTAGAAATAACCGAGGAGTTGGCTAAAGAAAAGGGAATTAAAATTGATAAGGCCGGCTTTGCCGCTGAACTAAAAAAGCATCAAGACCTATCACGCACAGCTGCGGCCGGAAAGTTTAAGGGTGGTTTAGCTGACGCTAGTGAGGAAACGATTAAATTACATACGGCTGCTCATTTACTTTTAGCTGCTTTAAAAAAAGTTTTAGGCGAGCAGGTTGTTCAACGGGGAAGTAATATTACTCCCGAGCGTTTACGGTTTGATTTTTTACATTCTACTAAAATGACGCCGGCAGAAATAAAACAAGTTGAAGATTTGGTTAATAGCGCGATTGAGGCTAAATTACCGATTACTTGTGAAGAAATGACCCTGGAAGATGCTAAAAAAAGAGGGGCCGCCGGTACTTTTGAATCAAAATACGGGGAAAGAGTCAAAGTTTACACAGCCAGCCAGTGTAAAATGAATGGCGCGCCAGATTTAGATAAAGCTTTTTCCCAAGAAATTTGTGGCGGTCCACACGTAGAAAATACTGGTCTTTTGGGTAAATTTAAGATAATAAAAGAAGAATCATCAAGTGCGGGAGTAAGACGAATTAAAGCTATTTTAGAAGTTTAGTAAAAAAATAAAGAAAATAGGGCTCATGATGGTTTAGAGTTAAAAAAAAGAAAATAAGTTTATAATTGGCATAAATAATATTTAATTAGGTTTTAGCTATATTTAGCTAGATTTTAATCTTATCTTGACAAAAACCAATAAATTTGCTTAAGTAAGCTTAGGTTTGTTTTAGGAAATAAGCTAATTAAGCTCAAATTGAGCAATATAAAGAAAAGAAGCTCTATTAA
>DAONYH010000016.1:0-12138 GCA_035414245.1 bacterium | reverse complement strand
TGCCAAGCAGTTCTGACTAAATAAGTTTATATTCGCTCTGAATAAACAAGTTTATGCTTAAACTTAAGCGTAACAATCCTTTGTTAATTTTTGCGGTAGTTTTCGGACTGCTGATTTTTTTATATGCCTTCGGATTATTAAGACCTTTGGAAAAAGTTTTATTAAGATTTATTCAACCGGTTAGCAGCCGTTTTTATTTTTTAGGCAATCGTTTTGAAAATTCTTATACTGAACAACGAGAAAAAGAAGAGTTGATACAAAAAATTTCTGACTTAGAAAAAGAATTAGCTCAAATTGTTATTGAAGACGCACATTATCGGGAAATCGCAGAAGAGAATCAAAAACTTAGAGCACAACTGAAATTTATTTCGGAAAATAATTTTACCGTTGTTCTGGCTAACATAGTGGCTAAGGAAAGTGATGTTCCTTCTTTGGAAAATGAGCGTGATATTATACTTAATAAAGGAACAAAAGATGGTTTACGAGTCGGACTGGGAGTTTTAAGTGAAGCAGGAGTGATTATTGGCAAGATTATTGAAGTAAAAGAAAATAGTGCGCTCGCTTGTTTATCAACCAGCCCCGGTTGTCAGCTGCCGGCTTCTTTACAGAATGAGCAACGCACACAAGGAATTACTGATGGACAATTAGGTTTAACAATTGTCATGAACTATATTCCGCAATTGGAAAAAGTTACTGTGGGTGATACGGTTGTTACTTCCGGATTAAGCGAAGATATTCCACGCGGTTTAGTAATTGGTCGTGTTACCAATGTGAAAAGTATCAGTAATGAAGTTTGGCAGACAGCGACTATTGAACCCTTGTTAAATTTTAAGAATTTAACGGTGGTGTCAGTGGTTATTCCTTAGTCGCTATTTTTAAATTTTAAATGTTGCCTATGGTCAAGAAAATTTCACAAATTATTGTTTTAATTGTTTGCTCCTTATTTTTGGCCAGTTTTCAATTATCTTTTCTTAATTCTTTATCAGGTTCATTTTCGCAAATAAACCTGGTTTTTTTATTTTTAATTTTTACTCTTTTTTTAACAAACCTAAAAACCACTCTTTATTTTTTATTGGCGGTTGGTTTTTTTCTTGATCTTTTTTCTTTTCATTTTTTTGGTTTTTACCTCTTATCTTTTGGAGCATCACTCATCTTAGCTGATTTTATTTTAAATACGCTTTTAACGGATAAATCTTTGTATTCATTTTGGGCTATCACAATCAGCTCAACCATTGCTTATAATTTAATCGGTGTTCTCTTAACTTTTATTACTTCAGGCTTTAGCAAGGTAGTTGGCGCGCTTGCCAGTGGATTTTGGCAAAATTTGTTTTATCAAGTGCTTTGGAATGTTTTAGGAGTATCTTTATTCTTTTATTTTTCCGTTTTTATTTTAAAGAAATTTAAGCCTTTTTTATTGGAAAATAAGAAGAGATTATGATATTATTAGTAATGAAGTTTATTAATTAAGGCAGCAATTTTTTTGTTTGCTAATTTTGCTAATTTTTTAAATATATGGCCTTTGATTTTATTGCCATTGGTGGCGCGACGCGTGATATTAGTTTTTTTACAGATGATGGTGTTTTATTTGATAACCCCAAAGATGTTTTGCGTCAAAAATTATTAGCTTTTGAATATGGCGCTAAAATAAGAGTTGATCATTTTTATTATACCTATGGCGGGGGAGCTGCCAATGTAGCAGTTAATTTAAAAAATTTTGGTTTCAAGTCAGCTTGCTTAGCCGCGGTTGGTGATGATGAAAACGGACGAGCCATATTAAAAAATTTAAAAGCGCGTGGTGTAAATACAAAATTAGTGAAAACTTTAGCTAAAGAAAATAGTGGTTTTTCTTTTATTCTTATTTCCGAAGGAGAAAGAATAATTTTTACCGAGCGAGGAGCTAATGCTAAATTAACGATTAATAAAACTGATTTAGCGGAAATAAAAAAAGCTAAAAATATTTATATTTCCTCCTTGTCCGGAAATTGGTTAGATGTTTTAAAAAAAGTATTTGCTGCGACTGCTAAATCAGGCGCAAAAGTAGCTTGGAATCCGAGTGAAGCGCAATATTCAAGCGGTTTAAAAAAATTAGCGCCCTTTTTAAAAAGAACTCATGTTTTTGCGGTTAATAAAGATGAGGCTACCGAGTTAGCGGTTATTTCTGCCGGAAAGAAAAAACTCAGTCGTCAATTTTTAGATGATGAAAAAAATCTTTTGAAAATAATTAAAGAGTTTGGTCCGGAAATTGTGCTTGTTACTGCCGGTGAGGCCGGAGCCTATGCCTATGATGGTCAGAATTTTTATTATCAACCCAGCTTAAAAGAAAAAAAACGCTTAGATACAACCGGTGTCGGTGATATTTTTAATTCCACTTTTGTGGCCGGTTTAGAATTATATAAAGGTAATATTAAAAAAGCTTTGTATTTAGGAGCAAAAAATACCGCTGCTAAAATTGCTAATTTAGGAGCGCAAAGCGGTTTAGTAGCGCGACCTAAGATTTAAAGGTAACCAAAATTTAAGAAAGACGACCAAAATTTAAGAAAGACGACCAAAATTTAAGGAAGACGATTAAAGATTAAAGAAAGACGACCAAAGATTTAATTAATAAATTAAATTTATAATATGATTAAAGGAGTGATTATTAAAGAATTGAAAAAAAATCAGGATGAGCGCGGTTTTTTAACGGAACTTTTTCGCGCCGACGAATTAGACTATCAACCGGTTATGTCTTATGCTAGCTTTACTAAACCCGGCGTAATTCGTGGTCCTCATGAACATGTTTATCAAAGTGATTGTTTTGTTTTTTTTGGACCAGGCTCTTTTGCTCTACATCTTTGGGACAGGCGGAATAATTCCGAGACCAAAGGCGAGAAAATGGAATTAGTTGTGGGTGAAAATAATCCCTGCTTAGTGATTGTGCCTCCGGGAGTGGTTCATGGTTATAAATGTGTTTCTGAAGCAGATGCCTTAAGTTTAAATTTTCCTGATCAGTTATATCGTGGTGTAGGGAAGAAAGAAGAAGTTGATGAAATTCGCTGGGAACAAGATCCGGCCAGTCCCTATAAAATTGATTAAGGATAAAATTAAAAAATAATTTATTATTTCTATGTGTGTATTTTGTAAAATAATTACGGGTGAAATTCCTAGTTATAAAATTTACGAAGATGATCAAGTTTTTGCTTTTTTAGATATAAAGCCGGTGCATCCCGGACATACTTTGGTTATTTCGAAAAAACATGTGGCTAATTTAGAAGAAATCAGCGAAACGGATTTACAAGCGGTTATTTTAACCGTTAAAAAAATTGGCCAAATGCTAAAAAATAAATTAGGCGTTTTAGGTTACAATGTTTCTTTAAATAACGATCCTGTGGCCGGGCAAGAGATCCCGCATTTACATTTCCATATTATTCCTCGAAAAATTCATGATGGTTTAAAACTTTTTCCGCAGCAAGGCTATGCTCCCGGGGAAGCGGAAGAAGTGCTACGTAAATTATTAGCTTAAAATATTAGTTAAATTATGAAATTACTTGTAACTGGCGGAGCCGGTTTTATTGGCTCAAATTTCATTCATTATTGGCTCAAACATTATCCTGACGATCAAATTCGCAATTTAGATCTTTTAACTTATGCCGGTAATTTAGATAATCTTAGTGATTTAGTTGATAATCCTAACTATGAATTTATCAAGGGTGATATTGGCGATGAAAAAATTGTTAAAGAAGCTGTTGCCGGTGTTGATTTGATTGTTCATTTTGCTGCTGAAAGTCATGTAGATCGTTCTATAAAAAATTGTGCGGATTTTATTAAGACCAATGTGGAGGGTACCAGAGTTTTACTGGAGGCTGCACGCACAGCCCGTCCGGGCGGTTTACGCTTTCATCATATTTCCACTGATGAAGTTTTTGGCGCGTTAGATTTTAAAGATGAAAAGTTTAACGAGAACACTCCTTATGATCCCCGCTCACCTTATAGCGCCTCTAAAGCAGCCAGCGATCATTTGGTTCGCGCTTATTATCATACTTATAAATTACCAATTACCATTTCTAATTGTTCCAATAACTATGGTCCTTATCAATATCCGGAAAAATTATTGCCTTTGTTTATTACTAATTTATTGGAAGGAAAAAAAGTGCCAGTTTATGGCGATGGTAAAAACATTCGCGATTGGATACAGGTTGATGATCATAACCGCGGAGTGGATTTAATTATTAAGAAAGGAAGAATTGGCGAAACCTATTGTTTAGGCGGTAATAGTGAAAAAAGTAATTTGGAAATTACCTTATTAATTTTAGAGTTAATGGGGCAAGGTGAGGAGATGATTGAATTTGTGCCTGATCGTTTGGGTCATGATTTAAGATATGCGATTAATTTTTCTAAGGCGGAAAAGGAATTAGGGTTCAAACCGGAATTTTCTTTTGTTGATGGTCTAAAAGAAACAATTAATTGGTACAGTAATAATCGGGAGTGGTGGCAAAAATTAAAACAAAAATAATTTTATCATTTAAATAAATTTTATAATTAAAATAAAAAAGTATGGCTAAAAAAATATTTATCATTGAAGATGACGCTAGCATTTTATATGACTTAGAAGCCCAGTTTGCTAATACGGGCTATGAGATTGAAGTTAGTGAAGCAGATGAAGATGACGAAGAGTTACTTAGATTAATGCGCGAGTTTGAACCAGACTATATTGTTTTAGATTTGATTTTACCAAAGTTGGAAGGTTTTGACTTGCTTAAAAAAATAAAACTTGATCCAGAGTTAAGGGATAAAGAAGTTTTTATTTTCACTGATTTAAGCAATGAAGATAGTCGCCAACGCAGTTTAGAGATGGGGGCTGACTATGTTTTCTTCAAAGAGGAATTTGACACTTACCAATTTGCGGAAAAAGTGATAAAAATTATTAAAAATCAGGAAAAAATAACCGGCGATGAGGATCATGAGGAAGAAGTTTGGAATGAATAAGCTGTTTGACTAAAAGCGTTTAAGTCGTTAGAATAAGTAGTTGTATAATATTTATGTTTATCAAGCAAATCGGTATTGATTTGGGAACAACTTATACTTTAGTTTATTTACCGCGTCGCGGCATTGTTGTTAATGAGCCAAGCGTCGTGGCGGTTTCTAATATTGACCGAAAAATTTTAGCGGTGGGCAATGAAGCAAAGGATATGTTAGGACGTACGCCCGACACGATTACTGCTGTTAAACCCTTAAAAGAGGGCGTAATTGCTGATTATCGCGCGACCGAAGCCATGATTCGCTATTTTATTAATAAGACTTTAGGCGGATTAAGATTATTCAGACCGGAAGTGATGGTATCGGTTCCGGCCGGAATTTCTTCAACTGAAAGACGAGCGGTAATTGAAGCCACTATTTCTGCCGGGGCTAAAGCCGCCTATATTATTAAAGAACCGGTTGCGGCGGCGATTGGCGCTGATATTCCGATTGGTTCAGCTACTGGCCACATGGTGGTTGATGTTGGCGGTGGAACAGCGGAAATGGCGGTTATTTCTTTAGGCGGGGTCGTAGCCTCAACTTCAGTGCGTGTTGGTGGCAATAAATTTGACGCGGCCATTTTAGAATTTATTCGCAAAAAATATAATTTAGCGATTGGTGAAAGAACAGCCGAGGAAGTGAAAATAAATATTGGTTCGGCTTTATATATGGAAGATAAATTACACATGGAAGTGCGCGGGCGCGATATTGTTACCGGCTTGCCACGTAGCATCACTGTTTCTAGTGATGATGTTACCGAGGCAATTCAACATGAACTGGAAGCAATTATTTCTGCCGTTAAAAAAGTTTTACATAAAACTCCACCTGAACTTTCAGCTGATATTATGGATAAGGGAATTGTCTTGACCGGTGGCAGCGCTTTACTTAGAAACATGGATCAATTAATTGCCCGCACAACCGGCGTTCCAGCTTACGTAGCTGATGACGCCATGCTCTGCGTGGCCAAGGGAACAGGTATTGCTTTAGATAATCTTGATTCTTATAAACGCAGTATTTTAGCGACCAAATAAAAAACAAGCCTTAATCGGCTTGTTTTATTTTATATGATAATTGGAATAGATGCCTCACGGGCGAATTTAAAAAGAAAAACCGGTACGGAATGGTACTCGTTTTATTTAATAAAAAATTTAGCGCGCATTGATAAAGAAAATAAATATCTTCTTTATTTAAATGAACCAGCTTCACCAGAATTAGAATCGGCTGTTAAAGATAATCCTAATTTTACTTTCAAGCTTTTAAAATGGCCGTTTCAATCTTTTTGGACTCTGGGTCGTTTAACTTTAGAGATGATTTGGCGCCGTCCGGATGTTTTATTTATACCGGCTCATACCATGCCCTTGGTTTATGGTCGGAAAACGGTAAATACTATTCACGATATTGCTTTTATGCGTGATAATAGTTTATATCGTTCTTTAGGGGTCAAAACTAATGGTTCTTTTTCAAAAAAAGTAATTAATGCCTTAGTTTATCTTTTTACTCTTGGTCGTTATCGTTCTCAATCACTTGATTATTTAGATTGGTCAACTAAGTTTGCCTTAAAAAAAGCTAAGAAAATAATCACAGTTTCTAATTTTACAAAAAAAGAAATTTTAAATATCTATCCCAAAACCAAAGCAGAAAAAATAAAAGTCATTCATAACGGTTATAATGATAATTTATATAAAGTAAATAATGATCAAGCGCAAATTAAGGCGGTGTTGGAAAAATATGATCTTGAGCAGCCTTATTTTTTATATGTAGGACGTATAGAAAAAAAGAAAAACACTCCGGCCTTAATTGAGGCTTTGGCCATTTTAAGATACTCGCAACCGGAGATAAAAGAAAAATTAGTTTTAATCGGTGACGCCAGTTTTGGTTTTGATGAAGTTAAATATGTGATTGAAGAATTTAATTTAAATAATGATGTTTATATGCCTGGTTGGGTTGATGAAGCTGATTTACCTTATATTTTTAATGGTGCCAGCGCTTTTATTTTTCCTTCCAAGCATGAAGGTTTTGGTATCCCTCTTCTACAAGCTATGGCTTGCGGTTTACCGGTAGCAGCTTCGGATATTCCAGTTTTTAGAGAAGTGGCGGGTGAGGCAATGCTTTATTTTGATCATAATGACAGTCGCGCGATTGCCGAAGCGATGGCGAAGTTAGCTTTGAATCAAGAATTAAAAAATGATTTAAGAGAGCGCGGTTTGGCTTGGGTGAAAAATTTTAGTTGGGAGAAATGCGCTCGCGAAACTTTGAAAGAAATCACTGATATTTAAGCGATTTTATCTCTAATTTTATCTCTAAATAACGGCCAATTTATAATTTGTAAAAAGTCAAGTTTGTGTTATTATATAGATGTTATATGAAGAAAATCATAACATCTTTTTTTGTTTTATCCTTTGTTTTTGCCGGGTCAACTTGGGCCGCTATCACGCCTAATGACCCTTTTTTTAGTAATCAATGGTATTTGGCTAAAATAAGAGCAGATAAGGCTTGGGATAAAGTTTCAAGCAGTCCAGACACGGTAATCGCCGTCATTGATTCTGGTATTCAAATTGATCACCCTGATTTACGAGATAATATTTGGATTAATCAAGACGAAATTCCCGGTGATAATATTGATAATGATAATAATGGTTTTATTGATGATGCCTATGGCTGGGATTTTGTAAAAAATGTTCCTGACCCTTCGCCAAAATTTGATGAAGAATGGACCAGCGCCGGCGTTTCGCACGGAACCATGGTGGCGGGAATAATTTCTGCCAGTGGTAATAATGGTTTAGGAGTGGCAGGTGTAACTTGGAAAGCGCAGATCATGGCTCTTAAAGCTTTAAGTGATAAAGGGGAAGGGAAAACCAGTGATGTAATTAGAGCAATTGATTATGCAATTAATAATGGCGCCGACATCATCAATTTAAGTTTTACCAGTTTAAATTATAATGACGCTTTACAAGAAGCAATTTATCGCGCCCATCGAGCCGGAGTAATTGTTGTGGCTGCGGCCGGTAATGAACAATCGGCTGGTGAAGGTTATAATATTGATGAAACGAAAATTTATCCTGCTTGTTATGACGGTCGCTTGATCGGTGAGAATATGGTAATTGGTGTCGCCGCCACTGATGCGCTTGATCAAAAAACCAGTTTTTCCAGTTATGGTTTTAATTGTGTTGATATTACGGCGCCGGGAATAAGTTTTTTTAATTTAACTACTAATGTTAATCTCCCGGGAGCAGATAAATATTATGACGGTTATTGGTCTGGAACTTCTATGGCAGCGCCTCTAGTATCGGCCACTCTGGCTTTAATTCAACAAGCTAATCCTGAATTAAGTCGACGTGAAGTAGTGAATATTTTATTTGCCTCAACCGATAATATTAGTCGTTTAAATCCTGATTATCTTGGTCAATTGGGTAATGGTCGTTTAAATGTTAATCGGGCGGTGGAAATGGCTAAGGAAAAACTTCATAGTCGCCTGGGACGTTTAATTATTAATCCCACTAGTGGCAATTTAGAGGAAACGAGTAAGGTAGTAGCCGCCAATGGTGATAAAGTTTATGAATTGAAAAAAGAAATCTTGAAACCGGGAGTGAAATTTTTTGCCGGCGACGTTAACGGTGATGGACTTGAAGAATTAGTTGTCGCGGCCTCAAAAAATGAAGAGCCGAAAATAAAAATTTATAATCATCAAGGTGTTTTTATTTCTGAATTTTTAGCGATGGATAAAAATTTTCGCGGTGGTTTGAATATTTCTTTAGAAGATTTAGATAACAATGGATTGGAAGAAATTATTGTTACGCCTGCCAGCGCTGGTCGTTTAGAGGTGAAAGTTTTTGATTATCAGGGCAGTTTAAAAAATCAATTTTTTGTGGCCGGCAACAATTTGCGTGGTGGTTTGAATGTTGCCGCCGGTGATTTAGATGGTAAGGGACAGAGACAAATAGTCGTTGCTTTTGGATCAGAACTTGAACCGCAAGTAAGGATTTTTAACACCAATGGCAATTTATTAGGTGTTTTCTTGGCCTACGAAAAGACTTTTCGCGGTGGTGTAAATTTAGCAGTGGCTAATTTAGATGGTCGTAAGGATCGCGGTAAAGCTGAGATAGTAGTTGCTCCCGGTCCTGGTCGACAACCCCAAATTAAGGTGTTTGATAATCATGGACGGGTAAAAAAAAGTTTTTTGGGGTATAATAGTAATTGGGCAAATGGAGTTCATGTGGCGGCGGGTGATATAAACAGTGATGGCACGGCAGAGATAATTCTCAGTGCTTATCCGGGAGGAGCGCCACATGTCAGAATCTTTTCAGGAAAAGGCATGATAATAGAATCGTTTTATACCTACCAAGAAAATTTTAGTGGTGGCATTAAAGCCGAAGTAATAAAAATAAATAATTAAATTTATTATATGTCACGAAAAATAATTTTTGATAAAAAAAATGTTCTAGTAGCCGGCGGAGCTGGTTTTATCGGTTCTCACTTATGTGATGAATTAATTAAAAGTTGCAAAGTAATTTGCGTGGATAATTTTATTTCCGGCACGGAAATGAATATTGACCATCTTTTGGCTAATCCGGATTTTTTCTTTATTAATCATGATATGTCTGAACCTCTGGATTTAGAGGGAATTCCTGAGTTGAAAAAATTTAAAGTAGAATTTCAGGGTATCCAAGAAATATATAATTTGGCTTGCCCGATGTCGCCGCGTCGCTTTTTAGATAATCGGTTGGCTATTTTAGAGGCAAATTCTTCAACGGTTCGTAATTTATTAAATATAGCCGTCAAGTATAATTCCAAATTATTACATTTTTCTTCTTCTGTGGTTTACGGTCCTCGTCATCTTGATGATCCAAGTTTTAAGGCCAAGGAAAGCGATTTAGGAATAGTAGATAATCTTTCTCCTCGCGCTTGCTATGATGAAGGGAAGCGATTTGCCGAGACCATGGTTTCTACTTATCGTTCCGTTTATAATATTGACGCTAAAATAATTCGTCTTTTCCGTGTTTATGGACCAAGAATGCAATCCGATGATGACCAAATGATTCCTGATTTTATCAATAACGCGCTTGAGGATAAGGATATTATTATTAATGGCGATAATAATTTTTCTTCCTCCTTTTGTTATATTGAAGATGTTTTAGACGGCATATTTAAGGTGATGAACTCCGAATTGCCCGGGCCAATTAATATCGGCTCCGATGTTGATTGTAATTTAGATGACTTAGTAAATAATATTATTCGTCAAACAAATTCTAAATCAAGAATTATACACGCTGAGAATTTACTTTTCCTAACCGAACTTTTATTGCCAGATATTAAATTAGCTCGCAATGAATTAGGTTGGATGCCGGTGGTTACCTTAGATAATGGTTTGAAGAAAACAATTTTTGATATTAAAGCCCATAAAAAACTCCAGAGATTTTAAACGCTATTTCATTTTAAATATAAAAAACAGCTCCGAAAAATGAAGCTGTTTTTTTAAAATATTTAGTCCTAAATATTATTTATTTTTGTAAATAAATCTCGCTCGTCTCCGGGATTAAACAAAATATCATTTTGACCAACGATTTCCGGAACCCCACCTAAGTTAGAAGCAATTACTTGCACGCCCAGATTTTTTGCTTCAATAATTATCGTTGGTGAATTTTCATAACATAGCGAAGGCATAACCAAGAGATCGGATTTTTTTAATTCCTCCTCAAGTTTGTCTTTATTTAAATAACCAAGATATTGTAGACGTTTATCAGCACCGATTAAATTTATTATCTCTTTTTCACAACTACCGCGTCCGGCAATCTTTAAAGTTAAATTAGGGCCAGCTAATTTTTTAAAAGCTTTGATTAGGAAAATAATGCCTTTATGTTTTTCAATTTGTCCCGCAAAAAATAAAGTTTTGTGCTGATTGTTTATTTTTTTATTTTGTGAAGCAAAATTATTATCTAAATTATTTTTTGCAAGATTATTTTTTGATTCTAGATTAAAGATTTTTTCCAGACTAGTAATCTCGGTTTTTGCGTCAGGAAAAAAATTTCTTTTCGTGTGTTCTTTCAATAACCAGTTTGAGGGGGAAATTACTAAATCAGGCGTGCCAATTAAACGACGTGTCATTTTTTGATATATTTTAGCTGGAATAGTGTTGAGGATTCTTTCTTTACCAAAAAATATTAAGCCCGAGGGATGAAGAAGTTGAATATCATGTAAAAAATGATGATGTTTAGCGCCGCTTAATTTAATGGCGCTGGCTGACATAAATCCTAAACCCATTAAATTATGAGTAACAACTAAATCTGGTTTTTCCTGATTAAGTATTTTTTGGCAAGCTGTAAATTTTTTGAAATCAAATAAATTAAAAATATGCCAAAATAAACGTAAAAAAATTGGTCTTTTGCCTATATTATAAAATTCACTATCAATGTAATAAGTTTTGCAATTAGCTGTTCGTTGTTTTTCCAACAATTCGGTATTAGCGTTTTTATGTTTGCTGGTAATTAAAAAAACTTCATGACCGGCCGCTTGATAATTTTTCAACATAATAGACGCGACTTTTTCCGCGCCACCACGCGCATAGGGAGCAAACAAGTGATTCATTAAACCTATTTTCATAATTAAGTCATTAAACTTATTTTAATATTTTAACTCTGCTTATTATCTATAAATAAATCCTCGTACATTTGTCTTATTTTATTTTGATCGTATTTATCAATCGCTTTTTGCCGAGCTGCTTGCGACATTCTTTTCCTTAAACTTTCATTTTCTAAAATAAAATCAATTTTAGCGCTCAAATCTTCCATCTTACCTGGCTCAACCAATAAACCTTCTTTTAAATTAGTAAAAACACTTCTAACACCGGGTAAATCAGAAGCAATAACCGGCACACCACAGGCTAACGCTTCAATCAGAACCAAGCCAAAAGCTTCGTTGCTGTTAATGGAAGGCAAAATTAATAAATCAGAGTTTTGCAAATTTTTAATTAATTCTGTCTCATTTAGTTTACCTAAAAAATCCACCTTTTTTTCCAACCCCAATCTTTTACTCAAAGCCTCATATTCCGGTCGCAAATCTCCTTCGCCAATAATATTTAAATGCCATTTTCTTTCACTTTTTAAAAAGGCCAGAGATTTTAATAAAATATCCACGCCTTTAAAATAATGA
>DAONYH010000015.1:0-13050 GCA_035414245.1 bacterium | reverse complement strand
AAAAACAGCAAAAAGTATACCCCAAAACAAGAAAATCTTGCGGTATTTTTCCGGCATGGTCTTTAGAACATGAGCATTAACAACTGCGTTATCAACACTACTGATAATTTCAAAAATACAAAGACCAATAATGACAACCGCCGAACTGAATATAAATTCAAGCATAAATTGTTAGAGGAATTATTTGTTAATATTCTAGCTTATTTTTTAAAAAATGACAAATTGAGACGCAATGATTGACGATGGTCTTTGAATTTTGATTCAGGTTGTAAATTTTAATTGACGATAGTCTTTGAATTTTGATTCAGACTGTAAATTTTAATTGACGATGGTCTTTGAATTTTGATTCAGACTGTAAATTTTGATAATAAAAAAGGAGTTTATTTCTAAACTCCTGTTGTTTTTTGTTTTAACCGCTTAAGCTGCCCTGTAACTCTCTATTTCCCGGAGAATTCCTTCAGCATGATCTTCCACAAATGTGCCACACTGGCAATCATTAATGAGATACCAAGTAGAGATTGGATACTCAGGATTTCTGGTAAGATCCTCACGAAAATCTTTTTCAAGTTGCTCTTTTTCGCTAAGCCAATAATCGGCTGTTTTGGTCCAAAGACCATAGATACCTCCCAGAAAAACTTTCCCAGAAGTAATTGATTCGCCTTTTGCAGTTCTATTCATGCCGTATTTAGAACGTCCGGCTCTTCGTATATGCATCTGTAAAACTTGCAAAGCCTCAATTTGCTTTTTCTTTCTTCGCGACGCAATCCGGGTAAGCAAGAAAATTTCCTGACGAAATCCACCTTCATCATAAAGAGGGGCAATAACTTGAAATAAACGAACTATGGCTTCCACCTTATTGTCCATGACTTTGATGGTTTTCATCTCTTTCTCCAACTTTTCTAGTTTGAGATTAAGATCGGTAATAACCTTGGATTTAACCAAGAAACACTTTACAAGATTCATTTTTTCCATTTTTTTCTTTCTTTTTAGGTTAAAATTGGATAATTTTTATTATTTTCTATCAAAGAACATATTTTGAATAACTTTATATATTATATCATATTATACTAAAAATGTCAACTACCCCGCCATAAAGGACAGGGTTTGTGCCTCAGGTGATGTCAATCTAATTAGCTTGATTTACATTGACAAATAAGCAAATATTTTCTATATTTATTTAATGTTTATTTAATATTTAATAAAAAATGTTCTTTTTTAAACTCAAAAGCTAAAAGCGATTTTAAAGGGGTGATTTTTAAAGGGGCGATTTTTAAAGTGAGTGTTGAGGTGAGCGTGTTGGATATAAACAGTTAATAAACTGGATATAAATTAAATATAAACTAGATATAAACTGGATATAAACTAGACATAAACGGTTTTGTATCTAGCACGCTCGCCTCATAATGAGACAAGACGCTTGTCCGGAGCGGTTCCGACATTAAATTATAGGAGGATGACGCCATGAAAGCGATCACCAAGAAAAAAAACCAAAAAACAAACACTAACATTACCGAAGGACAGAAAAAACAATTTTTCAGATTCGTTGAAGATGCTACTGAGCAGGTACTCAAAGAAATGAATCTTAATAAAGATGAGATTCAAAAGCTCATCAAAAATGGCGGTAAATTTCAGTCGCGCATTAAAGCAGTAATTTGGGAACTCTCTACGGGTAACCAGTGCGCTGATGAAAAAGCAGAGTCCAATTCAATTCGACCTCGTGGTTCTCGCCGTCGATATCATGACCCTAACCCAACCGGAACAATTCTTGGACAACGACGATCTCTAAATCAATCACGCCGAAAACTATAAACAATCGCTACAAAATTCAAAGGGGTTACCGGTATTGCTGGTAACCCGCTTTTATTTTTATAAAAAATAATTTTAATTACTTGTAATAATAATCAACTAATCTTTTATATATCTCACTTCATTAAAAATCATCTTCCCTGATCTAAAATCAGCCGCTAAACTTTTCGGGAGAATGCGAATGCCATCAGTTGGGCTAACCCAAATTATTTCTGCTAACTCATCAGCAGAGGAATCAGAATGCTTATCGGTATTAAAATAATCTGCTCCATTATTTATTTCAAAGAAAAACTCTACATATTGATTATTGTTTATATGTTGAAACGTGTTTATGTAAAGCAGTCTGCCTATTTTTGGTTCTACTCCCAGTTCTTCAATCAATTCTCTGGCTAAACATTCTTTTACATCTTCTCCCCATTTTAAATGTCCTCCAGGAAGCGCCGCATAACTGGTATCTTGAGGATGTTTGACTAACAATAACTTTCCTTCATACAAAATAATTGCCCGCACTTTGATAAGTATTTTTTTATTTTTTTTCATATATTTATTATCTCATGTTGTTTTCATGCAATAAACTCCTTAGTAAAAACCCCTATTTAGGGGCTCTTTATAACAGGCGAGGGGGCGAGATAATGCTTGAACTTTTTTAAGTAAAAACTTAAAAAATTAATCAAATTACTTTTGAATAATAATCCTGGCCACACCGTGTTTATGTAAACCTGGAAAGCCAGGATGCCCCAAATCTAAAATGATGTTTTCCAAATAATATATTATTTTATGACCGAAAAAAAAATTTAATAATTCCTGCTCGTTAAAATAACTATTAAATTTATTATTAGAAAAAAAACTGGGATCATTTTTAGTGAAAGCTTCAATAATAATATAACCACCCTTTTGAATGTTGTTTCGCAAATTATTTAATATCTTTAAAGCTTTATTTTTATTTAAAAAATTCAAAACATTACGGCAGATTATTATTTGATATTTATCTTTTTCAATATTAAAATCTTCAATATTGCCACAAATCAATTCTATATTATTAAATTTAAATTCATTTTTTTTTATTTTTATATGACTAATGGCTACTAAAGAGCTATCTATTGCTGTAACAGAAAAATTATTTTTAGCTAAAAATAAAGCATCACTTCCTTGGCCGCACCCTAGATCCAATACTTTACTGCCTGGCAAAAAACTCTTCCAAATAAGGTTTAAAATTTGACTTGGCTTTATATCTTCGCTAATATTAGAAGATGAGTAGATTTTATTATATTTTTCCATATTTTTATGATAGAAAATAATTTTTTTCAAAAAAAACAAGAAGAATTAATACAAGAAGAAGAATTAATAAATAAATTTAAATTAAGGAAGCAACCTATCAAATATGACGATAATGATGCTATAAATTATACATCAAACATAGAAAAAGATGCTAATTTGCAAACAAACCCTGATAATTTAATACAAAAAGCATTAAAATTTCTACCACAAAATCTTGCGAACAAACGAGTTATTGATATAGGGTGCGGCGAAGGACGATGGAGTCGATTGTTTGCTCAAAGAGGAGCTAATGTAACAGGAATTGATGCTAGTTCAAAGATGATTGAAATTGCAAAGGAAAGATCAAAAGAATTTATTAACAAAATAGAATTGTTGCAAGCAAATATTGAAAACTTATATAACGAGGAAAAGAGATTTGATTTTGCTTTTTCGTGTTATACCTTTAATAATATTAACAATTTAAATGATATTTTTCAAATACTGAATAAAATATTAAAAAATGACGGGGAATTAATTATTGCAACAAAACTAATGGATTTTAGTAAATCAAAAAATGAAAAATTAAAAAAATACTATTTACCAATAAAATCAAAGAGTCATACAATATATACCTACGGGAACGAACTAAAAGATTATGAACAATATTCAAAAAATAACAATTTTAAACTTATTAAAAGTCATTTACAGGAGACTGAAGATGATTTTACAAATAATGAACTAAATGAACAAAATATTAAGATATTTGATGCTGTATTAAAATACAAAAAATTGCAATAAAAAAAATGGCTGTTATTTTTCAACAGCCATTTCATTTATTTCCCATTTTTTTTCCAACATTGAGGATCTTTAGCGAAAAAATTACCAAAAGTGCCAAAAGCGACAGCATGACAACCACGACAATAATTAATAAGTTCACAATTTGAACAATCACTAAATTTATCAATAGATCTGTATTCTTCCATTTTTTCACCAAGAAAAATATCATAAATACTTTCTGTCAGAACGTTGCCAACCGGACTAGTAAATCTTCGACAAGCATAAATAGTTCCATCTGGTAATAACGTGATATGTCTAAATCCACAATTACATCCATCAATAATGGTGTCACCTCGATTAATTTTGATTAATCCCTTTTCATAGAGAAATAATATCCATAAATGATCTTTTAGAGAAAAAAAAGTTCCCTTATCAGCTAATTCTTCATAAACTATCCAAACTTTTTGAAGAAAATTTTTGTACTCCTGCGGCGATAAAGATGAATCATCAAAATTATCGCTTGGCGATGGACAATACCTAGCAAATGCATAAGTATCAACTTTATTTTGAACAACAATTCTGATAAGCTTAGGAATTTCTAAATAATTAAGTCTGGAAACTGTTGTCATAATATTAGCTCTTATGCCAGATTCTTTTAATATTGGAATTTTTTCTAAAGTTGCATCAAAAGAACCGCTTTTTCTGATTTCGTCATGAGTTTTTTTTAAACCATCTAATGACATTTGATAAGAAACACATCCTAGTTCCCTTAATTTATCGCACACTTCTTTATTCAAATGAAAAGGATTTCCAAGAATTGAAAAAATAATACCCTTGCTATATATATACGAAATAATTTCCCAAAAATTTTTATACAAAATAGGGTCTCCTCCAGTAATACTTATTCTTGGTGCACAGTTCATTTTTATGCAAAAAGATACGAAATTATCAACGGCAAATCTAGCTTCTTCAAATGATAATTCCCTCTTTGATTCCTTTAAATAATTAGTATTCTGATAAATATAGCAATGTTTACAGGCCTGGTCACAATTATCAGTAAGATGCCATTGCATACTAAAAATTTTTTTATTAGTATTCATTTTTTATTCTCCCTTACTTTAAATTCTGATTAAACTTAAAGGGAAATAATTTAATTATTATTTCCCCTTTTTAATTAATTACCACCTTCACATGAAGTTGCGCATTCTCCACTACATCCGCCTCCGCAGTTGCAAGAACCTGCCCCGCAACTACTTGCAGCAGAAAACTTATTTTTTATCAAACCAAGAACAGATTGAACGGTATGACCAATGCGTTCATCCGTCTTTTTGCGCCAAAAATTGTGCTGAAAAATTTTTTTTCCTTTTTTCATAATAAAAATCTCCTTTTAATTTTTAATTATTAATAATTTCAATGTGCAATTAAACACTGTACTAATTTAGTTATACATTTTTTTATAAAAATGTCAACAAAAAATCAATATGTATCAACGAAGAAGATTAAGGCTGTAGTTATTTTTATATAATTTTGCGCTATATTAAATCTAAATAACAACTTTAATATAATATCTTTGTAAACTGTAGGTCTACCTGATTTTATTCAAATCCCACCCTCGGGGCGATTTTTTAATATTCTTAAAACTAAATCTCTTTCTGTTTAATATATATTCAAAATCTTCAACGAATAAAATCTTTTCAATAATCTTATTTTTTACAATCTACTAATTCTTTACCTAAATAATTTCTAGCAGCGAAAACATAGGAAATTTTGTTATACTCTTCTTTTAAATATTTTATGGGCGGAGAGTGAGGGATTCGAACCCTCGAAGGCTTTGACACCTTACTCGCTTTCCAAGCGAGCGCACTCGACCACTATGCGAACTCTCCAAATTAATTCCATTACAAATTAATTCTATTAATTTAAACTAATTAATAACCAAAGAGCGGTTATAAGCCGCCCAGGTTTCTTTATTAAAACTTCACTAAACTTTAACAATACAATAAAACTTTTAAACTTAACCAAACTCCAAATTTTTTTACATCATTTTAATTCCAATCAATCCAAGTCAAAAAATCAAATGAGCCAAATGAGCCAAACTCTATATTCCATCAAGCTCTATATTCCATCAAACTCTATATTCCATTAAGTTTTCTATCAACCACAGTTTTCAAACCTTCAATCGCATCTCCGTTGGAATCAACAAAATCACTGTATGGTCTGGCGCCTAAAATCATTTCATCACCAACAAACATAGTTGGCGCGCCCAGTACTAAATTGGCCTTAGCCTCGTTCATGCCCTCCTCTAGTTTTAAGGATTTCTCTTGATTAGTCAAGCAATCCTGAAATTCAGCTTCATTTATTTTTAAACTCTTTGCCTCTTCAGTAACTGCTGGGGTGTTGAAATTATCTTCCTTAGCTAAAGTAAAAAGTTTAGCGCGCATCTCTTCGCCCTTCCCTGCCTCTAAAGCGCAAGTGTAAGCTAAAGCAGCATCAAGTGAAATACTATTTCCGTTTAAAACAAAGGGACGGACAACAATCGCTAAACGACCATTATTTTCTTTACTGAGTTTATTTAAAGTGTCGGCTAAAGTGGCGCTTAAAGGACTGCTATAATCTTCATAAACAAATATTTTCAAAGGTGCTTTCTCAGAACCAATTACTAAATCATTTTCCTTAACCTCCAAGCCGCCTAAAATCGGTTGATAGCTGTTAGCGCGCGCATCGGCAATGGTGGCTAATTCCGGAGTCACTTCGGCTGTTGGATTAGTCCGATAATTTAATAAAGCAAAAATGGTGAAGGCGACGAGAATAAGACCGGCGCCTAGATATAAAGTTGATTTAAAATGTTTTTTCATATTTTTATTTTATTTTTATTTTATATCTATTTTTAATTTAATTTATCCGCTACAGCTAATAATTCTTCTTCAAAAAATCTTTGTCCAATCAGTTGCGCGCCAATCGGCAATTCTTGATTAGCAACTTTTATTTTCCCCGCTGGAATAGAAAGCGCTGGTAGTCCGGCTAAGGAAGCGCCAGTCACAAATACATCTTCTAAATACATGGTTAAAGGATCATGATTTTGTGCGCCAATTTTAAAAGCCGGATGCGGTGAAGTTGGCGTTAAAATTATATCTACTTGTTTAAAGGCCTGATTAAAATCATTAATGATTAAAGTGCGCACGGCCTGCGCTTTTTTATAATAAGCATCGTAATAGCCGGCTGACAAAGCAAAAGTGCCGAGCATGATACGTCTTTTTACTTCTGGACCAAAACCGGCGCCGCGACTTTTTCTATAAAAATCTTGCAAGTTATCCGCTTTTGCCGCTCTTCCCCAACCAATACCATCAAAGCGAGCTAAGTTGGAAGAAATTTCTGAAGGCGTGATTAAATAATAAACAGGGATACCATATTTGGTGTTGGGTAAAGAAACATTAATAATTTCCGCGCCTAAACTTTTTAATTTATTCGCCACAGCCATTATTTTTTCCTTCACTTTTGGATCTAGATCTTTGGTAAAATATTCTTTGGGCAAACCGACTTTGAGTTGAGAAAAATCAATGGCATTAACTAAACTAGCTGAACTAGTTGTATTAGTTGAACCGGATGAGTTAGCTAAATTAAATGCGCCCGCTGAACCCGATGTCTTGGTCTGGCGCGCGAGTGTTTTTGTTTCTGAAATAAAATCTGCTGGTGCGCTCGTCGCATCATTTTCATCAGCGCCGGCAATGATGTCCAACACTAAGGCAGCGTCAGCGACTGTCTTGGTAAAAGTGCCAACCACATCAGTTGAGGAAGTCATGGATAATAAACCAAAACGTGATATGCGACCATAGCTGGGCTTTAAACCGACAATGCCGCAAAAGCTGGCGGGTTGACGGATTGAACCGCCCGTATCTGATCCTAGGGCAAATAAACATAAATTAGCTGCCACTGCCGCGGCGCTGCCGCCTGATGAACCACCCGGAACACGACTTAAATCATGGGGATTTTTGGTAACAAAAAAAGCAGAATTTTCCGTTGAAGCACCATGAGCAAATTCATCTAAATTAGTTTTGCCCAGTAAAATTGCACCCGCTTCTTTTAAATGTTTAATAACTGTGGCGTCATAAGGAGCAATATAATTTTCTAACATTTTTGAAGCAGCCGTGGTTCTGATTCCTTTGGTCATTAAATTATCTTTACAAAGATAAGGAATGCCTAACAACGCTCCCTTGTCGCCGGCTTTAATTCTTTTATCTGCTTCTTGCGCTTCGGCGCGCGCACTATCGGCACAAACTGTTAAACAAGTTTTTATTTCCGAATCTTTAAGCGCAATTTCTTTTAAACAAGCATTGGTTAATTCTAAAGCAGTAATTTCTCCTTTATCTAAACGCTCGCGAGCTTCTTTGATTGTTAGTTCGTTTAATTTCATATTTACAAAACTCGTTTTACTTTTAAACTGCCGTCTTCTCTTTCACCTTGACTAAGAGCCAATTCCAACTCATCTGATGGCCAACTTTTTGCTTCATCTTTTCGAAAAACATCCATCAGTCCGCTTACTTGAGCGGTGATGTCCACTTTTTTGGTTTCAACCTCATTTAACATTTTTACATATTCTAAAATCTTTCCTAGTTCAACCCGATATTTTTCTACTTCCTCATCGCTTAAATCTAAACGTGATAACTCCGCAATATGTTTTATTTCTTCAGCACTTAATTTCATATTCACTAAATTAAATCCAAATTAAATCTTAATTAAATCCAAATTAAATCTTAATTAAATCTTGATTAAATTTAAAAATTGCTAAAAACTAAAAATCACTTAAAACTAAAATTGCTTAAAACTAAAAATTGATTAAATTCAAAAATTGCGCTTCATTTAAAATAGTTATTTTTAATTTTTGCGCTTTAGCTAATTTTGATCCGGGCTCTTCACCCACGACCAAATAATTAATTTCTTTAGAAACACTTTCTTTGACTTGACCACCTAATGCTTTAATTTTATCTTTTGCCTCTTCTCGTGTCAAACTACTTAACGAACCAGTCAAAACAAATTTTTTGCCGGCCAAGGGCAAATTTTTTACTCCTTCCCCGCTGATTTGATTTTGGCTAACTTCACTTAAAAATAAGCGGACGCCATTTTTTTCTAGCTTATTTAAAAATTGTAAATTCTTTTTATCATGCCAAAACTGATTAATGCTTTTGGCGACTATCGGGCCGATGTCAGGTAATTTTAATAAATCTTCTTCAGTTTTACTTTGAAAATAATCAATGAGAGTGCTGATTTTAATTGGTGTTGACGGTGAGGGATGCTTGGATGAAGTGAAATGCTTAGACGAAGCGGGTTGTTTAGATGAACTAAAATGTTTCTGACTATTATTAACACTAAAATCCATCGCTAACAAATCAGCGGTTTCTTCACCCACGTGTCTAATGCCAAGCGCGTAAATAAAATTAGCTAAGTCCAAATCTTTTTTAGCGGCAATCAATTCAATTACATTGTCCGCTTTTTTCTCAGCGAATCGCTCTAAGCTTAAAAGATCCTCTTTTTTAATCGTATATAAATCAGCGCTGTCTTTAATTAAACCGGAAGCCATAAATTGTTCAATCAACTTCGGTCCCAAGCCGGCAAAATCAGCCGCCCCTCGAGATACAAAATGGGAAATACTGCGCAACATCGCGGCGTAGCAATCACGATTTAAACAACGATAGGCGACCTCGTCTTTTATCTTCTCTACTTTTCCACCACAATTAGGACAATGCGCTGGAGGAGTAATTTTTTTCTCGTTTCCACTGCGTAAATTTTTTAAAACAGAAATTACTTTTGGAATTACATCACCGGAACGTTCAATAATGACTGTGTCATTTAAACGTAAATCCAACCGCTTTATTTCATCATAATTATGCAAAGTGGAGCGACTAATTAAGGCGCCGCCCACTTTAACTGGTTCCAAAATCGCGATAGGAGTTAAAGCACCGGTGCGTCCCACTTGCCAAACCACTTCTAAAACTTTAGTCGTGGCTTGTTCGGCGGAAAATTTATAAGCCATCATATAACGTGGCGCCTTACCGACAACTCCTAAAATCGGCCACATTTTTAAATCATTTACTTTTACCACCAAGCCATCAATTTCAAAAGGTAATTTAGCGCGCTTAGCTTCAATTTTTTTATAAAAAGAAAATACTTCGGCTAAATTTTTACAAACTGAATTAGCTTTTAAAATTTTAAAACCTAAAAGACGCGCTAATTTATCCAATTTGTCTTTGGCATTAACTAATTCACCCCGCGCCAAATCACCAAGCAAAAGATCATAGGCATAAAAATCTAACTTTCTTTCTGCAGTCACGCGTGAATCAAGCTGACGGATGGAGCCGGCCACACCGTTGCGTGTATTGGCGAGCAGTGGTTTTTTCGCTTGAGCATATTTTTTATTCAAACTCTCAAAAACATTTTTAGTCATAATCGCTTCCCCACGAATTTCAACTACTCCCTGTTCAATAATTGCCAAGATGTTTTCACTCTCAGATCGTGAAAAACCAAGCGCGCTTAAATCAGTCAATTTTATTTTTCTTAAAGTCAAAGGAATACTCTCAATTGTTTTTACGTTTCCGGTTACATTCTCACCCACCTGACCATCACCGCGTGTAGCGCCAATTACCAAAGAACTTTTTTCATAACGCAAACTGATCGCTAAGCCATCTAATTTTAACTCGCAATAATATTCGCTCTTTAAGGGTGAACGTAAAAAATTTTCGTTTCGCTCTTGCCAAGCGCGCATATCACTTTCGGAAAAGGCATCATACAAAGAAATCATTGGTTGACTATGACGGGCTTTAACAAATTTCTCCAATGGTTCTCCAGCTACTCTTTGAGTTGGCGAATCAGGGGTGATAAGCTGCGGGTAATCATTTTCTAAAGCAAAGAGTTCATTTTTTAAACTATCTAAAGCAGCCTGAGAAATTGTCTCCTGATCTAAAACATGATAATTATAGCGATGATAATCAATCTCTTGTTTTAATTTTTGAATTCTATTTTTGGCTTCATTAAGATTCATACAATGGACTTTTATGCTTTAATTATAGCACAAAAGCCCTGCTTTTGGCAGGGCTTGAAGTTTCTCAAAATCTAAATTGTTTAGCGCAAAAAGTTAATAAAAACAGGAGTTAATTTTGAACTTAATCAGTGACAGCTGGAGTTTCAGTACCTGTGCCAGCGGTTGCTTGGTTAATAAAAGCAATAATGTCATTAACCGATTGCGTGTTTTGATTCGTTATTTGCTCAAGTTGAGCTAAACGAGTGTTCTGTACATTTAGACGAGCAGTAAATTGCCAGAAAATCATTGCTAAAACACCAAAGATTAAACCGACAATTAGAGGAAAAACATATTCTTTTTTCATAGAATTATCATTACTAAGTCCACGAGCGGCTGATGAAGTACGCGCGGGACTTTTTATATTTTTATTTTTAATTATTATTCTGGGCATTGATATTGGCGTTAAAGAAATTAATGATTCCGCTCACTTTTTCGGAATCTTGTAAAACGACGGCTTGAATTTCGTTTAATTTTTTGTCGACGCGATTTAAAGTTACATAAAAATAAGTGAAGAGACCGCCCAAGATCAAGAGGAAAATAATCACGACGAGCTTACATAACATTGGTTTTTTCATAGTCTTGCAAAAGTTTAAAAGAATAAATTATTTTTACTTCTTTTAAAACATATAAAATTATTACTAAAACAATTATAGCAATTTTTTAAATTTAGTTCAAATATTTAATTCAAATTGTTTGACGACTTAAGCTTGGATTATTTAACTACAATAATTTCACCCGGCGTGCCTTTGGAAAATCCACCGCAGGCTTCACAATAATAAGAGAAGCGTCCATCTTGATTGGCTTGAAATTCTAGAATTTTTGTCTCTCCGGTTTTTGCGCTTTGCCTCATATTATAGCCGGTAAAAATAACATCATAATCACCATCAATCGCGGTAAAGTTTATACGCACGGTATCACCAAAATTCACAATCACTTTTTCTGGAATAAATTTGCCAGTCTCGCCTCTAATATCAAAAATTCTAATTTGTGATTCTATTCCCGGGGCCGCTTGAATTACTTCCTTGGGAACGGCGATTATCTCTTTCAAATTATCTGGCACAACTTCATTTTCAGTTGGTACTTTCACACCTGTGGGCACTGGTCTTCGGTCAGCGGTTGCTTCCCAATCATGCGGCAAGGTATCACTGGCTGTTTCATTATCAGGAATATAAGCGCTGTAATTAGGAATTATAATTGTCGGACCAATATTCTTTTTTGCCTTATTAATATCCCAAATAACAACCACAATTAAAAATACAATTAAAACAATGCCAAAAATAATAATTAATTTTCTTTCGCGACTGCTCATAATAAACGGTTGGGTTGTTAATAAATGAGATTGGACTTATTAAACCTTTTAAACCTTATTGGATTTAAAATAATTTAAGTAATTTTATTAGCGCGTATCAATTAATAAATCTCCTTCATTTTCTATAAATCTATAAGAAGTTACTTGACCATTAGGTAAGCGACCTAAAACTTGAACTACTAAATTCGGATCAATATTCATCTTAATTTTTTCTTCTTCAGACATAAGCTCTACGTCAGCGACAGTTTTCGGAGCATCAATAAATTCATATTCAACTAAATTTACTTCTTCAGGAGTTAAAGTTTTATTGACATCAATTTTTTCAATATCAACTACCTCTGCTAAAGCTGGATTATCAGCAGCCGTCGGCGCTGGTCTTTTATCACCATTCGTCGTTGACTCATTTATTGAAGGAGTTTGAGTAGCTGGAGTGTTGTTGACATTAGGAGTTTTGCTCGGAGTTTTTGCTAAAGCAATAATAATAATTACTCCTAAAACTAAAACTACTAAACCAATAATAATGAAAATAGTTTTTTTGTTTGTATTGTTTGTACTATTCATATTATTCATATGTTTTAGATTAAATAATTAAAATAATGAAAGAATATTCATTCTGTTTATATATTATACCAAAAAAACGGAAAAGCGACAAATAATTTGTCTAGAATTGGCATAAATAATATTTAATTAGGTTTTAGCTATATTTAGCTAGATTTTAATCTTATCTTGACAAAAACCAATAAATTTGCTTAAGTAAGCTTAGGTTTGTTTTAGGAAATAAGCTAATTAAGCTCAAATTGAGTAATATAATTAAGCTCAAATTGAGCAA
>DAONYH010000014.1:0-13735 GCA_035414245.1 bacterium | reverse complement strand
GGTCTAATAATTAGAGATGCAAAAAAAGTAGTTGTGAATCATGATGTAAAAGTTGCTGAGACAATTAATTCTATTCGCCCATCATTAGTTGGCATCTATAAAAATTTAGGTGTTAATGGAACTAGCGCCACTTCTTCGCCAGCCACGCCAGCTACCACGACCGCATTAGTAAATTTAGAATATTATAAATTAGATGAACCAATTTTTATTGGTTTAATTGTTACTTCTGATGGTTGGGTAGCGGCTTCTTTGCCTGAAGCATTAGAGAAAACTTTTAATATCAAAGATTATGTAGCGATTACAGCTGATAAAAAAATCTATCAGTTGGAACAAATTTCTACTCTTAAAGATTTGCCCGGTGATTTATTTTTCTTTCGTTTAGCAGCCGTTAATAATTTAACTGTTAGAAAAATTACCGATCAAAGTGAAATTTCTTTAGGACAATCCGTGTTAGCTATTAATGATTTTAATAATGCCTTTTTAACCTCAATTTCATCTTTTCGTAAATCAACCGCGCTTTTAAGTAGTGATTCTTTAAACGCTCGTTTTTCTCTAGCTAATGATTTAGGCGATGAATTTAAAAATTCTTTTGTTTTTGATATTGCGGGTAATTTAGTAGCGGTTATTAGCGCAAACAAAGAAATTGTACCTGCTTTTTCTTATACTCGCTATTGGCAAAGCTTGCTTCAAAATGGGACCGTTACTCAACCTTTTTTAGGAGTGCATTATTTAGATTTAAGCACCCTAAAAGTTTTGGGTTTAAATATGGAAAAAGGGGCTTGGCTTAAATCCGGTGAAAATTTACCGGCCATTATTAAAAATAGTCCGGCTGAGTTAGCCGGCTTAAAAGAAGGTGATATAATTTCTTGGATTAATAATCAAGAAATAAATGCTTACAATGATTTAGCTAATATAATTTCCGGTTTCAATCCCGGTGATACGATTAATATTACTTATTTAAGAAATGGGGAAGAAAAAATTATTAATGTGAAATTAGGTGAGAAAAAATAAACTAGAAAAATAAATAAGAAAAATAAGTTAGGAAAAAAATCAAGCTTGCTTATATGAAAATAAAATCACTAAAACAAATTAAAAGTTTAAAAGGGAAGCGAGTTTTTTTACGTGTTGATTTTAACGTGCCATTGAAAGAGGGGAAAATAAAAGATGATTATAAAATTAAAGCCGGCCTAAAAACTATTGAATTTTTACTAAAAAAACAAGCCACTCTTATCATCGCCACTCATTTAGGCAGTCCAAATGGTAAAATTGATCAGCAGTTATCAACCAAACCTCTGGCTCTGCATTTAAAGAAGTTAATTAAAGCTCCGGTTGTTTTTGTCCCCGAGTATTTCAGTCCAAAGATGGAAAAATTAATCGCGAACGCCAAACCAAAAGAGATTTTATTTTTAGAAAATTTACGTTTTAATCCAGGAGAATTAACAGATGACATAAAATTTGCTCAGGCTTTGTCCAAATTAGCTGATATTTATGTTAATGATGCCTTTGCAGTTTCGCATCGCGCGCAAGCGTCAGTATCAAAAATAAAAAAATATTTGCCAGCTTATGCCGGTTTATTATTAGAAGACGAAGTTATTGCTTTAAATAAAGTTTTAAAACCAAAAAAACCCTTAGTGACTGTGATGGGTGGCGCTAAAATTAGCACCAAGGCACCGATTATTAAAAATCTTTATCCTAAATCAAATTTTCTTTTACTCGGTGGCGGTTTAGCAAATAATTTTTTGAAATTTTATAAATACGAAATTGGTCGCTCTTTATTTGATAAAGATAGTCTGGTTATTATTAAAAAAATGTTCCCCACCTTAAAAAGCGCTAAAAAAATAGTTTTACCCCTTGATGTAATTGTTCAAACTAAAACTAAAAAAGTATTAGCTAAAAAAATAACGGCTGTAACCAAAACAGATATTATTTTTGATATCGGCCCGGAAACAATTGCGCTCTATGCGACTTATTTTAAAAAAGCTCAAACCATAGTTTGGAATGGACCAATGGGTAAGTTTGAGGAAGTGGCTTATAAAAATGGCACTTTGGCAATCGCTCGTCTTGTGGCATCTCGGGCTAGCGGTCCGGCTTTTGGTTTAGTTGGTGGCGGAGAAACTATTGAAGCTTTAAAAATGAGTGGCATGATGGAATATGTTGATTTTATTTCCACTGCCGGTGGCGCCATGCTTTCCTATTTAGGTAAGGAAAAAATGCCTGGCTTAACCGGAATTGTTTCTAAATAAAATAAATAAATAAAATATATGTCTAGCTCTAAAATCAAAATTAAAAAAATAACGGCCCGAGAAATTTTGGATTCACGCAGTCAACCAACCATTGAAGCCTGTGTCATCTTAAGCGATGGCACTAAAGCAATCGCCAGTGTACCGAGCGGTTCTTCAATTGGCACACATGAAGCTTTTGAATTTAGAGACGGCGATAGCAAGCGTTATTTTGGTCGGGGAGTTTTAAGAGCGATTCGTAAAATAGAGGAAATAATTGCGCCCGAACTTAAAGGACAAGATATCTTTGCCCAAAAAGAAATTGATGATAAACTAATTGCGCTTGATGGAACAGCTAAAAAAACAAATTTAGGCGCTAATACTATTTTAGCGGTTTCGTTGGCTTGTGCACGCGCTGGGGCTTTAGCTAAAAAGCAAGAACTCTTTACTTATTTGCAAGACACTTTTTCTTTTTCTAAACCAACCATTCCCGTGCCCTTGTTTAATATTTTTAATGGCGGCAAACACGCTGATACTAATTTAGATTTTCAAGAATTTTTAGTTATTCCCAAGAGAAGCAGTGCCAAAGAAATGGTGCAGATTGGCGCGGAGATTTTTCGGGCCTTAGGAGCGGAACTTAAAAGCGCTGATTATGATACTGATGTAGGTATTGAAGGCGGTTATGCGCCTGATTTAGATTCCAGTATTGAGGCCTTAGAATTAATTATTGCCGGCGCTTTAAGAGCCGGCTATGATCCTAAAAAAGATTTTTATTTAGGAATTGATGTCGGTTCATCGGTTTTATATGAAGCCGAATCCAATCACTATGTTTTCAGTCTTGACCAATCATATTTCACCACTGATAATTTAATCGGTTTATATGAATCGTGGTTACGAAAATACCCGATTATTTATTTAGAAGATGGTTTAGCCGAAGATGATTGGGAGGGATGGCGCGGCTTGACAGCTGACTTAGGTGATAATATGCTAATTGTCGGTGATGATTTATTTGTTACCAGTACCGATCGCTTACGTCGTGGTTTAAAAGAAAAAGCTGCTAACGCTATTATTATCAAACCAAACCAAGTCGGAACTTTGAGTGAAGCCGTTGATTGCATTAAATTAGCCAAGAAGCATGATTATCAAGTTATTATTTCTCATCGCAGCGGTGAAACTAATGATGACTTTATTGTTGATTTGGCGGTTGCCTGCGGGGCTGAATATTTAAAGGCCGGATCTTTATCACGAGGAGAAAGAGTAGCTAAATATAATCGTTTGATGGAGATTGAGGATTTGTTAAGTAAAAAATAATCAGTCACGAATAATACTTTTAAATAGTGGCGCTTAGTTTCAACAATTGCTATCAATAATTTATATATGGAAGCAAATTCAGATTCTGCAGAACAAAATAATATCAACCGACCTCAACCAGTTTTTCTATTACTGCTTGATGGCTGGGGAGTGGCAGCCAAAAGTGAAGCTAATGCTATTAGTTTAGCCAAGCTTCCTAATATTTTAAAATTAATTAAAGAATATCCGGCGGCGCCCCTTGCTTCTTTAAATTCCAGTATTAATTCCCGTTATTTTTCCTTAGGTTTAGGTCGAGAAATGCTGGAAGATGATGTTAATTCTTTTTATGATTTAAGTGCGATTATTTCTACGAGCGGCTTAAAGCAATTAAAAATATTTGATAGTGAACGGTTAGCACCGCTCACTTATTTTTTTAATGGTCGTCGAGAAGAAAAATTAATGGGTGAGGAGTGGTTAACAATTTCTTCGGCTAATGAACAACAGGTTTTTGATCCTTTCTTGGCGCTTGATCGAAAAATTAAAGCCAGTTTAAAAGCGGTTAAAAGTAATGAGTATGATTTTATTGTAGCTGCTTGTCCAATCCTTGATACACTAGCCACTAATAATGATTTAATGGGAGTTATAAAGGCGGCCGAGCTAATTGATAAAGCGGTTCGTCGTTTAGCGGCCGAAATTCTAAGTTTAAACGGTATTTTAATAATTAGCTCAACTCATGGCAATGCGGAAAAAATTATAGAAATAGGAACCGGTCTTCCTAATAAAGAAATAACAAATAATCCAGTCCCAATTATTATTGTGGCGCAAGAATTTAAAGGTAAGACAATTGGTCTTCAAGATTCGCCTGATGGAGATTTGAGTTTACTACAAACCGATGGTAGCTTAATTGATATTGCCCCGACAATTTTAGATTTTTTACAGATTAAAAATAAAGAGTCAATGGCCGGAAAAAGTTTATTGATAAATTAATCGCCCGCTCATCCAATAGAGCCCGCTCATTCTGGTGGTGATAAATTAAAAACCCCGCTTTAAACGAGGTTTTTTATTAACTGATTAACTTTTAAATTAAAAAATTAACAAGCAAAAAAAACTGACCAACTAAAAAAGTAAATACATTATTAAACTAGTACCAAAACCAATTATGGCACCAATTATCACTTGTAAAGGAGTATGGCCGATTTTCTCGAACTGCTTGGGATAGTCATGATCTAAATAATCATCTTCATCTAAATCTTTTACTAAAACATTAATTGTTTTACCATGTTGGCCAAGATAGTTTCTTAGTCCAATTGCATCCACAATGACAATGGTGGCAAAAACAAAGGCAATCGCGAAGTGAGTTGAGGCAAGGCCATGAATGAACGCCACAATAGTAGCAATGGCAACCACCACTGAAGTATGACCCGAGGGCATGTCTGAATAAGCGAAAATATCGCGCCAAGTTACCTTACGCTTTAAAGAGCGTAAAAATACTTTCAAACCTTGAGCTAAAGCAAAAGCAAAGATGGGACTGAGAATAAATATGTAAGTGCTGAATAGATTTTTTAGCATACTATTTATTATCAAGATATTTTATATCAAGATATTAATGATTAAATATCAAGATTAATTACTTTTTTGGCGTGCGTTTGAATAAAGTTTTTCCGTGGCGCCACATTATCACCCATCAACATATCAAAGACTTGATCAGCCCGAGCTGCATCTTCAATCGTTACTTGTTTGATAATTCTAGTTTCCGGGTTCATGGTTGTTTCCCAAAGTTGTTCTGGATTCATTTCTCCTAAACCTTTATAACGTTGAATATGGATTTTGGTATTCTTTTTATTTTCCTTTTCCGCTTCTTTAACGGTTGTTTGTTCTTCATTTTCTAAAACTACTTCTTCACCCTCATCGGTTTCTTCACCAATTTCCATTAAATTTTCACCACCGCCAAATTCTTGAACGATTTGTTCTTTTTCCGTATCAGAATAAGCATAACGAATCGTTGTTCCTTTTTTTATTTGATAAAGAGGCGGTTGAGCAATATAAACATGACCGGCGGAAATAAGGCCGGTAAAATGACGGAAGAAGAGAGTTAAAAGTAAAGTGCGAATATGAGCACCATCCACATCCGCATCAGTCATGATAATAATACGATGATAACGTAGTTTACTAGGATCAAATTGTTCATCAATATTAGTGCCTAAGGCAATCACTAAATTTTTTATTTCATTATTCGCTAACATTTTATCCAAGCGCGCGCGTTCCACATTTAAAATTTTACCTCGCAAAGGCAAGATAGCTTGAAAACGACGGTTGCGACCCTGTTTAGCGCTACCACCAGCTGAGTCTCCCTCCACAATATAGATTTCACATTCTTCCGGATGACGACTAGCACAGTCAGCGAGTTTACCCGGCAAAGTCATGCCTTCTAAGGCGCCTTTTCGTAAAATTGTTGCTCGCGCGGAACGAGCCGCTAAGCGCGCTTGAGAAGATAAAATACATTTACCAATAATGGACTCGGCCTCTTTAGGATGTTCTTCTAAAAAAGTATTAAACGCTTCACCAAAAACAGTTTCCACCTGACTTTTAATTTCCGCGTTGCCTAACTTACTTTTGGTTTGACCTTCAAATTGCGGACTAGTTAATTTAACTGAAACAATTGCGGTTAAACCTTCGCGTACATCTTCACCGGTTAAATTTTCTTGTTTTTCTTTAATTAAATTTTTATTACGCGCGTAATTATTTAAAGTACGAGTTAAAGCGGTTTTGAAACCAACCAAATGAGTACCACCTTCGGAATTATGAATGTTATTGGCAAAGGCTAAAACCGTTTCATTATATTCATCATTATATTGCAAAGCAATTTCTACACGGGAATTATTAATTTCTTTATCAACATAAAAAATTGTTTCATTTTTGGTATTTTTATTGCGGTGCAAAGCTTTGATGTATGATTTAATTCCGCCCTCAAAATGAAATTTATATTTTTTCGCCCGATGATTTGGCCGTTCATCAAAGACATTAATAGAAATGCCTTTAGTTAAATATGATTGTTGACGTAAACGATCTAAAATTTTTCCCCAACTAAATTCTAATTCAGTAAAAATAGTCGGATCAGGTTTAAAAGTGATAACGGTTCCACTTTTTTTGGTTGGACCTATCGCTTTGGCCGGCTTTATTGGCCTGCCAATTTTAAATTCTTGCATCCAAAGTTTACCATCACGGTGAACTTCAGCTTTTAGATATTCACTTAAAGCATTAACCACTGATACACCAACACCGTGTAAACCACCAGAAACTTTATAACCGCCTTCACCAAATTTACCGCCGGCATGTAATTTAGTTAAAACAGTTTCCAAGGCGGAAACGCCGGTCACTTTATGTTTTTCCACTGGAATACCACGACCATTGTCTTCAACTCTCACCATTCCATCTTTAAGCAGGGTAACTGATATTTCATTAGCATAGCCAGCCATAGCTTCATCAATACAGTTATCAACTACTTCCCAAATAAGATGATGCAAGCCAGTTGCCGAAGTGGAACCGATGTACATACCCGGTCGTTTGCGAACCGGATCTAAACCCTCTAAAACAGTGATTTGATCAGCACTGTAACCATTAACTTTTAAATTCTTGTCTTTGCTCATAAAAAAACAAAATTCCCGATAATCAGGGGCTTTTTTGAATTATATTGACCCAGTATTTCAAGGACTTAATTATTATTAATCTATTTATATTTTAGCAAAAAAAAATAGCTTTGGCAACCCTAAAATATCGTTATTTTATCGTTATTTTCGGCGTTTTTATTAAGGTTTTTGTCGCTTTTTTAAAATCGTCAGGAGAGTATTTTAAAAATAAAATAATGGCGCTCAAGAACGAAAAAAGTCAAGTTTTTTGCCTAACAGTAAGAAATATTATTTTAGCCCTTTTTTTTCTCAAAAATTCGTGTTATTATCTCAGTATATGGCTAAAATTTTAGTAACGGGGGGAGCTGGTTTTATCGGTTCTAACCTAGTTGACCATTTAATTAATCAAGGGCATGAACTCGTGGTAGTTGATGATTTATCTTCGGGTAAAAAAAGCTATGTTAATCAGCAAGCCAAGTTCTATAAATTAGATATTCGCTCCACCAAACTGGAAAAAATTTTTTCCCGTGAGAAAATTGAAGTGGTCTATCATTTAGCTGCGCAAATTGATGTTAGAAAATCAGTTGCTGATCCGGCTTTTGATGTGGACATAAATATTATTGGCAGTCTTAACTTACTGGAAAATTGTCGTCGCTTTAAAGTGAAGAAAATTATTTTTTCTTCTACGGGCGGAGCAATATATGGTGAGGCCGAAGAAATTCCGACAACCGAATATGCACCCACTTATCCGGTTTCACCTTATGGTATCAATAAATTAGCTTTTGAAAAATATTTAAATTATTATTTTCAGGTTTATGGATTAAACTACACCATTTTACGTTTTGCCAATGTCTATGGACCAAGACAGTTTAAGGGCGGTGAAGCAGGCGTGATTGCCATATTTATTGATAACGCGGTAAAAGGATTAGAAAGCAAACAATTTGGTGATGGAAAGCAAACGCGCGATTTTGTTTATGTTGATGATGTAGTTAGAGCTTTAGTTTTAGCTAAAGATATTGATTGTCGCGGAGAAATAAATATTGGTTTAGGTAAAGAAGTAAATTTGTTAGAAATCAGACAGGAAATTGAAGCGGCTTTGGGTGAACCAATGAAAATTAAAGAAGAGCCAGGAAAAGTCGGTGAGCAAAGACGTAGTGTTTTAAGTCGTGAGCGAGCCAAAGCAGTTTTAAATTGGGAGCCGGAAATTGATTTAAAAGAAGGTATCAAAAGAACCATTGCTTGGGCGAAAAGCGTGATTGCGTCTAAAAAATAAAATTTGGACGAAGAGTGTAATCGCGCCTATAAGTTGTTTTTAAAAGTTGCGTCTAAAAGTCGCGTCTAAAAAATAATTTATCAATTTTTAAAATATGAAAAAAATTATTGCCGCCAATTGGAAAATGCAACTGAAATATCAAGATAGCTTGGAGTTGGCGAAAAAAATTGCTAAAAATTTAAAAAAACCAAGCACGGAAGTAATTGTTTTCCCAGAATATTTATCACTCCCCGCCATTTCCCAGATTTTCAAAAAAACGAAAATTAAATTAGGCGCTCAGGATGGGGCAGCAAATTTTTTAGGAGCATATACGGGCGAAGTGACAGCTTTAAATATTAAAGCAGTGGGTGCCAGTTATGTTTTAATTGGTCATAGTGAAAGACGTCAGCTTTTAGGCGAAACTGATGAACTGATTAATAATAAAATTAAAAGCGCTTTGGCAGCGGGGTTAACGGCCGTTGTTTGTGTGGGAGAAAATTTAGCCCAAAAAGAAAAAGGCGAAACTAAAAAAGTTTTACTCAAACAATTAAAAGGCGCCTTGGCTGGTTTAAATTCTCGCACTTTCGTTAGACCACTTAAATTGATTGTTGCCTATGAACCAATTTGGGCAATTGGCACCGGAGAAGCCATCATTCCCGCTGAAGCTAATTTAATTCATGCTTTTTTAAAGAAAGAAATAAAGAAACTAATTAAACAGGAGGTCTTGATTATTTATGGAGGGAGCGTTAATTTAGATAACGCAGAAGCGTTCTTGAAATTCCCGCACATTGCCGGCTTGTTGATTGGCGGCGCTAGTTTGAAGGCTGATGTTTTACAAAAAATAGCGCAGTTAAAAATAAAATAGAAAATAGTCGGTGTGAAGACGTAAACGCGAAGACACAAAGACGTGAATTTACGGACGTGAAAATATTTAAATAAATTATTTATTGATAAAATGCTAACTATTGTCTCAATAATTTTAATAGGACTATCGCTCGCTGTTATTTTAGCGATCATAATCAAGAAGTTTCCGGCTTTGGCGATTTTAGATGTGCATAGTATGCCCGGTGAAAAAGAGGCAAAGTTTAAAGAAATGTTAATGAAAGCTAGAATGGAAAGGGATTTTTCCAAATGGAAACAATTGGCAATTAAGATTTTTACTAAATTAAATTCTTTTTTAGCTAAGAGTCTTAAATTGGCGCATGATAATTTGAAAAAGATAAAGTTGAGTTATAAGGCGAGTGAAAAAATGCCGATGGTAGAAAAAAATAAACAAATTCAGGAATTATTAGTGGAGGTTGATGAATTAATTAAAGCGGAAGAATATTTAAAAGCAGAAGATAAATTAGTTGAAGTAATTAGTTTGGACCAAAAAAATTTAGTGGCCTTTTGCGAACTGGGGGGAGTTTATGAAGAATTAAAAAAATATCCTGAAGCGCGTCAAACCTATGAGTATGCTTTAAAACTTTCTAAGCAATTAGCAAAAGATGAGGATGAAGAATTAGAAGTTGACCCACAAGAAATTTATTTTTCACTGGCTTATTTAGAAAAAGAAGCCGGGAATTACGAGGCGGCCTTTGATAATATTTCAGAAGCCTTAGAATTGGAGCCAAATAGCCCGCGATTTCTTGATTTAATTTTGGATTTAAGTATAATAAGGAAAGATAAAGAAAATGCTAAGCTATATTTAGATCGTTTAACTGAAGTTAATCCAGAAAATAATAAGCTCGCTGAGATTGCGGCTGAAATAGAAAAATTATAATTAAGCCGTTGTAGCTCAGTTGGTAGAGCATCTCCATGGTAAGGAGAAGGTCACCGGTTCAAGCCCGGTCAACGGCTCAAACAGAAAAACAGGTAAAAAGACCTGTTTTTGTTCATTATATTTATATCATCTGACATCATCTGAGATATAAGCTTTTTCCCTTAAAGCAGAGCAGTTGACAAAAATATTATTATATGTTATAATAGTGAACATATTTGTACATTTTTAACACACAAAACCAAAAAAGAGAAAATCATGAAAGAATTAAGGCTAGTTGAGATGTTTTTTTTAGCTTGCTACATTTGCGAGGAAAAATGGTCAGATGCTGATGCTTTGACCGCCATCTTAATTGATTTATTGATTAACAATCTTGTTACATCCGTTGGCAAAGATTTAGTAGTAACCGAGAAAGGCGAGCGAGCTCTTTCAACAAATGTTTTGCGGGAATATGAAATTGATTTTCTGCAAACCACTAAAAAAGAAAAGCCAGAATTTATGATTGAAAATCGGTTTTTCTTTCACCTCAGACAGCACTTTATTGATCTTGGACTTTTAACCAAAGTGCCGGCTAAATTTCTTTTTATCAAATATAATAAAACTATTATTAATGATAAATGGAAAAAGATCATCAATGAGTTGCTTGAGGAAAGAGAAAAAATTAAAACTTTACTCACGGAAGAAGAAAGACTAGAGAAAAAAGAAATTGTTCTTGCCTATGCTTTTCCCAGTATCTCCAGTGAGTTCAAAAAGTATGCTAAAAAAATTATTGGCGAAATCAAAAGTGGACTTTCCCCGACTTCTCCTGTCGCCGTTATCAGCACGATAAGTGCTAGTAGAGCAGCATTGTCTGCATCCAGCATCGCCATTCGTTAATTTGGTTATTAATCTAAATCAAAGTGTTTAACAAAAGGAATTTAAAAATCTAAAATTTCTAAAGGGACTTAATCAAAGTCCCTTTTTTATTTTCCTTTTTTAATAGGCAATTAGTTCGTTTTTAGTTGGATTTTGCAATAATTTATGTTAAAATAGGGAAGATTGTTTAGATAATATTAAATATGAAATAGGAGAATTAAAAAGGAAAAGTGGTAAGTATTGACAATTTTACTTTTTAATGATATTATAGTTAAGCTTAATTATTTCTTAAATAGCTAATAATTATAGTAATTATAAAAATAATTTTATGATTAGATCTTTTGAAAACATTGGTAGCATTGAAAAAAGAGGATCGGTTTTAGAATATGAATATTTTAATCAAGTTAATAAGTTTGATTATAGTCAAGAAGTAGAAAAATATTTTAATCCAGAGCCTGTTCAAATTAAAACTCAGGATGATGCATTAAGAGCAATACAAAGAAAATATGAGCTGCAAGATTATTCAGATAGTTATAAAGATAATTCTTATATTAAATATAAGGACGCAATGGCCATAGTAGAGAAATGTCAACCAGGCAATCCAGAAAATCCCAGTGCTTTGTTTGCTAACGCTTTACGTAAAAAAGTAGCGGAAAGTTTAGGGGAACAATTTAGAGTTAAATTTTTTACTGCTGTCGGATCTCATTTAGATACTAAACATGGAGTAGATGCTTTTATAAAAATTTATGATCAGAATGAGAAGGAAATAGAAAAAGTTACTCTTGATATCTCGGCTCGCGACAAAGGTTCTTCTAGAGCTGATTTGTTAATTATAATTGATGATGAAGAGCGCGATTTTTATGATCGTGATTCAATAAAATTTGATAAAGAAAAATTTTATAATAAAATAAATAGTGAAGCTAAAAATATAGTACAAAACTTTAAGAACAAAATTAATAATGAAAAAAATGTAAAAGATGGAAAAACTGTTAGGTCGAACTCGGAAGATGATTACTCCAAAAGACGCCGTCCCCGCATTTCCCGCTTGGCAGATCTTAATTGAGCCATTGGAGTGGCCAGAAGCTGTTTGTCGTTGCTATTGTCGTCAATGCGGTATTTTAAGGGAAATCAACAAGAAGCAAGCGATTAAATTGCAAAACATTGCTGGCCAGAAAATAATGGGCGACATTAAAGATTTCTATTTTATTGTGAGCTATTGTGACTATTGTCCAGAAAATGAACTCACGATTGAGATTAAAAAAATTCCCAGTTTCTAAAAGGGTTTATAAAATTTTACATTAAAGGAATTTAAAAATTAAAATTTCTAAAGGGGCTTAATCAGAGTCCCTTTTTTATAAGAAAAAAGAGCTTAGTGATAAGCTCTTTATTTTTTAGATGTCGGCAAGTTTAATCCGAATTTTCAGGCAATTTCCGGCTGAAGTTTTTGAATTTTTTTTCGAAAAATTTTTCGGAAAATTAATCCTGATCCAACCATTAGGCCATAAGTTAAGACAATTAAAGTCCGAAATTGGTCGACATACTCTTGTCTTAGTGTTTGCACTGTAATCAGATCTTTACCTTGATTTATGGCTTCATAGTAATTAGGCAGAAAATTAAAGATAACATTTACCGTGCCTAACAGCCACATGTTAACGAATGGGAAAACAAATAAGAATATTATTAATTTTCCTACCAATGGAATTTTAGGGAAGCCATATTCATCTAACAGTCCAGCCGGACAAGCAAATTGTCCTAAAAAAAGGGGAAGAATAGCCAAAATTGCTCCTGTGATAAAAAGGGTGTTCAGTACCTGGTTTACCCCTTTGAAGAGAACACAAATTGCGCTTGAAAATAATAACGTAAATCCGACGACTGATGCATACAGCATTCCTTTTAAAACCTTTTCCTTTTTCATTTCTTTGTTTTTTTGGTTTGTTTGGTTAATGTGAAAGTACGATTTATGGAAGTATTATATCATATTTTAATTAATTTGTCAATAATAATTATCGTTTTTCCATTTTTTTGATATAATATTTAATAACAAGCAAAATAAAAATATGAAAAAAAATAAGTTAGCTCAACCAGCTCAACAAACCCAACAAAAAGCAGAATCAAAACCTAAGAAGCGTTTTTCCTATTATAAATTAATATTATATTCTTCTTTGTTAGTAATTCTAATATTACCAGTCGTGGTTGTTTTTTCTCAAGTTTTAGATCCAAATGCAGGAATCCAAAGACCAAGGTCAGGCGCTCAATCTTCCCCCAGAGATTATCCCTTTGTCAATCCGACCGAAAATTGCTATGTGCATAATAAAACAACTGCAGTAACCTATATGGTACCCCATCGCTCCGCCATGGAATGGGCGGCCTTTAAAAGTTTTGCTTCTAAAAACGCTTCTTCAATTGAAGTTAATTGTAATATTTGCACACCAAAAACTTGCGCTGATAAAACTGGTTTAGCAGCAATTAATAACGGATTTAATTGTGGCAAACTTTTAAGTGATGGATGTGGCGGAACATTAAACTGTATTGATAATTGTGCGGTTGGTGAGGTTTGTTCAAACGGTCCGATTGGCTCCGCCTGTGATCTAGGTGATTTATCAGATTGTGATAGTTATATTTTTAAAGGACATTGCAAAGCTGACAATGGTTGTACTCCTATAATTAATATTGCTGAAGTTGATGCTAATAAACATGGTCGTATGGGCTGTGTTTCCAGCGGGCCTTATTTAAA
>DAONYH010000013.1:0-14968 GCA_035414245.1 bacterium | reverse complement strand
AGCGACTTTGGGAGCAGCTTGATAATCAAAGAGAAATGATTGAAGTTTTAAATAGTACTAATGAGTCTTTGCTTAATAGTCAAATGAATTTAGTCATGAAAACTTTAACCATTTTTTCCGTAATCGTTTATCCCTTAACTTTATTGGCGGGCATTTTTGGCATGAATGCTATTAACATGCCTTTTGTTAAACAAGAAAATGGTTTTTGGATTATTCTCTCTATCATGTTGATAGGTTCACTGGGCATGGTTTTCTTTTTTCATAAGAAAAAATGGCTTTAAAAAATTTTAGCTAAGAAAAAACCGCGTCTTTTTTAAAACGCGGTTTTTGTTATTGCTCAAGGGATTTTAGCTTAAGCGATAACAGAAAAGAACGGATGACAGGTTAATGAACCCGACTAATAATGACCCTTATATTTTTGTAATATGGGTCATAGAAAAACGACAAAGGCATGTTTTTCGAATAAACTGATGCTTGATTACGATTTGGTCCGTACCTAAAGGCGCAAACTTTGCCGTACATTTCAGTAATCGGCAATTCAATTTGTCCCCATTGCGGATGATCCACAACTGAATACATTTGAATTGGTTCAGTGTAGGTACCACCCTCAAGTTGTCTAACAACAAAGGCAGCATTCGTAAAATTATCAGTCAATTTGAAATAGAGAGTTACCTTGCCACTAATAGTGTCGCCGGTTTGCGTAAAGCGAAAATAAGAATCACCAGCTTTTCCGGGCAGGTTTTTCTCATAAGAATCACCTTGTGGAGTCAAAGCTCCGTCGTGGAGAGTAAACCAGGCTAGACCGGGATTATCCTTCTTAACGAAGGCTGAGCCGGAAAAATCAGCCCAAAGACTGTCGCTGTGGATTATAGCGATGTTGTGGCTGCTCAAGCTGGGAGTTATTTTAAGATTAACTCCAACATATTTTCCCACATCGCTGGTCATTTGCGGTTTACCCGTCGGCGTAATTACATAGCGCTTATACTTTGGTTTAATCGAGACTCGCTTCCAGTCGCTAACATTGCCAATATAGAAGAAATTTGTATCACTGGCATGACGAAGGCGTTCCCGAGAAAATAAAAGTAGCACATTGTAAGTTCCATCACCATTGTTAGTGATAAAGTGTCGGATAGGATCAACCGTTGAGAGGTCCATTACCGAAACAATAGTAATTTTTCTAGTTTCCTTGGTTTTATTCTCAAAGGTAACTACCACTGTAATCGGTATTTCACCCAGTCCGCTAAACTTGTGCCAAATTTGGGTTCCCTGATAAGTACTGCCTTCAATGGTCCAAATAGCTGAGGTAATGGGAGAAACTGCGCCCGATCGCGCTTCAACTTTAAATCCGGTCGGCAAATCTTTTTGTACATAGATCAGACCAACTGAAGTGGAATAGCCTTTTGAAGACTTTATTACCACCTTACTGTTCAAATCATCTATGTGGGTGATTTCATCCATCGGGGTGTTTTCATCGAGTAAAAAATCGATTTTTTCACAGCTAGCAAGTGCATAAATTGCAAAAATACAGGCTGATAGAATAACAAAACTTCTGATAATCGTTCTCATTTTTGAGCCCTCCTAGTTTTTAATTTATAAATTTATTTAATATTTAATTTTCAAAGAAAAAATAACTTATATAAAATAACTTATTTCTAAATTTATTTTTGGTATAACTTTCGTGTTTCTTCAGAAATTTGATCCCAGTTAAAAATAGTTTCTGCTCTTTCTTTTCCCTTATCAGCTAAATTTTTCATTTTCTCTTGATTATTCAAAGCTTCCGCTAGTTTATTTTTTAAACTATCAATATTTTTTGATTCAAAATATAAAGCAGTATCAGCGGCGGCTTGGCGATTAGCTACGATTTCACTTACAAGGCAAGGTAAACCATGAGCCATCGCTTCTAAAAGTGAAATTGATAAACCTTCCATTTCTGAACTTTGGACAAATAAAGACGCGTTAGTATAAAGTTGGTCTAAAACATCACCGGTTTGGTTGCCGGTAAAAATAATACGCGGATCATCACTGGCTAACTTTTCTAGTTCTGGTCCGTATTCACCATCACCAACAATCGCTAATTTAATATTTTCATTTTTAATTTCTTTAAAAGCCGGAATTAAATACTGTAAACCCTTTAAGCGAATTAAACGACTCACACTAATTATATATTTACCACTCTCTAAACCGAATTGTAAGAGCTGATTAGTATGATAGTTTTTTTCCACAAAAGCGCCATTAGGAATAATTTTGCTTTCACGACCGTGTCTTTGTAATAAATAATCATGCATTAAATCAGTTAAGACAATCACTTCATGAGCAAATTTACACATACTCTTTTCCCCAAGCTTCAACATGAATTTAGCAAAGGTTCCCCATTTGTCATTACCATAATCAAAACTATGTAAAGTAGAAATTACTTTCGCTTTCGGTAGAAAAATTCTTGGAATCCAGGCTAGTAAGGAAGGTCCAATTCCATGGTAATGGATAACGTCCACTTTCTTTCTAATCGCATCAATCGTCGCTAGAAAACAATGAGTAATAGCGGCTAAATTCTTATTATCAATATAAGGTAAAAAAACTAATTTTACTCCTTGCCACTCATGAATTTTCTCTGGTAAATAATCTGAACGGTTATATACAATAACTTCTTCTCCTTTTTTAGCCAAAAACATCGCCAAGTTTTCCACATGACGATCAACTCCACCACTTTTGGTTGGGATTCCCTTTTGTCCAATAAAGGCGATTTTCATAAATTTATTTTTAAACATTAAATTATGCTATATTAAAAATTATTTGTCAATTCATTATAGCACATATTTAAAAATTTGTCAATAAAAAACCCCCTTCAAGTCTTTAAACTTAGAAGGGGGGTTATTTTAGCTTTTTTTAGCTAAAATAATGTCCAAAAAAGGAATCAAGGAGGGTTTTTACCCAAAAAGGTACGTTTTTATTACCGCTTTGTGTAGAAAATCCAGTAACCACTGTCAGTGTCAAGAGTCATGGGTTTTTTTATCCAACCGGTGTATGGACATTTAATGTCCACCGAATTCAGGTTTTCCCCAGCTGCTTTCATAGTGGCTTTTAGTAACTCATGAGAAACATAGAAGGTCCCATCCATGGTTACGCCGTAATCCCCTTCCATAAACTCGGTAGGTTCAACTTTCCAGTTATAACCTCTTACCTCATTATCAGCTATACCGATGAAGGTTACGCCTCGTTCAATCGCAAAGTGCGGAAAATAGCGATCCTCCATGCTATTAGCTGATACACAGAAAATTATTTCACCATCTTGACGGAGATAGTCCAATTTCGCGACTCCTACTCGGGGAGGGGTCGTTTCAATCTTTGACTGCGGGACAGGATTCCGGGGCGGTGTTGCAGCAGCAGGTTTAGGTGCAGCTGCTTTAGTAGTCGTCTTAGGACGAGTGGTAGTTTTTGCAACTGGGACAACGGTAAAATTGGATTTACATTCGTTTAATTCCATTTGCAACTTAGCAACCTCAGCTTTAAGATAGTTATTTTCTACCTCGAGCCGAGCAATCATAATCTCTTCAGTACATGAATTATCCGTTTGAAAGTTGGAGTTTCTACAACTGCTCAGTCCTGCAAAGATAATGATTAACGACAAAATCAGAAAATTCTTCATGATAAATTTTTTTAATTTCAATTTCAATTATTTCAATAATAACGGAAAGGCTTAGTACCAACGGCTTAAATTAGTTGGTATAAAGTTTATTCCAAACACAAACTGAGTTGAGCCTAAATGAGGTTCAAAATGACCAACCTGCTTTTTTACCAAAAAGTAAATTGCTAGAAAATCATCTTTTCCCGGTTTGTGAAGGGCCAGTTCCGGCCCGATTGCTAACCAGTGGCTTTTATCGCCACGATAGTAATAATAACCAGTATAAATTTTGGGTTCAAACTGATTATTATAACCGGTACGGAAAAGAGATTGTTTGAGTTCAGCACTGTAACTGGCTTTATTCCAAAGTGCTGAATTCAAAATAGGTTCGTCATTCCAGAAGGATTCACGTTTGGATTTAAGCGGAGTTTGAGCAACTAATCTCAGCTGAGTGCGAGGAAAAAGTTGTTCTCGCCATCCATGATACTTAAGTAAGTTGAAGTTCAACTCAGTTGATAACAACCAATCTTCTTGGTTCATACGATATGTCCCCAGTTGATAGTTGTTAATAATTGATTGGCCAGTTCCGTTATCTTTGCTTCTTTTTATCAGAGCATTGAAGCCAGTATAACTAGCAAATCTAGGAGTAAAAAACTCCGAGTACTTTCCCATCACGATTCCAAGACCAAAGTCAGTACTGGTTCCCCAATACTTGTTTTTCAAATCATTAGACTTGAATTCAGTCTGACTGGCAACCGCGCAGAAACCAAAATTAAAACCAGAAGCGGTTTTAATTGGCAGCCATTCGGCGTATCCACCATACCAATAACCTCGGTTATTGATGTTTTGCTGAGCAACTGTGCCTCCAGCAAATAGTGATACATTGATGTCATTTCTGAATTGCCCCTGGACTGGCCAAGGCGCTAAAACAAAAATTAATATCAGCAACGGAAAAATGATTTTTTTAAATTCCATGACTTATTTATTTTTTTGTTAATGTTCGATTAATTATTTTATTTATAGATAATCTAAAAAAGATTATCATAGTATTATACACTATTTTTAAATATTTGTCAATAAGAAGAAACCCCTGAATGCATTTTGCAGGATTCAGGGGTTTTGGGCAGTCATTAGGCCAATTAACGCTTAAAGATATAAGCTGCTTCGCCATTTATTTCACCGATAACCATTGGTACTGGTGCCCAACCAGTAACATCGCTTTTTAGGCTAACCGAGCTGGCCATTCCATAATTATGGAGGAAAGATTCCTTCGCAAAAATGGTGCCATCAGGCAGAATTCCATAGGGTTCAGCTCCAGTTGAGGTCGGAGATAAAGCCCAGTTATAACCGGAAACACCGTTCGGGTAAACATTCTGAGCAGCGGCGCCCATTAATGCCGGTAAATGACCGTCCTGTCGTCCATCAAGTTGGAAACAAAAAGTGGTTGTTCCAATCGGAGCGGGAGTAGCCATACCAGGGTTAGCAATTACCAGCTCCGGAGGAGCGGCGGAAAAAGCTTGCTCTCTGCTCAATCTGCTGTTCAGCATGTTCAATGCCAATAATACAATCAGGATAATCCCAATCACACCCAGGAAAATTTTACCAAGGTTCTGCTTTGCATAATTAACTACATTTGTTGTTTTCATTTTAAAGGCCCTCCAAGCCTAATTTTGGTTTATATTAAAGAACAATTTATTAATTTAAAACTCTATATATTAAATAAAAGTTTCCTAATTTGTTTAGCGGTTGATTAAATTTCGGATATTACCGCTTAAAGGTTTTTTCTGATCTTCAACTTTAGCTTCAAAATTTGCTTCTAAATCAGCTTCCCAATTATCATTATTATCATTATTTTCAATATTTCCATTAAAATCACTATTTTCCAATTGTTCACTGATTTGTTCATTCATTTCATCCTCAGTATTGATCAAATATTTTTGCTTCATTTTGCGAACAATCATTTCTTGCTCATCATTTCTTAACTTTTGATATTCAAGTTCAGGTAAATAAGATGTTTTTTTAGAATTAAAAACACTTAAACTATATTTTTCCTCTGGAAATAAATAAATATAAATTAAAGCAAGAATAAAGGATAAAAAGAAAGTCGCGGCTAGATTAAAAGGAATATTCGGTTTAGTCGGGTAAAGAGAAGCTAAAGGTTGATCAATAATATTAATCTTAATATTTTGGCCACCTTGATACTCTTGATTGCGATTAATTAAAATATCATTAACCGCTAAAGCAATTTTTTTCGCTTCACTCACATTCGGATGATAAACATTTATATCAATAATTCCTGTATCGCCTTGAGCGCGAGTATTAACGGTTTTATTCCAAATTTTTAGTTGTTGATTATAATTACCAGAAAAATAGTTTTCATCAATATTATATTTTGAGGCTCTAACTTGTTCATAAAATGAACTGGAATAAACTACCTCAGCTAATAAATTGCCTAAATATTCATTAGAACGGGATAAGGCATAAGCGTCAGTTTCAGTGGTATTTTGAATTACTAATAAACGTGAACTGACACTATATTTTAGCGGTTGAATAACAGAAACAAGTAAAACCGACATTATGCTAATTAGCATAATAATAATAATTGTTTGTTTCTTTTTTCTGATTAATTGTAGAAAATCGTTAAATTCCATACTTTTTATATTTTTAGTATTCTAGTAATTATAATACATTTAAATTTATTTGTCAAGAGCAAAACGCTCTAATTGTGGAAAACTACCGTTATTTTACATGTTTTTGCCTAATTTTGTCAATTTTATTGGTTTTTGGCTTTTATCTCTTGAAATATTTTTTTTAAAGGAATATAATAAAAAAGCTAATAAATCAAATATATGAAAAAAAGAATAATTTTGGCAATTACTTTTGTTTCCCTAGCTTCTTTATTTTTGCTAGTAACACCCGGTAAAAGCCGTTTAAAATCATATTACTCCGGTGATGCAATTTCCTACCGGGGACAAATATATGTGGCCAGTACTAATACTGGTAGTTTAGAATTGTTTCGTTTAGAAAACGATCGCTTGGAATTGCTAACCAAAATTAAGCCCTATAATTTTCGTTTCCATAATTATGGCGAGTTTTTTGATGTAAAATTAATGGAAGAAAATAATCATTTGTATGCTTACGCCGTGAGTAACTTCACTTTGTATAAATATGAAGTGGTTAATCGGGAATTAATTTTAGTGGCGGAAAGTAAAAATACCTATTGGGAGTGGTATAACCGCGTTGATAAATTTGGCAATGATATTGTTACAATAAGCGCTAAAGGCGTCAAAGTTTTTGATCGTAACCTAAATTCTATTGTTGGTTATGATTTTACCAATATTGATGCTCCTTATAATGTTAGCGGCCCTAATGCTCGTTATTTTTTAAGCATGAATGAAGCGAAAAGCGCCGTGGAAATCTATGATAAAGATAGTCGTTCCCTACTTAAAACTATTCCTTTAAATTTTAATCACAGCAAAGGTAATCGTCGCGCCTATCAAGATCCATTAGGTTATGTTTATGCAGTTGATGATTTCTATGCGAAAAAATTTGATTTAAACGGCAAGTTAATTGCTAGTTTTCGTCATTTAGATTATCAAGGCTTTGATGTAGCGGCTAGCGGTCATAATGATTACATTTATTTTTCTAATGGTGTAGGCATAGTTAAGTTAGATAAGGATATGAAATTAATTGACTATGCTTGGACTGGTAATCTTGGTGGTCAAGCTGGCTGGGCTATGGGTTTAAAGGTGGTTTATAATAGTGGTGATAAAATTGTTATCTTTAATAATTCTAATATTTTAATTTTAGATGACAAATTGGATAAAGTTGCTTCAGTTGCCTCAACCGAAACCGCTGATGATTATCCATTAGAAAATCTATATCTACGACTTGATAAACCGCAAGCAACGGTTAATTCTGATATTTTATTAACTGGCGGCGGATTTTTGCCTCAAGAATCTTTGTCAATCAGCTTTGCTGGTAAGTATGTAAAAACTATTAACGCGGACAGTAATGGTCGTTTAAGTACGGTTTTAAAGGTTCCCAGTTTATCTTTAGGTCGTTATGATATTAAAGTTGAAGGTTTAAAATCTGGCTTACATTACAGTATCTCTTTTCAAGTGAATTAAATTGTTAAGTTAATTTAATATTAAATTAATTTAAACTAATTTAAGCTCTGCATAGTCAACGAGTTTAGTAAAAAAGCCACACTTGTAACAAAATAAAGACATTTTCGTATATTATTAGGTATGAATTTAAGAAATCTACAACTTATTGCTTGGACAATTACCATGAACAATGGTCGTTTTGTGCTACCTTGCATCAAAACCATTTCTGCCGAGCGCGTTGTAGATTGTGATTATAAACAGATTATTTATACTGGAATTGTCATTTAAATATCTTAAATATAATAAATAATAAATAGTTAAATAATAAACGCTCTCGGTAAAAATAAAACCGAGGGCGTTTTTTAAATAATATTCGTACATTAGTAATTAAATTAAAAAAATAAAGCCATGAAAAAATTAATGTTTCATCCCATTGCCGCAGTTTATCTCGGTTTTAATGCCTTGATAAATTTTGCTAACTCTTTCTTTATGGTTACTTATGTTCTTTTTCTTTTTGAAAAAGGAATGGATCTTCTGCAAATTAACTTGATTAATGCTTGTTATATGATTGTGGTGGTTTTAGCGGAAATGCCGACCGGTTCTTTTGCTGATTCTTTTGGCCGACATCGTAGCTTTAGCTTGAGCTTTTTCCTAATGGCTCTGAGTACTTTGATTTATTTTGTTTCCGGATCTTTTATGTTATTTGTTTTAGCAGAAGTAGTGGCGGCTCTGGGACATACATTTTTTTCCGGATCAATTGAAGCTTGGCTGGTTGATTCTTTAAAGGCTCGTGGTGAAGAACATTGGCAAGCAGAAATTTTTCGTTACGAAACCGCCTTTCGCTCTTTTGGTATAATCGCAGGTGTAATGTTTGGTTCTTATTTAGGAAAATTTGATTTAGCTTGGCCCTGGCTCGCTTCAACGATTGTAATGTTTATTGTCGGCTGCTTATCATTATTTATTAAAGAAAACTATGTTACAAAGAGACAATCTTTAAGAGAAAATGGTTTAGGTAAACAATTAACTGAGGCATTTCAAAGTGGTCTAAGAAATTCTGATTTACTTTTCATTATGCTTTTTGGCGCTTGCTTGACTTTTGCTATTCAAGCTTTAAACATGCAATGGTCATTATTATTCCAAAATGAATATGGTTTTAGCACGCCGCAACTTGGTTTATTGTTTGTCGGGATTTCCTTGAGTGTTATTTTCGGAGCGCAATTTTCTAAAGTAGTCGGGCAAAGGCTTGGTGAAAAAACTGCGATTATTTTACCGCAAATTGGTACTGCCTTAGCGATAATAATTGCTGCACAGGTCAGTTTGGGGTTTTTGGTGGTTAGTTTTTTCTTAGTTCATGAGTTTGGTCGAGGGATAATAAAACCCCTGCAACAAAACTTTATTAACAAACGTTTAGCGTCAAAAAATCGAGCCACACTTTTATCGCTTGACTCAATGTTTTCTCAATCAGGAGCGATTTTAGGGCTAGTAGCCAGTGGTTTTATCGCGAAAATGTTTTCAATTAGAACCGCTTGGATCTTTTCCGGTTTGTTTCTTCTTTTAGGAATTTCCTTGTTTGCTATTTCAATTCGTTTAAAAAAACACTCTAGTTAAGAGTGTTTTTTAATCAGAATATTTTTTAATTAAGTTTTAATTGATTAAATCTAGCTTATTTATGTTTACTCAGCACTTCTTCATAAACAGCCATGACTTGTTGCAAATTGTTTTCCGGGCTTAAATTTTGTACACTTTGACGGGCAAACTGGGCTATTTTATTTAAATCGTTTTCTTTAAGCAAATTAATTTTCTCTGCTAAATCAGTCGCCTCACCCGGATTAAATAAATAACCATTTTTTCCCTCCTGAATTATTTCCGGTAAACCGCCAATTCGTGAGGCCAGCACTGGTTTTCCTAAGTTAAGTGCTTCCAGTAAACTAAGAGGCATATTTTCGTACCAAATTGAGGGGATAACCACGGCTTGTGCTTTTAAAATTATTTGTTTAAGTTCTTCCCCGCTTTTAAAACCTAAAAATTCGGCTTTAACATTTTGTTTTTTCGCTGCCGCCATTAAGGTTTCTTGTTCTTCCCCACTCCCGGCAAATTTTAGATGACTTTGGGTTTTGGCTGCAGCTTCAATTAAAGTTAATAATCCTTTTTCTTTAGACAGGCGCCCGAAAAATAATAAGTAATTTTCCCTTTCCGGATTATTAAGCTCGGCTTCGCTAGCTTGCAAAGAGGCGGAAAAAGGATTAACAATCACTTTGATTTTATTTTCCGGCCAATTGAATTCCATGATTTTTTCTTTCATAAAAGCGCTCGGAGCAATTAAGGTCTGAATATTTTTAGCGTAGATTTTTAAAATCCGGTGATGGATAAACATTTCCAAGGTAACTAAAGCACTTTTGGAGAAAGAGTTTTTAAAGCATTGTTTTTTTAGACAGGCACAATATTTATTTGGTTTGCAGGCCTCGCAAATTTGACCATTGGTGAATAATTGGTAATTGGGACAAATTAATTTATAGTCATGAAGATGCATTACGACCGGAATCTTAAATTTTTTCGCCACATCCAGAATTGAAGGTGATAATTGGTGATAAATATTATGGATATGAATTAAATCAGGTTTAAAATCAGTCACTAATTTTTTAAATTTACGTTTCGCTTCTAAGCTATAAATTACTCGACCCGGTGTTTTTAGTTTATCAATCAAATTACCTTCATTAAAACTTAAACGTGATACAAAGTATTTAGCATAAGGAGTGAGTTGGTTTTTGGGATGCTTCATAGAAAAAACCGCTACTTCATGACCAGCTTTAGTTAAGGCCTCACTTAATTCTAAGAAGTATTTATCTGCTCCGCCACGTGGGTAATGGAATTTGTTGACCTGTAAAATACGCATAATATTTATTAAAATTTCGCCTAATATTTATTTTGCTTTTATTTTTTTCTGAGATAGTTTTTCGTACCAAGCACTATAATTTTCCACCATTTTAGTTAAAGAAAATTTTTCTTCCACAATTTTTCTGATTGAAGCAATTTTTCTTTGCGTCTCTTCACTGTTTAGATTGTCAATTAATTCATCAATTTGTCTGGCCAGTTCATTAGAATCCCCAGCCGTAAATAGCCAAGCATTATCAGAATTAATAATTTCTAGCAGGCCATCAACTCGGCTGGCAATGATTGGTTTATTAGCCAGAGCAGCCTCTAAAACAACCAAACCTAAACCTTCCCAAAGTGAAGGCAAAACAAAAATATCAATTTCTTTTAAAAAATCTATGGGATCAACTTGACCCAGTAAAAAAATACGCTCACTTAGTCCGAGGTTATCAATTTGTTTTTGTAAAACTTCTTTTAATTCGCCTTCCCCGCCGATTTTTACTAAAAAGTTTTTATGTTTTGTTTTTGAAATTGCCTCAATTAAAATTTTAAAACCTTTTTGCTCAGTTAATCTTCCTAGACTGCCAATAATAATTTTTTCAGCCTTATCTTTATTCAAGTTAACGTCATTTAAGCGAGGCTCATCTTTATTCAAGCTTTCTACTGACTTTGATTTAAAAATATTCGTATCAATTCCATTATAAATAACAGTTAGTTTATGAGGGTTAAGCCGGTATCTTTTTTGAGCGTCTTGTTTAACTGCTTCAGAAACCGGAAATATCATATCTGCCCAAAGAGAAGTTAAGGTTTTTAAGCAAGTGGCGCCTTTTCTTTCTTGTTTGTTTAAATTATGTTCAGTGGAAATAATGATTGGCACTTTATTTAGGAAACCGGCCAAGCGACCATAAATATCACCGCCTAAATGAGTGTGTAAAATATGTGGTTTGTTTTTTTTAATGGCTGAAAAAATTTCCCTAAAATTTTTTAAATCAAACAAGTATTGTTTTTTTAAAGCAATTATTTTTACCCCCCTGTTTGCCAGTTGTTCACGCCAAATTTGCCCCTCGCCATTATCTTTAAATAATATAAGACTCTTTTCATATTTATCAGCATCAAGATTCATTAGCAAATCAAAGCAAACTCTTTCCGCGCCACCGCCTCTTAGATTAGGAATAATATGCATTACTTTGATTTTGTCTGCCATAAAATCGTAAAATTAAGAACTTAATTTTTTTAAACCGGATTTTTGTTTGCTGAGCGACATTTTTTTGCTTGATTTTTTTTCTGCTTGTATAAGACCTTGTTGAGCAAGTTGTCTTTTTTTCGCTGTTGCTACTTTTTCTTCGGAAAAACGTAAAGCTAAAATAAATAATAGAATTGGAAACCAAACTTTGCCTTTGAAGTAGGAAGTGTTGAAGAATTGAAAGAAAACACCGCCAAAAACCGCCAGTGCAAAAGGTAATACCCATTTCACCCGCGGATAATATTTTTCTACGGTTTTGAAAATTAAATTTACTAAAACAAAAAGTAGAAATAACCAAGCCGCCAGACCTAAGATGCCGTTTTCAGCAATTATTTTTTGAATCACACCATGCGAATCAACAGCTGGTCCGTATTTTGCTTTAAAACGTATATTTTGATCAACTAATTTAGTAAATTGACCACTACCATGACCAAATATTGGTTTCTCAATAAAGGCTTGTAAAGAAATTTCAGTTAAAAGAAACCGATTTTCCGTGGAGCTAACATTTTTTTCTTGTAAAGCGCTCATTCTAAAAAATAAAGGCGTAATTAGAGCAATGAATAACAAAGAAATGATTAGAGCTGGTATGCGTTCCTTGGGTTTTGCTTTGGCTCGATAATATAAATAAATGGCAGATTGCAAGAAAAGTGTAATCCAGCCACTGCGGGAAAAAGTAAGAATTATTCCTAGGACTGCGATTATAAAAATTGTATCTGCGATCCGCTTTAGACGCTTGTCTTTAAGAAATTCTTTAATTACCAAAACAAAGAAGGCGCCAATATTTAAAAATTCGGCAATTAAATTATGATTTTCCCCGAAAGGATAAGAGCCAAAAATTTTAATTGATTTGAGACGGAAAAAACTATTTTGCCAATCTTGTCCGTAAAGCGATAAAAATCCGGATAATAAAACTGTCATTGCGCTCAAGAAAACAATTACCACTGTTGTTTTTAAAGTTTTCGCATCTTTTATTACATTGGCCGGTACAAAAATATAAGCAAAGTATAAAAATAGGGGCCAACGTATAAAATAATAAAGAGAAGACAATGGATTAGTGGAAAGTGCGACTGATAAAAGACTGGCGATAAAAAATAGTAAAAAAGGAAAAAATAGGGGCCAAATCAGCTTAACCTTTTTTTGTGGTTTAAAAAGAAGCGTAAATACCAAATTGACGGAAAAGCCAATTAAAGTTAAAAGGGCGATTAAATCAGCGGCTGGCACCACTAAATTAGCAAAATAAAAATCCCGACCAATAATTGGCAGACTGGCAGCGATTAAAAAAACGCCCAACTTAGGATTTAAAGTCGCTGTTATTAATATTAAAATGGAGCATGCTAAAACAATTGTGCTCATAACTAGGCAATAATTATACTCATAACTACTCTAATAATAACTTAAAAATGAAAATAAAAAAAGGTCGAAGCAGTTTTTTCACTTCGACCTTAAAAGTCTCTTTATTTAGACAGATTTCTTTGAAAGAACGATTTAGCTAGCCTCTTTAAGGCCGGCGACTTGTTCACTTTGAACATGAGAGCTATCCGTTTGATTTTTAAGATTATCATCCTCTCCAATATAGAGATGAGCAGGAATAATTTCCCCCAATCGATTAAGTGGATCAACTCTTACTACATAGTTTTGAAATTGCCTAATAAAAATAGTTCCAATTTTTTGAGCAGAACCCAAAGGACTCCCTAAATCTAGGTAGAGCTGTGGGAAAACGCCCGCATCATCTTGACTAATAGCAAAGTAGATATTATCAAGCATTAAGGAACTAGCCAGACCAAAATCAATATTAGTTCTGTCAACCTGGAAAACTGTTAATGGTCCGGTGATTCTCGCGTTGTCAACACATTGCTGCCAACCTCCAGCCCATTTGCCTCCTAAATAATCATTTGGAAACCATTCAAAGAATTTTCCGTCAACGAATTGCAGGAGATTAGTATCACCTTTATTAGTAATAATCAAAAAATTTCTTTTAACCGATTTATTAGCTCCTGAGAGAAAAGCCAAAAAATTTCTTTTCGGTTTAAATTTTCTTTGAATGATACTTAGATATTTTTCAACTCCTTGCTTCCATTTTTTGTCAACGAATTTATCAGAATCTGGTCGGCCATCGCCATCAATATCAATTTTTTGCCTGACTTTTGGATAAACCCAAGAAATGTTAACAGTTCCATTATCTTGAAAATAACCATCCCAAATTGGGTCAGACAAAATTTCCTGGCTGATTTTTTTTGCCATCCATTTGCTGTAAGTTTCACCCTTAATTTTCGGGCAAGTAGAGGAAAAATTAAGCATTATCATACCCTGCCAAAAGACAGCGTAATCTTGATAATTTCCCTTTTCTGAGTCAAGGACGACGGTTTTTAGCAACCACTGTGGACGCTTGGTAACAATTTCGTTGATTACTTGGTTTTGCCAAGGACGACTTGAATAAGTTGTTGTCCAAATTTCCATCGGGTTACTGTAGGCCAGTAGTTTAAGATTAGGATTAAGTCTTTTAAGTTGCAAAAGACTGGCACGATTGTTATAGACATTTTCTAAGTCAGCGATGACTAAGTCATGTCTGGCTAAAGCCGGAACATCAGCCGCATGCATTACTGGACTAGTCCAGTAACAAGCAGTTTTAATCGGATAAGGTTCAATTTTCTCTGTTAAAGGATGAGAATTGAGCCACTGTTGGTCTTTTATAAGCTGTTTTCCCCACTGGTTTTCCCAGTATTTTTGTTCATCTATTTTGTTTAAAATCAGCAAAAAACCAACTACTACAAAGAGTACTAAAAGAAAAATTTTGCTTTTCATGTCTGTTTATTATTTTTTTATTGTTAATTTACGAATTTAAGTACAATAATTTTAATTATAGTACGATGGTTAATTATATAATATTATTCGTTATTTGTCAACTGCTCTGCCCGAAAAGACGGAAATTGTGCCTCAAATGATGTTAATATTTAAAAAATGAGCTAATATAGCCCATTTTTAAAGTATTTTATTTAATAATTTGTGATATGGCGCTTAGATATTGGATCCTTATTAATATTGATTAACTTTTTAATATAGATTAACTTTTGCGAAAATGTAAAACCGTGTGTCCCATTAAATTTTTCCAATTCCCTTTAACAACTA
>DAONYH010000012.1:6624-17228 GCA_035414245.1 bacterium | reverse complement strand
TGTGTTTAATTTTTTTTAAACCATGATTAATTTCATAATTAAAATTCAAAGCAAACTCTTGAGCGATTAATTCAGTCTGATTAAAACCGCGCCATCTTTCTCGTGATTTTGATAAGGGCAGGGGAATGAGAAGCGGACTTATAACATTTAAAGCCCGACCTTGCCAAAAAAGACTCAAGAAATCAGCCAAAATTTTGGCAATCTCTTTGATTGATTTAAATTTAAGATTTTTGATTAAACTGGCTAACAATTCATCTTCATAATCACCGGCGATAACTACTTCTGCCACCTGCTCTAAGTTAAAAGAATAATTTTTGACACAAAATTTTAATTTTTTGAAACAATCAACACATAAATACTTTCCCTCTCGGCCGCACCCAAGACAAACAATGGGAAAAATTAAATCTAAGAAAAATTTTTTGGATAAAAAATAAGCCATAATAAAAATTTTGGATAATAAGCCATAATAAAAATAAGCCATAATTTGATTATGACTTATTACAACTGAATTGAATTTAAATTTAAATTAAAAACTAATCAAAGTGATACAGCGACTTAAGGCATCAAGTCGTGAGACCTTGGATTACTAGGCATCACGCATTAAGCAGATAAATCAATTGACGCCAAATTATTTCAAGCGAATCTGATATAGTTGTCCAGTGCTTTTATCGGTAAAATAAAGGTATTTTTGATTATCTGGAACAACGATTTGGGAAATATTAAAAGCGCCATTAGGAACAGCAATTAAATTTTTAGCGCCAGTACTTAAATCAATTTTATATAAATTATCTTTGGTGCGATCAGCTAACTCCGGAAACATGCCCGCCCCTGGTTCAAGTCTTTCGGGGACAGCACAGTATACTTCGCTATTGGAAGCAAAAGTACATTTGTCTGCCCAAGTATTTAATTCTAAACTACTGCGATTAGCGCCAATAGTATCACCACTAGCGCCAACTATCCATAGTTTGGGGATATATTCATCACGTGAATGATAAACACTATACAATAATTTATCACCATTGGCTGACCATTGACTCTGCAGACCGCGCCCCTCAATAATGGTTGATTTAAAATTTTCCCCGTGTAAGCCAACAAAGAAAACTTCTTGTCGATCAAAATCAACACCTCGTGTATAAGTAGCAACGATTTGATTATTGGGTGACCAATCAGGAAAAACATAGTTGGCTCGTGTGCCGATTGGTTCAAGAGCAGTGGCCTGTGAACCATCACTGTTTGAAACTATTAGCCAGCGATTGTCCGGATCAAGACCAATACTTTTAGCCACAATTTCCTCGCCCCCACTGGCAAAAGAAAAATCTTCCCAGTAATTTGGTAAAGTGACTTGTTTATCAGTATCAAAGTTGTACATGATTTTTGAACCGTCCGGGTATTCAATAATTGCTTTATCAACATCCGGCGCCCAAGTTACCGCCTCAACCTGATGAAAGACTTTGTCACTTAATCTAACTGCGTTTCCGTTTTCATCAATACTATAAAAATAACCATCATTAGTATTGTAATAATTTACACTGCCACTGCTGGAAATTGTTGGGTTAATAATTCTATCTTCCACAATTGGTTTGGTTTCGGTTAAACCGCCGCTGGCAATTATAGATGGGGCTGAAGCTGCGGGATCAGGTTCACCGACCGGGGTACCGGGTGAATAATCACCTTCCGTGCTTGGTAGTTGGCCGGGACCGGTAAATTCATCACCAATCTCACCGCCAGGACCAACAGTCGGAAAGGCGCCGGGCGTACCACCAATTTCTTCACTGGGAGGAACAGGTATAACAGAAGTTGTTTGAAAGAAAAATTTCCACAACAAGAAACCAAATAAAAATGCTAAAAAGATAAATCCGAGAATTAAAAATATTTTTTTATAACGGTTAAAAAAAGACATAAATCCTTGTTTAATATTTCCTGATATTGTATAATATTATTATATAATAAAAGTTGCGATAATTCAATTTAAAAGTGGTGATAATTCAATTTTAGTTTCTTGCAGAAATTTAATCTATGGGTTTATTTTCATTTAAGAAAGACAATCTTTTTCTTGGAATTGACATAGGCGACTCTTCTTTAAAAATGGTTGAACTGAGAAAAAAGGGAAGCAAAATTCAGCTTTCAAACTATGCTTTTAGTGAAAATGTTAGTGAAATAAATTTTAATAAGATTGAAGACACTGATTATTTAGCGCGCGCTATTTCCAAGGTAATGAAAGAAGCTGGTTTTAAGGCACGTCGCGCGACGGTGTCTTTACCGACTTTTACCGTATTTTCCTCTGTGATCAATATTACCAATGCAGATCGAAAGAATCTAGCTCTGTCGGTGAGTGAAGAAGCAAAAAAAGTGATTCCTTTACCGCTTGATGAAATGATTTTAGATTGGAAGATAATTCCGGACAAAGAAGGGCGAATGCCGACGTCCGGAAATATGAAAGTTTTTTTAACCGGTTCACCAAAAAAATTAGTGAGAAAATATATTGAAGTTTTTAAAAAGGCAGGTGTTATTTTAGCTAGTTTAGAAACAGAAACTTTTTCGCTAGTGAGATCATTAATTGGTAATGATAAATCTACGATTATGTTGGTGGAGATTGGTGCCAACAGCACTGATCTTTCCATAGTAAGAGAAAGTATTCCGGTTTTAAATCGTAGTTTAACGGTTTGTGCTTCAACTATTACCAAGGCTCTGGCTGATAGCCTGGGTATGAGTTATTCACAAGCAGAACAATTTAAATTAGATTTAAGTTTTTCACTTAGTTCTGAAAACCGAGAAGAAGGTTTTCCACAGCTGGTGACTAAAACTTTAGAACCGATTGTGATTGAGATGCAGTATTTAATGGATTTCTACACTTCACAAAAAAATGATAATTTAGAAAAAATAGTTTTATCAGGTGGCGGTTCATTATTTTTAAATTTAGCCGAATATTTTTCTAAACGTTTGGATAAGAAAGTAATTGTGGGCGATCCTTGGAATCGAGTTGAATATCCGCGCGAAATTAAGCCGGTTTTAGATGAGGTAGGACCAAAATTAGCTGTTGCGATTGGTTTAGCGATGCGTGAAATTAGCTAATTTACAGTTAATTATTATGCTTTTTGCAAAAAAGAAAAAAAACAATCCAATAAATTCCTCTGATTCGGTTTTGAAAAATCCGAAAATTTTGGAAGTAAATCTTATTAAAGATGAGGTAGGGGCGGATTTTGAGTGGCGAAAAAATATTAAAGCGCCACTTTTTGCTTTGCTAGCGGTGATAATTATTATTATTGAATTAAATTTGGGTTTATCTTGGTGGGAGAAAGATGAGACCCGACGTTTAGAATTTATTGAATCTGAAACACGTCGAGTGGGGAATGAAATAAACACTTTTCGCCAAGAAGCTGCTCCGGCCTTAGCTTATCAAACAAAAACCATTGAAGTTGCAAAAATGTTAAATAATCATATTTATTGGACTAATTTTTTTGCTTGGCTGGAAAAAAATACTTTAAGCACAGTTACTTTTGAAGGTTTTGCCGGCAATGTTGATGGCAAATATTCTTTAGCTGGGAATGCCGGGTCTTTTGCGGAGGTATCTTGGCAAGTTAAGCAATTTTCTAATGATCCAAATACTATAAATGCTAAAGTAGATTTAGCTTCTTCAGGAGAAAGCCGAACTAAGGAGGAAATATTGGCCGCGCAAGAGCAGGCGACACAAGCGGCTCAAAATGCGACCAGTTCGGTTAGCTTAGTTGCTCCGCTTGAAACGTCAGGAATCAATTTTAGTATAGACTTAACTGTTAATCCAGAAATTTTTAAGAAATAATCAAAATTAAATAAGAAATAATCAAAATTAAAATGGAATTGAAGAAAAGAAAACAAAAAAATGATTTGAATTTATTTTTAAACGATTATTATAATCTCATTGTTTTGTTTGTTTTGATTTTAATTTTAGCTCTTTCTTATTTCTTATTTTTAGGTCCTAAATTGAAAAGTACGACCGCCATCATGCGAGACAGTATTGAATCGCAAAAAAAACTTTTTCATGAACAAGAAAGAAAATTGCGCGATTTACAAACAATCAAAAAAATTTACGACGAAATTACACCGGCTGATTTAAATAAGTTTAACAATGTTTTGCCTGATGCTTATATTAAAGAAAGACTATTTGGTGAATTAGAAGAAATTATTGTTCGTCAGGGATTTTTACTAAACTCAATTAGTTTGACTGGCGGCGAGGAAAATTTAGCTACCGGTGTCCCTATGCCGGCCATGGTTTCTGATAGTGGGGAAGAAGCTTTAGTTAATGTGGGTCAAATTTCAATATCTTTAGAGATAAGCGCTATTGATTACACCGGTTTAAAGCAACTGCTTAAAATTTTAGAGGCCAATTCACGAATTTTTGATATTAAATCAATTAGTTTTTCTGATTCCGGCAGCGCCCAGTTGGAAATGGTTACTTATTATTACAAACCCCTAAAATAATATATTTATGAAAAGCAAGTACGCGTCATTTTTATACATTCTCGGGGTCCTAATTTTAATAGCGGCCGCCGGTTTATTATTTATGCGTCAACCGGTTGCTGATTATATGCACGAGGCGACTGGTTTATCAACGGTTGAGGTTGTTCCGCGTCGCTCTTTGCCTGATGATCAATTAATTAATGTTGAGATATTGAAGGGCGAAAAAATAGCGGGTATGAAAAATTATGTGCAAATTTATTCTTTTGAAGATATTTGTAGTGACAGTATAAATACCCAAAGCAAGTGTGTGGTGGGGACAAAAAATCCTTTTAAGAGTCAAACGAATACTCGCTAAAATTATCCGTAAAATTATTTTGGCATGGCAACTAATAACGAAATAAAATTACTTAACTTTCTGGTTGATAAAAAAATTATTGATCAGGAAAAAGCTGAGCAGATAAAGAATGATGTTTTAAAAAAAGGCGAAAGCCTGTCTGTTTTTTTAATTACCAATAAAATCATTCAAGAAGAAAAATTAGTGGAAATAAAAGCCGAGATGCTTGGCTTTAAATATCTTAATCTTTTAGATTATGAAGTGCCGGAAGATGTTTTAAATTTTTTACCGGAGGAAATTGCCCGTACTTATAAAACCGTTTGTTTTGCTAGAGAAAATAAAACAATTAAAGTGGGTATGATTGAACCCAATTTGAAGGCGATGGAAGCGGTAGATTTTTTGGCGAATGATGAAAAATTACAAGTTGAATATTATTTAGTTTCCGAGACGAGTTGGGATAAAGTTTTTAAACAATATCAGAAATTAGAACAAGAAATTTCCAGCGCTCTAGAAATAAGAGCTAAAGAAGAGGGTGAAGAATTAGTTGAAGTTAAGGCAGAGGCCGAAGATTTGTCTCCGGATGATATTAATAGTGCGCCGGTTTCACGTATTGTTTCGGTAATTATCCGCCATGCGGTTGAAGCGCGCGCTTCTGATATTCATATTGAACCTTTTGCTAAAGAAAGTCGGGTTCGCTATCGCATTGATGGTATTTTGCACACTTCTTTAACTTTGCCGAAAAGTATTCATAACGCCGTAATCGCCCGTGTAAAAGTTTTGGCGCGTTTAAAATTAGATGAAACCCGCATCCCGCAAGATGGTCGTATTCGTTTAATAGTAAACGGTCGGGAAGTTGACTTTCGTGTTTCCACTTTACCACTAGCCAATAGTGAAAAAGTAGTAATGCGTATTTTAGATACTGTTTCCGGGGTGCAGACTTTAGAGAGTTTGGGCTTTAATCAAATCGCTTTAAATAGAATTAAAGAGGGAATCAAAAAAACGAGTGGCATGGTCTTAATTACCGGACCAACCGGTAGTGGTAAGACGACCACTCTTTATTCTATTTTAAATATTTTAAATCAAGAAGGCGTGAATATTTCTACTCTAGAAGACCCGATTGAATATGAAATTAAAGGTGTTAATCAAGCACAAGTGCGACCGCGAATCGGCTTTTCTTTTGCTAATGGTTTACGCTCACTTTTACGTCAAGATCCTAATATTATCATGGTGGGAGAAATTCGTGATGAAGAAACCGCTGAACTTTCTATTCATGCGTCTTTAACCGGACACTTAGTGCTATCCACTTTACACACTAATGACGCTATCGGTTCAGTCTATCGTTTATTAGACATGAAAGTGGAACGGTTTTTACTGGCCTCAACTTTGAAAGTAATTGTTGCGCAAAGATTAGCCCGTCGTTTATGTGAACATTGTAAAAAAGAAACCACTTTATCAGAAGACGCTCGTCAAGAAATAGTTGATGAATTAAAAACCTTGCCCGAAAGAGTAATCAAATTAGAATTACCAAATTTTACTAAACTGGAAGAATTATTTTCGCGTTATAAATTATATCAAGCGGTTGGTTGTCAACGTTGCGAGAACACTGGTTATTCCAGTCGTATTTCCATTGCTGAAGTTTTAGAGATTGATGAAAAGCTAAAACAGATGATAAATGATGGTGATAGCAGTGTGAATGAAGAAGTGGTGCGTGGTTTACAAGATTTTATTTCTATTAAGCAAGACGGTATAATAAAAGTATTACAAGGCATAACCACTATGGAGGAGGTTTTGCGCGTTATTGAAAGTTAATTATTATTTATTATGGCAATTTTTCGCTATATAGCGGAAACCAGTGAGGGCCGCAAAAAAAGAGGACAAATTGTTGGTTTAAGCGAACCGGATGCTTTGGTGCGTTTAAGAAAAATGGATTTAAATCCTATCTCCGTTACTAATATTACCGGTACCTTGGAAAGCAAGATTTCAATGATGATTGCGCCGATTAAAGCCAAGGAATTGGTGGTTTTTGCCCGTCAATTTTCCGTTATGATTAGCGCTAATGTGACCGTGGTGGAATCGCTGATGATTTTAGTTGATCAAACTAGTAATATAAGTTTAAAAAATTTAATTGCCGAAGTGGCTTATGATGTTGATAGTGGTTCTTTTTTGTCCGAAGCGTTTAGCAAATATCCCAAAGTTTTTTCTAATTTTTTTATCAATATCATTCGTTCCGGTGAAACTTCCGGAAAATTGGATGAAGTTTTAAATTATTTAGCGGATGAAATGGAACAGAATTATGATATGAAAGCCAAGATTAAGGGGGCAATGATTTATCCGATTTTCATTATTTCCGCCTTGGTTGGTGTAGGTATAGTGTTAATGGTTTATGTGATTCCGAATTTAACTTCTATGTTAACTGAAACGAATGCGACTTTACCTCTGTCAACGCGTATTGTTATTTCTGTGTCTGATTTTTTACAAAATTATTTAGCAGTGATAGTTATTCTTATTATTGCTCTAGTGGTGGGTGTTCGTTTGGCTTTGAGATCCACTTTCGTTCGTTATCAATATGATCTTTTAAAGTTACGTCTACCAATTTTTGGCAAACTTTTTAAATATATCTATTTGATGCGCTTTACTCGTTCACTGTCAACTTTAATTAAAGGTGGTGTAACGATTACCAAATCTTTAGAGATTGTGGCTGATATTATTGGCAATGAAGTTTATAAAGATTTAATTTTAGAAACCTTGGATTCAATTAATGATGGTAATCCGGTTTATGTAGTAATGGATAAAAGTAAATATGTGCCCAAGATGGTTCCGCAAATGATTTCGGTGGGAGAAAAAACCGGAAAATTAGATTCGGTTTTAGATCGTGTTACCGAATTTTACGGTCGTGAAACCAGAAACATGTTAGATAATTTAACCAAACTGATGGAACCGATAATTATGGTTATTATGGGTATTGGTGTGGGTATAATGGTAGCGGCGGTTATCATGCCGATGTATAACATGGCCAGTCAGTTCTAAATTTTTAGTGAAATTACATTTCAAATGTTGCGTCCCTTTTTTATTTTTGCTATAATTAAAATATAATTTAATTAATTTATAAATTTAATTGTTATCTTAATAACCGGTATTAAGATAATAATTAACCTTTAAAAGGAGGTGAAAATATGAAACACAACAAAAAAGGTTTTACCTTAATCGAATTGTTGGTCGTAATCGCCATTATTGGTTTACTATCAACATTATCAATTCTTGCTTTAAACTCAGCGAGAGCCAGAGCAAGAGACGCTAAACGTGTGGCGGATGTTAAACAAATTCAAACCGCGTTGGAATTATATTATAACGATGCGGGTGATTATCCAGCATCCATAACTCCTGGTGCAGCGATTGCTTACGGCGCTAATACTTATTTAGCTGCTGTGCCTTATCCACCAACACCTGTTGATGGTAGCACAAACTGTACTACTCTTTGGCCTAGCGACGCAACGCCAACTTATGTATATTCAAGATCTGGAGACGCCGCGGGCGGAACAGCCGGATATACACTTATTTATTGTATAGGAGCTAAAGTTAATAATATTCCTGGTGATACGATTGTGACTGCTTCACCAGCCGGTATGGTACAACCATAATAATTTAGTGATAATTGCTATTTATTATAAGAAACAATTAAGGAGCCAGTAAACTGGCTTCTTTTTTTAGTTTTTTGGCTTTATTAGGATAAATTATGCTATAATTTTAAAGACAAAAAAGTTCGCCTTTAAAGACAAAATAGCTTGCCTCAAAAGACAAAATAGCTTGAATATAAAATAGAAAACATAATAGAAAGTCAAAAAATTGAAAGTCTAAAATAAAAAAAGAGTCTAAAATTAAAAGAGAAAGTCTAAATTTTTTATGAAAATAATAAATTCTCCTGAAGCAGCGAAGATCAATGAATTTGTCAGCCAGAATCCTGGAGTATCTGGCGCGGAGTTTTTATTGAGTTCTTTTTGGGCAGAACTTTTGGCGCGAGAAGGGAAAGAAGTTAAGTATTTAGCGGTGGAAAGCGACTTAGCGGACGGTGAACCGAAAACTTTGGTGGGCGAATTTTTAGCTTTGATTTTAATTGTTAAACAACCACTTTGGGGAGAGAATTTTTATTGGTACGCGCCTCGGGGACCACTGTTAAATAAGGCTCTTAGCCCAGAAAAGAAATTAGCGGTTTTAAAGTTTTTATTTACGGCTATTGTTCGTTTAGAATCACGGTCTTGTTTTAAACCAGGGGCTTTGTTTTTAAAGATAGAACCGGCTAATCAAGATTTGGATTTTAAGGCTCAAAATTTTAAACAAAAAACTTTTTCATCTGTTTTGAAAATTATTCCCAGTTCTGATATTCAACCACGACGCACTTTAGTTTTGGATTTAAAAAAATCTCCAGAAGAATTATTATCTGCCATGCATCAGAAAACCCGCTACAATATTCGTTTAGCAGAAAGAAAGGGTGTACAAATCACTAAAGGTGATATTAATGATTTTGCTGAATTTTGGCGATTAATGAAAATAACTGGCAAGCGTGATGCTTTTCGTTTGCATAATCAAGAACATTATCAAAATTTATTAAAACCACTTAGCGAGAGCGGGGAAAATTTAGGGACACCGGGAGCGCCGGTAGCGTCAGGAGCGCTAGAGACATCAGGAACATCAGGAGCACTAGCGACATCGGGAGCGTTGGGAGCGTTAGGAACGTTGGAGACATCGGGAGCGTTGGGAGCGTTAGGAACGTTGGAGACATCGGGAGCGTTGGGAGCAGGGAAAAATTTTATTCGTTTATTTTTTGCTGAATATGAAGGGCGAAAAATTGCCACCGCGCTGGTTTCCAGTTTTGCGCGTAAAGCAACGTATTTGCATGGCGCTAGTGATAATGAATATCGCCAATTGATGGCACCTCAACTTTTGCAATGGGAAATTATTAAAACCATGAAAGCAGAGGGCGCTAATTTATATGATTTTTACGGAATAGATGAGCAAAAGTGGCCGGGAGTAACGCGTTTTAAGCAGGGTTTTGGGGGCGAAGAGCGAGTTTATAACGGCGTCTATGATTTAATTTTGCGGCCGGTTAGGTATGGATTTTACAGATTATTAAAATCACTTCGTCGGCTGATAAAGGGTTGAAAGTTGGTAAAAAATTAAAACTTAAAAGATGAAAAATTGAAACTCAAAATATGTTAGAAATTAAAATTACTGTTTTATATGTTAGAAATAAAAAATACTACTAAGCAAAAATTTTGTCATCGCAAGGCACGACGAATCACAGCCGGAGTTTTGAATTTTTATAAATTACCGCAAGCCGAAGTTTCTTTAGTAGTGGTTGGTGATCAAAAAATGAAAACTTTAAATCGTGATTTTCATGGTCAAAATAAAACTACCGATGTTTTATCGTTTCCGGCTGATAAAAAGATTCCATCAATTCCGCGTCGCTTAAAAAATACTTTGCAAAGCGATGAATCATTTAGTTTTGATAACTATTTAGGCGAGATTTTTATTAACATTCAAGAAGCGGCTCGGGTTCATAAATATCAATTCCTGTTTGCCGAGCAAGCAAGAGATGAATCGTGCTCTAAATCAAAAACTCATATTAAATCAAAGACCAATCTCCAATCCAAGCCCCGTTTCCAGCCAAAATCCCGTTCTAAAGCAAAATCCTATATCTTCTATTTCCTTCTTATTCATGGACTTTTACATTTAATTGGTTATCAGGATAAAACCGAGAAAAAAAGACAAGCAATGATTGCCCTAGGCGAAAAATTTATGAAAAAATGGTATAATTAAAATATGTTAAGCGGGAGAA
>DAONYH010000012.1:0-6524 GCA_035414245.1 bacterium | reverse complement strand
CTAGGCGAAAAATTTATGAAAAAATGGTATAATTAAAATATGTTAAGCGGGAGAAAAAAAATATCTTTTTTCTTAACCGGAATTTTGTTATTTACGGGTATTTTTTTATTTGCTAATTCATCGCAAGCGGCAAATTATACCATTCGCGGTCAGGCCTATTGGCAACAATATGGCTATATTTATTTTCATTGTTTAGATGCGGTGATTGGCAATCGTTTTGACCAAACGGAAAATTTAAGAGGCGCAGATCTTTATTTACCGCCGGCCGAAGAATTGTTTCATTTTTATTCAGCTCCCTGTACTGATTTAGTTTTTGGGGTTGAACTTAACAGTCAAGGTCTTTTTTCCGGTCGCGCCTGGAATCCTTCGGTTGGTTTTGTTAATTTTTATGGAACGAATGCTCCTAATTATTCTTTTAATTCTTCCAATTGCCCGCAATGTACCAGCGCCAATAACTGTATTGCTTGTTATGATTTTGATAATCAAAGAGTTTATGGCTGGGCCTATATCCCTTCAACTAACGAGTATATTAAATTGAATGATGATTTTTGGGATTTAGGCACCTCTGATTTAGTAAGAATCCAAACCGATGCGAATAATCCGCTTTATCCAAGTATTGGTGGGATTGAACTGGGTGATTTTATTGGTACCGCTTCAATGCATACCGGGACTAAACCTCGCGTTAGTTTTAATTGTTTGACAGAAAATTATCCGGGTGCCGATACTTGCGGAGTTAGACCCTATAAAGTTTATATTAAGAATTTAATTATTGATCGTTTGTCAGCTCCTAATTGGACTTATACTAATGCCTGTTCAAGCGGTGCTTTAAGAGCGGTTTTAAGATGGGAAAAACTATCAGGTATTCAAAGTGCTTTTGAAGTGGTAGTCAATGATAGTCCTTCTTTTAGCACTTCTACTAATGATTATGTTTGTTGGTCAGGCAAAAGAAATTCTCCTGAAACTTATCAATACGTGATTTCTAATTCCAATCCGGATTGCGGCGGACGTTTGCAATATGGCACTCCATACTACTGGTGGGTAAGGGGTTATGATGAAGAAGATACGGCAACTGATTGGGTACAATATACAACTAATAGCTCCACTGATACGGATCAAAACTTAGATTTAAATCCTTTTACTTTCCAAACTTTCAAACATGAATTTCCTAATCCTTTCTTCTCTTGGTCACCGCTGGATATTTATACTTCCACCACCACCACTTTTACCAGCGATTCTTTAGTTTATCAAAATGCTAATCCTACCTTGGCGGTTAGTTGTGAGCCGGGACGTTGTAATTATTTATGGGAAACCAGTGATATAGGAGCAATTATTCATGATCCTAATAGTTATATCACCGATATTGATTTCTTTTCCGCTACTAATACCTCAGTTACCTTAACAGTTACTGATTTTGAGGGTTATTATTGTAGCGCGTCGTCAATATTAAGAATTAATTATGATTTGCCAATTTGGCGTGAAGTTAAGGCGCAATAAAAGCAAAGGCGCAATAGCTGGCACAATAGTTTAGACACAATAGTTTAAGCGCAATAGCTAAGGTGCAGTAATTAAGGCGCAATAAAAGAAAAGTGCAATAGTCTAATATGTTTTGGAAAAATAGATTTCAAAAAAATATTAAAGCAAACCAATTTCTTTCTGGTTTAACTCTGGTTGAGCTGTTAGTTAGCTTGGCAATTATTGCTTTTGTGACAGCAATTTTCGTCACTAACTATCACACCGCCAATAAGCGAACTGATTTAACTATGTCCGCTCAAGTTCTAGTGGCTGATATTCATCGCGCGCAAAATAATTCTTTAGGACTGATAAAATATGGTGATATTATACCGGCCGGGGGCTGGGGAATTAGTTTTGATCGCAATCGTAACAAAAGTCAATATATTATTTTTGCTGATTTAGATGAGCCGGGTACTGAACGTTATCGCTATCTTGATGAGGGTGAATATGACATTGATAATGGCGGACGAATAGTTGAATTGCCACCGCTAATTGAAATTTCTGCCATTCGTTTTGGCGGATCAACCACTACTCAACGCGATTTCGCCAATATTACTTTTTTACCGCCTGATCCGCGAACAAATATTTTTAGTGGAGGGGCAACATCAACCGTTTTGGAGATTGATTTACATGAACTTAAAAGCAATTCTATTAAAACCGTTCGTGTTAATTTTTTAGGTTTAGCAGAAGTAATAAATTAATTAGTTTGAAAATAAGAAAAAATGAAAAACCAGCAGCTAAAAGGATTTACTTTAATTGAAATAATCACGGTTTTATTCGTTGTGTCTTTAGGTTTGATTGGTGTTTTGTCTTTGATTATTCAAAATATTCAAAGTCAAAGCATTAATCGTCGCAATATTATTGCTTATCAATTAGCGCAAGAGGGAATTGAGTTAATTAGAAAAACCCGTGATTCAAATTGGGTCAATGGTGATATTTGGAATAAAAATTTGATAAGTGGAAGCTATTATATGGATCCTTTAGATTCAATTCCACAAGTTATGAGTAATTTTAATCAGGCCACGCTTTATAAAAATGATGATGGTTTGTATGTTCATGAATCAGGTGTAACATCTACGCCGTATAAAAGAATAATCATGATTGAAAACTTATCCGCTTATTCAATGCGTGTTTATTCGCGAGTAGTTTGGAGTGATCGTGATAAAGTTTTTTATTATGATTTAGAAACTTTGCTTTATGATTGGTATTAATTTTCTTTATGAATGATTGGCATTAATTTGAATAATTATGATATTTAAACGACAAAAAACAGGTTTTTCTTTAATTGAAGTATTAGTTTCGGTGACTTTGTTTGTTGTGATTGTGGTATCTTCAACAGAAATATTTCGGATGGTGATTGGTAGTCAAAGAGAGGCAATTGCCAATCAAAATGTTCAAGAGAGTTTGAAATATTTTTATGAAGTGTTAAGCAAGGAAATCAGAATGGCTAGACGTAGCGATGGCACTTGTCCGCAAGTACCGCTTGATCAAATGTTTGTTGTTATTAATAACGGTGTGAGCGATGTTTTATATTTTCAAAACTATTATGGTAAATGCGTCACTTATGAATTGGCTGTGGACGGAGACACACAGCGTTTTAAAATAACGCGTGATTCAGATTCTGACTTTATTTCTCCGAATAAGATTTTTATTGAAAAGCTGAGTTTTGTTTTAAATAATACTGGTCAACCGAGTGTGACAATTTATTTGGAAGCCCATGCTTTAGGTGATAAACGTTTTCGCGCTGATATGGACATCCAAACTACTATCACTTCTCGTTATTATAAATAATTTTATGCATAAGTTTTATGCGATTTAAAGCCTATAAACAAAAAATTAATTTCCAAATTTTTAAATCGGGAAGTGCCATGATTTTGACCATGTTTATTTTAGCCGGCATATTGATTGTTGCGATGAGCGGCGCTTATATTGTTTTGGTGGGGATTACTTCCAGTGGTTTTCAAGCTCAGTCAACTAAATCATATTTTGCCGCTGAAGCAGGAACTGAATATGTTTTGTGGGATTTGAGAAAAAATGGCAATGATCATGGGTCAGAGGCAAGAACCGAACCGCTAATTTCCGGTGATTTGCAAACGCCTGATGTTTCATTTGAAGTTTATTTTACAAAATTCCCCCCGCGCACCTATATGTCAATTGGATCTTTTATGTCAACGAAGAGAAGTGTGGAAATTAGTTTTTAGTCATAAAATTTGCAATAAAAAATAGAAAATAATTTTTAGTCATAAAATTTAATATTTTTTTATCCTAAAAAAACCGAATAAAAAACGGTTTTTTTGTGGATTTTTTTTGTTGGTGGGGAAAGTTTAGAAAATTAGAGATTTTAGATAAAAAATGCTTGGCAGGTATTTGGAAAAATGGTATAATTAAATCGAAATAAAATAAATCTAAAATTCCGGATTTAACAAGTTTTTCTTCAATAATCATGAACTCATTTCCGGGGAAAAATAAAGCCAAAATAATGGCCGCTATTCTATTAGTTGGATTTTTTTTGTTTGCCGAAATTAAATTTGCAAAAGCTCAAACTTATTTAAATAGCTATAGCAAACCCTGGAACGGAACTTTGTCAGCCACAGAATGGAATAATTTACCTTTAGATTTTGTTAATCGTAATGGTTCAGCCAATATGACCGGGCCATTAGTGATTGGTTCAGCAGCTACATCTTCCAGCTTAACAGTTTATGGTCCGATTTCAGCTACTTTCAACGCGGCCAATATTTCTGCCGGTGAATTTGGCAGTAATACCGGTTTTGGAAATTTTCTTTTTGGCGCGACTGGTCCGGGAAATGTGGGGATTGGTACTACCACGGCTAATTATAAATTAAATGTTCAGGGTGATATCAATCTTACCGGTAATTTGTTAAGAAATGGAGTGCCTTTTTGGGGTGGTCTTTGGTCGTCTAATGGCAGTTCAATTTATTATAATAGCGGCAATGTCGGTATTGGAACATCTAATCCAGGAGCCACTTTTAATTTATCTGGAGATTATCAAGAGGGAGGTTATTACTACAAGAAAGCTTTTGAATCATATTTTACAACACCTGCTAATCAAAGAAAATATATTTCTTTTGACACCCCAATTTCTGGTTGGATAAATGGTACTATCGTGATTACGGTTTTTTCTAATACTGGTAGTGCGAGCGTGAATGGGTTTATTAAAAAAACAATTGCCTTAGTTGCAAATGAATCAAGCGGTGTGCTTACACTCCCGGGAACGTCAACTATGGTAGATAACGTGGTTGGTTATTTGGGTAGTGCTATAGTTATTGGTGATCCAGAAGTTAATGGAACTACAGTTAGAATTCCTATTACCCATTTGGGCACAAACAGAGGAGTAAATATTCAGGTAGAGCTGTATGGTTGTGTATCCTTTGTTAATGTATTTAAAAATGTTTCTCTTACCGCTGAAGAGGCGGGTACAGCTGTGCCAAGAATGTTTAACACGATTGAACGACGTTTAGGTATAAATCTAGGAAATAATGTAATGCCTATTTCCGCTTTGCAGGTTGGGGGTAATGCTTTATTTTCTGGTAACGTGGGAATTGGCACAACTACACCTACCGCTAAATTACATATTGATGGCGGAACCGGCATTATTAATACGGGCGTAACACAACTTACGGCCTTATCAGGAGCAGGGAATGTGATGGTGATGGCGGACAATACCGGTACGCTTTATTCGGTTACCAGTCCCTCGGGAACAATTACTTTGCCAGCCGGGCTTTCTGGTCAAACTTTAAGATATGATGGCTCAGCTTGGGTAGCAAATAGTAATTTGTTTAATAGTGGGGCTAACGTCGGTATTGGAACGACAGAACCCTTTGGTCCTTTAGAGGTTTTCACTGGTGATAATTCTAATTTAAATGCTGTATCAGTTCATAGAAATTCTGCCTCTGGTGGACAACACGTTGGTTATGGTTTTAGTATTAATTCTGGTAATAATGGCTTTAAGCAATCTATAGCAGCTGTAAGAACAGGCGGATGGGGAGTTGGTGATTTAGCTTTTATTTTGAATAGCAGTCAAACTTCTGGAAACGCTACATTAGCTGATGAAAGAATGAGAATTACTAGCGCTGGCAACGTCGGTATTGGCACCACTAATCCTAGCGCTAGGCTTCATGTAGTTGGCGCATCAGGAATTATAAATACAGGTGTTACTCAATTTACTCCTTTAGGCGGAGCAGGGAATGTATTAGTGATGGCTGATAATACGGGTACGCTTTACTCTGTTTCTAGTCCTTCAGGCTCAGTGATATTACCAGCCGGCACTTCAGGGGCAACTTTAAGACACGATGGAACAAATTGGATTTCAAATACAAATTTATTTAACAATGGAACGAATGTTGGAATTGGAACGACGAATCCAACACAAACATTAGAAATTATTGGCACCATGTATACTGGTTCACACAATAATTATGGTGATTCAGACTTTGTATGGAGCCAATACTCCGGATATGCAGGCGCAGTTAAGGGTGGTTTAAAAATGAGAAATGGTGGCGGTACTCTTGGAACAGGAATAATGTTTCGACAAACAGTTAGAAGATACGCTAATACTGATTTAGTTTCTATCTTAACTAGTACAACACCAGATTCTGCCGATTTTTATATTTCAACTACACATAATGATTCAAATACGGAGAAATTAAGAATTAAAAGTTCAGGTGAAATTGGCATTGGCACATCTGCTCCTAATGCCAGATTAACCGTCAACGGCAATACAGTTTTAGGCGGGGCCACGCAAATCAGTCCTCTGGGCGGTGCAGGAAGTGTTTTAGTGATGGCTGATAATGATGGTACTTTATACGCCACCAGTTCATCTGCTTTGCTTCCACCTGGTTCAGCAACTTTACCCCCAGGTATTTCCGGTCAAACACTAAGACATGATGGAACAGTTTGGACAGCTGATAGTAATTTATTTAATGATGGAGCTAATGTCGGAATTGGGACGACAATACCGAGAACGAGATTGAGTTTAGGCACAGCAGGAGAAA
>DAONYH010000011.1:0-20015 GCA_035414245.1 bacterium | reverse complement strand
ATAAACTATTTATGACAAATATAAACTTTCATAATTGCTTATCATTTTTTCTAAAGAAAATTTGGATTTAAAATTTAAATAAGCATTATTAATAATAACTTTTTTTTCTTCTTCGTTAAGATTTAAAATTCTATCAATAACATGAGCGATGCTATTTTCATCCTCAGGATTAGCCATGTAACCGCTTATTCCTTCTTCTATAATCTCTGGCACTCCACCAACCCGAGTAGCTATAGCTAATAATTTATTGCTCATTGCTTCAACGACACTCAAACCAAACCCTTCGTTTATTGATGGCAAAACAAAAATATCAGATAATTGATAATAAATATCTAAATCTCTTATTTCTCCTAAAAATAAAATATTTTTACTTAATCCTAATTGGCCTATTTTATTCTCTAGAATCTTTTTCTCTGGTCCATCGCCAATTAATAATAATCTTAAATTTGGATATTTTATTTTTAATATATTCAGAGCTTTAATTAAATAAATGTGTCCCTTGATTTTATTTAACCGACCAACTGATAAAATTATTGGGTAATTTTTTTCAATTTTTAAATACTCCTTTTTTTTATTCAATTCATCTTCAGTTACTATTTTTTTATTTTCAGCAACGCCATTATAAATAACCTTAATTTTATCTGGCGCAACAATTTTTCGTTTAATTAATTCATCTTTTATCTTTTGAGAAACAACTATTGTTTTATCGCCTAAAAAATCAGTTATTTTAAGTAAGAAGTATCTTAAAGCGCTACCAAAATTGTCTGTGTGTATAGTGGAAATTATGAATGGAACGCCAGATATTTTCCCGATAATACGCCCGATAAGGTTAGCATGAAAAAGATGACAATGAAGAATATCAATTTCTTCATGCTTAATAATTTTGTAGAGCTTCCACAAAAATAATAAATTAAACTTTTTGTTGACATCTAAGCTTACAGCTTTACATCGACGACCAATCTCTTCACCTATTTTACCAAGAGGTCTAATAGAAACAAAAATTGGCAAAAACTTCTCATAATCAAGATTAAATATTATATTTTTAACTACTATTTCGGCCCCACCGATTTCGGATCCAGTTATTAAAAACATTATCTTTTTTTTGTTATTGCTATTTTCCTCCATATAATTTGATATATTTTTCAACCATAACATCGGCAGAAAACTGCATTTTATCAACATTTATACGTTGCTCTTGTTTAAACTTGCTAATAAAATCCTCTTTATTATTAAGAGTAAAACAATTATCTATTCCAATAACTTCTCGATTGCCGCCAACATTACTAGCTAATATTTTTATATCAGCAAAGGCAGCTTCAATAAGTGATATTGATAAACCTTCATAAATAGAGGGTAAGACAAACAAATCTACGCCTTTCAACATTTTACTAGCATCTTTTATTGCGCCCGGAAAAAAAATATCTTCTTCAAAATTATTTTCGCTTACGAGACGCCCATATTTAGCTCTCTCTGGTCCTTCACCAATAATTATTAATTTAGATTTTGGTTTTATAGCTTTAATCTCGGGCCAAATTTTAATTAGAAAATTATAATTTTTTTGAGTTGCCAAGCGACCAATTGATCCGATTATATAATTTTCAGACAAATCACAACCTATGAGAGATCCTAATTTTTCTCTTGCCTCTGTTCTGCTTAAAAAATAATTGGCTGATAATTCTAGACCATTATAAATTAACACTTTCCGCGAACTTATTTTTTGCAAATTAGCTTCGTCTAAATTATATTGACTCACAAAAACAGTTTTATCAACGAAATTAAAAAAAAATTTAAAATAAATTTTAAAAAATAATTTTATTATATGAGGAGCTTTATAATTTTTATCTAAAACAGAAAGCCCGTGAACAGTAAAAAAGGTCTTCGGCTTTTTTCTAGATAAACGAGCGGCAAAAACCCCTGGCAAAGCATTGGTGCTATTGAGATGTAAAACATCAAATTTTCCTTTATCAATTATTTTTTTGAGTTCAAATATGAAAAAAATGATTGCGAGAGGGTTTCTATTTCTTTTTAATTTATTAATTCTTAAAAAGTTGATATTATCTTTTTTTAATTCTTCATTTAAAAAATCTCCTTCACCAGCCGCAACAACTACATTATTGCCTCTTTTTTTCAGGCCACGTGCTAAATTTAAAACGAAGGCCTGTGCCCCGCCAATCTCAGCTTTAGTTATAACTAGAAGAATTTTCATAATTTTTGAAAAAAACTTAAAGTTTTTTTACAAATATTTTTATATAAAAACGACGAATTAAAAACCAAAAACCAGAAAATGAAAAATATTTTTTAAAAATTTTTTTTACTTCTTTTTCCAATCTGTCAGATTGAGTAGTTGATATACCCCCAAGTCTAAAATTTGATACTTTCATATTCATAAATTTTGCTTTTTCTTTTTTTCCTATTCTTATAGCATACTCATAATCCATGGCATTTAAGGTTTCATCATACAAACCATATTTATCAAACAATTCTCTGGAATAAAAAGTTGCTGGGTGTTGCATAAAAAATGTAAATCTAAAAATCCAATAACAAAATATTTTTTGATACATTCTATGCGGATATGAATATAAATATTTTTTATTCTCGGTTATAGTATCAACTATCCCATAATACCAGTTATATTTGGGGTTCTCTTTTATAAAATTAAAAACGTTTTGCAATGAATTTTCATTATTTAAAAAATCATCAGAGTTTAGAAATAATAAATATTTTCCCTGAGCATTTTTAATGCCAATATTCATTGCATTAGCTATCCCGCGTGGTTCCGCTTGAATTATTTTTACATTAGAATTTTCAGATTGATATCTATTTAAAATATCTATAGTTTTGTCGGTTGAATTACCATCAATAAAAATGTGTTCAAAATTTTTAAAAATTTGAAATTTTAAACTATCTATATTATCTTGTAAATATTTATCACTATTATAAGTACAAGTGATGATTGAAAAAAAATAATCAGACATAAATTGCTTAAAAATCTTTTAATATTTTTTCTTTTTGCTTACTATAATTATTTTCAATATTCTCTAAATTAATATTATTTTCTAATTCATAAAGTTTCGCGTATGTCATCAACCTAAAAAATGCGTAACTTGAAATAATAATTATGCCTTGAGAAAAATTTTTTAAACTCCTTCTGCATATCCATGCATACCTTATCATTGCTAATATGGTTCTGACAACAGAAAATTTTTTATTAGATTCAAATTTCCCAAAGGCCTCAGCTTCAGCATAGCGCAAATGTCCAACGACAAATTTATTAATATCATACGTACTAAAATGATGTAAGGCGAATTTTTCTTTATTTGGTAAAACTAATTTTTGATTTTTTTTACCAATAAATTTACCTGTTTCATGGATATGGTTGTTAGAAAAATCGACATAATCCTTATGAAAAAATAAAGGTGAAAAAAATTTTATTGCAAAATTTTTAGTATTACCCCATAAATATGTATACAATGGTATTAAAACTAATTTATATTTATTTTGAGATGAAACTTCAACCAACTTTTCTACTAATGTTTTTGGAGCAATATTATCGGCAAAACCCCAGTATATATAATCTGTCTTTATTTTACTTTTTACAAAGTCAAAAATTTCTTGATTTTCAACATAAGCTTTACCGGTCTTTGGTCTTAAAAAATATTTAGCTCCCATCTCTTCAGATATTTCTTTAGTTCTATCTGTGCTACCGTCATCCATAATAAAAACTTCTCCGTATTTAATGAAATTGCGTATTACGTATGGGATTCTTTTCTCTTCATTGTAAGTAAAAATTACAAAGGTTATATTACTCATAAAACTTTAACTTAATTTATTTTATTATTCTTATAAAAATCAACTGTTTTAAAATTATCCATATTTTTCTAAAAATTCTTTAAATGATTTAACTACATAATCTAACATCTTCTTATTTAATCCCGGATAAACACCAATCCAAAAAGTATTATTCATAATTATATCGGTATTTTTTAAACTACCAACAACCTTGTAGTTAATTTGATAATTCTTAAAATAGGGTTGCTTTGTTATATTGCCAGCAAACAATAATCGTGTTCCAATTTTCTTATCATTTAAATATTTCAACAGTTCTCCTCTGAAAAATTTAGCTTCTGACTTGATAGTTAATAAAAATCCAAACCAACTTGGATCAGCTTTTTTGTTCCATGCTGGTAGAATAAAATATTTATCAAACTGTTTAAAAGCTTCAAAAAGATAATTAAAATTATCTTTTCTCTTTTGGATAAATTTTGGTAACTTATCTAATTGTGCCAATCCCAGTGCGGCTTGAATGTCAGTAATCTTTAAATTATATCCAATTTCACTATAGATGTATTTATGATCATATCCTTGTGGCAAATCGCCTAATTTCCAACCGAATCTATTCTTACAAAAATTATCAACTCCTGTCGGGCAAACACAATCACGTCCCCAATCTCTTAATGATCTAACTACTTTATTTAAAATTGGATCATTAGTTAAAACTGCGCCACCTTCGCCCATAGTAATATGATGGGCAGGATAAAAACTGCAAGTTGAAATATGCCCGAATGTTCCAGTAAATTTCCCATTATATTTCGAACCAAGAGCATCACAGTTATCTTCAATAAGCCAAAGATGGTGCTTATCACAAAGCTTTCTTAATTCTGTCACCTCAAAAGGATTACCAAGGGTGTGAGCAATAAAAACTGCTTTAGTTTTTTTAGTAATTGCTTTTTTAATATTTTCCAACGGCGCATTATAGTTTCCCAAGGTGACATCCACAAAAACTGAAATTAATCCATTCTGAATTATTGGATTAATTGTGGTTGGGAAACCAGCTGCAACAGTAATAATTTCATCGCCTTTTTTTAGACGTTTTTCTTTTGGTAATCTAAAAGAAGTTAAAGCACTCAGAGCTAATAAATTAGCCGATGAACCAGAATTAACAGTTGTACAAAAATTCAAACCCAAAAAACTGGCCAATTTTTTTTCAAATTCAGCAGCATATTTCCCTTCTGTCCACCAACCATCCATAACTGCATCAACCATATTAATTAATTCTTTTTCATCAAAAACTTTTCCAGAAACAGGGACTGATGATTTTTCTGGAATAAAATGCTTAATTGGGGATTTATTACTAAATATTTTTTTTATTTCTGAATGTAAAATATTCATAATTATATGTTAAAAAATTTCTAAAAATGATTTCTTATCTAAACTAGGTAAAATATCTTCATAATATTTCACCATTTTAAAAATGGCTTTTTTAAAATCAATAAATTCTAATTTTGGGAATTCGTTCTTTATTTTATTTATACTGCAAGTATATTCTTTATTTAGACCTTCATTAATTATTGTAATCGGTAATTTTTTTTGAGTAATTTCTAAAATAATTTTAGCAATTGTTAAAAGATCAATTTGCTTTCCACTACCAATATTATAAAAAATGTCTTTGGGTTTATTTTCTATAATTTTATCAACAATTCTAATTAAATCATCAATATAAATATAATCAAAAAAAACATTTTGATTAATCGTTATTGGTAAATCAAATAGGGCTTTGCAAATAGAATTTGAGATAAATCTCGTTTGATAATCTTCATATTTTCCAAATACCCCAAAAAAACGAAGGTGAGTTATAAAATCTGATTTAGCGGCTATTTTAGACATGGTAAACTTTGCTAAACCATACTCATCTTCAGGAATATTAAGACCAAAAATATCTTCATTAACAAGATGTAAATTATTTCGTTTATCGTATTCCGCCCCCGAACCAAAAACAATCATTCTGCTAAAATATTCTTTAACATTTAAAAGATTATAAAAAATAATTAGATTATTTTTCAAAACATTTTCTTCTTTCTTCATTCTATTACCTCCCACCGTAGCCAAATGTAAAACTATATCTGGTTTATTTTGTTTTAAATATTCAAATACGGTATGAGAATCTAAAAGATCTAGTTCCTGTTTCTTGGGTGCCAATATTTCATATTTATCACACAATTGCTCTATTATATTTTTACCAATAAATCCATCTCCTCCTGTCAAAAAAATTTTCATATAAACTAATTTAATAATTTCTCTTTTAATTTCTGCAATATCTCCTTTTTATCATCGTTTAAAAAAGGAATCTGGTTTTCAATTGACTCACCATAAACCACCTTCGGTCGCAATGTTGATTGTGAACTGGTTATAATCTCTATAATCGCTGGGGCATTAAAATTTATTATTTCCCGATATATATCAGGGCTGTTTGGCTTGTTTATTTTAAAATATTTAAAACCGTAAGCTTCAGCAATCTTTTCTATGTTAGGACAAGAATAACCAATAACAGTAGATTGATAATTTTTATTAAAATATTGATCTTGAAACTCCCTAACCATCCCCAAGGAATAATTATTAAAAATAAATATTTTAATCGGTAAATTATTATGTTTTATGGTTTCAAGTTCCTGAATATTTATCTGAAACCCACCATCTCCCATAAAAGAAAAAACGTTATTTAAAACATTGGCGCAATAAGCACCAATTGATGCTGGTAAAGAAAAACCCATTGCCCCCATACCACCACTAAAAAGTAATGTCTGGCCATCCTTAATCTTCCATGATTGAGCTTGCCACATTTGATTTTGCCCAACATCAGCCGTAATCACAGAATTTGCAGGTGCTAATTCAGAAAAAAATTCAAAAAACAAATTAGGAGAACAAAATTCAGAATCTTCAGGATAATCATCTTTGAAATTATTTTTAACTGATTCAATAAACTCTATCCATTTCTTTTTAGTTGAGGTCTCCAGAATACTAGTGTTATCAAAAAAACTATTTAAATCACTGTTAATAAAATCATAGTTAGCAAAAACCTCTTTTTTTGAAAAAATATCAATATCCACATGAAATATTTTAGCCTTATTAGCAAACAAATTTGGATTTCCTGTTTGTCTTAAATCCAATCTTGAGCCAAGAGCAATTATGAAATCAGCGTTAGCCAAGACTATATTAGCAACTCTGTTTCCATATATCCCAATAAATCCTAGATAATTACTTTGATCAAAAGGAACCTCCCCTAAACCTAGGAGTGAACTAACCGACGGCAAATTATTTTTATCCAAAAAAGATTTTAATTTATTTTTCGTCTGAGAAACCCTAATACCATTACCAAATAAAACAATTGGAGATTTTGATTTCTTTAATAATAATGATAATTCATTCACATTAAACTGGGTAACTAATTTATTTTTCAATATTTCTTTATGTTCATCAGAATTAATAAATTTTTTTAGTGTTTTTAAATCTATTTCGGCAGACTGGACATTAAAAGGTATATCTAATAAAACTGGCCCTGGTCGACTATCTTTCATAAAAAATAAAGCCTTTTCTAATTCATATAAAATTTCATTTGGATTTTTAACTAATTTGGCGTATTTAGTAATCCCTTTTACTAAATCAACTATGTCCAATTCCTGAAAACCATTTTGTCTGATATTTTTATTATCACGTAATTCTTTAGAATTAACTTGCCCAGTAATAAATAGGGATGGCGTTGAATCAAAATAACAACTGCCAATAGCTGTTATCATATTAGTCGCTCCTGGTCCGCTAGTAGAAATGGCAACTCCAAAATTTTTACTTACTAGAGAATATCCTTCAGCGGCAAAACCAGCAGCTTGTTCGTGTCTAGTTGGAAAACAACTAATTCCGTCTTGTCGACTAATAGAATCTTCTAAATTAGTTATCATCCCACCAGTAAAATCAAAGACAATCTTAATTCCTTGATTTTTCAAAAAGTTAGCAATGAAATCTGAGCATTTCATATTATTATGTTTAATTAGCTATCAAAATATTGACTAATCTGATAGCTAGTAAAACTGATAATATCCACACTATTATTATAATATTTTTTATACCAATCAAAAGTCATCTCAATGCTTTGATTAAAATCTATTTTTGGTTGCCACTTAAGTAATGTCTGCGCTTTTTTTATGTCTAAAGTTAAAAGATTAGCTTCATGTTTTGTGTTGTCACTTTCAACTAAATAAGTTCCCTCCTCTAAAATATTAATGGCTTTCTTTACTAATTCTTCAACCGTAATTATATTTTCTTGGCTTGGACCAAAATTCCAAGCGCCAACGCAATTAATATTTTTTTCATAAAGCCCCTTTGCTAAAACCATATATCCTCCCAAGGGATCTAAAACGTGTTGCCATGGCCTTACCGCTAAAGGATTTCTTATAATAATATTTTCTTTTTTTTCATATATCGCCCGAATTATATCAGGAACTAATCTATCATTTGCCCAATCACCACCACCAATAACATTGCCAGAGCGCGCTATTGCTACAAGTGTGTTATGTTTTTTTCCAAAGTCAGATACATTAAAAAATGATGAAATATAAGAATTTGCTATAATATCCGCGGCCGCTTTACTGGCGCTATAAGGATCATAACCGCCAAGCGAATCAGTTTCACAATAAGGATTAATTGATTCTTTATTTAAATAAACTTTATCAGTTGTAATAATTACTGCCGATTTTACATATCGACAATCTCTTATTGCTTCCAAAACATTGGCCGTGCCCAAAGAGTTACTGGAAAATGTTTTTAAAGGATCATCATAACTATCTCTAACAATAGCTTGTGCAGCTAAATGAAAAACTATTTCTGGTTTTTCTTTATAAAATATTTCCTTTAAAGAATCATAGTTGCGAATATCACAAAAAAATGTTTTCATTCTTTTATCTAAATCCAATACATTAAATAGAGATGGTGATGTCTCAACGGGTAAAGAAACACCAATAACATCAGCGCCAAATTCTAATAAAATTTGTGATAACCAAGACCCCTTAAATCCTGTATTCCCTGTTATTAAAATTTTTTTATTTTTAAAAAAATCTCTCATATTATTTACCCATCTTTTTTATTTTCTCATCTTTTAGACTAATCCCAAACCTTCCAAAAAGGATCTTCATTCCAAATTTTATTTAATTCCTCAACTTCTTTGTATGTATCCATGCACCTCCATTTTCCTTCATGCTCAAAAGTGGATAATTCTCCTCTAGCTGCCAAAGGATCAAAAGCTTGCTCTATCATTGTATTTGGTTCTATAAGGTTTAAAAATTCATTTTTAAATACCATAAACCCACCATTTATTAAATCTTTTGATTGAGTTTCATTTGTATCAGGGATATCTGATTGATAAAAATCATATACTTTTTTAGTTTCTTTATCATAATTTAATAAGCCAAAGCGCCCCTTTCTATATACACCCGATATTGTGCCAATGGTATTTTGTTTTTTATGAAAATCAACTAACTTATTTATATTAATGTCTGCTACACCATCTCCATAAGTTAACATAAAATCTTCTTTACCAATATAATCTTTTAACCGACGAACTCTTTCTCCAGTAAGTGTGTTTAATCCGGTTTCTACAAAAGTTATCTTAAAATCATCACAACTATTATTATGGAAAGTTATTTCGTTATCTTTTGTGCTTAAAGTAAAATCGTTTAAAAAGGTCCGCCAATGAAGAAAATATTCTTTTATCATATCCCCTCTATAACCAAGAGCAAGAATGAATTCATTATAACCATAATGAGCATAAATTTTCATGATATGCCAAAGCACCGGCTTGCCACCGATACTAATTAACGGCTTAGGTTTGAACTCTGTTTCTTCCTTCATTCTCGTTCCTTGACCTCCGCAAAGAATGATTGTTTTCATATTATTTTAAATTAATTTTTCTTAAAAAATAGATAAATATTCTTTATTAAAATTAACAAATTAACAATAAATCTATTAAATATAAATAATAATTTATGATTTTGATGTAATAAATTTATATCTAAATTTTCTAACGACTTATAACTTAAGCGTAAATGCCAAATAAATTGTTTGGGGTCAATATTTTTAATGCCATCATAATAACGAAGCGATTCTATTTTAATTTCCTTTCCATATGTTTTTCTAAAAAATATATTTAACAAAGTTAAGTCGTGACGAAATATTTCACAATCTCTAATAAATATATTTTTATTTTTATATTTATTTCTCCACATTTCTCCTGGAGAAAAACCTAAAGACAGCCCTGCGATTGCAGATTTATAAATTTTATCGAAAATATTAATAATTTCTGGAGAATTTTTAAAACCTATTATACCAGCATGAATAATTGTCTCATTATCAAATTCATTATTTAAATTAAAAATACTTTTATATGTTTCTGGAACAATTTTTTTAAAACATTGCCCCTGATCTATTAATAATAAACCTCTATTATTAATATCAAAAAATAGTTCATCTAATGGTCTTAATATTTGACAACCAGCGTCTAAATAAAAATTTAAGTTAGCTAAGGGATGGGAAAAAATATAAGTTTTCCATGTATAACAACTTCGCCAATGTTTACAAAATTCTGGCATTTTTATTACCTCAACACCATTAATTAGCTCTAATTCTCTTCTAAAAATTTTTAATAATCCTAAATCATAAACATAAATTTTAGGATGATTTGGGTAAACAAGTTTAAATGACCCAAGTAAATTAAGGACTGACGGAAAAAACTTATTAGATGCAGAGGTTATAATACATCTGTCTTCCATAATTACTTTTTAAATTTAATTATATTATTTAAACTTTTCTTTATTTTTAACAACCAATTAAAAAAATAGATGAAGATAAAGGATCTAAAAATCTTTTCTAATTTAATGACTAATTTATAACGATTATTTCTATTTTTGACTGAAAATAAATTTGAATCCTTTTTGTTGCTGTCAACAAAATATTTATTAAAATAAGGATTATCAAAAAGTGTTTTTTCCTTATAATTAATAATTTGTTGAGCGGAATTTTGTTGCCAGTCATAATTAGTGGGAATATATATTGACTTCAATGCGTTATCCAGCTGGTTCTCTTTGAGGCCATCTTTTTTATTCTTTAAATATATTTCTAGCCAATATCCATGCACATGCCTATATAAACATTTTTTTGGTAATAATATTTTAAAATCATACGCTTCTTTCGCGGGAGAATACTCCATATCTTGCCAGCGTTTAGTTTTAAATGGAATTGCTTTTAATATTTTTATCAAAAAATCGCTACGATAAATCAAATATCCTGGAACGGGAGTAATCACAATAAATTTATTTATTTTTTTAAGAGCATCCTTAACTAACTTTCGATTACGACAAAACTTATATTTATGTCCCCAATGAATAACAACACAATCATCATCCTCATATATCTTTTTTATCAAACTCCAGTCTAATAAGTAATCCCAATCTTGAATGTGCCCATAAGACAACGCATCCGCTCCAGTAAATTCAGCCTTTTCTATTAATTTTGCCAATAAATTATAATCTTCATTGATGTAAATATGATCGCCTGGAAAAGGCATGACCCAATCGGTCTTATTTTTCTCAATTTCGCGAATCATATAATCAGCCCAGCTTTCGGGAATGAAATTTGTTATTGCAAAATTCTTAAAATTATTATGTTCAGCAGCTTTAGAAAATTCTGGCAACCATTTACCATCCCTTTCAATATTCAATCTGAAAATTTGATCTTTTATACATAAATTTGAACAAAAAGAAAAAATATAATCCCTATAATCCCAATAAGATCCTGGGCTATCTACTATAAATGATTGAGTAATTAATAATTTATTTTCTGTCATTTTATTTATTTTTAGTTACAACACAAAGATAAGTATGATTATTAAAAAATGGAATAAAAGAAAATAACTTGTTGATAAATTTAATAAATCGACTGGGATTTTTTAGATCAACAAGGATCCCGCCAAGCTCATGGTATAAGCCTCCTAATCTCTCTAATTCAATACCTTCTACTATTTTAAATCCGGCTTTTTTTATAAAATTTTCTAACTCTTTTTTTGTGAATCTATACTCAAAAAAACCTCCTAACACTGGCCAACGGTTATATTTATAAACAAAACCCTTCATCTTTTTCATATTGTTATAATAAAATGGTTTTTTCCCTCTTATAAATAAAACTAATTTACGCAAATAATAATCTAAATATGCAAGCCCTGTATATTTTTTTATAAATCTTAAATAGTTAAAACACGGAGTAGATATTATTCCAATTCCGCCTGGCTTTAATACTCTAAACATTTCATTTAATGCTTTCTCGGGTCCATGAAGAAAATGTTCTATAACTCCCAGTGACATTACGCCGTCAAAATAATTATCATTAAATTTTAAATTTGAAACATCTCCAAATCTAACATCTATATCTGGTTCCAATAAATTACATTGAAGAACAACTTCTTTATTTATTTCTACACCTATAACTTTATATCCTTTTTCACATAGATATTTAACAAAATGTCCAGGTCCACAACCCGCTTCCAGAATAAAACAATTTTTAGGAAAATACTTCAAAATATAGGGAGTGCTAGGATTATTTTCGCACGATTTTACCATATCATAAAAATCATGATTATCTCCCCAATCAAATATTACTGATTCGTTACTAGTATTATTTCTTTTATACATGATTAATATTCTTTATTTTAATATTTTGTAATTATTAGAATTTCTGAATAAATTAATTTTATCTTAATTCAATGCCCATAAACCTCTCTCACCGAATCTACATCCTTTCCACTCTCTCGTAACAAAGCTAAATTCTTTCTTTCCGCTGACTCTAAAAAATCTAAAGATTCTTGATCAAGTGCTTGAGCGCGCGCATACTGAACTAAAGCAGCAAAATCTTTGATAAAACAATGGCCGCCAGCTCCGCGACCCGGCTTATTAGATAAACCTGATGAATGAACAGGATTTAAATGACTGGCGCCAATCCGGGAATCAGCTGCGATGCCTTTCTTAATTACTTCCCAATCACTTCCCTCTTGCTTGGCTAAATCATATAAAATATTAGCCTGCAAAACTTTCAAATATAAAAAACTATTGCTGGCGTACTTAATTATTTCCGCCTCTTTGGCGTGGCAAATTAAATTTAAGGGAGAACTTGGTAAAATATCTAAAATCTCCTGCGCTCTTTTTTTATATTCCTCGCTTGCAATCGGATAGCCAATAATATTGCGACTAGGATGAGCAGCATCATAGGCCGCATTTTTTTCCGTTAAAAATTCCGGTGAATGAAACAAATAAATATCAGGATATAATTTTTGTAATTTTTCACAGGTACCGGGAATGATGGTTGATTTAATCACGGCTATTTTTCCTTTACCGACTAAAGCTAAAACTTCTTGAACAATATCAGCTTTGAAACCTTTAGAAGTGGTGGGGGTTGGAACAGCAATAAATACAATATCACACTCAGCAATTTTATCTTTATTTTCATTAAATGGTGCTGATCTAGTATAACGAACTACTTTGAAACCCCGCGCTTCAAAATCATCTGCATAACTTTTGCCGATAAAACCCTGACCGACAAAGCCAATTAATGATTTCTGATTTAAAGACATAAGCTATTATTTAGAATTAGCATTTATTTAGAATTAGCATTGGGTAAACTCACTAAAAAACGCACATTTAAAGGAATTTCCGCTTCCAATCTTAACTCATCAACAACTTGCTCATAAATTTTAAAAACATACTGTCCTTCAGTACTGAGCTTCATACCGTTAATGCCGGTGATAGCGCGCAAACGTGTTTTTCCTGCTTCAAACTTAGCTTGATTTTTAAATTCGCCGAGTTTCACGCCTTGCGGGTCATAAATCTCAATGACATAAGATAAAATTCTGTCTGTTTCTTTACCCTCTTCATCATGCCATAAACTCACTACCTCAAAAACCAAAGGCACGTTTTTATTGTCAATGGCCATGGCTTCAGGGCTAGGAAAAGTAATAGTTAGTTCATCTAAACAATTAAATAAACTGAGTGAATTACTGCGCTGATCAATAATGGCTCGGGAACATAAAACTGACCAAATATTTTTCATATCATTAAATTAAGAATTAATTAGATTTAAATTTTTTGGCACTAAATCCGAATTATCTTTTTTAGGTAAAAACAACATTATCAGCGGAATCGTTGTATAAGCAATTAAAGTTGCAACAGCAGCGCCGATTAAACCAAGCTTAGGAATAAAGACTAGATTCAAAACTACATTAACAATCATAGCAATAAAATTCAATAGAAAAACACTGCGAGTACGATTCTCAGCCATCAGTTGATGTCCGACAACTGTTCCTAAAAATAAACTAATACTGGACCAAATATAAATTTGTAAAACGGACACAGCTCCCAAATAAGCATTGCCAAAAATAAAGCTAATAATGGGCTTGGCTAAAAAAGCAACGGGCGCGGCCACAGCTAACCCTAAAAAACCTAAAAAAATATATAATTTTTTAAGACGTGAATAATATAGGGCGGAACTGGTTTTGCGGGCATTAACGATTGCCGGAAAAAGTGAACCACAGATTACTCCGGGAATAAAATAAAATACTTCGGTTAATTTAACACCAGCCGCATAAATACCAACCGCCTCTTCCCCTAAAATCTGCCCGACCATTACTTGATCAATGCGAAGATATATAAAAGCGGCCGCTGAGGAAAGCATTAGGGGCCAAGAATCGTGCCAAATACGGCGCGCTAAACCAGGTTTAAATTGCCAAGCACTAATTTTTAAACCAGCATCTTTATAAAACTTAATCAACATTAAACTCTGCCACAAAGAATCAAGAATATAAATAATGATAAGAGCCAAAATGCCTCCGCCGGTTAAAATCAAGCCAATTTTTAATAGCGAGGAAATAATAGCGGCAACAAATTGCGCTTTGATGGCTTGTTTGGCCTTAACTTGCGAATAAAAATAAGTAATTAAAACAAAAGGCGCTTGCAAGAAAAATGATAAGGCATACAAAATAATCAAAGCAGTGGTATATGGACCACCACCAAACAAAAAAGCGGCCACAGCTACTAAAATAAGAGCAATGCTTCCACCCCAAAGCTTTAAACGAAAACTAGTTCCTAAAAGTTCGTCTCTTTTTTCCGGTTGACTTACTAATTCACGATGCAAAATACCATCAACACCTAAATTGGCAATAAAAGAAAAAAGACCGGCAAAAGCCACGACATAACTAACAATACCGTATTTTTCTGGACCAAGATAACGAGCTATCCAAGCGCCAATAAAAAAAGACAGAAGTAAAAAGAAAATCTGTCCTAAAAATAACCAGCCAGTATTGGCAAAATAACGACGCACACCCTCATGTCCAAAAATCCAACGATGTTTAGCCGGAACAAAACGCTCTATTTTCTTTAAGATATTGTCTAACATTATTTAAATGCTTAAATTAATTTATCAGGAAACAAATAATCATCTACTCGTTTTAGTAAATTCTGACAAAAATACCAATAATAATCTGCTTCTTTGCGAGATGTTGGTAATCCGCCATCATATAAATCTCTATTTCGTTTCTGACGCATTTTATCAGCTACTATTTCGATTTCTTTATCATTTAAAAATATAGCTAATTTATTTATTAAATCTCGATGATGCCCTACCCTAGATTTAACTCGTAAATTATTTTTGGCACAAACGGCAATGGCCTCTTTAATAATTATTTGATAACAAATAACAAAAATTATTTCTGGAGCTGATTTTAATTCAATAATACCAAAATCACGGCTAGCCGCTTGATGAAATTTTTTAATTTGTTCAAAAGAAAAATTAAATTTTTCAAACATTTTAAATTAATTTAATATACTTACCTGCAAAAACATTTTTTAAAAAATCATCATTTTTTTCTAAACGACTAGTCAATTCTGGCTTAGTAAAATCAACAACATTTATTTCTCTGCCTAATTTTTTCTCTAATTCATTTACTAAATTACTAACCAAAGCAAATTTATGTTTGCCGACTAATAATAGGTCAATATCGCTTTCCTCGGAAAAATTACCCTTCACAAAAGAACCGAATAAATAAGCTTCTTCTAAACCCTTAATTTCTTTTAATTTATTTTTTAATATTTCTGGCAAACCGTGTCGAGCTTCAAATATTTTTTTATACTCTCCCAAAAGCGGACTCTTCTCATTTAAAGAAAAATAACGCTGATTACCTATCATTTCTGTTTTTAGTATACCCTCTTTTTCCAATTCTTTTAATTTCCGAAATAAATTTCCTGGATCAACTTCTAATATTTTGGCTAATTCATTAATATAATGAGTTTTTTTAGGGTTTAAAAAATAATAATTTAAGATTTTGACAGTAATTTTTGATTTAAAACTAAACATATCTTTGTAACTATTTACAATATTTATTGTAAATTATTACAATAAACCTGTCAACTTTCTTTTTTTTGGTATTTTTTAGACCTCCCTACTCTTTTTTGCTCTTTTTTTGTTTAATTATTAGCATAACATTAAAGCCCTATACTTGCGCTAAAAATTAGCTAATGATAATATAAATAAATCCTTTTCTAATCCCGAATAAAACACCGAAAACAATTTTATGAAAAAAATTATCTCTCTTTATGGTCAGCCCGGCTGTGGCAAAACCACTCAGGCTCTGCTTTTACAAAAAAATTATGGTTTTTCTATTTTTGGCATGGGTGAAACTTTAAGAGCGGAAATTGCTTCCGGTTCTGAGCTGGGGCAAAAAATTAAGCCAGCCGTTGATGCCGGGTTATTGATTCCTGATGAATGCATGGAACAAATTATTAGTAATGCCGGTGAAAAAGCTAATGAGGTTGGTTTAGTGTTTGATGGTTTTCCGCGCATGGTGTCGCAAGCGGAAATGCTTAAAAAAGTTACTGCTGAAGCCGGCTTAAAAAGCGACGCTTTTATTTATTTACGTCTGGACGCCCCAGAAGCCTTGCGCCGCATTAAAAATCGAGCCGCCCTTGGACAAGCAGAACGAGGTGATGATTTAGATGAACAAGCCATAAAAAATCGTTTTGCCGCTTTTGAAAAACAATCAGTTCCCTTGCTTGATTATTACCGGAAACAAAACAAGCTCCACGAAATAGATGGGAGCTTGAGTATTGAAGGTGTTTATGAGGAAATTGTGAAAACTTTACGAGCCAAAGGCGTGCTTTAATTTTTCGGATCTTATTTTCGGGCTTTAATTTTTCTTTAGTTTGATAGCAAGCTCATCTAACTGCTCTGGCTTTACTTCACAAGGCGCACCAGTCATCAAATCTTTACCCTGACTATCTTTAGGGAAAGCATAAATATCACGAATTGAATTCCAATCATTTAAAGCCAAGATTAGACGATCAATTCCGGGCGCATTACCGCCATGAGGCGGAGCACCATAAGAAAAAGCATTAATCATGGCGCTAAAATTTCTATCCACTTCTTCCTTGTTATAACCAGCGACTTTGAAAGCTTCGTACATAATTTCCGGATCATGATTTCTAATTGCTCCGGATGATACTTCAAAACCATTCAAAACTAAATCAAATTGCTGGGCTAAAATATCAAGGGGCGCTTTAGTTTTCAAAGCTTCCAGTCCACCTTGGGGCATGGAAAAAGGATTATGACCAAAATCAATTCGCCCCTCTTCTAATTCAGAATATTCATACATAGGAAAATCAACTATCCAGACAAAGGCCGCCAAACCTTTGTCTTTTAAATTTAATTTCTCAGCCACTTTAATGCGCACCAAACCCAAGGCCTCACAAGCGGCTCGCCAAGGAGCAGCTACTATAAATATTAAATCGCCGTCTTTGGCTGCGCAGTGCTTGGCTAATTCTTTTAACTTATCAATACCTAAAAATTTCTCTAAAGATGATTTTATTTCCTTATCTTTTAAAGTTAAATAGAATAATCCGGGCACGCCTTTTTTCTTGGCCAGCTCAATAAATTCATCAATTTCTTTGCGTGTAAAATTCGCTCCGCCCGGAATATTTAAGGCTTTAATCACACCTTGATTAGCTAGTGTTTCTTTAAAGGCATTAAAATCACTGTCTGTTAATAAATCAGAAACATCTTTTATTTCTAAACCATATCTTAAATCCGGTTTATCAACGCCATATTTATCCAGCGCTTCACGCCAAGGAATTTGTTTAAAACTTCCATCTGGATTTAAGCCAATTAATTTTTTGGTGCTGAACTTGGCGGTTAGTTCTTTCATCAAGGGTTCCATAATTTGAAAAATATCTTCTTGTTCCACAAAACTCATTTCCATATCTAATTGATAGAACTCGCCGTAATGACGATCTAAACGTGGATCTTCATCACGAAAACAAGGGGCAATTTGAAAATATTTATCTACTCCGCCCACCATTAATAATTGTTTAAATTGTTGTGGAGCTTGTGGCAAGGCATAAAATTTTCCTGGATAAAGTCGAGACGGCACTAAAAAATCGCGCGCTCCTTCTGGTGAGGAATTAGCCAGAATCGGCGTTTGAATCTCCCAAAAATCATGATTATGAAAATAGTTGCGAATGTAGCGAATAAATTCATCTTTGGCCTTCAACATGTCTTGAATTTTTTTGCGACGTAAATCCAAATAGCGATATTTTAAACGCAGAGACTCATTCGCTTCCCCGGCCTTTTCTTCATTAAGTTCAAAAGGCAGAACAAGTGAACGGTTCAAAACTTTAACCGCTTTAATTTCCAACTCAATTTCACCGGTAGTTATTTCTTTATTGACTGTTTCCTTGGGACGCTTGACCACTACACCGCTGAGCTGCACTACCCACTCAGTTTTTATTTCTTTTAAAATATTTAAAACCTCGGGATCGCCTTTAGCAACATCAAAACGAGCCTGGGTTAGACCATAACGGTCGCGCAAATCAATAAAGATTAAACTGCCCAAATCACGATAACTATTCACCCAACCCGTCAAAACAACGGTTTTTTTGGCCTGTTTGGCCGTTAATTCACCACAAGTATGAGTTCTAAGCATAAATAAAAATAAGATTTTAAGCTTTTTGCCTTATTATTTTAGCTTATTTAGGGAGAAAAGACAAATTACCGACTATCAATTCGGAAATTACTGAATAGGGGTTCAAGGATTACCAGATTTGGATTCAAGGGTTACTGAATAGGGGTTCAAGGATTACCAGATTTGGATTCAAGGGTTACTGAATATGGATTTAAAAATTACCGACTATCAATTCGGGCGGTGATTTGATTCTTGGAAATTGATGCTCAATCTGAATTTTGTCTAACAAAAAAGAAGCTGACTTAAAGCTTCTTACACTATTTTTAATAATTAAGATAGACGATTATAAAAACAAACCTGCTTTTATTTTTTTACCACCTTGGCTAATTTAATTTTTGCTCTATTATTAACAACTGATAAATACAAAAATATGCCTAACATCAAAATCATTATTAAAGGCGGAAACCAAAACGGAATTTCTAAACCAAAGGCCTCAGATATCATCACTGCTCCCAAAACTCCAATCGCATACATCGCTCCATTTTTCAAAAATTCAAATTTAGTAATATAATCAAGACCCTTAATTGTCATCTCGCGCACCACTACTGCGCCTAAACCATTGCCTAACAAAATTAAAGGAATGCTCAAGGTGAAAGCAAAAGCGCCAATCACACCATCAATGGAAAAAGAAGCATCCAAAACTTCCAGGTAAATTATTTTACTCCAAGCGCTCATTGATGGATCAAGCAGTTGCTTTTCTTTTTCTTCCGCATTCTTTTTAAATCCATCAGTGATAAAAAAGGCGGAGACACCAATGGTTGCCGCTAAAGCCATCATTGGATTTTCTTTTAAAGAAAAATAAACAGCTAGGGTGGTGATTATGGAGGTTAAGGCATAAAACCAAACTCCTTGACGATGAATAAATCCTTCCACTAAAAAAGCATACTTTTTTTCTTCCAAAAATAACCAGGAAAGAAAAACAAAAAATAAATAAATACCACCGCCTATCAAAAGCAGTGGTTTTGAAGTCTCTAAATATTGTTTTATTTCCGGACTGTTAGAAAAAGTAGCGGTCACCACTTCCACAACCCCTAGACCTGGATTAGCAATCCAAACTATAATAAAGGGCAAAAGACCACGTATTATAAAAACAGCAAAAAGTATACCCCAAAACAAGAAAATCTTGCGGTATTTTTCCGGC
>DAONYH010000010.1:0-21175 GCA_035414245.1 bacterium | reverse complement strand
TAAAAAATGCGGCCATTGGTTTGTTAATTATTTTTTCTTCCTGGGCCCTAACTAACTTTCTTATCAATCGTCTTCATTTAGCTTCACTTGGTGGCGATGAGGGTGGTACTCAAGTCACTAGTCCGCCCAGTGTTTTTGGTTTAGCAGCGATTGGCGCCTGTTCAATAGAAAGCGTGTATCCGGAAAGTAATCAAAAAGATGTTCCCAGAAATACTTCAATTATTGCCACTTTTAAAGAAGCGGTTGATGTTAATGATTTATGTGTTAATGCCAGTGGTGCAACTTGTGCTTGTGATAATGCCAACTGTAATTTAATTAATCCCGCTATAATTCATATTTATCAAAGTGATTTAGGTGATGCTTGCGCGAATTCTTGTCCAGCCCCCAGTTCTAACACTAATTTAACCAATGTGATGATGGCCGTTTCTTCGGATCATAGAATTTTATTAATGACTCCGGTTAATTATTTAGGTTCGGAAAATTCAGTCACACGCTATAATGTTAAATTAACTTCTGATTTAAGGAAAACCAATGGTGATTCCATGTTTAAAACTTGTAGTGTTAATGAATTACTTTGGGGTTTTGAAATAAGCACTAGTTTAGATTTAATACCACCGCAAGTATTATCTTCTTCTTTATTCCCTTATCCTGATAATGCTCAAGATGTTTCTTCAATCACTACTTCCGCAGCCAGAGCTACGGCGGAAATTTTAGTTAATGATTGTCCTAATGCCTATTCTCCGGCTGAGTTAATTAGTGTTACGCCCAGTACAGAGGTATCATTAAATAATTATCATGGCACGATTAATTATTTTCGAGTTTCCGTTCCAGAGAGTCTTCCTAATCGTGCCCAACTTTTTAATGGCAATACCAATACTTTGTTAGGAATAGCTGATTTTGATGTTCAAGGAATAGTGACCTTTCCTGGTTTTTTAAGTTTAAGAGCAGCTGATCATCCGGTCGGTAGTTTATGGGAAATAAGAATAAATCCTGAACAATTGGCTGATAACTTAACTGTGGGTAATACTGTTTATGTTTTTTCTGAGACCGGCGAAAATAATAATATTATAACCAGTTTAGGTAGTTGTAATACCAATACTCAAGCCGCTAATATTGTTGCCAAATTAAGCGGACATCCAGACATTGATGTAATCAGAGTCGGCACCAGAATTACTTTAACCGCCAAAGCATTTGGTGTTTCAGGAAATGATATTGATTTAAGTACTTCAAATCCAAGCGCTTTAACTTTAACGCCTTTCTCGGGCGGTGTGGATCAGATTATGAATCATATTATTCGCGACAAGGCTGATGCGCCCATGAATTCTATTATCAAAATTAGTTTTAATGAACCGATGAATCCGATTGCTCTTTCCGGGACAGCCGATGAAGTGGCAGGCTATATTAGAGTAATGAACGCTAATTCCAATAGCCGTCCAAATGGCGCCGCCTGTTCCAGTAATTCTGATTGTTTATCTTATCGTTGCGAAGGTTCAACTTGCGCCGGGGATTATGTACGAGGAAATTTCATGGTAAGTAGTAATTATCAAACAGTTGAATTTATAGCTGATAATGAATGTGGGCTTAATGGTTGTGGTGATCGCGTTTATTGCTTGCCACCGAACAGTAATTTAGCTGTACAAATTAGAGCGGCTAATTTAAGAACTTGTAATACTGATCAAGATTGTATGCCTTATAATCCATATTCCAGCTGTAATTTAGGGCCATTGAATTATCGTACTTGCCAAGACACTTTACAAAGAAATCATCCAGCTGCCAATCCTCTTAATTTAGCCGGTTTAGTTGATATGGCTTTTAATTCCTTAGATGGTAATCGTGATAGCGCTACTGCCGGGCCTTTATCATTTTTTAATGAGAATCTAAATAATCCTGATGAAGGAGATAGTTTTAGATTTTCTTTCTTTGTTAACGATCAAAAAGATTTATCGGCGCCAATTATTACTTCAATTTTACCTGCTCACAATCAAACCAATCTTGGTCCGCAAGAGCCGGTCGAAATAACTTTTAATAGCGTTATGATGGCTAACACTTTGCGCTCCGGCAGTAAAAAATTCTTTGATGGTTCACAGTTGATTGAACATAAATTTATTAATTTAAGAAGTCCGCAACCTTCGCCAATTGGTTTTTGGATAGAAAGTGAAGACCGAGATTCTGATCCTTTAGATGGGGTTAATGATATTACGGTGGCGCGAATAAAGCACTCTTCTTTTTCCGAAGCTTTAACTTATTTTGCTTCAGTCGGCTCAGGAGTTAAAAATATTTATCAAAATTGTTTTAAACCTAGCTCTGGTCCTGGTTGCGAGGCTAGCTTTGATAATCCTTCTTGCTGTTTTGGTGTGCCCACCGCTAATTTAAATGAGCAGGGTAATTGTCCTTAATTGATAATTAATTTAATTGATAATTAATTATTTTTGTTTATTAATTATTTTATAAAATAAAATTTAAACTTGTGGCTAGAAAAGTGGCTAAAAAAATTTTATCTTTATTAATCATTGTCTCTGGCTTGGTCTTTTTTCGCTTGGTTTTAGCTCAAGATTTTGGTGCCGAAGCTTTGAATGAAGGTTTGGGTGGAACTTTAGGAGCAGATGATCCGAGAACAATTTTTGGGCGAATAGTTAATATTGCTTTAGGATTTTTAGGTGTTATTGCCTTGCTCTTAATGCTTTATGCGGGATTTTTATGGATGACTTCCGGAGGTGATGAAGAAAAAATTAGACGTGCCAAAAAAACTTTAATCAGGGCGGCGATTGGATTAATAATTATTTTTTCCTCTTGGGCTATAGTTTCTTTCTTGATTTCTCGATTAGGCGGCGCCTCAAATCCTTATAGTGGTGGCGGTGTTTGCGTTGATGGTGAAACAATTCCTTGTGGCTGCGGCGGCTCAATGGTTTGTGTGAATAATCGTTGGAGTGGTTGCGTTGGTTCAGATTGTGGTGGCGGAGCAAATGTTCCGACTGCTTGCGATTCAAGCACACTGCCCGGTTGTCAAGCTAATCATGATATTTGCGCGCCTGAATATTTTTGTGATAACAATTGCACCTGTCGACCCCGAGGTAATATTGGCGATCCTTGTGATGCTAATTTAGAAAATAATACTTGTGATGCAGAAGATATTCGTTGCGCTAGATATTTGGCTTGTGATCAAGAAACTTGTCTTTGTTTTGGCCCACCGGTTATTACCGGTTTTAGTCCGGCGGGCGGTTTTTGTGAAGATAACCCTAATCGGTTTTGCAGAAGTGATGCCAATTGCGATACAACTTGTAATCAATCAGCACCTAATGGAGCCCCTAATAATTTAATTACTATTTTTGGTCGTAATTTTGGTGAATATGATCCAAACACTAGTCGGGTAATCTTTTTAGGCGGTACGCCGCGAGAAGGGCGTAATCCTTCTGAATTAAATCCGGTTTGTGTAAATTTTTGGAGTGATACGCAAATTATTATTGCTGTCCCACAAAATGTTGACAGTGGTCCAATCAGAGTAATTAGAGCCGATGGTTTAGAAGATCAGACTGATAATGATTATGGTCCCTCATTGCCAAATTTTGTGGCTAATACAATTGTTCGTCCGGGTTTATGTTTACTTACTCCGGGTGCTGCTCATTTAAGTGATCAAATTTCTTATCAAGGAATTAATCTTTATTCTGGTGAGGCGTATTTTGGTAATTATAGAACTAATGTTTCTGGTTTAAATTCTAATTTTTCTAATCCCGGTGGTTTAGCTGGCACAACCGAAACACCAAATATTCGCGCCGGTGATACCACTAGTTTTGTGGTTAGTAGTTTAGGAGGAAATTTATTACCCAGTAATTATTTGCAATTTACAAAAATATCAGAGTCGGGTGATGGACCTTTTATAATTTCTTTTTCGCCTAGCGCTGGCGTATCCGGTCAATACATCACTATTTTAGGTAGTGGTTTTGGCTGGTCTAAAGGCGATTCCAAAGTTTTTTTTGAAAGTACGGAAGCTAGTTATGATTTTCCGGTTGTTTGCGCCAATTCGGTTTGGTCAGATAATCAAGTGATAGTAAAAGTCCCAGACGGTTTGAGTAATGGAAATTATTTAATCAGAATGCAAATTGATGGTCGGGTGATTGATACTGAGGAATTGAATCCTAATGTTTTTACTTATGACGATACTTTGCCTTTAAGAACTAGTATTTGTAAATTAGAACCTAATCGAGGCAACATAGGTACGTCGGTTAAGGTTTATGGTGAATATTTTGGTTTAGTTGGTTATCAAGGTTTAGCGCGTTTTTATTCTAATCGCGATGTGAGCGCTTATATTGGTCGCGCCAGCGATGCTGATTTATTGAATGTTAATGTACCGGCCGAAACTATCACCGGACCAGTGAGAGTAATTAGAGCTGGTCAATGGGGGAATGAATTAAATTTTGAAGTTAGAGCTTGTCAAAATAATGATGATTGTCCGGGACAGGTTTGTTGTCCGGGAACAACTTATCGCAGTGGTCAATGTGTTAATGCGTTAGCGGAATGTTATAGTCCAATTCCTAATTCAATCTATGAATGGAGTTTTAGTACAGGATTGGGAGCGCCAACCGAAGAAAGTGAAAGTTGTCAAACCTTAGCTCGTTATCATGGTAGCTGTCAAACCGGTGCATTTTGTCCTAATGTGCCCGGAGTATGTTCTCCTTATCCCGGTGGCAATCGCAAAATAGTTGGTCAATGCGATTTTTCTTGTTCTTCAGTCGCTGGTTGCGGTGGTTTAGGAGCAGGTACTTGTTCTTACAATGCTGATTTAAATAGATGTATTCAAATTGGGGCTGATGGTTTATGTGATCCTGAAGGTGTGCGCTCTTATGTTCTAGGCGAGCAAACATTCCAAGCTAATTTTACTTGTAACCAAAATGGAAATTGGCAATTTGCCGCACGCACTTCTTGTCCTGATGGTTGGGAAAGAACGGTTAACAATATTTGTATTGATTTAAATTCCAGTTGCGCTTCTTGTGCGACTGGCCTAACTTGTACTCAAGTCGGAAACGAATCTCGTTGTGCTTCTAATTCAATTTGTCCTCAAGGATCAATTTGCGTAGATAATCCTGATATTACCAGTGCTGATAACTGTGTTAAGTTAGATGATTCCAGTTGTGATTGTTGTTGTCGCATTAGTAACAGCGAACAAGATTGTTGTGTGCCTTTAGAATGTCGGGGAACTTGCGGTCAAGATCAAACTGATGATGGCGCGGGTTATGGTCGCTGCACTGGTTGTGCCAGAGTTGGAACCACTCAAGCTGAACATGACGCAGCTTGTAATTGCTTTGGTCATAGTGGTCAATATTGTAGTATCTCCAGTGAGAATCCTGAAGGTATTTGTACTGATTGTTCAGGCTTAACTACTCAAGCTGATTGTGCTGAGCATAGTTCCGCTTGTTGTTTTGATTCTAAGCGAACCGTTAATACCGCTGATGATGTTTGTCGCGGTGGTTCAGGAACAGCTTTAACTAATGATTCAACTAATCCTGATTATGGTTACTGCGCCTATTATAATTGTTTTAGTGAAACCGAAGAGCCGATTGGCGACCCGGCTTTGTGCGCCGTGAATAATCCTTTAAAAATTGGTTATTATCGTAATTCTCAGGAATGCGAACAAGGTTGCTCTGAAGGAGGTGCGGGCAATGATTTTTGTGCTTTGTTTAATAATCGCGATGAATGCGCGCAAGCTGGTTGTTGTTTTGATTTTAACACTTCTCGTTGTCGGGGTGGTGAAGCAATTAGCTCTGGAACAAACCTTGGTTACTGCGCCTATTATAATTGCTTAGACCTTTCTGTTCCGGGTTTAGAAAATTATTGTGATACTACACCAGTTGTTAGTGGCCGTTTTGGTAATTTAAATAGTTGTAATGCTAATTGTAATGCAGGTGGCGGTGGTGCAGGTTTAGATTGTTCTTCGCGTTCATCTTTAACTGAATGTAATTTTGATATTTGTACTTTCCCGGGTATGGCTTGTTTAGTTGAATCAGGTGCTGCTGCTTCCAGTATTTCTGATTGCGGAATTTGCTGTTGTAATACAGCTGATCCAACTGCTTGTCAAACTGAATTAGCTCCTAATCTTTATTGCCAAGCGAATCAGGGTCGATGTACCGGTGCTAATCGTGGCCTATGTTGTGGTTGCACCAGTGATGCTGAATGTGGCAGTCCGGAATTAGTTGGTTGTGGGTTTGACACTTGTTGTCAGGCTAGACCTAATGTTATTGAAACCATGCCGCAAACTGGTGATACTAATATTTGTCGCAACGCCAGCTTACGTGTTGTCTTTGATCGGCAAATGGATGTTTTAAGTTTTGGTAATAATAATGTGGTTTTATTACAGGAAGTTAATTATGGCGAAGGCACTTGTCCCAGCGGAACAATTGCTTTAGAGCCGGAAGTAGAAAAGAATAATAACAAAAATTTAATTGCCCGATTATTCAATCGTGTTAAATATTCAATAGGTAAATTATTTAAAGTTTTACCACTTAATAATAGTGCTATGGCTGATTTACCAGATCCGAATCGACTTTATTGTTTAACTCCAATTAATATTAGTGGTGATCATTTAGGTGAACAAACCATTGCCGAAATAAATCCAACTAGATTATTAGCTCCAGATACCAAGTATTTCCTTATTATCAAAGGTGATGAGAATTTAAATAGTCAATCAGGAGTTTTAAGTCTTGATTCGGTTGGTCTAAATGGTCAAGGTATTTATAACGAGGGGATTTTTGTTGAAGGCGCTAACTTATTATTTAATAATAAAAGATATCCGAATTCTCACGTTGTTCAGTTTAGAACTTTATCGGATAAATTAAGTAATTCTGGAATTTGTGCCATTGATAGTGTTCGTGTATCGCCGGTTTCTTATTTATTTAAAACAACTACCAACAGTTTAGATGAAAACGATACGAATGCGAACATTAAAACTTTTGATACTGTTCATGATCGAGATAAGGTTTTTGTTGCTCAAGCCTACAGTGCTGATGGTCAAATTATTCAACCGGTTACCGGTTATTTCTGGGAGTGGCGATTTAATTTAGAAGACCCATCCGTCGCTTCTATTTCTAACGTAACTAACTTAGCGAGAAATAAAGCATTTGTTTCCGCGCGTGAGGGAATAACAGATAGTAATACGAGATTGATTGCCACGGTCAATATGGATAGATTTTTAAATCCTTCATCTTCAATCAGTCCAACCTGTGTTTGCTCCGATGAGCTTTGTTCAAGTAATTGTCGCAATGCTTTCTCAGAAGGAGATAATAGTTCTAATTACGCTGACCTTTATGTCTTTATTTGTGAAAATCCTTGGCCAGCTGTTTATAATGGTTTATGGGCTCCTTATCGGGATAATTGTAGTGGCGCGATTGGTGCTTGTTCTAATTTTAATTATAGCTTTTATTATTGTCGGGATGCTGGGCAACCGGGTACTCATGACGATTTACCGGCGATTATTAATCGAGCCGTTATTGTTGGTCAAAGCTCAAATTTGGTTTGTAGTTTAAATAGCGCGCCTTGTAGCTCATTAAATTCTCCTTGTGGTGATGATCGCAATGGCGACGGCATTCCAGATGGTATCTGTATTTGGAGTGTTTTGAAAGAATCATATTTCTTCCGTGAAGAGTTACCATCAGTTGCAGAAATAATCTCCGCTACGGACACTACTAACGGTGGTGAGGTAACTATTTCTTGGAATGCCACTAGTGCTCAAGCTGCTTCTTATAAAATATATTATGGTGAGGCAGGAAAAGCGGTAAATAATTATTTAGAGGTTAGTCGATCTACGGCTTGCGCGACTTCTCCCTGTCGAGCAACAGTTACTGGTTTAAAAAATAATCAGCTTTACGTCTTTCGTCTTTCTTCAGTTTCTGCCAATAAAGCCGAGAGTATTTTGAGTAGTGAAAGATCAGCTACACCTACTGACCAAACTGCTCCTCAAGTACCCACCAACTTTAACTATGAAGATTTAGGTGATTCAATTAGATTTACTTGGAATCGAGTTGATGCTGATGCAAATTACTATAGACTTTACCGTGGTATTATCAGTGGCCTTTATGGCGAATCCTATGATTCAACGTCTGGAGTTACCTCTTTGACCTTAGAAAAAAATCGTTTAAGCACGGGACAAAACTATTTCACCGTTTCCGCGCTTGATCGTTATAATAATGAAAGTAATAAATCAGCCGAAATAGTTATTACTATAAATTAGAAATCAATAAAATATATTAATAGTATGAGCAACAACAAAAATAAAGAAATTGCTCTTGTCTTATCAACAGTAATTTTAGTATTTTTCTTTGCCCTAGTTTATCTTTGGCAGGGAGCACATGCCCAAGTCATCAGCCAAACTGATAGTGATGCAATTGGCGTCCGTATTATTCCCAATCCAAATCATTATAGTGTTTATCGTTGGTATGAAAGTCAGGGATTCACTGGTTCGCCGCAAGCTTTGACAGTTGACGGCTATGAAGCCTTACGTGATGGACGAACCGTTTACATTAATGCTGCTCAAGTTGTGCCAGCCACTAAAACAATTTACACCAATATTTATTTGATTTCTTATAATCAAGATCCCAACGTGAAAACGATTGATATTTTAGGACAAATTATTTCTCGTTGGAAATTTAATAATAATCTTACTCAAGAAACAGCTTACTGCTCTATTTCAGCGGTCAAGTGTCAGACGGATGCTGATTGTTTAACTAATCAAACCTGTGCTTTAAGTACTGGAACCTGCGCTTTAAAAGAACCAAAAATTTGTTTGATTGATGAAGATTGTCCGGCTAATTTTTTCTGTGATAGTGTGAAAGCTAAAATTATTCGTGACTTAAAACGAGTTGGCAAGGTTGAAGAATTAAGAGAAGCTTTAGCAAAATATCGAGGAACTAATGGACGTTATCCGCTTTTAGATTCAGGTACTTATTTGCCCGGAGTAACTACTTCACTTTGGCCCAGTTGGAATGAGATTTTTTTACCAACTTTAAAATTTAATCAAAGCTTTATTGATCCAGTTAACCGACTCGGGCTTTGTCCGGGTTTTGATCCTAAAACTTGTTGGAACAAAGATTCACAGAGATTTTTTTCCAATCTAAATAATTTAATCCTACCTCTACCTAATAATAGTCATGCTTTAGTGTACACAACTAATAGTTCTGGTTCTGATTATAATCTTTGCGCGGTTTTAGAAAGTAGTAATACCAGTATTCCGGCTTTAGGTTATCGATTTTCTCCAAACAATCCTTCTTCAAGTTCATGTGCTGTTTCTGGAGTGGTTTTCTCTGGTGATTCCAGTAATTTAGCGCCTCGTATTACTAATGTTAATTTACAGGGAGTTTCAGGGCTAGAGTTTAATGGCTTTGTTCAAGCTTATGATCCAAATAATGATCCTCTAACTTGGCAATTAACACCTCTTACTTCTTCTTGGCCTAATTGGGTAGGCGCTCCACCAGTTTTAAGAAGTACCTCTGATCCTAATCAAAGAAAAGTTTTTGCGACCCGAGCGGGGAATGCTGGCAATTACTCAGTTCGTCTCACCGTGACTGATGCTTTAGGCTTAAGTACTTCAACGACAACTTCAATTGTCATTAGCCCAGCTGATATTTCTTCGCAAGTCAGCGACTATGCATATAATTTAGATCCGACTATACCATTTGATTTCAGTTATTATATTTTTGGCGGAACCAGTATTCCCAGTCATTCCTTAACTCGTATTAGTGGGCCTGATATATTAGGTTATGCGGGAATTACCAGAACACAAACCACTGAAGGTACCAATACTTTGCATGTTAATTATCATGGTGTTATTTCTACTAGTGTTAGCTTCTCACAAGATGTAGAAGCAGTTTATCGTCTTAATGTCGGCTCAGGATCAACTGACACCACTAAAAATTTCACTATTAAAATTTTCGTGGAAAAACCATTGGTAGATTTTAATTGTCCTCTAGAATCTCGAAGCGGTAGAGCTTATAGTTGTTATTTAGGAAAATTAAATCAAGGCAATTTTACCTTAAGATATTCTAGCGCAAATACTTTGCCGTCTGCTTTACAAATTTCTCGGGTGCAAACTCAAACCAGTCCAACGAGTTTGCCGGTTGGTGCCTATTTACACGGTGTCTCTTATCAATCAGCTGTCAATACGCCTATCACCATCAATGTTCGTAATGATTATAATGTTACCAGTTCAAAATCTTTTACTTTAAGAGCTAATAGTTATTGTGGTGATGGAGCATTGCAAAATCCAAATTCTGAGGGTAAGGGAGGACCTTTAAATGATGGACGAGAGGCTTGCGACGGCAACGCCGGTGTTACAAGTAACCCAGCTTCAAGTAGTAGACTTAGACAATATGCATGTAATACGCCGCCCGGCTCAGTGGTTCCATATCCAATTACTAGTAGTAAATATTGTGTTTTTAAATCACCTTTAGATGGCGGTGGTTACTGTGGTGATACTTTTTGTCAAACTAGATATGAAACAGCCAGAAATTGTCCTTTTGATTGCGACTCTGGTTTTTATGGTGAACCGCCCAGCTTAGATACTGGCTCCCCAATCACGATTAATTGTAGTCATGGCGCTCCTTGTCCAGATGGTCATCAATGTTTAAACGGAGTTTGCCGTCCACGATGTTGGGAAGTTCAGGAAACAAGTAAATCTATTTTAGTCACCGAAGGAGACGCCACGGTTCCGAATGTTTCGTATTATTGGTGGGATCGCAGGTGGCGAACAGTTCGTTATACGTCTCGACAGCTTTCAGGTTGCGGTGCCACCGCTAGCAGTATTAGATATTGTAATTATGGAGATTCCAATTTGTTCGGTTGTTCAATCGTTAAAATTGATGACCCGGCTTGTAATAATAGCTTCTTGAGTCTTAACAATTGTCCGACTGGTTGTAATTCATTTTTTGCCAGTGCTGGGTCAACCGGATCAAAAGATAGATGTAGGAATAGAGACAGTAATAATTGGCATAGTCGTAAAAAGATGATGTGTTATGGTAATGAAACTGTGACGCGTTGTTTTCGCGATCCTTGTCGTTCAACTTTAGGCTCAACGATTATTGATGGAACTATGAATTCTTCGGGAGAATGTATAAAAAATAGTTCTGATTATACTAATCCAATATATGATCCATTAGAGCCGGGTTTTACCCCAGATCCTGATCCAGATCCTGATGAACCGCTTCTTCCTCCCGGAAGAGGTTGCTATTCTAACGCTAATTGTCTGCCTGGTTATTTTTGTTCTGGAACCGATAGCTCATGTGTTAGTCCGTCTGGCTGGTTTAACTGTTCTCAATTTGCGGATCAAGAAACCTGCTCTCATTATGCTCCAGAATGTGAATGGAGACTTGGCACTATGATGGGTATTTGTGTTCCTGTTACTCCTCCTAGTGGTGGTGGAGGTGGCGGCGGCGGTGGCGGCGGTAGCGGAGGATTACCGCCAGTAATGGTTGAATAAATAAAATAAATATTTAATTTATGAATAATAAACAAAAAATAACTATTCTAGTCCTAGCACTATTATTAATAACAGTATTGGCTTTGATTTTTATCTTAAATTTACCAAAAAAAGATAATCAGAATTTAACGCCAACTTCTGATAAGACCGTCTTTACCCCCGAGTTTATGAGTATTGAAGAAAAACAACGCCTAGAATTAGATACTAATAGTGAAATTCAAGTTTTGAAAAAGGATGAGGCCGGGCAAGCAGAAGTTTATCGCATTATCAAACCGGGGCGAGAGGTTGTTAATCCAGATGAAATTGAAACATTCATTGAAACGCTTGATTAAATTTTAATTAGTAAAAAAATTATTTATTGGTTATAATAAAAAGATAAAAAGCTAAAATAAAAAGTATGTTTGAAAATTCATCTAACAATCAATCTAATCAACCAGTCGATGATATTTTTGCTGAAACTGATCAAGTCGCCGCTAACAATCCAGTCTATGATCAATCAGGCATTGTAACTCGTAAGGTTGGTTTATCTTCTGGAGGAGCAGTTTCTAATCTGGAAGAAATTGAAGAAAAGAAAAATAAAAAAGGTTTTCTGATTACGGTGGTTATTATGGTGGTAATCGTTATTGGTTTGCTAGGCTATTTAGCTTACAGTAAGTTTATGAAACCTAATAATGAACCAGTTGAGACAAATTTTGTCCAAACATCAATGCAACAAACAAACACTAACAACGAAACCGAAGGTTCATTAACGACTAATCAAGAAGACGAAAATTCTAATTATTCTTCCTTGCTAACCGATGATGAAGGAGAAGTGCCAATGGGGAGCGATTCAGAAGATAATCAGGATAATGGTTTGCAGGATAATGGTTTAGGAGATGATTTACTTAATCCAGAAGATGTTTTCGCTAGCTCAACTAAGCCAGTCGCTGTTGATTCAGACGGTGATGGTTTGAGCGATGAACAAGAATTGATTCATGGTACTAACCCTAATTTAGTTGATTCTGACAATGATGGTTTAACTGATTATGAAGAAGTGATAGTTTATGGCACCAATCCTTTGAGCGCAGATTCTGATAATGATTATTTAACTGATTATGAAGAAGTAATGATTTATAAAACTGATCCTTTAAATCCGGATACTGATGGTGATGGTTATTTAGACGGTGAAGAAGTAAAAAATGGTTATAATCCTTTAGGAGAGGGTCTTTTACCAGGAAATGAAAATCGATAAATATTTTTTTAGAGTAACTAAGAGAATAATTAAGTATGTCTAATCCCAAGCAGAAGATCCCTGCATCTTCAGATTTTTTATCTAATAATAAAGAAAAAATATCAAATAAGCAAGACCGCTTAGCGATTGATATTCATGCTATGCCCAAAACCAGTGAGAGTAGTTTACGGGTGTGGTTTATAATTGGCACAACCACTTTTGTAATAATTATTTTTCTGTTTTTAATTTTTAATTAATTATGTTTCAACCGAAAACAGACAGAAAAACAAAATTAAATGAGAATGAACAAACAGCTAATCCAGCTAATCCAGCGCAAGCTAATTTAGATCAGGATATAATTGTTCATAACATGCCTAATCGCACTCGTGTTAGTAAGTCTTCGTATATTCGCAGTGGTAGTAATTATAATGCGAATAATGGTGGTTTTATGAAATCCATGGGGGACGGCGCCGGGAAAAGTAATTTTAAAAAAGTCGGTTTATTAATTATTATTTTAGGAGTAGCTCTGATTATTGCTCTATTTTATTTTGGTTATCGTTTTTTTATTAAACCGCAAGCTGAGCCAACCCCGACACCAATTTATAGTCAACCAACCACTCAATTAGTTGCCACCTCTAGCGTAGAAACCAATAATGAGGAAGATGAAACTACGGAAAGCAACATAACTACTGATACAGCAGAAACGCCAGATATGGGTCCAATTTCTGTTGAAGTAGTTTCACCTGATGTTTATTCTCCGGAAAATTCTTCCACTAGTACCAGTACCAGCCCGGAAACAACGTCGGAAACGGAAAATTCAGAATCAGAAGAAGAGGAAGTTTTGCCGGTTCTTGATTCTGACAACGATGGTTTAACCGATGATGAAGAACAAGCTCTAAATACTAATCCCGAATTAGCTGATTCAGATGATGATGGTCATTCTGACTTAACGGAGATTCTTAATGGTTATGATCCATTAGGTTCAGGCCGTTTAGCTGACAGTCGTTTTATTGCCCGTCATCAAAATAGTGCTGGTAATTATTCTGTTCTATATCCGGCGACTTGGGACTTAAAGTCATTAAATAATAATTTTACCATTATTATCTCAGCACCTGATAATTCTTTAATTCAAATTTCTACGCAAGATAACGCCAAGATACAAAATATTCTTAGTTGGTATGAAGAAACTTTTCCGGATGAAGGTAATGCCTATGAACGTCTGAAACAGGGAAAAAATTGGGAAGGGGTTATGGGTGAAGGCGGTTTGAATTTTTATTTAACTGATAGCAATAGACGTAATATTTATGTTATTTCCTATATCCCGATTATTGCTGGTCGCTTAGCCTATCCTAATATTTTTGAAATGATGATAAATTCTTTCGTTGTTAATTAAATACCCATTGCCAATTAAATTTTCTCCTTAATAAATTCTGTAGTTTAAATTTAAAAATTATTTTTTCCAAATAAAAACCCGTGGTTAAACGGGTTTTTTGTTTTCTTTATTTTTATTATTTTTTTATCACTTTATCAACTATACCGTACTTCAAGGCTTCTTCAGCCGTCATAAAATAATCACGATCACTATCTTTTTCCACAGTTGCCTCTTTTTGTTTAGTATGGAAAGCTAAAATTTTATTCATTTTAGTTTTTGTTTTCAAAATATGTTCTGCTCTTATTTTCACGTCCGAAGCTTGACCTTCAGCTCCACCCATTACTTGATGAATCATCACTTCACTATTTGGCAGGGCAAATCTTTTTCCCGGTGTTCCCGCTGCCAAGAGCACAGAAGCCATAGAGGCTGCTAGACCAACACAGATTGTTGAGACATCAGATTTAACAAGTTGCATGGTATCGTAAATAGCTAAGCCGGCGCTCACTGAGCCGCCTGGAGAATTGATATAAAATTTAATATCTTTGTCTTTACTTTGGGCGTCAAGAAATAAAAGTTGAGCAATAATAATATTAGCGACTCGGTCATCAATTGGATCGCCTAAAAAAACTATTCTATCTTTGAGCAAGCGCGAATATATATCGTAAGCTCTTTCAACTTGCCCTTCTTTTTCAATAACAGTTGGAATAAGTAACATAATTTTTGTAAAAATAGCGATTTAGACTTGATTTTGACTAGATTTTGACTTGAAAAGTTTAAATTCCACTATTTTATTAAAGATTTAAGTTTTAATAGAATAATTATAAGAAAAAATGACCTTTTTGTAAAGATTAAGCTTGATTTTTATTTATAATTGTCATAAGATAAAGGCAAGTTTGAGTTATCCACTAATATTTGCCGGTTTCAAGAGACCGGCCTTATCTTTAAAGTTTATATGTCATTAGCACAAAAAATTGCCAAATTATCTTTTAAGGCGAAGAATCGTTGGGTTTTAGCCTTAATTATAATTTTTGTTTTAACCGCTGCGTTAATTACGGGCGGTAATTATTACAATAAGTTCGCTTATTTTTTAGAAGATAAAACGAACGAATTGGTTATTTTACCTAAGATGCCGGAATTACCTTTTAATTTAGGATTAGATTTACAAGGAGGAACACAATTAGTTTATGAAGCGGATGTAGAAAATATTGCTTTAGCCGATCGTGGTGATGCCATGGAATCAGTCAGAGATGTAATTGAAAGACGTGTTAACGCCTTTGGTGTAAGTGAACCGATTATTCAAGTTAATCGTGGTGCTAATAATGAATATCGTATTATTGCTGAGTTAGCTGGTGTAAAAGATGTTGAGGAAGCAATAAAAATGATTGGTGAAACTCCAATTCTTGAATTTAAAGAACAAGATTTTACCGCCCTAGAAGCAGCTAATAATACTTTAGAAGCAGATACCAGCATAGATGCTAATATTATACCTATAACCAATGAAACAAATACAGCAACACCAATTGAAATTGTACTGGATGAAAATAATCTTCAAGAAGGTTTGGCTGAAATTGATTTAGGACAAACCAATGCTAATTCTCCGCTTGCCCGTGAAGCGGATATTTGGAAAAATACCGAGCTGACCGGTAAATATTTAAAAAGAGCGGTTTTACAATTTAATCCTAATGATGGTACGCCTGAAGTTTCCTTAGAATTTAATGATGAGGGAGCAAAACTTTTTGAAGATATTACGGCGCGTAATGTTGGTCACCCGGTAGCTATCTTTTTGGATGGTTATGTAATCAGCGCGCCAACAGTGAACGAAAAAATTGTTGGCGGAAAAGCGGTTATCTCAGGACAATTTAATGTTGAAGAAGCGCGTTTGCTCGTAAAACGTTTAAATTCTGGCGCTTTGCCAGTCCCAATTTCTTTAGTGTCACAAAAAACAGTGGAGGCTAGCTTAGGTTCTCAGTCAATTGATAGTAGTTTAAAAGCCGGGTTTATTGGTTTGCTTTTGGTTTCTATTTTTATGATTATTGTTTTCCGTTTGCCGGGTTTAATATCGGTTATTTCTTTGACGGCTTATGGTTTAATCATGTTGGCAATTTTTAAAGTAGTCCCGGTTGGCGTAGCACTGCCGTTTATATTTTTAATGATCGCCCTAATTTTTTATGTCTTTAATGATTTAAAAATATTTGATAGTTCCTTAGCCCTTCTCTTTATTTTGATCGGTATTTTATTATTCTTTTATACAGTGAAGCCCATTACTTTATCACTTTCCGGTATTGCCGGCTTAATTTTATCTTTAGGTATGGCGGTTGACGCTAATATTTTAATTTTTGCCCGCATGAAAGAAGAATTAAAATTGGGCAAGACAGTTAGTCAATCATTAACCGACGGGTTTAAACGCGCTTGGCCGTCAATTCGTGATGGTAACATCACCGTTTTATTAACTTGTTTGATTTTAATGTTTTTTGGCACTTCCTCAGTTAAAGGTTTTGGTACGACTTTATTTATTGGTGTTTCAGTTTCATTATTTAGCGCGATTGTAATTACCCGAACTTTATTAGTTTTAATTTTGGGTGAATGGTCAGAAAAAAAACGTTGGTTGTTGGGAGTTAAAAATTCCGCTGTTAATTCCACTGTTAATAAATAATATATTCATTAGTCTAGTAAATAAATTATATGAATTATCCGATTATTCAAAAACGTAAAATATTTCTAAGTATTTCCGGGATATTAATTGTTATTTCAATTTTTGCTTTATTTCGCTGGGGCCTTAATTTCGGAGTTGATTTTAGCGGCGGAAGTTTAATGGAAGCGGAATTTATCAATTATCAGCCGACGATTACGGAGATTCAAGATAGTTTGCGTGAGATAAATATTAATAATTTAGTAATTCAGCCGACTGAAGATAATACCTATATTTTACGCTATAAAGATACGGGCGAAGATACTCATCAAAAGATTTTAACGCAATTAGGAAATTTAGCTGATAATCAAGAGGGTGCGTCCTTTAGAGAATTAAGACTTGATTTAGTTGGTCCGTCAGTTGGTAAAGAGTTGAAAAGCAAATCATTTAATTCTTCATTGATTGTTTTAATCATGATTGTTGTTTATATTTCCTTAGCTTTTCGTCGCGTTTCTAAACCAGTCGTTTCCTGGAAATATGGTGTGACAGCGATTATTGCTTTAATTCATGATGTGATTATTACCCTTGGCGCCTTTGCCTTTCTTGGTCATTTTTTCTATGTTGAAATTAACACGCCATTTATTGCCGCTATTTTAACTGTTTTAGGATATAGTGTAAGTGATAACATCGTTGTTTTTGATCGTATTCGAGATAATTTGCCTAGAAGTCATGAAGATTTTGAAAATACAGTTAACACGAGTGTCAATCAAACTCTTTTTCGTTCAGTATGTACTTCGGTTTCTACTATGTTAGCTTTAACCGCTATTTTATTGTTTGGAGGCGATACGATTAAAGATTTTGCTTTAGCGCTTTTAATCGGTATTTTTGTCGGAACTTATAGTTCTATTTTTATCGCCAGTCCTCTCTTGGTGGTTTGGTATAATTTTACGAAAAAGAAGCAATCAAAGACCGCCTAATCATCTGAGAGATTATCTGATTAATAATTTATTTTTCATTTTGGGGCCTTTTTCTGGCCCCATTTTATTTGCTATAATTAAGTTAGTTAAATAAAGTTTAAATAAAGCTTAATTAATTAATTTTTATTTAATTTTTATTTAATTTTAGTTTTAAGAAATTAAAGTTATCTCTCATGAACAACAAGCTAAAGTTTAATTTTAAATTTTTACAAAGAATAAACGAAGCGGCTCTAGAGACTATTTATTTACTAATTATTTTTCTTGTTCCGCTTTGGTTTTCTTATTTATTTCCGACTTATAACATGTTTGAATTAAGTAAGTCAGCCGTTTTTAGAGGCTTAACTTGCTTATTGCTAATTTTTTCTGTTTTTCGATTTATTATTTATTTTTATTTTTCACCCAATGAAGGGAATTACGCAGTGGTTTTTAAAAATTTAAAAGTAGCTTTCAAAAAATATTTTTTCTTTGCCATTTTATTATTACTTGGTCTGAGTGTCTCTTTATTTTTTTCTCTTGATTGGCAGCAAAGTTTTTTTGGTTCTTATGAACGTCAACAGGGTTTGATTAGTTTTTTATTTTATTTTATTTTTGCTGCTTTAATGTTTGCTAATTTGTTTTTTGATCGTTATTTAGCTGATCCTTACTTTGGTTTTTCTTCATTATTATTAGCTAAAATCAGAAGAATTATAATTGTTGCCACCTTGTCCGGGTCCTTAGTCGCCATATATGGAATTTTGCAAATTATGAACATTGATTTTTTGACTTGGCCAGAGCCACCATATTTAACCGGACGAACGCTTTCTACTTTAGGTCAACCAAATTTTCTCGCTTCCTTTTTATTATTAGTTATTCCATTAGCTTTTTATTTAGCCTATGTTAGTCGGCGTTTTTTATTGCGTTTCTTTTTTAGTTTATTGGCTTTAATTCAGATTATTTGTTTATTTTTTACTTCCAGTCGGGGTGGTCTCTTAGCTTTCTTAGCAGTAATCGCTTTATTTGGTTTATATTTATTTTTTCATAGCCAATTAAATAAAAAAATTAAGTTAGTTGTTATTTTGGGAGTGATTGTTTTAGGAGTGTCTGGTTTGTTTACTTTGGAAATGATTAATCCCGGACGATTGTCTGAAGCATTTAATTTAAAAAAAGGGAGTTTAGCAGCCCGAGTTTATTTTTTTCAAGCCGCCGCCGATGCCGCGATTGCTAAACCTTTTTTTGGTTATGGTTTAGAAAATAGTGAAGAAGTTTTTATTCGTTACTATGAACGTGATTGGGGAATTTATGGTGATGTGAGCTCTAACACTGATCGGGCGCATAATATAGTTTTAGATATTTTACTTTGGACTGGTGCGATTGGTTTAGCTTTGTTTACTTTGTGGTATTATTCAATTTTAAAATTAGCTTGGCAACAAATAAAATTGAATAAAGACAAAAGTTTGGCCATTGCTTTAATGGCGGGAATAATCGGTTATTTAATTTCGCTTTTGTTTAGTTTTATAATTGTGGTTGGCGAAGTTTATTTTTGGCTTTTCTTTGCTCTACTGGCCGTTATGGGTGCGAGCGAAGAAATTAACTTTAGTTTTCGTCAGTCTAAATTAAATTTATTTTTTAGGAGAATATTTTTAACGGAAAAAATAAAAAAATTAGGGAGAAAAATTTATTTTAAGCGCACAGGAAATTTAGCGCCTTTTTTAAAAAGATTGGGTCCGCTTTTTATTGCTTTGCTTTTAATATTTTTTGCTGCTTATCAATTTGAACAGGCCAGAAAAACAATTATCGCTGATTATTATCAAAATGAAATTAAGGCGGCCATTAATAAAATGGAATTTGTCCGCGCCAGTTTGTTGCGAGAAAAAATTGTTAAATTAAAAATTAATCCGATTCAGATGAATAGTTATGATTCTTATTTAGGAAACTATTTGGCTAATTTTTGTTCTTACAGTAATTTTAGGGATAAAGCTGAAGAAAAAATCTTAGTTAATAAATTAGCGCTTATTTATACTGCTTTGCCCGAACATGGTTATAAAAATATACTTTTAAAAGCTCGAATTGCTGCTTGCTTAAAAGACTATAAGGCGGCGGAATATTATTTTAGTGAAATAGAAAAAATTACCCCCTATTGGCCTCTTGGTTATATAAATCATGGTTTGTATTTGGTAAAAAAAGGTGATTTGGCTTTAGCAGAAAATTATTATCAATTAACCGATTTTTGTTTGCCGGATTTAAATAGTGAATTTATAAATGATGAACATAAAAGAGTAGCCGCTACTTATAAATATTTGATGTATAATAATTTAGGTGAAGCTTATTTAGTAAATCAGAATTATGTTCGCGCTGAAAAATTTTTTCAAGAAGCATTTCGTTATCGACCGGAAGATTATTCTTTATTTAAGAAAATAGCTGATACTTATTATTTACGTGGTGAATTTGATTTAGCTTTGCAATATATAAAAAAAGGAGAAACAGCTAGCCCCACTGATTATAATTGGCCACTGGCGGCGGCGGCGATTTTATTTGAGAGAGGTTTAAACGATGAAGCGATGCTAGAAATTGAAAAAGTAAAAAAATTAGCCCCGGGAGAAAATATTTTTTTGCTGGAAAATTTAAAAACAATTTATAATTTTGAATAATATATGGAAACTTCTTTTGTTTTTTTTGTTGCGGTTATTGGTTTAGTGTTCGGCAGTTTTATTAATTGTTTGGTTTGGCGTCTTTATAAAGAAACCAGTCTAATGGGTCGCTCGGCTTGTCCTCGTTGTTTTAAGCAGATTGCTTGGTATGACAATATTCCGCTTTTAAGTTTTATTATTCTGCGCGCTCGTTGTCGTCATTGTCAAAAAAAAATTTCTTGGCAATATCCTTTAGTTGAATTTTTTACCGCTTTGCTTTTTATTCTCACATTTTTAAAAAATCATGATTCACCGCAATTATTACTTTTACTTTTAAGAGATTGGTTAGTAATCATTACTTTTGTTATCGTTTTTATTTATGATTTACGCTGGCAATTGGTGCCTATGGTGGTTGTTTGGCCGATGATTGTCATTGTTTTTATTTTAAATTTACTTTTAGGCGTACCTTTCCTAAATTTAATCATTTTTGGCGCTTTGAGTGCTGCCTATTTTTGGTTTATATATGTAGCAACCTCTGGGCGTGGTCTGGGTGAAGGCGATATTTGGCTAGGAATGCTGATTGGTGTTCTGCTACCACAAATGGGTCTTTTAATTCTTGCGCTGATGTTAGCCTTTATAATTGGGGCAATCGTGGGTATAGGCTTAGTTTTAATTAAGAAGAAGAAAATGAAATCAGCCATTGCTTTTGGTCCTTTTTTAGTGCTGGGGGCGACAATTTCCTTGATTTATGGTGAACAGATTATAAATTGGTATTTACAGTTGCTTTAGAATTGTTAAAACTTGTAAAATTTTGTATAATAATAACAGCAAATAATATTGATAAAATATTGCGGTATTTTTATTAAAGTTTAGTTTGTTAATTTTATGAAGGATAATATTATCGCCGGCTTAGATGTTGGCTC
>DAONYH010000009.1:19450-23057 GCA_035414245.1 bacterium | reverse complement strand
TCTGCTTTTTTACTGATTCAATGTTTTCTCCTAAATATTTTTCGCTATTTAAGGTGCAAGTGATAATTGTAATTAATGTTTGATTCATTTCTTTTGTTTTTCCTTATATTTAAATATTACTGCTAACCACCAATAAGATTCAAAGAAAGAATAAAAAATACCATTAAATAAACCAGCTTTATAAAATTTTTTTTTAAATAGACAAATAAAAAAGTATCTAATAGGGAGGGCGATTGCAAACAAAAATAAAGTGACATTACTATAATTTCTGTTTTGATCTATCCACTTTTGCGCGATTAGACTTGAATAGTCATTCATTTTTTTCATGTTCTCTGAAATACTGACCCAATTTTCATGTTTGAGCGTTCCTGCAAGCTTTTTCTTTTTATTTTTATCTATTTTTATTATTTCGTGTACCGGACAAGAGAACCTTAGTTCTTTTTTAAATAAAATTGGTCGGTGAATATGTTTTTCAGAAATATATTTATCAAATAATTGATTCATTCTTACTACCCAATAGGCAACAATATTTTTTTCTTCTTTAATATCTTTAATGGAATTTGCAAGCTCTGGAGTAATAACTTCATCCGAATCAATCATTAAAATCCAATTATTATTTGCCAGACTAATTCCGTAATTTCTTTGTTCATCAAAACGTTCAAGTTTTTTTTGTTTGATTATTACTTCTGGATAAATTTGCTTAATTATTTCTAAAGTACTATCAGTTGAAAAATCATCAATAATTATTAATTCTTTAATTAAGGAAGTGATTGAATTAAGGCAAGAAGCGATAGTGCGCTGATTATTTTTGGTTAAAATTATTCCACTTAAATTCTCCATCCCCTATCTCCCCCCTCTCCCAAACACTGTTGCTATTGTTTTTAAGAAAATAACAAAGTCTAAGAATAAAGAGCGGTTCTTTATATAAAATAAATCGTTCTGCAATTTTTTGAGCGTGTCTTCTTTGCTCGGAGAATGATATTCGCCTGACACTTGGTCCCAACCGGTTAGTCCGGGCTTAACAATTAAGCGCATATTGTAAAAGGGAATAGCTTCTTCTAACTCTGCCACCAGTTCTGGTCGTTCTGGTCTGGGTCCGATAAAACTCATTTCCCCTTTTATAATATTAATGGTTTGAGGCAGTTCATCTAATCGGGTTTTTCGTAAAAAATTACCTAAACGTGTAATTCGCTTATCACCTAAAGTTGTTAATTCTTGATTATTGTTTTCTTGTCTCATGGTGCGAAACTTGATAATGGTAAATCTTCGTCCTTGACGTCCTAATCTTTCTTGACAGAAAAAGATCGGGCCCCGACTTTCAAGTTTAATCGCTAAAGCAATAAGAGGCCAAAAAATAAAACTAACACTAAAAATAAAAACCGCGGCTAATAGATCAATCATTCTCTTGAAAGCTTGAAAATAGTTTTTACCCCCTTCTTTTAAATTATCTAAAAACCAATTAGCCCCAATTGCTTCTACGGGAATTTTACCGGTTAAAATTTCGTAAAAATCAGGATAACTTAAAACACTTACTTGCAAGGGAAGTAGGGATAATAAAAAGGTGCCGGTTTCTTTGGAGTTAAAATTATCACACAAAACAATGGTTTTAATTTTTCCGGCTACTACTTGGCTGGCTAATTCAGGAAAACCAGCTTCATTTTTAACGGTTAATTCTAAATGATAGCCCGCCCCCACGTTTTTTATCAATTCTTCTTTTAAATGCTGGCTTGTTTCATTTTCGCCGATTATGGCCAGGCCGGATTTAGCGATTGATTTACTGATTTTGCCGTTCAGTAGGCGCCAAGAATAAAATAGTGCTAAAAATAAACCAAGAAAAATGACTAAGTTGGTGCGGGGAGTGATTTCAGAAGAGATGCTAATGTAAAAATAAATAATGGAAATTAAACCAGCAGCGATGATGGTATTAAAAGTTTGACTTAAAAATTTACGACTATTAGCATGTATATTTAAATCATAAAGACCGTTAATATAGATTGTGGAAATAAAAATTATGAAAATAAAAATAAAGCGCGGTAGGTGCGTGCTCATTTGATTCGCAAAATCGTTTTGTGGGTAACGTATAAGAAGAGTGAGCGCCAAAGCTCCTCCTAATATCAATAAATCGCCTAATAATAAAATTAGTTTTTTTGTCTTAGCGTCCATAGGGCTAATATAACAGTTTTGACTTGAAAAATCAATCATTTTTATGCTATCTTTATTTAGATATGCTATAATAAAATTGAGCGCTCAAGGGCCCTGGTTTAAGGGTGGAAAAGCGTTTTAAATCTGCTTAAATTAAATAAATATGGCTAAAATAAAGTTAAACGAAGCGCAAATCAAAGAATTACTTAGTCGGGGAGTGGAAGAAATTATTGATTATAAAGATTTGGAAGCCAAATTAAAAAGTGGGCAAAAACTAAGAATCAAGTTAGGAATTGACCCGACTAGCCCCAATATTCATTTAGGTCGTTCTATTCCGCTTCTCAAAATGCGCGATTTTCAAAATTTAGGGCATCAAATTGTTTTTATTATTGGTGATTTTACCGGCACGATTGGCGATACTTCTGATAAAACCAGTGAAAGACCGATGTTGGAAGAAAGTGAGATTAAAGCCAATATAAAAACCTATGTTAAGCAGGCCGGGAAAGTAGTTGATATTAAAAAATGTGAGATTTATTATAACAGCACTTGGCTTAGTAAATTAAAATACGCGGAAATTTGTCGCCAAGCCAATATTTTTTCCATCAATGAATTTATTTCTCGCGATAATATTCGTCGCCGCTTAGATAAGGGTTCACGCGTTTCTTTACGTGAAGTTTTATATCCGCTCATGCAGGGCTATGATTCAGTTGTTGTGAAAGCAGATGTGGAACTCGGCGGGACTGATCAACGTTTTAATTTATTATCCGGTCGAGAAATGCAACGTCATTATAATCAAGCTCCGCAAAATATTATTACTAATCCACTCGTGGAAGGGTTGGATGGACGCAAAATGAGTTCCAGTTGGGGGAATACGGTTAATTTACTGGATAGCGCGAGTGATATGTTTGGCAAGCTGATGTCTTTAAAAGATGAGTATATTATTAAATATTTTACGCTTTTGACCCGTGTTCCGCTGGAAAAAATTAAAGAATATGAAACTTCTTTAAAAAATGGTGTCAATCCTCGGGATATCAAGTTGTTATTGGCTAAAGAAATTGTTGCTTTTTATCACAGTGAAAAAATCGCTCAAGAGCAAGCGGAAAATTTTATCAATGTTTTTTCCAAAAAGAAACAACCTAGTGAGATTCCTACTTTAAAACCAAGCGTTCCTGATTTACTCTCAGTGTTATTGGAAGCTAAATTAGTAACTTCTAAATCTGAAGCACGTCGGGTTTTAGAGCAGGGCGGTGTAAAAGTTGATTCTCAAGTTATAAAAGACGCGGATTTTAAATTAAAACCGGGAATGGTAATCCAAAAAGGGAAGTTGCATTATTTAAAAATTATTTAAGGGAAGCTCCGTTACTTTAGATTAGTTTAATTTATTTTCAAAAAAGTTTTGTTGCTTTAGATTCGTTTAATTTATTTCTTATGTCTGAGCCAGTTTGGCCCAAAATTGGCAATGAAA
>DAONYH010000009.1:0-19350 GCA_035414245.1 bacterium | reverse complement strand
TCGTTTAATTTATTTCTTATGTCTGAGCCAGTTTGGCCCAAAATTGGCAATGAAAAAAACGTAGAATTTTTAAATCGCGTGGTTTTAAGTAAGAAGCCGGCGCAAACTTATATTTTTTTAGGACCTGATGATTTAGGAAAATCAACGATTGCCTTGGCTTTTGCTCGTAATTTAATGGCCGAGGCCCTAGAGGGAAAAGATGGTTTAAATAGTGATTTACATATTCTAGAAGCGGAGGCTGAGAAAAAATCAATTTCAATTGAGCAAACGCGCGAATTGATTAAAGCTCTCAGTCTAAGCTCATTTTTAGATTCATATAAAATTGGCATTATCAAAGAAGCGGATTCCTTAACGACCGAAGCGCAAAATGCTCTTTTAAAAACCCTAGAAGAACCGCGCGAAAAAGTGATTTTAATTTTAATTGCTGAAAACGAAGAAGCTCTGTTGCCCACTATTTTATCGCGCGCTCAGAAATTATACTTTCAACCGGTTAAGGCGGAAACGATTTATGATTTTTTAATTAGTGAATATCAAGCGCAACGATCCTTGGCTAAAGATTTGGCTAATTTATCTTTGGGTCGTCCTTTAAAAGCGGTGCGTTTTTTGGAAAATGCTGATTTATATGCCAATTATTTAGAGAAAGCCACTCTTTTTTTAACGCTTTTTCCTCTGGGAATTAATAGCCGTTTAGAAGTATTGGATAAAATATTTATTGATAAAACTTATAGCGCCACCGCAACTAAGGGAGCCCAGGAGATTTTAAGCATGGTTGAGGGTTTATTGCGCGATTTATTATTAATTCATTTTAATCAACCGGAAAAAATTCAACATTCAGCTCTAAAAATTGAATTAGATACGGCCACTAAAGAAATAGAAAAAATTATTGGTCCGGAAAAAGAGCAAGATAATTTTACCCTTTTTATTTTAGAACGTTTTAAATTATCGGCCATGGCCAGAGAATATATCAGCGCCAATGTTAATCCTCGTTTAGTTTTAGAACAATTAATTATTAATTTATAATTAAATATATGAAGGTTTCATTATTCAAATCATTTAAATCATTTAAATCCGCTAACAAAAAAATTAGTTTATTGGCTCTATTTGTGCTCGTTCCGCTTATTTTATCTGCTTGCACAGTTTCCACCACCAATAAAAAAGAAGTGCCTGATGCCAGTGTTTTTCTTTCGGTTAATAGCGGTGATACTTGGCGCGAAGCGGTTGCTATGGCTACAGTTGGCCAACCACAAAGTATTCGCGATGTGAATGTAAAGACAATGACGATTGATCCGCAAGATAGTAAGGCAGTTTATTTGGCGACGCGGGAAAATGGTTTGTACTATACTTATAACATTGTTCAAGATGGTTGGATTAAAGTGAAGGGCTTGCCGTCGGCCGCCATTAACGATGTTAAGGTAGATCCGAAAAATAAATGTATTATTTACGCGGCTGTCGCGAATAATTTGTATCGTTCTGAAGATTGCGCGCGCACTTTTGAAGTTGTTTTCTACGACAATAATACAGGTGTCACAATTAATACCATTGCCATTGACCATTATAATCCACGCAATGTCTATATTGGCACTTCGCGCGGGGAAATCATTAAGACCATTGATTCTGGTTCTTCTTGGCGCACGATTCAGCGTTTAAATGAAGGGATCAAACAATTAATTGTTTCTCCGGTTGATAGTCGTTTAATTTTTGTTGCTTCTATGCGCAACAAGATTTATAGTTTTAATACTAACTCCGAAACCAATCCTGACCTCTCCGATGATATTGGACTCAATTTTGCCATTAGCGGTTGGACTGATTTAAATCCGGTTTTGAAAGAATATGATTTAGGCAAAACTTTCCGTGATTTTGTGGTTTGCGCGAAAGATGGAACTATGTTTATTGCCGCTAATCAAGCCATGGTGCGTTCGCAGGATAATGGTGTAACTTGGGAGAAGATTAAATTGATTCAACCAGAAAAAGAAGCGGTTATTAATTCCATGGCAGTTAATCCCAAAGATTCTAGTAATATTTTCTATGTGACCAATACTACTTTCTTCCGCTCAACTGATGGTGGTGTTACTTGGACTACGAAGAAGTTACCGACTCATCGTTCCGGTCAAGAATTAATTGTGGATTTTGACTATCCCAATAATCTTTATTTGGGAACAGCTGTGATAACTAAATAAATTATAAATAAAAAATATATGAACGATTATTTAAATGCCAAACAAGGCGAATTTACCAATGCTTTAGAGTTTTTTAAAAAAGAAATCGGGAATTTAAGAACCGGGCGCGCTAATCCCGCTATTTTAGAGGCGGTGCAAGTTGAGGCCTACGGAGTTTTAAATCCGCTTAATACCGTAGCCAATATTAATGTGTCTGATGCCAGAAATATTTTAGTCAGTGCTTGGGATAAAAATATTTTAAAAAATATTGAAAAAGCCATTGTTGACGCTGACCTGGGTTTAGGAGTAATTAATGAAGGGGACAAAATTAGATTAACTGTGCCGGCTTTAACTGAGGAAAATCGTAAGGAGTTAGTCAAGAAATTAAATGAAAGAATGGAAAAAACGCGTATTATTTTGCGTCAAGCCCGAGAAAATGTAAAAAATACGATTGAAGCTGCTTTTGAAGCCAAAGAAATCAGTGAAGATCAGAAATTCAGATTCGTTAAAGAGTTGGATGAATTTTCCACTAAGAAAAATGAAGAGTTAAAAGATTTGCGCGACAAGAAAGAGCAGGATATAATGGAAATTTAATGGACACTTAATGTGGATACAAGGGAAGTTTGATGGACGTCTAATGTGGACGCAGGGAAGTTTGATGGACATAAAGGAAATCTAATTTTAATTACATGCTGTCAACAATTATTATTTTTATTTTAGTACTATCGGTTTTAGTATTCGCTCACGAGCTGGGTCATTTTGTCACTGCTAAACGCTTAGGAGTGCGCGCGGATGAGTTTGGTTTTGGTTTTCCACCCCGAATGGTTGGTTTTTATAAAAATAAATTTGGCAAGTGGCGCAAAGTGTTTGGCAAAACTACTTATGAGGATTTAGAAAGCAGCACACTGGAAGACGCAGTGCCTCAGTCAGGTTCAACTATTTATTCGCTCAACTGGTTGCCGATTGGTGGTTTTGTTAAGATTAAGGGCGAGAATGATAACGGTGATAAAGAGGCTGATAGTTTTGCGGCTAAAAAAGTCTGGCAGAGAATGCTCATTTTATCGGCTGGTGTAATCATGAATGTTGTTTTGGCTTGGTTTTTATTTACGGTTGGTTATTTGATTGGTATGCCGCAAGCCACGTCCGATTTAAGCAGCAGTGCACGGGTTAGCAATGCCATGGTCGCGATTATTGATGTTCGCGCTGATTCACCGGCTGAAGTCGCTGGTCTTAGGGCCGGTGATTTTATTAAAGCGATTAATGGTCAAGAAGTGGCTTTAGAGGAAGATATGCAGGCTATGATTTCGCCTTTGGCTGGTCAAGAAGTCACGTTGTTAGTTGATCGTGAACAAACCGAAATGACTATTGTGGTTGTTCCGGAAGAAGTATCAGAAGGTCACGGCGTGATTGGCGTTGGTATTATGGCAGCCGGCACAGTGCGTTATCCGCTGTTTAGCGCCATTATTGAAGGCGCTAAAACAACCGGTTGGATGCTCAAAGAAATCGTCTTAGCCTTTGGTAATTTAATCGGTAATTTAGTGAGTGGTGAATCAGTTAGCCAAGAATTTGCCGGCCCAGTGGGAATCGCCAACATTACTGGTCAAGCTGCCAGTTTAGGTTTTGTTTATTTACTGCAATTTGTCGCTTTATTATCTTTAAATTTGGCCATTATTAATATTTTGCCTTTTCCCGCGCTGGATGGAGGACGAATTTTGTTTTTATTAATTGAAAAAGTGAAGGGGAAACCAGTCAAGCGTGATATTGAAGCGGTTGCTCATAATATTGGCTTTTTGCTACTTATCGCTTTAATCATTTTTATTACCTACAAAGATATAATTAAGTTGTTCTAACAATCAAGTTGCAAGTTGTTTTAATAAAGCTGTTTTAATTAACTAATTATTAAATAAAATATATGAAAGTCCAAATCAAAGCATCGCGTTTAGAATTAACTGACGCCTTAAGAGATTACATTGAAAACAAAATGAACATGTTGGAAAAATATTTAGGCAAACGGGTTAAAGTGATTAATTGTGATTTTGAAATTGAAAAAGCGATTGGCGGACAATATAAGGGTGAGATATTTCGCGCCGAAGCTAATTTACAAGTACCGCAAAATGTTTTGCGTGTGGAAAAAACCGAGAAGGATATGTATAAGGCGATTGATAAGGTTAAGGATCATATGATATTGGTAATAAAGAAATATAAAGAAAAGTTGATTGATAAGAAAAGAGGGAAGATCTAGATTTGTAGTTAATTAGAGTTAATAATAAAACCCCGGATTCATAATAAAGCCTCAAGTTAATAATAAAGCCCTGGAATCAATTCTGCGGGCTTTTATTGTAATTTTTTTATTTATTTGTCAATATTTATTTTATTAAAAATTAGTATTATACTAAACTTATAAATCAAAACCTCAATTTTGGTTATTTTTTGGTTATTAATAGAAAAATTATGAGTATTTTTAGCAAACTTTTTCCTGATCCAAATGAAAAGATTATCAAGAAGATGAGCCCGATTATTGAGCAGATAAACGAATTGGAACCAGAATTTGAAAAACTAAGTGCTGAAGAATTGAAAAATAAGAGTGCGGAATTTAAAAAGCTACTCAGTGAGGGGCAGAGCTTGGACGATATTTTGCCTTTTGCTTTTGCCGCTACTAGAGAAGCGGCGCGTCGCGTTCTTGGTCAACGTCATTATGATGTGCAGCTGATTGGTGGAATTGTTTTGCATCGTGGCCAGATTGCGGAAATGAAAACCGGTGAAGGTAAAACTTTAGTGGCGACTTTGCCTTTATATTTAAATGCTTTAGAAGGCAAAGGCGTGCATTTAATTACGGTTAATGATTATTTGTCACGGGTGGGTGCCGGTTGGATGGCGCCGGTTTATTATGCGTTAGGTTTAACAACCGGTGTGATAGTGCATGATAATGCTTATATTTATGATCCGGAATATGTTGATGATAGTCAGTTTGATAAACGATTGCAAAATTTTCGCCGCATCCCTCGTCGCGAGGCCTACTATTGTGACATAACTTATGGCACCAATAATGAATTCGGTTTTGATTATTTGCGCGACAATATGGTTTATACACTTGAACAAACTGTTCAAAGACCGCTTCATTATGCCATTGTGGATGAAATTGACTCTATTTTAATTGATGAAGCGCGCACCCCGTTGATTATTAGCGCTCCTGCGGAAGAATCAGGTGATCGTTATGCTAAGTTTGCTCGTTTAGTGGAAGTGCTAAAAGAAAATGAAGATTATAATGTTGATGAAAAAATGCGCGCCGCCACTTTAACTGAAAGCGGTATTGCCCGCACCGAAAAAATGTTGGGTTTGGGTAATATTTATGTGGAAGGAGGAATAAAAGAAGTTCATCATTTAGAACAAGCCCTAAAAGCGCGGGTTTTATTTAAGCGCGATAAAGACTATGTGGTCAAAGATGGAGAGATTGTGATTGTTGATGAATTTACCGGTCGTTTAATGCCTGGTCGTCGTTACAGCGAAGGACTACATCAAGCCATTGAAGCTAAAGAAGGCGTGAAGGTACAAAAAGAATCCCAAACCATGGCAACCGTTACTTTCCAAAATTTATTTAGAATGTATAAAAAATTATCTGGTATGACTGGAACCGCGGTTACCGAAGCTGAGGAGTTTTATAAGATTTATAATTTAGAAACAATTGTTATCCCTACCAATCGCCCCAATGTCCGACAAGATTTAAATGATTTAATTTATCGTACCGAGTTAGATAAATTTAACGCTGTCATTCGTGATGTTAAGGAGCGCCATAAAAAAGGACAGCCGGTTTTAATCGGAACAATATCAATTGAGAAAAATGAAATTTTAACAGAACTGATGGAGCGCGAAGGCATGCGTCCGCAAATGTTAAACGCTAAGAATCACCAAAAGGAAGCTGAAGTGATTGCTCAGGCCGGTCGTAAAGGCGCAATTACTTTAGCTACCAATATGGCTGGTCGCGGTGTTGATATTATTTTAGGTGGTAATCCGCCTACCAAAGAAGAGCAAGAAGAAGTGCGCGCTCTGGGCGGTTTGCATGTGATTGGTACTGAACGTCATGAATCAAGACGTATTGATAATCAGTTGCGCGGTCGCGCTGGTCGTCAAGGTGATCCGGGTTCTTCGCAATTTTTTGTTTCCACCGAGGATGATTTAATGCGTATTTTTGGTGGTGATCGAATGAAAAATTTAATGAAGACTTTGAATGTGCCGGCTGATATGCCAATTCAAAATAAAATGATTTCTAATTCCATTGAGAGCGCTCAGAAAAAAGTAGAAGGGAATAACTTTGATATTAGAAAACATTTAGTTGAATATGATGATGTTATCAATAAACACCGCACAGCGATTTATAAAAGACGCCGAGAAATTATTGAGATTGCCGAAGGCGTAAAACAAGAAGACGAAAATGCTCCGCAGTCGCTTAGCGAAATAATTTTAGGCATGATTGAAGACGAAATAGTGGCCGTGGTTAATTTTCATACTTCGGCCGAGACTAGCGCGGATTGGAATATCCAAGAAATTTATGAAACCGTTAAAACCATATTTTCCACGGCCGAAGATTTAAAGGCACAGCTAGATGAGTTAGTCAAAAAAGGCGGCAGCGCGGAAATTATACGAGAAAGCATTATTAATTATTTGCAGGAAAAAGTAAAAGCGGAATATTCTTCACTTGAGGCTAAATTCAACGCAGCGGGCATGGATTTTAAAGAAATTGAAAAAGGAATTTTAATTCGTTCTATTGATCAATTATGGGTGGAGCATTTAGAGGCGATTGATTATTTGCGTCGTGGAATCGGTTTGCGCGGTTATGGGCAAAGAGATCCGCTCGTGGAATATAAAAAAGAGGCCTATCGTTTATATCAAGAATTAGTTGGTTTAATAAATAAAAATGTTACTTATTCAATCTTTAAAACTGCTCAAGGTTTGGTTATGGCCATGGAAAAGCAGGCGGAAAATTCAGCCTTAAAAATATTTGCCAACCAATCAGAGAATAAATTAGAATTTTCTGGAGCACAAAAAGAAATGCAGCGCCAAGCCGAGGGGCGCAATACGATTGATTTGGTAACGGAAAAAGTTAAGAATGAAAGCGGAGAAAAAGTAGGACGTAATGATCCTTGTCCTTGTGGGAGCGGGAAGAAATATAAGAAGTGTTGTGGCGCTTGAAATTCCGTCTCGTCCCAGAGATAAGCAAACGCGCCTGTGGCGCTAGGAATTATAAAAAGTGTTGTGGAAATAAATAAACTGTTAAAAGCTAATTGATTTAATTGACAAATTAGTTATAATGTCATAATTTATTAAATCGCACATTAAAATTACGGTTAAGTTGGTTACAGCCATAAAATTCTTAAAATAAGTATTTTATGGTAAATTAAGCATTTTATGATAAATTAAGCATTTTATGGCTGTAACCACAAAGGCTACAGTTCCGGCTCGGATTAGGGTAAACTAAAAAGCGCAAATAGGCGCAAGGAGAAAATTATGAAATCAGAATTTGCATCTGCAGACTTAACAGCTGGTCAACTAAATGCTATTGTTGAAAAACTGGGCGGTCGTGAAGGAGCTCTTCGCTTTCTGCGCGATGAAACCTTAGTTACGGAACCTAAGAGAAAATGGCGCGAGCAAGATGGAAGCATCTATTTTTCAGTCACCAGTGATAGAACAACTGGAAAAGAATGGATTGTTCGCCTGATGAATAATGGATTTAAGTTGAGCGATTATGCTACATCCATACTTTGCTCTAAAGAATTCAAGCCAAGTTTAGGCACAACAACCGAAATTGTCGTACTCAAAGACATGTTTTGCGATAATAATATTGGTTTGTTCAGCGATTGGGGAATAAAAAATATTCGTTTTAAAGTAGCGAATTCTAAATTTGTAGCACCAAATGCTGAAGTTACCTGTCTTATTCGTGAGGCTTTCTCTGATGCGGAAATGAAGCTCATGGGTCTGGGCTGGATTTTTACCATGCATGAGCCTATCTTGGATTCTGATAACAAGCCTTTATTACTTGGTATTAGTTGTCGTAATGGCGGTTCTTTATTGGCTTCAAATTTTGATATTTCTACCAATAAAGTAGATCGCATCGGGCTTGCGTTTGCACTCCCGCCAGCTTCCGGCTCTTAGGTTTTTTAAATTTTGACAATTTGGATTTAGCTTTTTGACCTTTGATTTTTTGCCTCGGATTTAATTAAATCCGAGGCTTTTTTAATTTGACTATCGTAGCTATTATGGAGCCTAGGTGTTTTTTTCTGTTTAAATTCGCTTATCTTGGAGTCTAAGTGGTTTTTTAATTAGAGCGAAAATAGCTAAAAATGCCCGAAAATACGCTAGTTTTAGCTTGACAAGACTGGTTAGAGCGGTATAATTAGAGCATAAAGATTTTTACAAATAAATAAAAAATATGTTTGGGAAACAACTAAATTTTTTAAAAATATTTGATGAAGCTAAGCCAAAAAATGAGCCATCCGTAGAAAAAGTTGAGGAAAAGATTGAAGAGAGTCAAATTGAGGAAAATCAGGTTGAAGAGAGTCAAATTGAGGAAAATCAGGTTGAAGAAAATGTTGCAGAGGGAAAGATTGAGGATAAGGTTGAGGATAAGGTTGAGGATAAGGTTGAGGCACAGCCGGAAAAGACATCTGAAGAGTTGAAATTAGAAACTCAATCAGAGCCCAAGCTTGAATCAGAACCGGAGTTGAAAACTCAGCCCGAATCAGAAGTTGAAAAGAAACCAAGGAGAGGCGTTTTTATAAAACTCATCCCCGGAATTAAATTGCCCGAATCAGAGCTAGCAGTTTTACGAGCTAAGTTGCTTGCTAAAGGAAATGATCAGTTAACTCCAGATGATTTTACACCCTTTGCCGAAGAAATAAATAAATACGATGAACGTTATAAAGAGTTTGATGTTATTTTTCGTCGATTAGAGCCGGGAGAAGAAAAAAGACGTCAATATTCTAAAAAAGTTTTTCCTGAACTTTTTGATGAAAAAGAATATTTAGCGACAGCTGAACTATACATGAAATATAGAAAAGTGTGTGATGATAAAATAAAATTAGATGAAGAGATGGCGGCTGCGGAAAAAATTAGGGCGAAAAAGGCTAAAAAAGGGAAGGTTTATAAAAATTTTGATAAATCTCAAACTGAGCAAGATAAACAGTCGCCGGAAAATAAGCAGTTCTCAAGAAAAAAAATAAATGAAGATGAATATTTTGATTTAGATGATGGCAAACCCGACCCTTATGGTGACATCTATCCTTATAGTCGTATATTTAATAAAAGATATAAAAAGGAAAAATAATTTTATAAAATTTTTATGCGTCAATCAACTTCAGCTGATTTAACTAAAACTGATTTAACTAAAAAAGAACCGGTTCGTGGTGAGCAATCAGAAGCTGAAATACAGGTTTTAAAATTTTGGGAAGAAGCTGATACTTTTCAAAAATCAATTTCCAAAGAGGCGCCTCAAGGCGATTATGTTTTTTATGATGGCCCGCCTTTTGCTACTGGCACTCCGCACTACGGTCACTTGGTTGCCAGCATCATGAAAGATGTTATTCCACGCTATTTTACTATGAAAGGTTATCGCGTAGAACGCAAATGGGGTTGGGATTGTCATGGTTTGCCGATTGAAAATATTGTTGAAAAAGAATTAGGTACAAAAAGAAAAAAAGATATTGAAGCAATGGGCGTGGAAAAATTTAATACTCTTTGTCGCACTAAAGTTTTAACTTACGCTGATGAATGGGAGTACGTTATTACTCGTTTAGGTCGTTGGGTAGATATGAAGAATCCTTATCGCACCATGGATTTAGATTTTATGGAATCGGTTTGGTGGGTATTTAAAACTTTATGGGACAAGGATTTGATTTATAAAGATTATCGCTCCATGCATATTTGTCCGCGCTGCGAAACAACTTTATCGCAATCGGAAATAAGCGAGGGCTATAGCGACATTAAAGATTTAAGCGCCACGGTTAAATTTGAATTAAAAGATGAGCCAGGTACTTATGTTTTAGCTTGGACCACTACTCCTTGGACTTTAATTGGCAATGTGGCTTTGGCTGTGGGAGAAGAAATTATTTATGTAAAAGTAAAGCAGGCAGATAATTATTATATTTTGGCGAAAGAACGTTTAGCTGAAGTTTTTAAAGATCAAACTCCGGAAATTATTGCTGAATTTAAAGGTCAGGAATTAGTTGGTAAATCATATATACCGCTTTTTTCTTATTTTGCCAATCAAGAGGATTTAGAAAATAAAACTAATGGTTGGAAAATTTATGCGGCTGATTTTGTAACGATTGAGGAAGGAAGCGGAGTGGTTCATATTGCGCCCGCTTTTGGTGAGGACGATATGAATTTAGGTAAAGAAAAAAAATTGCCTTTTGTTCAACATGTTGGTCTTGATGGTCATTTTATTTCTGCGGTCACTGATTTTCCAAACGCGCACGTTAAACCTTTGGGCGATCACATGGCGACTGATATTGAAATTATCAAATATTTAGCCGAGAAAAAATTATTATTTGCCAAAGAAAAATACGAGCATAGCTATCCGCATTGTTGGCGTTGCGATACACCATTAATTAATTATGCAACTTCTTCTTGGTTTGTGCGCGTAACCAAAATCAAAGATGAATTACTGAAGAACGCTCAAAATATCAATTGGTTTCCAGAACATATTAAAGAAGGTCGCTTTGGTAATTGGTTAGAAGGCGCTCGTGATTGGTCAATTTCGCGTCAACGTTTTTGGGCGAGTGTTATTCCGATTTGGGAGTGTGCTTGTGGAGAAAGAAAAGTAATTGGAAGTGTAGCTGAACTGGAAGAGTTGAGTGGTCAAAAAATAAGTGACATTCATAAAGATAAAGTGGATAGCATTGTTTTTCCTTGTTCAAAATGTCAAGGCGAGATGAAACGAATTTCCGATGTTTTAGATTGCTGGTTTGAATCTGGTTCCATGCCTTACGCGCAAAATCATTATCCGTTTGCGAACAAAGAAAAATTGGAAAAGAATTTTCCCGCTCAATTTATTGCTGAAGGAGTTGATCAGACACGCGCTTGGTTTTATTATTTGCATGTTATTGCCGGTGGTTTAAAAAATAGTTCAGCTTTTGAGAATGTTATTGTAAACGGTATTGTTTTGGCAGAAGACGGCAAGAAAATGGCCAAACGTTTACAAAATTATCCTGATCCTTTAGAACTCATGGAAAAATACGGGGCTGATGCTTTAAGAGCTTATTTACTAGCTTCACCGGTGATGGCGGCCGAGAATTTGAATTTTTCGGAAAAAGGCGTGCAAGAAGCCTTGCGTAAAAACATTATGTTGCTTTTAAATGTCTATAAATTTTTTGCGCTTTATGAATTAGAAAATGAAAAGTTATTAAAGTCATTAACAGAAGTTGATTTACGAAAAGGGGCAGAGAAAAGTGATAATATTTTAGATAAGTGGTTGCTTTTAAAGTTTAATAATTTGGTTGACGAAGTGAATAATAGTTTAACCGGTTATAATTTACCCCGCGCTATGCGTGCCATTACCGAATTTATTGATGAATTATCAACTTGGTATTTACGTCGTTCACGTGATCGCTTTAAATCTGATGATGAGCAGGATAAAATCGCTGCTTTAATTACCACTAAAATTGTTTTGTTAGAATTAAGTAAAGTAATCGCGCCGTTTATGCCTTTTGTGGCAGAAAATTTATGGCAAAAATTAAGCGCTAATAATTTTTCACATCATGACGCTTCTGTTCATTTAACAGCTTGGCCAGAAAAGTTTGCTGGTGCTGAGAAAAATATTTTAGAACAGATGAATCTAGTTAGACGGATTGTTGAAGCTGGATTAGCTAAGCGTGATGAAGTGGGAATTAAGATTAGACAGATGCTCAATAAATTAACGGTCAAAAGTAAAGATTTGAAATTAGAAAAAGAGTATGAAAAATTAATTTTGGACGAATTAAATGTTAAAGAAATAGTTTTTGCTTCCTTAGAAACCGATGAACCGTTAATCGTTGAGCTTGATACTGAAATTACTCCTGAATTAAAACAAGAGGGGACGAAACGCGAACTGATTAGATTTATTAATTTACTGCGTAAAGAAGCGAATTTAAGTTTGGGCGATGAAGTTGATGCAATTATTTATGCCAGCGCTGAAGTAAAAAAAGTTATTGAGTTAATGAAGAGTGATATTCAAAAAGAAACCCTAAGTTCTAAATTAGAGGCCTTCATTTTTGAGGCGCAAACTGAGATAAAGGGCGATTTTTTCGCCCAAAAAGAATTGGCTATTAATGGCGAAAAAGTGCTAATTTTCTTGAAAAAATAGCAAATTTACGCTATAATAATTAATTGATAATAATTTAAATCTTATTAAACTTTAATTTAAAATAAAAAAACTATGATTATTCTTTATGTGCTTTTAGGTCTAATCGTGGTAATCGGCTTATTAGTGATTGCCATGTATAATGGCTTAATTCGTCTTAAAAACAGAGTTGACGAAGCTTGGAGTGATATTGATGTCCAATTAAAAAGACGTTATGATTTGATTCCCAATTTAGTAGAAACCGTTAAGGGTTATGCAGCGCATGAGCAAGCCACTTTTGAAAAAGTTATTCAAGCGCGTAATGCGGCGATGTCAGCTCAAGCTAGCGGTGATGCGGAAGCGCGTGGTAAGGCGGAAGAAACTTTATCAGGAACTTTAAAATCCATTTTTGCTTTAGCCGAGAATTATCCTGATTTAAAAGCCAACCAAAACTTTTTAGAACTCCAAAGAGAATTGTCTGATACGGAAAATAAAATTCAAGCTGCTCGTCGCTTTTACAACGGCAATGTTCGCGATTTCAACACCAAGATTCAAGTTTTCCCCAATAATATTATTGCCGGTTGGTTAAAGTTTACCGCACGCAAATTTTTTGAAGTTGAAAATGAGGCGGAAAAACAAAACGTTCAAGTAAAATTTTAGTTCAAGTAAAATTTTAATTTAGTTTTTAATTATATGGTCATAATTTATTTTGCCATTTTTGCGTTTATATTTTTCCTAAGCAGTTTAAAGCAAATTAATCAATATGAACGCGGTGTTAAATTTACCATGGGTAGATACACCGGCATTATGGAACCAGGTTGGCGTTTTATTTGGCCGATTTTTCAAAGCTTTAAAAAAGTTGATATGCGTGTTAAAGCGGTTGATGTACCTGACCAAAAAGCGATTACACGTGATAATGTTTCTGTGATGGTTAACGCTGTTATTTATTATCGCGTTGAGTATGCTGATAAAGCAGTGATTGTAGTGGAAGATTTTTATTATGCAATTTCTCAATACGCACAAACTACGATGCGTAACATTGTTGGAGAAGTAACGCTAGATGAATTGTTATCACAACGAGAAAAAATTGCCGAACGTATTCGTGAAATTGTTGATCACGAAACTGATAATTGGGGTTTGAAAGTACACAACGTGGAATTAAAAGATGTTTCTTTACCAGAATCTATGGAAAGAACAATCGCTAAACAAGCGGAAGCGGAAAGAGAAAAACGAGCGGTGATTATTAATTCCGAAGGTGAATTAGCTGCTTCTGCAAATTTAGCCAAGGCAGCGGAGATGTTAAGTTCGGCCAATGGCGCTCTTCATCTCAGAACTTTGCAATCAATTAATGACTTATCTTCTGATCAATCAAATACCATTGTTTTTGTTACGCCAATTGAAGCTTTAAAAGCTTTAGAGGGTTTTGCTAAAAAGGCTAATCAAAAAGATAATTAATCAAATAAAATTATTATGGCAACCTTATATACCCATCAAGATTCAAATAAAAGAAAAACCTGGGCTCTTTTGGCCGGGTTTTTTGTCTTTATTATTTTAGTCGGCTATGTTTTTAGCAGGGCCATGGACAATGTTTTTATTTTATACATCGCAGTTTTAATTAGTTTTTTATCCAGTTTTTTTAGTTATTGGTTTAGCGATAAATTAGTTTTAGCAATGAGTAATGCCAAGCCGGTTGATTTTGATAGTGATCGTGAGCTGTATCGCCTGGTAGAAAATCTTTGTATTACCGCCGGTCTACCGCTACCAAAAATTTATATTATTAAAGATGATTCACCTAATGCTTTTGCCACCGGTCGTAATCCTAAACACGCCGTGGTGGCTGTGACGACCGGACTTTTGAAAAAATTAGATCGTTCAGAACTAGAAGCAGTTATTGCTCATGAACTTAGTCATATTGGTAATTATGATATGTTACTTGCGACCCTAGTCACGGTTTTGGTTGGTTTAGTAGTTTTATTAGCCGATTGGTTTAGTCGTTATTCTTTTTCGGGGCGGAACAATAATAACGATAGCAATAACAAGGTGCAAGGCTTAATTATGATATTAGCGATTATCTTAGCAATTTTAGCGCCGATTTTTGCGCAATTAATGCAACTAGCGATTTCTCGCAAACGAGAATTTTTAGCTGATTCAAGCGGGGCATTACTCACTCGTTATCCCGAAGGCTTAGCCCGAGCATTGGAAAAAATTTCCGCTGATCCTGCGCCACTTAAAACCGCTAATCGCGCTACGGCTCATTTATTTATTGCTTCACCGTTTCGCGCTAGAAAAAAACCAGGTTTGTTTGCTCGCGCTTTTTCCACTCATCCTCCGGTTGAAGAACGCATCAAACGTTTACGAGATTTATCAGTTTAAAGCTGATTAAAATTAATTTAAGTTGCTTCACGTTGTGTCTTAGTTATGTTGTGTTTAGATTAACGTTGTGCTTATGAGAAAACTAGAACTTTTAGCTCCTGCTGGAAATATACAAAAATTAAAAACCGCTTTTGCCTATGGCGCGGACGCGGTTTATTTGGGTATTCCTGATTTCTCCTTACGGGTGCGTATTAATGATTTTGATTTAGCTGGAATTGAGAAAGCGGTTTTATATGCTCACGTGCGACAAAAGAAGGTTTATGTTACGGCTAATATTTTTGCGCACAACTCTCATCTGCCCAGCTTTATTACTTTTTTAAAAAAAATAAAAAAAATTGGTCCAGATGCTCTAATTGTTTCTGATCCAGGTATTTTAAATTTAATTAAAAAATATTGGCCGACTGGCACAGTCCATTTATCAACGCAAGCAAATTGCACTAATTTAGAAGCGGCTCGTTTTTGGGCTAAGCAGGGAATAACAAGAATTATTTTAGGGCGAGAAGTGACTTTAAAAGAAATAAAAGAAATTCATCAAGCTTTGCCTAAATTAGAATTGGAATATTTTATCCACGGAGCAATGTGCATGGCTTATTCTGGTCGTTGTTTTTTATCAAAATTATTTGTTAATCGCAGTGGCAACTTAGGTGATTGTGCTCAACCTTGTCGTTGGCAATATGATGTGAATCGTTATGTTATTAAAGCTCCTGGTCATGACGAAGAATTAGAATTAGTTGAAGAAAAACATGGCGCCTATCTTTTGAATTCACAAGACCTTTGTTTAATAAAATATCTACCGGATTTAATCGCCGCTGGTGTGACTAGTTTTAAAATTGAAGGTCGAGCCAAGAGTGTTTATTATCAAGCCACGGTTTGTTCTGCTTATCGTCGCGCTCTAAATTTAATTAAACAAAAAACTGATTTAAAAAAGGAATTAGCTTATTTATATAATGAACTAGAAACTAAGTTAATTCATCGGGGTTATACCAGTGGTTTTTTATTAAAAGACAAGGCCAATCAAAATATTAAAGATTCACATAATCGTAGTGCTTGGGAATTTTGCGGACAAACTATTAAAGACGGTGTTTTAAAAACAAATAAGATTAATAAGGGAGATCAGATTACCAAACAACAAATTAATAAAAACGGTCAAATTAATAAAAATGACCAAATAAAAAAAAGTGCTTCTCAACAAATTATTTTTAAAGTTCATAATACGATTAAAGTCGGTGATGAAGTAGAAATTCTATTACCCGACTATGAAGTTATAAAAATAAAAGTGAAAAAATTACTTGATGCTAAAACCAATCAAGAAATAAGCGAAGCTCATGGCGGTGGTGGTAGTGCAGAAGCGATTTTAGAATTGTCGAGTAAAACAATTATTCCCGAATTTAGTATTTTAAGAAGAAAAATAAAAAAATAAATATATGATTGCTTTTTTAAGAGGAAAAATAATAGCCAAATTAAGCAACGCTGTTATTTTAGAAGTGAATGACATTGGTTATGAAGTTTTTGTGGGGGAAAATTTTCTTGGAGAACTAACGATTAATAAGGAAGTGGAAGTTTATCTTCATCATCATGTGCGCGAAGAGGCATCTGATCTTTACGGCTTTAAAACTTTAGCGGATTTAGAAGTTTTCAAATTATTGCTCAGCGTTTCCGGTGTAGGACCAAAGTCAGCGATAGGTGTTTTAAGTATTGCCAGCGCGAGCGATGTAAGTCAGGCAATTTTACGAGGTGATGCCAATTTATTAACCAAGGTTGCCGGGATTGGTAAAAAAACTGCGGCACGCATTGTTTTGGAATTAAAAAATAAAATTAGTCGCACACAGGCCAGTTCACTGGATAGTGAGCTTGGTACTTTAAATTATGGAAGCGATGAAATTGATGCGTTGATGTCTTTGGGCTATTCTTTGTCTGAAGCGCGCAGTGCTTTAGGAGTGGTATCTTCGGAAATAACTGATAGCGGTGAAAGGGTGAAACAAGCCCTAAAAAATATGAAAAAATCTTAGCTTTACAAGATGGATTTTTTTAACTAAGATTATTAATGAATGACGGATTATCAAACATTATTATCAAAATTATCAAATAAAAATCTAAAATAAAAATATGAGACAAACCCAGCTTTTTACCAGAACAATAAAAGAATTACCCAAAGATGAAACTAGTTATAATGCGCAAACCTTAATTAGGGCCGGTTTTATTGATAAATTAGCGGCTGGGGTTTATTCGTTTTTACCACTTGGTTGGCGGGTGATGAATAAAATTAGAGAGATTATTCGTGAAGAAATGTTTGAAATTGATGGCCAAGAAATTAATATGCCGGCTTTAGCGCCTAAAGAAAATTGGGAAGCGTCTGGTCGTTATGAAAGTTTGGATATTTTATTTAAAACGATTGGCTCTGATGAAAGAGAGTATGTGCTTAATCCTACCCATGAAGAAGTAGTTACTCCCTTGGCTAGTAAATTTATTTTTTCTTATCGCGAATTACCTTTTGCGGTTTTTCAAATTCAAACTAAATTTAGAAATGAAAAAAGAGCCAAGGCCGGTTTATTAAGAGGCCGAGAATTTTTAATGAAAGATCTTTATTCTTTTCATGTTGATCAAGCTGATTTAGACGCTTATTATGATCGCGCCATTCAGGCCTATAAAAATATTTTTGCTCGTCTGGGCTTGGGAGATAAAACTTATTTAACTTATGCGTCCGGTGGCAGTTTTTCTAAATATTCACACGAATTTCAAACCTTGACTGAAGCAGGCGAAGATTTAATCTATGCTTGTCCTCATTGTAAAGTGGCGGTTAATAAAGAAATTATTGATGAGCAAAATACTTGTCCAGAATGTGGTGAGAAAAAGTTAATTGAAAAGAAAGCGGTTGAAGTAGGAAATATTTTTAAATTAGTAACAAAATTTTCCGAAGCCTTTAATTTGCAATATCAAACTGCCGAGGGGAGTAAGAAACCGGTGATTATGGGTTGCTATGGAATTGGTTTGAGTCGCATCTTGGGAACGATAGTGGAAGCTTGTCATGATGAAAAGGGAATTATTTGGCCGGAAACCGTTGCTCCTTTTAAAGTTCATCTTTTATCTTTGAATGAAAATGAAGAAGCGGATAAAATTTATGAAGCTTTAAAAAACGCGGGCATTGAAGTTCTTTATGATGACCGTGATTTAGCCGCTGGAGAAAAATTTGTTGATGCGGATTTGATTGGTTGTCCCTATCGATTAGTGATTAGCAAAAAAACTTTAGCTCAACAGAGTGGTGAAATAAAAAATCGCCAGACCGGTCAGGAAGAAATGGTTAAAATTAGTGAGTTAGTTGATAAATTTAGAGCCTAAGAAGTGCAAACTTAGGCAGAATAAATTTAGGAAGAATAAATAAAGGGAATAAATTTAGGAAGAATAAATTTAGGAAGAATAAAAATTTATTTAAATAATTATGTTTAATAAATTATTAGGAAAATTAAGCCATGATTTAGGAATAGATTTAGGCACGAGAAACACACTCGTTTATTTATCAGATAAAGGATTGGTAATTAATGAACCAAGCGTCGTGGCAATTAATAAAAGAACGAATGAAATTTTAGAAGTGGGTGAGGCAGCCAAGAAGATGGTTGGCAAAACTCCTGGTCATATTGAAGCCATCAAACCTTTAGTAGATGGAGTTATTTCTGATTTTGAAGTCACTGAAAAAATGATTAAGTATTTTATTAATCGAGTTCATGCAGATAACTTTGCTTTAGTAGCGCGTCCGCGAGTCGTGATTGGCATTCCGCTTGATTTAACAGAAGTGGAAAAAAAAGCCGTGGAAGATGCGGCTAAATCAGCTGGCGCGCGAAAAGTATTTTTAATTGATGAGGCGATGGCCTCCGCGATTGGCGCTCGCTTGCCAGTTGTTGATGCAACCGCCACCATGATTGTTGATATTGGCGGTGGAACAACGGAGATTGCGGTTATTTCTTTGGGCGGTGTGGTCACTTGGAAATCTTTAAAAGCCGCCGGCAATGAATTTGACAATAATATTATTGAATATATTAGAGAAGAATTTAATATTTTAATTGGTGAGCAATTAGCTGAAAGTATTAAAATTGGTATTGGCTCGGCTGTTCCCTTAGATGAACCAAAGGAAATGGAAGTCAGAGGTCGTGATTTGTTAACTGGTCTGCCAAAAGCGATTATGATTAGCGATAAACAAATCAGAGAAGCAATTAGTCGCACGATTAATAAAATTATTGAAAATATAAAAACCATTTTAGAAACTACGCCTCCCGAATTAGTGTCTGATATTTATGAGCGCGGTCTTTATCTTTCTGGTGGTGGCGCGTTGCTACGCGGTCTTGATAGCGCGATTTCTCAAGCCGCAAAAATTCCCGTTAAAATTGTAGATGATCCTTTGACTTGTGTTGCCCGCGGGACTGGTTTGTTATTAGGTAATAAAGAATTGTTGGAAAAAGTGGTCTTGCCAAGCAGTTCTGACTAAATAAGTTTATATTCGCTCTGAATAAACAAGTTTAT
>DAONYH010000008.1:10412-23765 GCA_035414245.1 bacterium | reverse complement strand
CGAAAATGTAAAACCGTGTGTCCCATTAAATTTTTCCAATTCCCTTTAACAACTATCTTATCATAAGCTCGGCTGAGCAAATTTATCACTGGGTAACGATGGAGATAGCTATAAGTCGCGGGAAAATATTTTTTTTCTTTGATTTCAAAACCGACCAGTGCCATTGATAAAATAAAATTATTTATATTTTTGTAGGCGTATTTTACCGGGTAAGCATCATCATGACCGGCTTTTCGAAAAAGTTGATGAAACCAAGTGGGAGTTGCCTTGGCTAATCTAAATTCTGGAGCCTTAGGATTGGATAAACTAATCACTATTTCCCCGCTCGGTTTTAAAATGCGCGCCATTTCTTTAGCAGCCTTGTCCGGATCTGAAACATGTTCTAAGACAAAATTAGCAAAAGCTAAATCATATTTAGCAGTATCAATGAGACTTAAATCTTCCAGTGGACAAATGTAAGTTCTTTCTACATAATCTTCGTTAACATTACAATCTTCAATATCAGCACGATCACAAATAAAATCTTTTTTTTCTTGCAGTAATTCATTTTCTACCACTGTGCTTTTTGCCGCTCCTAAATTAATAATTTTTAAAGCTTGGTTTGATTTAGCTAAAATTTTTCTAACAATTTTGATTAAATATTTTTCCGCTTCAGTTTGCATAAAATTTTTTGCTTAGTTCGGCTTAATAAGTAAATCAGTTTCTAAATTTCTTAAATATAATTCACCATCAATTATTACTCTTAAAGCATTGGTTCGACGACCAGCTTGTTTTTGAATTATTAATTCATAATTTTTGCTTTGTAAATCACGATTTATATTTTCCGGTAAATCATATTCTAAAACAATCGCGCCCTTACTGCCCGGTTCAAGCGAAAAGAAAAAGCCAAAGACTGTTTTATTCAAAGCTAAGTCATCATAAGAATTAATGGATTTAGCTTCTAAATTAGCGCTATCTTGCGCCTTAAGACTCACTAATTTACTGCCTAGAGGCGCAAAAACGCGTGTATAACTGCGATAACGAGTGGTGCGCCAGTCAAAGCCACCATTATGTTGATAATTTAATTTAAGCTTAGCTTTAGCCATTCCTTGATTTTGTCCTCTAACATCATACTCAATTCCCTTTTCTATGACTGAATCGGTTTTAAAGGCTGCTAAATTAGCATCAACAACCAATAAATAATCTTTATCAGTTTTTTTAATTGCGCCATCCGCTTGCAGATTATAAACCAAAGATTGCCAATTGGTGTTATTAAAATAAATCTGAACATCTTTGGTGAGCATGTTTTTTTGGAAAATATCTAACAGTGTGGGTAATTGTTTTACTTCTAAGGCAAATAGTTTTCCTTTTAGCTCTTCTAGTAGATCATTAATAATATCTTTTCTATCCCACTCAGAAATATCCTGTTCCTGATAGGCAACTTCAACATTGTATTGGATTAATTCTTGTAAATTTTCTGGAGTGTAAATTTCACCTCGCACTTCAATCGGACCAACTAGAGCTACTAAATCAGCAATAAAATCCGGGGTTATACCCATAATACCAGTGAAATCTGGTGTTTCTTGTCCAATAGCGCGGCTTTCTCCATAAAAAATTTCTTGAATCTTTTGGGCAGAACTTGGCCAGTCCGGCGACCAATTAGCATCACGTAAATACCAATTCTGTACATTCATGTAAGTTTTGATTTGCGGCGGCGGTTCCATTGTCCATTTACCAACCGCTGGCATGTCCAAGTGATAGCTATCAAAAGTTTTTAAGTATTGAATCTCGCCATTGAAAATATTTAATAAAGCAAACACACCAATAAAACCACCAGCCGGGCGTAATTCATCATTATTATGCATGACAATTAAAAAATCACTGGCGCTGGGATAGCCGGCTAAAGCAGGCATTAATTTAATAATCGGTGATGCTTGGGACATGAGCGCAATAGCCGTATCAATTTCTTTTTTAAAATTAGTGATTTGATTATAAAATGGCCAAAGCACTCCGATTTTATGAATCTTGCCTAAATTTAAACTAGCTAGTTGTAAATTAGCTTTTAGGCCATTAAGCTCTGGCTCTGATTCATAAATAAGACGAAGTAATTCACTTTTTTCTCTGACTGTTAAGCCGGAGAATTTACCATTATTTGAACTAGAGAAAATATTACTTATTTTTTCGGCGGTTGGGATGCCACTCGTTAGAGAGCGAGCAATTAAATCTGCGGTTCCTAAAAGATATTCCAGATCATTAACCTGATTCCTAAGAGGTGTTAAATAAATAAAAATTTGACGATTTTTAACAGTTTCTAAACTGGCTAAAGAATTATTAATTTCTACTGTTGCCTGTTCGGAATGATAAAGAGCAGAATCCCAGTTTTGTTCTGTTACTCTTTGGGCAGCTGCTTCTAAATTATTTTTAGCAGCGCGAGCACTAATACCCGCTGCTTTTAAGTCTTGGTAAGAAAAACTAATGGTGATTGCCAAAATCACGGTTAATAAAATTACCGTGATTAAAAGAGCCGCGATTGTTTTAAAAATATTTTTAATAATTTTCATTTTCGTCAGAGTTATTATTTTCTTTAGTTCTGGCGATACGTTTAATTTCCGGTTGGATTTCGTCTTTCCAATGATTAACTAAAACAATGGTTTTACCCGTTAAAATATTATATAAAAAGATGTCCATTACCTCCTGACGAAAGAAAAATTCACCCTCATCCATTAAAGTATAGTTAATTTCGCGCGCTAAGTCTTTTTCCAACTGTCCCACCAATTTTACAAAAGCCCGTCTTTTTACCGGGCCAACCAATAAAATATCAGTTTTAACTAAAGCATCGCCGGTAAAAACACCGGTTAAAGCTAAAAATTTAGGTTCGGAGACCTTTTTTAAGCCGTCAATAAATTTTTGACTATAGAGGATTTGCGCTTTAGCGACCAAGGCCTTAAGTTCTGGAAAAATAATGAAATCCTGATTAATTGACCAAAGTTCCCCTTCCTCTTTAATGACACCAAATTCAAGTAAACGATTTAGCTCTTTTCGGACTGAGGCAGCTGGAATAGTTGTTTCTTTTCCTATTTCTTTGACTAAATATTTCTTTTCGGGGTTAAGTAAGAGAAGATTTAAAATTTTAACTCTGGGTTCAGACCCAAATAATGTGCTAAGCATAGTAATTATTACTAGGCAGGTTTATTTATTTATAAACTTATAGTATAATATATTAAGCAAACAGTCAAACCAAAAAAGCCTAATATTAAGCTTTTTATTTTAATTATGTACAACAAAGTTGCTTCTATTGTGATGAACTCCGGAAAAAGTAGCGGAGCGATCGCGGTTTACATTTCTCAACCAGACGCCTTAACTGAAGAAGCGGCCGGAAAAATCTTTGTCTTGGCCGAAGTGAGTGGCAAAAAAAATGATGGTGAAAAAATCATCAATTTTTTAATATCGGAAATAGAGGAGAATTATTATCAAGATGAAAAAATTTCTTTATTAGGTAAAATTGACGGTTTAAAAGTGGAAAATATTTTTGAAGCGGCTCTGGCTAAAACTAATAAAAATTTAAATGATTTTTTATTTGCTAATAAAATAAATTTTAATCCGGCTTATACTAATATTACTTTAGGCGTTGTTTATCAAAATAATCTTCATTTTTCTACCTTTGGCAAAAACCGTTCCCTTTTAGTTTATCGTCGTCAAGATGGTTTTGAGATTATTAATGTTGAAACTAGCGCGAAAAACTATCCAGAAAAAGAAAACGCATCAAAAAGTAAAACTCCGGCTAAAACCACTTCTTTATTTTCTTCAATTGTTAGCGGCGAAATTCCTTTAGGTTCGTATTTTGTTTTTTCCAGTGAATCTTTGCCTGAATATTTATCCGGTCGAGAAATGGTGGAAATTATTACCAAATTACCGCCGATCGTGGCCGCTGAACAAATAAAAAATGTTTTAGCTAAAATAAACAGCTATGTTCCCTTTTTAGGGATTATCATAAAAAATACGACTGATAGTTTTGGTCAAGAAATAAAGGAAACGATTGATATCCCAGTCTCTGCTCAGAGATCAATTTCCTCACTAAATTATACTGAACAAAAAACAGAAAATATGTTAGCTCCGGCCGGCATAGTTAGTTTTTCTAAAACAATTAAGATAACCAGAACCTTTTTTAGAAATTTATTGCGGGGTAGAAAGAAAAAACCGCGTTTAAAAAAGGAAGAAATCAGTTTATCCTTGGGTAGTGAAATAAAACTAAACAAAAAAGATGGAAGTCCCAGTTATTTAAATGCCAGTAAGGTAAGTATTTCCGGTGATACCACGCCTTTATTGCTAAATGAATCAGAAACACCAAAGCAACCAAGTAATGTTCCTGATTCCAGCTCTTTCTTGCGTTCACCAAAAATTAATTTCAAACGTGGACCGAAAAAAATTGTTAATTTTCTTAAAGGCTTCATCGGTTTCTTGCGCGTTCTCTTTAGTGCTAATTTTTGGCGTAATTTATTCACGCGCATAGTCAGTTTTTTCCGTAATTTAAATAAGTTAAGCACTGCCCTGCTTGTAATTTTTGTGATTGGAATAACAATCCTATCTTTTAGTCTAATTAAATCCAATCTTAACGACAAAAAACAACAAGCTTGGGAAAACTTCAATTTATTAGTTGAGGAAATTGAAAGAAAAGAAATTTTAATTGATTCACATCTTTTATACGATGACGAAATTGGTGCACGTCGAGTTTTAAGTGATGCCCAAGCCCTAATTGAATCCTTACCGCAAGAAAAAGATTATCAAATTGAAGCCTATAATCGTTTAAACACTGAAATCAAATCTTTAGAAAATAAAGTTAAAAAAATCGTTCAAGTTAATAGTTTGAATTTAGTAAAAGATGTTCAAGCGCTTGGCTTAGATAGCTTAGTCTTTGCTAATAATAATTTATACGGCTCTAAAAATAATCAAGTTTACGAAATTACTCTCAATGAGTCTGATCTTAAAGCAATTGAAGCAACTGGTTTAGAAAAAGTTGAGAGCGTTAAATTTGATGGCAAAAATACCATTTATTATCAACAAACAAAACAGATTTTCCGATTAAATACTAAAAATAACTCAGTCTCTTCAGCTGAATTATATAATTATAACGAAGAGGATAACTACCAAGGTTTTAATTTGTACAATAATAATGTTTATCTCTTGGCCGCGGCGAAAAATCAGCTTTATGTTTACCCGGCCGACTTTAAATCACGTCGTGATTGGTTAAAAGAAGAAACTGATTTGAGTCAAAGCACAGATATTTATATAGATGGACGCATTTACTTTTTAAATAATGATGGACAGGTAGGAAAATATTTTATGGGTAAGAAGGAAGAATATAGTAGCATCGCCTTAGATCCGGTCACGAACTCAGCTAGCAAAATTTTAGGTGATGATAAAAATCTTTATATTCTAGATAATAAAAATAAAAGATTGGTGATGTTAGTTAAAGAAACCGGCACCTTAATGGCACAATATATTCTACCGGTTGATGGTGAAATAAAAGATTTCGCCCTTGATGCCGAGGGACGAAAATTATATTTTCTAGTTAATGGTAATATTTACGAGTTTGCTTTGTAAAACTTTAATGATAAAAATAAATTTAATTTCCAAATAAAAAAATCACCCGCTTAGGGTGATTTTTTAGAGAATCATTTAGTATCAAAGGTAAAAACTTATTTTAAAGTTACTTTACCACCAGCTTCTTCTAATTTTTTCTTCATCGCTTCTGCTTCTTCCTTTTTAACACCTTCTTTAACTACCTTAGGAGCGCCATCAACTAAGTCTTTAGCTTCTTTTAAGCCCATCTCAGTTAATTCGCGAACCACCTTAATAACGGCAATCTTATTAGCACCGCCCTCAGTTAATTCAACATCAAAGCTGTCTTTCTCTTCAGTTGCCGCTGCGGCGCCACCAGCCGCCGGAGCCATCATCATAGCGGGAGCAGCTGCAGAAACACCGAATTTTTCTTCTAAAATTTTTACTAATTCAGCTAAATCTAAAACACTCATTTTTTCGATTTCGCTTACTAATTTAGCAAATTTTTCTGGGACAATAAGGTCCTTTTTTTCTTCACTCATAATTTTAATATTAGTTTATTTATTATTTATTTAAATTTAATTATTTTTTTATTTCTTTTCACTGATTGCTTTAAAAACATTAACCAAGTTACGTAAATTACCACTTAAAACATTAACAAAGCCAGAAACAGGCGCATTTAAGGAACCAACTAACTTAGCATATAGTTCATGCTTGCTTGGTAATTTAGCTAATGATTCAACTTCTTCTTTTGATAAAAGTTTATTTTCTAAAATTCCACCCAAGAAAAAGATTTTATCTTGTTTTTCTTTATCTTTTCTAAATTCACCAATAATTTTAGCAGGCGCGACTTCATCTTCATAAGAAAAGATAGCGGCAATTTTACCAACAAAATCTTTAGTATTTAAACCATCAATTTTACTGTCTTTAAAAGCGCGATTGATTAAAGTCTTTTTCGCCACATAATATTCACTGTTTTCCGCACGGAGTTTAACACGTAAATTCTCATTATCCTTAACTCCTAAAGCATTGAAACCAGTAAAAATAATGGATTTTGATTTTTTAATCTTATCCGCTAAATTAGAGAGAATTTCTTTTTTTTGAATTTTACTTTTAGGCATAAATTTATATAAAATTTGTTTAAAATAAAAAAAATCTGTGTTTGCCACAGACCGTAAAAACGCCAAAAAAGCGCTTCTTTTACCTCGGCAAGATTTACGGCGTAAGCCACTTGCGGTCTTAGGCAGATTAATTTATAAATCTAGTTTAACAAATCTGTATTATTTGTCAAGTTAGCCCCTTTTCCTTGTTTGAGGCTATTTTGCCGCTATTTTTGCCCCTATTTTGCGTCCACGATTAGCAAAACGATGGGCTTCTTCCCTAGCCTTTAACAGGGTTAATTTAATATTTTCTGCTAATTCACGATGAGTTTTTTTAGTTTTAGCGCTAAAAACTAATTTATCGCCACCATATTTAGAAATGCCCACCAGCGGAATTTCTCGGTGTTGCTCTTTTAAGGAGCGAGTGAGAAAACTAATTTGTGGACTCCCGCCATCAATCATGATTAATTCAGGTAGCGGCCATTCAGAGTGTTTAAAACGTCGCTCTAAAACTTCTAGCAAAGCCCCCTCGTCATCGCCCGCTTTAGCCTCTTTAATCTTAAATAAACGATAGGCACTCGGCTTAGCTACGCCATTTTCAAAAACGACCATTGCCCCATAACTTTCTTTTCCAGCATGATGAGAAATATCATAAGCTTCCAAGCGACTCAATTTTCTTTCTTTTAAATCTACTTCCCGACTAAGAAGAGTCACTTCTTGTAAATGTTTAAGCGCCTTGGCTTGATTAGGATTTTCTTTTGCTAATTTAGCTACTAATCTTTTTTTCTGACCGTTAAGAAGCATGATTAAATTATCAATATTCTTTTGATAATCACGCGCGCTTATTTTATTGGCGCAAGCCCCGGGACAAAGACCGATTTGATAATCAAAACAAGCGCGACCACTGCCGGCGCGACAATTGCCGTAGGGAAAAATTTTACGAATTAAACGTAAAGCATTTTGTAGTAAATAATATGATTGATAGGGACCAAAAATTTTGGCTGTTCCGGCCGGAAATTTTTTTAATTCATGACCACGAATAATAATCGGGCGAGTAAATTCTTTGCGGGGGATGACTAAATAAATAAAGGACCGATCATCACGATCTTTAACATTATATTTAGGCCAATACTTTTTAATATTTTTGGCTTCTAAAATAATCGCTTCTAATAAACTATCAGTTTCTAAAAAATTTAAATCATGAGCTAAAGAAACCATCTCTTTAGTTTTCGGTTCAACTTGACTTTGAAAATATTGACCTAAGCGCGCTCGTAAATTATTAGCCCGACCAACGTAAATAATTTCCTGATTTTTTCCGTACCAAAAATATATCCCGGGTTTTTGCGGGGCGGTTTTGGCAATTTTTTGTAATTTGGCCTTTTTATCAGATTTAGTTTTTTTGTCTAATATTAAAGACATATTGATAGTAAAAAGGATAAATAACAACGATTATTAGAGACTATACCTTAATTGTTGATAAGTCAAAAGTTTATCCTCTTGACATATTTTAAAATTATGCTATTATATAAGTAGTACTTTCATAAAAACAACATATCATCCTGGGTCACAACGTTGGCCCTTTTTTTACCTTTCATATTTTTCATAACTCTTTTTTCCAGATTTTTTGGCGGACAAAACATCGTTCGCATTTTTTTACTTCCATGATTTGCCCTCTCAAGCTTCGGCGCGAGAGGGTTTTTTCTTATTATTTTTTCATTATTTAGTCTAAAGTTTTTTATTTAGTCCTGAGTTTTCGCGCGCGGTTTTTTTATGATTTTTTCACATTATAAATATTTACTGGTTCATCTTTTATTTTTATTTTGTTTGTTTTTAAAGTTGAATTTTTTAAATATGGTTTTAAGTATTCGCCGGTAATACTATCAGTACGAATAATATCTTCCGGCAAACCACTGGCTACTAATTTTCCACCCTCTTCTCCGCCACCAGGCCCAAGATCAATTAAATAATCCATAGATTTAAGCATGTGCATGTTATGTTCAATTACAAGCACAGAATTTCCCTTTTCTACTAATTGATTTAAAACATTAAGTAACATGGAAATATCATAGTAATGTAAACCAGTGGTTGGTTCATCTAAGAGATAAAGAGTTCTTTTACCTAAAGTGTGAGTGAGTTCTTTAGCGATTTTAACGCGTTGCGCTTCCCCGCCTGATAAAGTAGTGGCACTTTGACCAAGTTTAATATAGCCCAAGCCAACTGATTGTAGCACCAATAGTTTATCAGTAATTAAATAGTTGCCTTTGAAATAATCAATTGCTTCGTCAATCGTTAAATCTAAAACTTCGGCAATATTTTTATTTTTATATTTAACTTGCAGAGTTTCGCGATTAAAACGTTTACCCCGACAAACTTCACACTCTACTAAGACTGGTGGCAAAAAATGCATTTCAATTAAATTAGCCCCTGCTCCCTGACAAGCTTCGCAACGACCACCACGAACATTAAAAGAAAAACGTCCCGGAGAATAGGCGCGCTCTCTGGCCTCGGGTAAACTGGCAAAAAAATCACGAATAGGAGTAAAAATGCCTGTGTAAGTGGCGGGATTAGAACGAGGACTGCGTCCAATTGGCGATTGGTCAATCACTACGACTTTATTAATATAATCAGTGCCTTTAATATCTTTAACATTTTCTAAACGTGTGCGACCACCGGGCCGATATTTAATATGATTAATATTTTTATATAAAACATCATAGAGTAAAGATGATTTGCCACTGCCGGAAACCCCGCTAAGACCAACTAAACGTCCTAAAGGAATTTCCACGGTTACATTTTTCAAATTATTAGCGGTTGCGCCAATAATTTTTAAGGAGCCATGATTTTGCTCGCGTCTTTTTTCCGGTAAGTTAATTTCTCTTTCTCCGCGTAGATATTGTAAAGTTAATGATTTTTTCAGCATTTCTGGATTTTTTCCGGCTAACAAATCAGCTGTTTTGCCACTGGCATTAATTTCACCTCCTTGAACACCAGCTAAAGGTCCTAAATCAACTAAATAATCCGACGCCTTGATTGTTTTTTCATCATGTTCAACAATAATAACTGTATTATTTTTATCACGTAATTTTTTTAAAGTTTCAATTAAACGTTCTGTATCACGTTCATGCAAACCAATCGTTGGTTCATCTAAAACATATAAAGTTCTAGACAGATGCGAACTAATTTGTGAAGATAAACGAATACGTTGCGCTTCACCGCCTGATAAAGTATAGGCATCACGCTCTAAAGATAAATAATCTAAGCCAACCTTGAGTAAAAATTCTAAACGACTGATAATTTGTACAATTACATTCTCGGCAATCGCCAGTTCTCGCTTAGTCATCTTTTCATAATACTTATTAAAAAAATCCAAAGCTTTTTTTATTGATAGCTGAGAAACTTGGGCAATATTTTTGTTATTGATTTTAACTGACAAGGCTTCCGGTCTTAAACGCACGCCATTACAAACTACACATTTTTCCTCGGAAAAAAGATTTTTCTTTCCCAGTCCCGTACAAGTCGGACAAGCGCCATGGGGTGAATTAAAAGAAAATAAGCGAGGCTCCACTTCAGGAAAAGAAAAGTTATCTAGTGGACAAGTCCAATTAGCTGATAATAGAAATTCATTTTTTTCATATTTAGCGATTACTAAACCTTTACTATATTCCAAAGCGTTTTCCACGGCTTCAGTTAGACGGGTCATATCGTTTAACATCACTTTATCAACCACAATCTCAATATCATGATTTTGTCTAAGCGCTAACTTAATTTTGTCGCGCAAAGAATACATTTTGCCATCAATGCGCGCTTCACTATAACCTAAACTTAAATAATTATATAAAAGTTGATAATATTCGCCTTTGCGACTGCGGACAACAGGTGCTAAAATCGTAACGTACTTAACTTGATTCTCTGCTCCGCGATTAACAATAATGTCCACCATTTCATCAGCCGACAATTTTTCAATTTTATGATTACACAGTGGACAAAAAACTTCTCCGACGCGCGCGTAAAGAACCCGCAAATAATCATGAATATCAGTTAAAGTGCCAACTGTTGAGCGAGGATTATGGGAAAGCGCTTTTTGATCTATGGAAATTGAGGGCGCTAAACCAATTATCTCATCCACATCAGCCGGCTTCTTTTGTCCTAAAAATTGCCGCATATAAGGTGATAGAGACTCAACATATTGTCTTTGTCCTTCGGCAAAAATAGTATCAAAAGCCAGCGATGATTTACCGCTGCCGGAAACACCAGAAATCACTGTTAATTGATTATGTGGTATTTCTAAGTCAATATTTTTTAAATTATGCATGCGCGCTCCGCGAATGATTAATTTATCTTGTTTTTCTGACTTTTCAGACATATTTTAATGACATTCAATTTGGAAAATTAGATATATTTAATAACATATTTTAATCTTAAAAATTGGCTCTATTATTTTTTATTATTTTCGCCCTCATTCTCATCAAAATCTAAAAACTCTTCAATTTTTTTAGAAATATTTATTGGTGTAATGCGGTGTTTTTTATTATAAGCCAATTGTTTTCGGCGACGTCGATTCGCTTCACTAATTGCTTTTTTCATGGAATCGGTTTCTCTATCAGCGTAGAAAATAATTTTTCCTTTTACATTTCGAGCCGCCCGCCCCATGGTTTGCATAAGAGATGTTTGCGAACGTAAAAATCCTTCCCTATCCGCATCTAAAATAGCTACTAAGGTTACTTCTGGTAAATCCAGACCTTCCCGCAATAAATTAACGCCAATTAATACAGTAAATTTACCTAAACGAAAATTTTTCAAAATCTCAGTACGTTCAATAGTTTTAATATCACTATGCAAATAATTAGTTTTGAGCCCTTGGCCACTAAGATAGGTATTTAAATCTTCGGCTTGACGCTTGGTTAAAGTGTTAATAATGGCGCGCTCGCCCAAGGCCGTAATCTTTTCCACTTCTTTCATTACATCATTTATCTGACTGTAATTAGTTTTAGTGTCAAAGACCGGACGAATTTCAATTTCCGGATCAACTAGGCCGGTTGGCCTAATTACTTGTTCTACAATTTGTTCAGAATGTTTTTTTTCAAATTCACCCGGTGTGGCAGTGGTAAAAATCACCTGATTAATACGAGCGGTAAATTCCGAGAATTTTAAGGGGCGGTTATCTAGGGCAGACGGTAAACGCCAACCATATTTAACCAAGTTTTTCTTGCGCGCTTGATCGCCATTATACATACCTCTAATTTGGGGAATAGAAATATGCGATTCATCAATCACTAATAAAAAATCCGGTTTGCCATCTTTCCAAGGAAAATAAGCCAATAGTGAATCTGGCGCTTCCCCGGCTAACTTGCCGGTTAAATGACGAGAATAATTTTCAATGCCATGACAATAACCCAGAGAGCGAAGCATTTCCATGTCATAACGGGTTCGTCTTTCCAATCTTTCCGCCTCCAAAAGCAAACCCTCTTTTTTAAAATAAGCCAGACGATCTTTTAATTCCGCTTGAATATTTTTAATCGCCGCTTCAATTTGCGGTTGATTAGAAACAAAATGTTTGGGTGGATAAATACCAATTTCCTTTAAATCAGCCACAATATTCTTGGTTACATTATTAATCACGGAGATAGTAGCTATTTCTTGATCTATTAATTCTAAACGGTAGAAAACATTTTCCGACATAGGACGAATTTCAAACACATCTCCCCGAACCCGAAATTGGCCACGATTAACATCACCGGTTGTTCGTTCAAATTGAATTTTAATTAATTGCTTAATTAAGTCGGCTCTAACCATGGGCTTGCCTTTTTCCAACACTAAACGCGATTCAATATAAGTAGAAGGAACTCCTAAATTATAAATACAAGAAACCGAGGCTACAATAATCACATCGCGGCGACTGACAAGGGCGGAAGTAGCGCCATGACGCAAACGATCAATTTCCTGATTAATCATCGCCTCTTTATCAATATAAGTGTCAGTGATGGGCAAATAAGCCTCAGGTTGATAGTAATCGTAATAAGAAACAAAATAATGAACCGCGTTTTCCGGAAAAAAATTTTTATATTCACGATATAGTTGCGCAGCCAAGGCCTTATTTGGGGCAATGACTAAAGTTGGTTTATCTTGGGTTGCAATTATATTAGCCACGGTAAATGTTTTACCACTACCGGTCACACCTAAAAGCGTCTGGTAACGTTTACCAGCTTCTAAACCAGCTTGGAGTTTTTTAATCGCTTCTGGTTGATCGCCAGCCGGTTTAAAATTAGCTTTTAGTTTAAAAATTTTGGCCATATTTAATGCTATTCGCTATTGACGCCTCTATTCGCTTAACGCTAAGTATTGACGCTAGCTAAATAACCAAATCAAAGCAAAAAAGCCAAGACTTGGTCTAGCTAGGGGTGATAAATAAATTGTGAAAGGATTATAACATAAAAATAAATAATTGACTAGCCAATAAAAAACCGTTATTTTCATAACGGTTTTATTTTTTTGTATCCTTTTTTAACAAGAAAAAAATAGCAAAAAAGCCAATTAAACCAATGGCTGCGGCCAAAAGAGTTGTAAATAAGGGATCAACCTTGAAGCCGTAAAGCATAGCCCCAGAGAGGCCAAATAACATAAGAGCAAAGGCAAAGGAGCGAAAGAACATAGGTTCATAAATCCATTTTTCTACAGTATTAGGCAGATAAGCACTTTCCGTTAAATAAAAAAGGGC
>DAONYH010000008.1:8763-10312 GCA_035414245.1 bacterium | reverse complement strand
AAAGATAAAAATAATCATTTCTTATTTATTTTTTTTTAGGTTTAACAAAGTAATTTAAAAGAACTAATTAAAAAATATAACACTGAATATTTTTTGTCAATAAAGTAATAATAAGTTTTTTAAAGCAATAGTAAGTTGTCTTTTAAATTATCTTAAGTCATCTTATTTATTCAAAAAACAAAAGAACCGAGGGATTAACCTCGGTTCTTTGTTTATCTAATTGCTTAGATAATTATGACAAATTGTACTTGAGTACTAATTTGACAAGGTAGCACCAGTAACTGATGTTACAGGTAGTAACATTGTGGTAAGTGTACCATCATCACCATTTGCATCATTGTCATCACCATTTGCATCATATTGAACATCACCACCTAAGTCTGCGAAAGAAGTCTGGATATATTGATTTTCACCAGCAGTAGTAACTGCACCACCGACAACTAAGATAAATTCACCATCAACATAAGCAGCATTTACTAAGTTAGCTAAATTAGCAGCAAATGTTACACTATTATTTATGACATTACCGGTTGAAGTAGCCTTATTAGCATCATGACCTTCAATATACAAGTATGGATCAGTTACAGTAGCAGTACTTGAGAAGGTTACTTTAATACTGGTTAGGATAGCTTTCATATCTTCGTTAGTAGTAGTTTGGTTGTTTCCATTGTCAAATACAAATTTGTATTTTCCTAAAATTTTACCAGCACCGCCAGTCAATGTACCATCGGTCATGGCATTGGTGATGGACTTTAATTTAGAACCAACAATGGTAGCCACTTTTGAAACTCCTGTTCCAGTTTTGTTAGCAGTAATATCTTTTCCAGAAACATTACCCATCGCTTCAATTGTTCCTAATTCATAAGCAGCGGTTTTTCCGGAAGTAGCTGTGGAAGTCGGATCACCGGCAACATTAATTCCCTTTGCTTCAAGAGCAATGAATAATGAGGTTGTTTTATCAGCATCAAAAACAATGTTGAACGAATCAAACATCACACTACCATCCGCTTCAACGCCCTTGCTAGCAACAACTGTACCATCAGCAGTTACTAATTTAATTAAAGCTACATCAGTATTTGAAGCGTTTGCGGCTACTTCTCTTGTTAATTGTAATTTTTTAACTTTTACTGCTTCTTTAGTGGTAGTGAATTTAATTTCACCAAGATATCGACCAGTTTCACTTTCTGAGCCAGCTAAAACATAAGAATCACGACTTGCTTTTGAATCAGTTGTTAATAAAACAACATTTAATGTTCCCTTATCAGCTACAGTAACTAATCTTGAGTCAGTATTAGTGACAGAAGGAGTAACACTGTTGTTATTGCTATCAGCTGTTCTAGCAGTTATATCACTATTATTATCAATGCTTAATTTGAATTCACCCGCAGTTAAACTTGAAGCAAAGCTAGCTTTTACAACTAACTCATATTCTTGTCCAGCTGGGATAGTATAGTGAGCAGTATCTAATTGGTTGAAAGTAATAGTTCCGTTGGTTGTTGGTGAACCATTAGCAATATTATTGGAAACTGATTTCAATAATTTGCCATTT
>DAONYH010000008.1:0-8663 GCA_035414245.1 bacterium | reverse complement strand
TAACCACAAGCTTAATACGGAAATATTATTATTAGTGAAAGCTGAATTTGTGGCAGCCGTACTTGTTGCTGAAGTTAATTTAACCGATTGAATCTTTACCGGAGCAGCATTACCAGCTTTTAGTTTACCTTGATAAACAACAACATCGGTTGCACCACCAACAACAGAAGTATTTACTAATACAGTTGGGGTTAATGTTAGAGTTGCGTTTTTAACTGTAATTATTGAACCGGTTACAGAATTTGGCGTAATATTATTAATATCAGCGCCAGAAACATCACCTTCAATATCCATACCTGCACTTTCTAATGTTACTTTGAAAGTTTCATCAACAGGAGCAGATTCTAAAACATCAGCTCTAATTTCAAAGGTTTTGGTATTGCCTTTGGTTAATGATATTTCATCAGCTAACTTTAAGGTGTGCTTAGTAGTATCGGAAGATGTGGCAATTTCTAAATCATAAATACCACTGGTCATAACATCCTTCATCTCAACATTCTCTAATAATAATGTTGTGCTACCAGTTCCTAATGTGATATAGAAGTTTGCCGGATCAATGTCTTTTAAAGTAGCATTTTCGCCATTTGAGGTTAATTTTAAAGTAGCAAGTACTACATCTTTATCACCTGGCTTTACATCTTTAGCAGGAGTAGCGGCTTTATCCATATCAATAGTAAAGTCGCCAGCAGCTAAAGTAACAGTGTTAGTACCGGCATTAAGTGTACTGCTTACAGAAAGGCCAAAACCATGAGTTTGACCAACTGCAGCTAAACTTGTGCTTGGATCTTTTAAATATAATTTAATAGTGTCACCAGCACTGGTAATGCCAATATCACCTCTTACTTCAACAGAAACGCTATCTCCTTTATCAATAGCATAATTATTTAAAGTGAAAGTTGCATAACGATCAGCATATGATCCGGTAGCTACCTTTTCACCGTCAATAAATAAAGCTAAGTTGGAAACGATATTGTTTGAGTTTGTCCCTTCGTTGTAAAGGCTAATTGATTGTAGTAAAGCATTCTCTTCATTATTAGCAGCTAAGGTAAAGTCTGCTAATAAAACATTGTCTTCACCAAAACTAACTGTATCATTTACAGGAGTTGGAGTAACAGTGATTTTGCCAACAGTAGCATCAACAACTGACATTAAATTCCCGTTAACTGGGAAAGAGCCAGTTACATTAGCAGCTGTTGCAATAACATCAGAAGCGCTAGCTATACCTAGACCATAGCTACCAGAAGTAGCATTAATGGTTGCTTTAACTGTTAAAGTTTTAGTAGCGCCAGCGGCAATGTAAATAGGAGTGGCAAAATTAAAGGTTGCTTTTCTTTCAGAATTGATTGATTTAGCATTACCAACTTTTGTATTGCCGTCAAAAATGGTTACATCATCAATGTTATCAGAATTACTTAAACCAAAAGCGGTTACAGTAAGACCGGAAACATTAATAGCACCATCATTAGCAGCAGTTAAATTGACTTTTAAGAATTCTACGGCAACCGCATCAGGAATATTCATTGATGCTGGAGTCTGTGAATTCAAAGATACCATTAAACCAGAACCAGTGATAACTGGACCAGTTGTAGCACCTTGGTTAACTTTAACTAAAGGAGCTTCCATACCAGTTATATCAGTACCACCAGCAGTTAAAGTATTAGAAACGGTCAAAACATATTTAAACCAAAAGCGGTTAGCAGCCATAGCAGCTTCACTCGCAATTGAGCGATAGTTTGTACCGTCATAGTAATAAACAGTAGGATTGTTTGGATTCTTTACTAAAGAACCGACTGGAATTTGGCCATCAGGTAAAGGAGTACCAATAGTATAGTTGGTGAAGAAAGAATCAGCTAAGTCAACAATTCTCTTGTTCCAGTTTGTACCATAAAGAGAAGCTGCCTGAGCTTCAGTTTGAATCTTTCTTAATACACCATTTGGTTCAACAGCGTATACCGAAGGATCGGTAGTAATCTTCACGAGAACTGTACCTGGTCTAATGACCACATTTCCTCCTAATGGATAGCTTTGTAATTCAGCAGCTGGAATTGTTACCACGCCACTAAAATCAGCAAACCAGGAGAAATAGGTAGCTTCGTTCGGGAAGACATATCTTTTGCCATCATCGCCTAAGTAGTAAACAGAAGAAAGACCTTCCATTTTAATCAAATCACCGGCTGAAGCAGCAGCTGACGCTGTTGGAGCAGTTAAGCCGCTCATTGCGATGACTGATAATGTCATTACGCTGACGACAAAAAAATTGCGTAATTTTTTCATAATTAAGTAATTAACATTATTTTCCGGTTGTCCTTGACCTAAAAGTCCGAACAAACCGTAAATAATAATTTTGTCCATTCAGCTTATTTTTATTAAGCTTCTTGATTTTAAGAAGCGAACGGAATCGGATTTGTCAGTAAATCAGTCGGAATCCCGCTTCACCAACCTAATTTGGCTTAAGGCGAAGGCCGGCCGACCTCTAAACATTAAAGTTCTGCCAGCCGTAGCGCGTGTTGCCACTGGCTGGAGAAAAGCTAAACCGATTTACCGCTTCCTCAGATTCTGTCTTATTCTTATAAACATGGAAAGCTAATAAATGTTAGCTAAATGGATGATTTTTAAGTTTGTAAGGGGCAAACCGTCAGCCCAATTAAGGACTAGACTCGACCTTGATAGGTCCGCCAATTCGCATAGCTATTTCCGTAAACGGAATTAGAAACGCGAACTTGTTAATTTATTTCGCTAGATACAAACTAACAAGCGCGCGCTTAACGAACACTAGTAATGAACACTGGTTTTATTTAATACTGTCATTAATTTCGTTTAACTTATTAATGACATTCTCGTAATCTTTATTCTCAAATAGTTTTATTGCTTCTTCAATAATTTGATCACTGGGTTTTTTTGGTGTTTCAGTGCTTTCCGTGATTAGTTTAGCAACTTCATCAGTTGAGCTTGCTAAATCAGTAGTTTCTTCTTTAGCAGTATCTTTATCTTTAGTATCTTCTTTTGTATCTTCTTTTTTGACGGCACTAGTCGCTAAATCAACTTCTACTTCAGTTGTTTCCGTACCAGTTATTTCAATTCCATTACTCTCTATATAATCCTCATCAATCGCAATTGAGATGACATCTTCTTCGGTTGGTGTTGAACTAGCTTGACCTGATTGATTTTGATTTTGTGTTTGTGCCGCTGCTCTTTCATTAATTTTTACAATTTTATTTTTCGCGGTTTCAATTTCTTTAGTGAAACTTTCATTTAATTTTTCTACTTTTTGTGAGTTAGCTTCGGTATTAAATTCCGGATTGGCTAAAACAGTAGAAATATCACGAGCATGACCGGTAGCAAATTTAACGGCTAATTTATCTCTTTCACCCGGATCTAAAACTGTGTTAAGTTTGGCTTTTTCTGAAATAATACGGGCAATATATAAAGAATCATTTGGTTTAGCATGACTAAAAATACGATGGGTAAAAATACTGCTCACCACTAAAACGATAAAAAAGACACCCAAGGCAAAAACCGGTTGTGAAGCTGCTTTAGCAACACATTTTAAATTAATACAAAAAATCTCCCAAGCATTTAATTTATTTGCTCCGGAGTTAGAAATCTGAGCTAAAAATAATTCCCGATTACTATTTAACCATTCGGCATCGGGATTGACATTTTTGCAATTATTTAGTTTTTTGATTAAATTTTTTTCTGTCATATTTTTAGCCTTACACCCTAATATACGGATTCTCGGCTAAAACGTTACAGTGAATTACTGCGCTGAGTATCAACTTTTTATTTTCCCCCCTTCTCTTCTTCAATTAATTCTCGTAAAGCCGTTAAAGCCCGATGAATAATAACTCTAATATTACCCCGACTTTTCTTGGTGATATCAGCAATTTCCTCTAAAGTTAAATCATTAATAAAGCGCATGATAATAATTTCGCGATATTCTTCTTTTAATAACGGTAATTTTAGACGAATTAACTTTAAATCTTGCGCATCATCTAAACGACTTTCTTCTTCATTATCAGCGGCAATATCAATGGGATTTCGTTCATCATCCAAAGAAACAATCTTATTACTTTTATCGCGATAATGGTCAATAATCACGTTTCTCGCCACTTTATAAAGCAGGGCGCGCAATGTTTTGGCGTTCTCTAAAGTATTGTTTTGAATATGATTCCAGGTCTTTAAAAAGACCACTGAAGTCAAATCTTTAGCCTCTTCAATGCTACCGATTTTGTAATAAACAAAGCGATAAATGTCGGCCACATTCTCATCATAAACTATAGTAAAAACATCTTTATCACGCTTTTTTAAGCGATCAAAAGTCTTTTTATTACGAAATTTTTTAACTATATTAGCTGACATTTTTTAATAAAAAATAACGGGAAATTTCTACCCCGCCTCACACCATTTGCATTTTTAACTGTCCTTATTCTATCACGACTTATTGAGAAAGGCAAATTAAAAACTAAGTATTTATTAACAAGTAATTCAATGATAATTAAGCAGTTAAAAATATTATTAAGCAAATTATTAAGGAGATTAATCAGAACCCTAATTAGAACCCTATTTAAAGAAAATAATTAGAACCCTAGTTCCCTTTTATCCCTCTAAATTACAAATAAACACTAGGTAAAGTAATTATTTATTTGTCCTTGACTTTTTTAAATATTAAAGCTAAAATTTTAGGACTTTAGTCTATATTTGTTTGGACTTAAGTTCTATTTTTAAGTTTTATTAAAACAACTGGTTAGCAATTGTTAATCTTGGCTAAAACTTCATTAAGCTATTTAAGTCTAAGCTACTTTAGACTTAAATAAGAATATCATGAAACCTATTACTGATTTTAACTTAAATACCGCTGACTTTCCAATTTGGCTTTCTGTTTCTGAAGCCGCTTCTTTAGGTGGTGTAACCAGTAAGACAATCAGACGAGCGCTTAAAGATGATAGTTCTGGATTAGTTTTTAAAATTGTTAAAGATCGTTATCAAATTGAATTTAGATCACTAATAATCTTTCTGCATCGTAATACTAAATTATTAAATAAATTAAAGTTATATGGTTTAGGTCAATATGTTAGTGAGTGGAAAGCTGAAGAAAAAAACTAACTAAAATTTGGCACTAACAAAAATAGTGACCTAAGAAATCTGAAATTTAAAAATCTCCTCTTAGCGGGAGATTTTTTGTTAACAAAAAACCGTCCTAGATTCCGTTAGGGCGGTTTTTGTATTTGTGGAAGTAAATTTCCTTTTAAACCGTTAGGGGAAAAAGCTGAGTTGACTAAAGAACAACGTCTTTAACAGCTTTTGCTAAGCGGAACTTTACCACAGTTTTTGCTGGAATTTTAATTGTTTCACCAGTGGCCGGATTACGACCTTCTCTGGCTTTTCTGCGTACTTTAACTAACTTACCGAAACCAGGAACAATACATTCACCATTTTTCTTAACTTCCTTGTATACCACATCAGCCATAGCTTCCAACAAGCCAGCGACTTGCTTTTTGTTTAATTCGGAAGCCTCAGCTAAGGCAGTAATCATTTGGGACTTTGTCATTTTTGACATAATTTTGCATGGGGCTTATTTAAAAAGCTAATAATTTTGCCTTGAAAATAAGTTCCGTTTAATTATACTCAATATTTATAAGGTTATTATAGCACATTCTAAAAAATATGCCAATAAAATCAAGGTTAATTAAAATTATTTAACTTCGTAGATTAAAGTCACTTCCACTTTTACTTCATTCTGTCCGACCTCAATACTAGGAGTTACTACGCTATCTGCTCGATCCATTTCCAGAAAACCCATTGTTTTATAAGCATTACTATAAGTAACAGGTTGATAATTAGTCTCCAGCACGCCTTTGATTTTTCCCAATTCCATTCCTGTTTCAGCGGCAATCGCAATAGCTTTTTCTTTGGCTTTTGCAATCGCTATTTTTCGGGCTTCATTTTTTAAATCATATTCATCGTCAATCGTAAAATTAATACCACCAATTTGATTGGCGCCTTTTTCCGTGGTTCGAGCAATAATCTCGCTTATCTTATCCAGGTCACGAATTTTTAAAGTAATATTTTGTGAAACCTCATAGCCTAATAATTTTTGCCCCTCTCTATCAATCCAAGTATAAACCGGACTTAATTGATAGTTAGTGGTTTTAATGTCTTTTTCCTCCACACCCAATTCCTTAACCACCGCAATTATTTCATTCATCTTCTCACTATTTTTCTTAGTCACCTCAGCCGCAGTTTTTTTAACTTCTGTTTTTAAACCAACGGTTAAATTGGCAATATCCGCTTTAGCATAAACTGTTCCTGAACCAGTGACCGAAAAACGATCTTCATCAGGACAACAATTTTTATTATTATCAGAATTGTCAGGACGATTGGGAAAATAGAAAGCCAAGCTCATAACGACACCCAAAACCAAGATGCCGATTAAGCTTAAAATAAAATGTTCTTTTTTCATAATTTTTTTTATTTATATAAATTATTTATCTAACTCTATTTGCCACTCTTTAATAGTTTCATAAAAACGATCTTTATTTTCCGGTTTTAGTTCTTGGCCGGGAGGCAAAACTTCGGTTAAAGGATTAATTTTCACGCCGTTTTTTATCATTTCATAATGTAAATGCGGACCAGTAGAAAATCCGGTTGAGCCCACATAACCAATTATATCCCCTTGCTTAACTTTAGCCCCTCTTTTAACAGCAATCTTTGATAAATGCGCATAATTAGTGGAATAAGTGCCATTATGACGAATACCAACCCTATAACCATAAGACCCATCCCAACCCGAAAAAGTAACAGTTCCATCGCCAACACTGCGCACTGGCGTGCCGCTTGGAGCCGCATAATCAATGGCCCGATGACCGGTTGAGACATTAAAAGCCTTAATATAACGCAAACCTGTAGTAAAGCCCGAAGAAATGTACTTAAAGGCCACTGGAGCCTTGAGAAATAGTTTTTGCACTGAAGCGCCATTTTCATCAAAATAACCAATATTTTCCTCGTTTTCCTCAAAATAATAAGTATAATAGGCTTCGCCAGCATTAACATATTTTCCGGCTAAAACTTTGCCCGGTCTAATATATTCACCAGCCAAATATTTTTCTTCATAAATAAAACGAAAAGTATCACCGACACGCGGATCCATAGCAAAGTCAATGCTCCATTGAAAAACATCAGCTAAGGCAATAATAGCTCTTTCATCAATATTATTTTCCTTGGCCGCATCATACATGCAAGTTGCCACTTCTCCGCCCTTAACCACAATTTTAGTTTCATAAGGAATAGGCTGAACAACCGCGCTAAATTCTAAACCATTCTCAGTACTCGTGGCTGTAATCACTAATTCATCTTCTGTATCAATTTTATATTTAATTTCTTTTAGTAAATTATCTTTATAGCCGTAAATAAATTCTAAATTATAACCGGCTCTAATTTGCGCTAAATCATAGACCGGTTTAGCCGCTTCATAAATTTTTGTACTTACTCCCGGTCCAAGTTCTAAACGACTCATTAAAACACCATAAGTATCGCCCGGCTCAATTGTTACTAATTCCTTTCTAAATTCTGGCTCAACTACTGCCACCTCCTCATTAGAATTAGAATTTGCGCTATTATTTAAACTGGCTTGCGAATAAGGATCAAGATATAAAAATAAGGCTACACCAATGATGAGAACGCCAATAATCAAATACGCGAAAAAACTAAATTTTTTTTGCTTCACGTTATTATTTTCTGTCATTTTATTTGTGAAAAATTAGTGGTCGCTAGTGGACTTGAACCACTGGCCTCCGCGATGTGAACGCGGCGCTCTAACCAACTGAGCCAAGCGACCAAAAAGCCCGTTGTTTTTAAGCAATCGGGCTTTAAAAATAAGATTAATTTATTCAATAATCGGCTCAGGAATGACTGGTTCAATGACTGGTTCAAGGGCTGGCTCATCAATTAATTCAATATTTGGCGCATCTAATATTGGATCTACTGGAGCAAAAGCTGGTTGGTCAACTTCAAATTCTATTTCTTCAGAGTCAGGAACGATATTAAAGAAGTCAAGTTTAGGTTTGGTACCAGCCGCATCCGCGTAAGAAAATTTAAAATCGGCTTTTAAGGCAATATGACCATCTTCATAAGCAACTGTTCCACTACTATCATCTAACCAATCAATCGTAGTGACATAAAATTTTCCACCCAAAACTTCTTTTTTCGGAGAAATTTGACTAATATTTTCCATTAAATAATTTTCAAAAACTACCCTATCTTCCATGGCGTAACTGCCTGTATAGGCTGTTTGTTTTTGATTAGTGCTAGTCGATTTATTAGAATTTGTTAATAAAACAACGACTATAATTAACAACACTGCTAAACCGGCAACAATTAGCCAGGTTTTTTTGTTTTCTTTTTCCATAATTTTATTATTAATTATTAATTAATGTTAATTTTACTATTCAGTTATATATTTTAGGCTATTTTCATTTTTTAGTCCAGCTAAATAAAATCTTTTTATCAAGACCAATGGCGGCTAAAAAGGTGGCGATTGGCATAGAAGCAATTACACCGATGCTGCCCACTAAAGTTCTGACAATTTCCGTTGTAACCGCTTCGGTATTGATAGCTCGTTCAAAACTTAAACCAACTTCCCTGTTTAAAACAAATAATAATAAAAG
>DAONYH010000007.1:0-25944 GCA_035414245.1 bacterium | reverse complement strand
AAATGTTATCGGCACTACTCCGTAACATTTTTTTCTTTAAAATTCCTTATTTAAATTATACTAAAAAAGACGAGAAAAACAAAATAAATAAAATTTATAGCGCAGTAAAAATAAAATAAAAAAAGTTGGCGTTTAAAGGCCAACTTTTTTGTAATCGGAAATAATTTTTTAAGGCGGAACGGACGGGACTCGAACCCGCGACCTCCTGCGTGACAGGCAGGCGTTCTAACCAACTGAACTACCGCTCCTTTTTTTAAAAAATGGCTGTTAATATTTCAAGCCACAAAAAAATAATAGCAAAAAGATAATTATTTGTCAAAAAACAAAAAAGTAAAAAACACTTGCAAAAATAGGGGTTATGAGTTATAGTGTAGTGTGAACCAGAGGTGTTCAGTTTTTTTAATTATGCGAAGCGAAAAGAAAAAGACTATATGAAAAAAAATCAAACAATTAGCAGCGATACTTTAAATAAAATCAAAGAGGTGCTTTTGGCTGAGAAAAAAAGAGTATTAGCTGATTTAAAAAATATTTCTAAAAAAGATATCCGCGAATCCGATAATCGAGCGGCTAAGTTTCCTGAATATGGTGACAAGCCTGATGAGAACGCTCAAGAAATTAATGATTTTTCCACTACGGTAGTAACTCAAAAAGTCTTAGAAAAAAGCTTAGAAGATATTGAAAAGACATTTGCCAGAATAGAAAAAGGAACCTATGGTATCTGCAAATATTGTCATAAGCCAATTAGTGAGAAACGTTTAATGGCCAGACCAACGGCGGGTTCTTGTATAACCTGTAAAACTGAATTACAGGAAAATGAATAAATTTTTTTCCAAAAAACAGTTTATAAGTATAGCTATTATTTTTGTAATAGCTATATTTTTTTTAATTGATCGCTATTTAAAATTTATTGCTTTAACTAAATATCAAACTAACAGTCGCCCCTTGTTAGGTGATTGGGTGTCTTTTTCTTTTGCTAAAAATTATTTTATTTCTTTTTCAATTCCTTTGCCGGCTAATTTAATTATTGCTTTTTCTTTTCTGGCACTAGCCGCTATTATCCTAATCATTGTTTCAATAATCAAAAAAAATAAACGCCTTGTTTCAGTCATTGTTTGGTTGATGCTCATATTTATGGGGGCAGTTAGCAATTTAATTGATCGTCTTAATTTTGGCTATGTAATTGATTATTTGAAAATATTTAAATTTTCTATTCTCAATTTAGCCGATCTAATGATTAGCCTGGGAACTTTATTAACTATTATTACTTTTTATAAACATTCTTCTGCTATTGAAAAAAGTAGAAAATAGAATGTTTATTAATATTAGCTAAAAAATTAAAAAATGTATTTTAAATACATTATTTAGTATTGACATTTTTTGTTTTTAAGGTTATAAATAAGATTATAAATAAAAAAGCACATTTCAAAAATAATAATCAAAAAAGTAAAAAAAAGAAAGAAAAAATGGATGAAAAAAGAATTAAAGAAGAAGCTACAAAAGAAGTAGCTGCTGAAAAGGTAGTTGTTAAAGAGGTTAAGGCAGCCGAAGTATTGTCTGAAAATGGAAGTAATCTTTCTAGCGTCCAGCTTGAAAGTAAGCGCAAATTTACTGATGCCCAATTTGAACGAATGATTGCAGAAACTTTAAGAAAACACCCTCTTGATAGTAATTATGCCGCCAGGTGTTATTGCCGTCGTTGTAATACGTCTTGGGAAATGACAAAAAAAGGAGTGAAAGTTTTAAAAGATCAAAGTTCAACAGGTGAAATTAAAATTCCGGAAGGAATGGCAGAGCAAGATTTAGAAGATTTGAGCAAATTATTTTTTATTATTGAACCCTGCTTCGTTTGTCAGGAAAGAGAAGAAAAAATTCGATCAGAAGCCAGGTTAAAAACATCGGTTAGTTTGTTTAATAATAAACGCCGAACAAAGTTCTAAAGTTCATTTCAAAAATTAAATTTGGCAATTCGCGCAATTTGTTAGCCTAACCAGTAAGAATTTTAAATGGGGGATAGTTTTAAACTAGCCCCTTTTTATTTTTAATTTTTTCTTTGCTTTTTTGCCCAAACTCTTTTTATTTTTTGTTCAGTTAAAACTTGTTAGAATAGATAGAATTTTATGATGAACAATTTTATGATGAACAAAAAAATTTTTCGCAAAATTGTTTCGTTATTGAATAAAATTATTTGGTCCGGAGTTTTGCTGATGATTCTATTAGTTATTTTTCCTTTGATTATTGAGCAGTTTGCTATTCAAAAAAATAAAAAAGAAAAATTGTTTGTCTCTTTTTTTGATGTTGGGCAAGGGGATGCTAGTTTTATTAGATCATCCAAGGGAAAAATAATTTTAATTGATGGCGGACCTGATAATTTAATACTATATCGTCTTGGCGAACAAATGGCTTTTTATGAACGAAAAATTGAAGCGATTATCATTAGTCATTGGCATGATGATCATATTATAGGCTTGCTTGAAGTTCTCAGACGTTATCAAGTCAGATATTTAATTTTGGCTGCCAATTTAGAAAACTCCTTATTTACGCCATTACTTTTTGAAGAAGCTGCTAAAAACAAAACAAAGGTTATTAGTATTTCCTCTTCCTTAAAATTAAATTTAAATAATCAATGTGAATTATTTTTTTTAAATCCCTTGAGTCTTGAGGTTAAAGAAAATAGTAATAATTCTTTATTAACGAAATTAAATTGTTTAAATTTTCGGGTTTTATTTTCCGGCGATAATGAGAAAGAAGTGGAGAACGCTCTTTTGCAATCCTCGTTTGATTTGAGCGCTGATATTTTCAAAGCTTCTCATCATGGCTCAAAAACTTCCAATCAAGAAGAGTTTTTAAAGGCTGTAAATCCAAAAATAATGGTAATTTCAGTTGGAATTAATAATCGTTTTAATCATCCGGCTCCTGAGACTCTAAAAATAGCCGAAAAGCTAAAAATAGAGGTTTTTCGCACTGATGAGTCGGGAAACCTAGTTTTTTCCGCTAATATTAACTAGCTATTGACAAAATTATTTAAGTATGATAAAGTAAGAGGTCAAAATATATTATTTTGAAATTAAAGTACTTTTAAAAAAAGAATATAAACCGATAAATATTAAACTGAAAAAACATTTTTAAATCATGAAGAAAGTCATTATTTTTTTGTTTTTCCTTTTGCCGATAAGCGTTTTTGCGCAAAAGCAAATGGTCGGAGTTGGTAATAATACTAACTCAGTAATCCAGGTTGACGGCGTAGACATTGCTTCACGCGTGCTTAAAAACGTCAATCTTACTGTTAAAGACGGTGTTGCTTACTTTGCGGTTAAATATTATGATCGCAATCGAATTTTGGTCGGTCCGATTGAACTGACACGACCGGTAGTAAATGGCCGAGTTCGCATTGATAATTTTGAACCAACCTCAGTTAGGCCAGAAAATGGTCGTCGAACCGCCAAAACAGTTAGAGAAAAAGAGCAAGAAGAATCAGTTGTCACTCAGCCTTTGATGCCAACATTCCAGGTTGAAGCGCCCCGAGATTGGTGGGCACAAGTTAGTGTTAGACCTCAAAACAAATTAGAGGGTTATACCATTTTTGTACCAACCGATCCGTTTAAGGGTCTGGCCTTGAAACCTGATCAGGAATCAGAAAGATCAATTGTTCTGAGAACAGGTGAAATTATTTTTCCAGTCTTTTTAGTCGCAGAAGATGAAACAAGTACCCAAACCGGCGTCAAGTATTCCTGGGCCATCGTCAATAAAATTGTAACTGAGGGGCAAGAAAATTTTTTGATTACTCCTCAAGATGTGATGGAAGCTAACACCGGTCGTATTGTCCGTAAGAGAATGGTCTCCAGATTAAATTTTGACTTTATAATTTCTGAAGGAGCCTCAAAGGGAGTGGTTGTTTCTCCACAAAGACCGCAAAGAATGGAGTTTTATGTGGGTTGGAATATCATCCCCATTCAATTTAAAGATTCACGTGGCTTACCTACTCAGGCAATCCTGATTATTCTCGTGAATGACACTCCAGGAAATGTGTTTGCCAGAGGAAAATCGTCTTCTGATAACATTTCAGTTTCTCGGGACAATATTGTGATTACTAACAATTTTCGTTAGCTTTTTGTTTCTCTTGTTCTTTCTTTTTTTTGTGAGGCTCGTAACTTTTTACGAGCCTTTTTTATTTGTTAATTTAAACGATTATTAGCTTATATTTCAAGCTTTATTCCATTTTTTTTGGTTTGACCAGTGACTTTTGTTCTGTTATAATAGCTCTAGGGTAAATAAGCCCGTTTTTATTGTTTTACATTTATGATTATTACTTGGCAAGGGCATTCTTGCTTTAAAATTCAAGACAAAATCGGACCAGATGGCGTAACTGTCATTACTGATCCGTTTAGCAAAGAAGTTGGTTTAAAAGTACCTAATTGTGAAGCGGATATTGTCACTATTTCGCATGATCATTATGATCATAATAATTCAGCTGCGCTTCGTGGTCAGCCATTAATTATTAATTGCGCTGGTGAATATGATTACAAAGGAATTTTAGTAGAAGGTATTGATTCTTTTCATGATGATAAAGAAGGTAAGGAACGTGGTTTAAATGTTATTTATCGTTTTGAAGTAGAAGATATTTCAATTGTTCACTTGGGTGATTTAGGCAGTCCACTTGATAACGGTCAGTTGGAAAAATTGGCCGGCACTGATATTTTACTTATTCCGGTGGGTGGTAAATATACTTTAGACGCTAAAAAAGCGGTTGAAGTTATTTCACAAATTGAACCGCGGATTGTTATTCCAATGCACTATAAAATAAAAGATTTGAAGATTGATATTGATCCGGTTGATAAGTTTATAAAAGAAATTGGCGTTGAACCAACTTACGAAGAAAAATTAAAAATTTCCAAAAAAGATCTTCCGCAAGAAGATATGGAATTAGTAATATTAAGTATTTAATTTAAAAAGAAAATTCTATGCATTTAAAGAGAGAAAGAACTTTGGTTATTCTAAAACCAGATTCAGTTCAACGTGGCCTAATTGGCGAAATTATTAAAAAAATAGAAAGCACGGGTTTAAAGTTAGTGGCTCTAAAAATGATTATGGCCGAAGAAAAAGAATGTTGGGCACACTATAATAAAGATGAGGCTTGGTTTTTAAGCAAGGGCGAAAGAGTTGTTGAAAATAGAAAAGCGGCTGGCTTAAAAATAGAAAAAGAAGCGATTGAGTATGGACGCGATATTATTGAAGCTCTAGTTAAATTTATGACTTGCGGACCAATTGTAGCCATGGTTTGGGAGGGTAATCAAGCCATTGGAATTGTTAAAAAATTAGTGGGTTCAACCGAACCGCTTGCTTCCGATGGTGGCACAATTCGAGGTGATTACACAATTGATTCTTATGAATTATCTAATTTTGATGGTCGTGCTGTTCGCAATTTAGTTCATTGCTCCGATGAAAAAACCGAAGCAGAACGAGAGATTAGTATTTGGTTTACTGAAGAGGAAATTTTAAAATATCGTCTGGTGACCGAACAAATTTTATACGATGTAAACTTAGACGGCATTAAAGAATAAAATTTTTGTATATTTTTATAAAATTTTAAATTTATGGCCAAAAAAAGCTCAGTTGAGGCATCTAAAAAAAATGCCCATGAAAAAAATGAGCTTCTTCAGCAAGAAAGAAAAAAGAATTTATTATTAAGATTTTTAGTTATCATTTTAACGCTGGTAATTTTTTCAGCTTGGATTTTTACTTTAAAAAATTCTTGGCAAATTAAAAAAAATAATCAGCCAGCTAGCCCGATTGTAAATACAATTAAACAAAATGTTGACGGAGCAATTGAAGAAATTTCTCAAAGAGTTCAAAAACTTGAAGAAGAACAACTTTTAGAACAAGGCGCTCAAGATTTGATTAATGATTTTAAAAAAGAGTTTGGTGATGAGCTTGGTGATGAGCTTGATGCTGAGACTAATTTTTCTGAACCAAATTTTTCTAATTCTCAAGAACCAAATAATAATCAAGAATCAAATGATGGCCGAGAACCAAATGATGGATCTGTTATTCCAAGGCCGTCGCCAGTCATTCCAATGGAAAATGGTTGTCCGGCTTGGATAAATTGTATGCCTACTTTTGATGGCCCAGCGCCAGATTGTGTTATTCCGCCGGGTTGTGAAGATTATACGCAATTAGTTTATTAGTTTTAAATATATATGCCCAAAAAACCTAACAAGAAGCAAAAAGATGAAAAAACAAAAAAAGCTGGAAAGGACAAAAAAGCTGAAAAGGTAAAAAAAGTAAAAAAAGAACCAAAAGAGAAAGAGCCAAAAGAGAAAGAAATTCAAACAGAGGCGAGCGCTCCTGAGCTTTCCTCAACCAGAAAAAAAACGGCTTATGGTTTAGTGGAAGACCAACCGATTATTGAAGAGATGAGTAAGTCTTATTTAGACTACGCCATGAGCGTTATTGTTTCGCGCGCTCTGCCCGATGTTCGGGACGGTTTAAAACCCGTTCATCGTCGTATTTTATATGCGATGTGGAGCATTGGCTTAAAAGCAAATTCTAAATTTAGAAAATCAGCTACAGTGGTTGGTGAAGTATTAGGTAAATATCATCCTCATGGTGATTCAGCAGTTTATGAATCAATGGTCAGAATGGCTCAAGATTTTTCCATGCGCTATCCATTAGTTCGTGGTCAAGGAAACTTTGGTTCCATGGATGGTGATAATGCAGCGGCGATGCGTTATACTGAAGCGAAACTAGCGGCTGTTTCTGAAGAAATGTTACTTGATATAGAAAAGAATACGGTTGATTTTGCCCCCAATTTTGATGGTAGTCATAAGGAGCCGCGCGTTTTACCCGCCAAACTGCCTAACCTATTGCTTAATGGCACGATGGGAATTGCAGTGGGTATGGCGACCAATATTCCTCCGCATAATTTAAGAGAATTATCAGCTGCGATTGAACATTTAATTGATAATCCCGAAGCCAGCGTTGATGATTTAATTCAATTTGTTAAAGGACCAGACTTTCCTACCGGTGGCATAATTTATAATAAAAAAGATATTTTAGCGGCTTATGCGACCGGCAAAGGCGGAGTGGTTTTACGTGGTCGAGCCGAGATTAAAGAAGATAAGGGTGGTGGATTTAGAATTGTAGTTTCAGAAATTCCTTATCAAGTGAATAAGGCGGATTTAGTTGAGAAGATTGCTGATTTAGTTAAAAATAAAAAAATTGATGGTATTCGCGGTTTACGTGATGAGTCGGATAAAGAGGGTGTGCGGATTGTCATTGAACTTAAAAAAGATTCTTATCCTAAAAAAGTTCTAAACGCTTTATATAAACACACTTCATTACAAACCACTTTCCATTTCAACATGTTAGCTTTGGTTGATGGTATTCAACCAAAAGTTTTAACTTTAAAAATGATTTTGGAAGAATATATAAAGCATCGTGAAGAAGTGGTTCGTCGTCGTACACAATTTGAATTAGATAAAGCAAAGGACAGAGCCCATATTTTGGAAGGTTTAATGATTGCTTTAAAAAATATTGATGCGGTCATTAAAACCATTAAAGCTTCCAAAGATAAAGAAGTGGCCAGGGTTAATTTGATGAAAAAATTCAAATTATCTGAACGTCAAGCTGTGGCTATTCTAGAAATGCGTCTTCAAAGTCTTGCTAATCTGGAACAATTAAAAATTGAACAAGAATTAAAAGAGAAACAAAAATTAATTAAAGAATTAGAGGGTATTTTAAAGTCAGTTGCCAAAATTAGAGGAATTGTCAAAACTGAATTAAAAGAATTAGCGGAAAAATATGGTGATGAACGAAAGACAACAGTGGTGGCGGGTGCAGTAGGCGAATTAAGCATGGAAGATTTAGTGCCCAATGAGGAAACAGTAGTGATGATGACTCGTGATGGTTATATAAAACGTCTTGAGCCGAATACTTTTAAAGTTCAAGCGCGCGGTGGCAAAGGTGTAATGGGTTTAACGACCAAGGAAGAAGATACAGTTCAATTTATGTTTACCAGTTTGACTCATAATGACATTCTTTTCTTCACAACCAAGGGTCGAGCCTTTCAATTGAAAGTTTATGAAATTCCTCAAGCTTCGCGTATTGCCAAGGGCACACCGGTGGTCAATTTTTTGCAACTTTTAAGTGGCGAGCAAATTGCCTCAGTCCTACCTCTAGATAAAACGATTTTTAGTAAATATTTATTTTTTGCTACTGAAAAGGGCTTAGTTAAAAAAGTTGATTTAGAAGCGTTTAAAAATTTAAGACGTAGCGGCTTAATTGCTATTAAAATTAAAGACGATGATAAATTAAGTTGGGTTAAACCAACCTCAGGCAGTGATCAAATTCAACTCGTAACTGCTCAAGGTCAAGCAATTCGCTTTAAAGAAACTGATGTTCGTAATATGGGTCGGGGAGCGGCTGGAGTAATTGGTATTCGTTTACATAAAAACGATACCGTTATTGGCATGGGAGTCGCTAAGACCGATAAAGAGCGAAAACGCAATTATCAAATTCTCACGATTATGGCGAATGGTTTTGGCAAGCGCACCGATTTTAATGCCTATAAAGTTCAGGGTCGGGGCGGCAGCGGAATTAAAACAGCCAAAGTGACTGATAAAACCGGGAAAATAACCAATGCTTTCTTAGTCAACGCGGACAGTATGGCGGATAAGGATTTAATTGTTATTTCTGAAAAAGGACAAGTAATTCGCACTCCCTTTAAATCAATCAGTGTTTTAGGTAGAGATACTCAAGGTGTGCGCGTGATGCGCTTTAAGGAGGAAAAAGATAAAGTGGCCGGTGTGACTTGGGTTTAAGCGCGATTGAGAATTTTAAAAGCGTAATTTGGATTTTAAATTAAAAAATTTAATTGGAAAAATATGAAAAAGTATTTGCAAGAATTTCGCGCCTTTGCTGTTAAGGGCAATGTAGTTGATTTAGCGGTGGCAGTAATTATTGGTGGTGCCTTTGGTAAAATTGTTTCTTCTTTAGTGGCTGATGTAGTAATGCCGGTAATTGGGGCAATTTTTGGTGGGGTTAATTTTACTTCTTGGAAATGGATTTTAAAAGCAGAAGTTTTAGATGCTGAAGGAGCGGTGGCTAAACAAGCCGTTACTTTAAATATTGGTAATTTTGTTCAAAATATTTTTGATTTTCTCGTCATTGCTTTTGCCATTTTCATGATGGTCAAAGTTATTGCTAATGTTAAAAATAAGTTAGTCAAAGAGAAAGAAAAAGAAGAAGCAGTTGTTGAACAAACGACCGACCAAAAACTATTAACTGAGATTAGAGATATTTTAAAGAATCGTCAGGATCGTTCTTAAAATCAAAGAATCGTTCTTAAAATTTTTCTGGCTGTTTTTTGAAATTTATAATTTAATTGAGTCCAAAAAATAAATGAGTACGGGTCTTATTTTATGAAGCATTATCTAATCTTATGAACACCAGTCTAATCTTACTATTTCTTTTCTTAATTTTTGTCGCTCTCGGCGCCGTGTTTTTTATTTTATTTAAAAAAGGCATGGGTGGCGCTACGGAGGAAAAAATGGGCGCTTTGATGGAGCGCTTAGCTCAACTTGGTCAGCAAAATAATGAACTGCGTCAAGAATTAGATAGAAAATTATCAGAAACACATCGCACTAATCAAGAGCAATTTGGACAAACAACCAAGATAGTACAAAATATTACTAATCAATCAGCGCGTTTGATTGCTGATGTGACAGAAAAGTTAACTAAATTAGATGAGACCAATAAGCAAGTGATTAATTTTTCTGGACAACTACAAAATTTACAAGATATTTTAAAAAATCCAAAACAGCGTGGCGTTTTAGGCGAATATTTTTTAGAAGAAACTTTAAAAAATGTTTTGCCACCCAACTCTTACGCCATGCAATATAGCTTGGGTTTAAATGAGAAAACTAATAAAGAGTTAATTGTTGATGCGGTTGTTTTTGTTAAAGACAAAGTAATTCCCGTGGATGCTAAATTTTCTTTGGAAAACTATGAAAGAATTTTAGCTACCACTGATCCTGAACAGCGAGAAAAATTAGAACAAGTATTTAAACAAGATTTAAAAAATCGCATTGATGAAACTGCCAAGTATGTTTTGCCGGAAAAAGGAACCATGGATTTTGCTTTTATGTTTATTCCTTCAGAAGCCATTTATTACGATTTATTAGTTAATAAAGTGGGAGCGGTCAAAGTTAATACACGTGATTTAATTGAATATGCTTTTCGTGATAAAAAAGTAATTATTGTTTCGCCCACTTCTTTCTTGGCTTATTTACAAACAGTTTTACAGGGTTTAAAAGCCATGCAAATTGAAGAGAAAACCAAGGAAATAAAAATTAATATTGAAAAATTAGGCAAGCATTTATTGAGCTATGATGATTTCATGAAAAAATTAGGTAATAGCATGTCAACGACTGTTAATCATTATAATAATGCTTATACTGAATTTAAAAAAATAGATAAAGATATAACTAAAATAACCGGTCTTGAGGGCAAGGTGGAAACATTAAAAATTGAGAAACCTAAACATGGATCATAATCTTGAAACAAGCGAAAATAATCTTGAGAGAATCGTTTTAAATCCGATAATTTTTCTTGATTTATTTGATTATCCGGTAACCGCTTTTGAAGTTTGGCATTATTTGAATAAAAAACAAATTTTTACCGATGTGATTGATGTTTTAGATAGATTGGTGCAAAAAAATATTTTAAGTACAAAAAACGGTTTTTATTTTTTAGTTGGTCGAGAAGCAATAATTGATACTCGTTTGCGACGCTATAATTATACTTGTGCTAAAATAAAAAAAGCGCGACTTTTTAGCAAATTATTTTCTTTTTTTCCTTTCATTAAATCAATTGCGGTCGCTAATTCAATTGGCGCCTATAATTTAAGGCAAGGTAGTGATATTGATTTTTTTATCATTAGCTCGGTTAACCGCATTTGGCTTAGTCGTTTTATTTCCGCTGGTTTAGCGAAGATTTTAGGCTTAAGACCTACTCGGAAAACTAAAAAAGATAAGATTTGTTTAAGTTTTTATATCACCGAAGCAAATTTTGATTTAAAAAAATTAGAATTAAGTGATGGTGATCCTTATTTTTATTATTGGCTAAGAGGGCTAAGACCTATTTATGACAAGGATAATACTTGGCAGAAATTTAAAGCCGCTAATCGTTTACTGCTTGAAAATAATTCCAATAAATTAGATAATTTAAAACAGGAAGAGTATTTGATCATAAATAAGAAACCAAAGTGTAATGTCTTTTGTAGATTTTTAGAAAACATTACTAAGCAAATTCAGTTAAAAATAATGGCGCCACCTTTGCGCTTAGCCATGAATAATTCAGAGGGAGTAGTAATTTCCGATCAAATTTTAAAACTTTATTTAATTGATAATCGTCGTCAGTTTGCCCAAAAGTTTAACTCAAAAATAAATGAGATTTTTGCAAAAAATAATTGAGTCCCTACTTTTATTGTTTGTTTTTTTATTACCTTGGCAAGCCAAGTTAATTTTACGTCCTGAAATTAATAATTTTAATGAAATAAGTTTGTATTTAAGCCATTTAGTTCTTTTATTGGCTTTAATTTTCTTTTTCATTTATCAACTCAAAAAAAAGAGCTATCTCTATCGGACGCCGATTATTTGGTACTTTTTAGGCGGTTTAGAAATTTCAATTCTTATTTCTTTTTTTGTCGCGCCCGATAAAATTTTAGCAGCCTATCATTATTTTTTAATGTTGGGCGGTCTAGGATTATTTTATTTAGTTAGAGAAGGTATTAATCGAGGCGCCTATGAAGAAAGTTGTCTAAATAGAATTAGAATAATTTACACTTTTTTAATTAGCATTTTTTTTCAATCAGTTTTAGGAATTTATCAGTTTTTAAGTCAAAAATCTTTGGTTTCCAAATTTTTAGGTTTAGCTAATCATGATCCACAGGTATTAGGTACTTCTGTAATTGAAACAGCCAGCGGTCGTTGGTTGAGAGCTTATGGCGGTTTAGACCATCCTAATATTTTAGGTGGTGTTTTAGTCATCGCTCTTTTGCTTTCCGCCTTTTTATTAGCCCGAAAAAGAATTATCAATTCACAAATCCAAATGGGCGGTGTGCTTCTTTTGTTTTGCAGCTATTTCTTTTCCTTGGCCGCTTTATTTTTTACTTTTTCCAGAACCGCTTGGTTGGCTTCAGTTATCGGTTTCGCGGTTTTGTTGCTTTCAATTTTGAAAGAAGAAGACCATTGGGTTTTAAAACGTTTGCTGGGCATAATCTTTTTTTCCTTAATTCTTTTTTCTCTAGCCTTTTTGCCCTACAAAGAATTAATCATGACGCGCTTTAGAGCGGAAGCCAGATTAGAACAAATTTCTCTAGATGAACGATCTAGTTTTACTGCTGAGGCAATTGAAATTATTAAGGAAAAACCTTGGTTGGGAGTGGGAGTAGGAAATTATGTAAAACAAAAAGAAATGGTTAAAACTGATGCTACTCCTTATGAGCAGCCGGTTCATAATGCCTTTTTGTTAATTTTTGCAGAAAGCGGAATTTTTGCTTTCTTATCTTTAATTTTATTTTTAGTTTTTTTAACGAAAAATGGCCGACGACAAAATTTTTCTCTCGCGATTATTGTGGCCATAGTTGTCTTAATGTTGTTTGATCATTGGTTTATATCCTTGCCCTTTGGCATTTTGTTTTTCTTTTTGATTTTGGGAGTAATTTGATAATTTTTTTGTAGCCACAACAAATCTTTTTCTAAATCGTTTAAAGTATCATAAAAGTCAGATGAATATTTTGTCTGACTTTTTTTCAATTTTTGTTTGATTAAGCTGAGAATGGTGGCGATCGTGCCAAAATAATCATCTTGCTTAATGTGAAAACGAGTGCTATTCTCATCTTTCATTAACCAAGTTAAGGTTTTAAAATGATATTTTTTTCTCATATTTTTAAATAATGCTGAAAAATTTATTTTGACCAATGATAATATGATCTAATAGTTCAATATTTAATATTTGTCCGGCGGCTTTTAATTTTTTGGTTATTTTTAAATCAGCGGCGCTTGGTTTTAAGATATTGGAAGGATGGTTATGAGCAATAATGACGGCCGCGGCTGCATATTCAAAAGCCGGTCGAAAAACTTCACGCGGTTCAACTACGGTACTAGTGAGTGTGCCCAAAGAAATTATTTCGTCATGAATTAGTTGATAATGATTATTTAGATAAAGACCGCGCAGTTCTTCTCTTTGTTTGGTCCCCATATTTTTTAAATATTGGAAAGCTTGAGTTGAATTTCTAATAATTGGCGGGCAATTATTTTTTGTTTGATAGAATCGTCTTCCGAGTTCAAAGCAAGCGACTATTTGGCAGGCCTTTGTTAAAGGAATATTTAAATCTTTCGCTAATGAATTTGGATTTTTTTGATAAATTATTTCTTTTTCCCCATACTCTTTTAGTAATCGAGTTGACATTGTTAGAACATCCTCATTTTTCGTGCCGACATTTAAAATTAAAGCTAAGAGTTCTTGAGTTTTTAGATGATTAGGACCTAAAGCTAAAAGTTTTTCTCTAGGCCGATCTTCATTTTTTAGTTCCTTGATTTTATAACTGACAAATACCTCTTTTTTGTTTTTGGGAGACGTTTTTTGGCTTTTTTTATTGATAATATTCATAATTATTTAAGTAAGAAAACTTATTATAACTAGCTTTGAATTATAACAAATGTGTGCTAAATTTAAGATAAGCTAAATCTAATAAGCCAAATTTTTTTATGAATAAATACGAAAAGATAGTTTTGTCAAATAAAGCGCCGATTTTAACTGTTCCTCTGCTTGAGGCACAAACAATCACTGCTTTAATAATTTTTAAAACCGGCTCACGCTATGAAACTAAAGAAACTAATGGTCTCTCGCATTTTTTAGAGCACATGTTTTTTAAAGGCACTGTCTCTCGGCCAAGCACCTTGGCGATTGCTAGTGATTTAGATGCCTTGGGTTGTGAATTTAATGCTTTTACCGGCAAAGAATACACTGGTTATTGGATAAAATCCGCTAAAAATAAATTAAGTTCGGCTCTGGAAGTTTTAGGTGACATGTTATTAAATTCTAAATTTGATGCAGCCGAAATAGACAGAGAAAAAGGAGTTATTATTGAAGAACTTAATATGTATCAAGATAATCCGATGCTACATATTGAGGATGTTTTAGAAGCTTGCTTGTATGGCGATACGCCAGCGGGTTGGGAAACAGTTGGTACTAAAGAAAATATCCGTCGTTTTACTCGTCAGGATTTTTTAGATTATTTTAATAGTCAGTATGGAGCCAATAGCGCTTTTATGGTTTTGGCGGGTGGTGTTGCTCCCGATCATCTCGTTAAAGCCGGAGAAATAATGAATCAACTAAAAGATAATCAGTGGCGTGACCAAGAAAAAAATAAATACGAGCAAACAGAACCAAAACTATTAACGGCTTATAAAGATATAGATCAAGTTAATTTATCATTAGCGGTTAGAACTTTCCCCTTAAATCATCCCGAAGAATTTAAAGTTAAATTACTAGCGGTTATTTTAGGAGGCGCTATGAGCTCGCGTTTATTTATTAACTTACGCGAAAGAAATGGTTTAGCTTATTATGTTAAAACCAGCACGGAATTTCATTCTGATTCAGGATACTTAACCACCCAAGCCGGAGTACCGGTTGATAAAGTGGAATTATCCATTGAAATTATTAAAAGAGAATATGCCAAATTAAGAAATGAACTTATTCCTGAAGCAGAATTAACTAGAGCTAAGGATTTATTGCAGGGTCGTTTACTTTTACAAATGGAAGCGAGTGACAATTTAGCCAATTGGTACGCGCGGCAATTAGTACAAAGACCTAATATTATTACTCCCCAAGATTTTATTGAAAAAATAAAAGCGATTACTGCTCAAGATTTACAAGCAATAGCTCAGAAAATATTTGTGAACGAAGGTTTAAATTTAGCTTTGATTGGCAAGACTAATGAACAAGAATTATTACCTTTATTGAATTTTTAAGTTTTTAGACTTTGGTGAATTTAAAGTTTAAAAAATATGAAAAAAAAATCGTCGCTATTTCTAGGTATTTTTATTTTGTTAATTACTATCGCGACTATTTTATTTTTTAAAATTAATCAACCTAGCGAAAGCACCAGTTTGAGTTATCAAGATCAACAATTTTTTGCTAAAAGAGAAAAAATAAACACGGATAGATTTAAGTTTTTAAATAAAAATAATAGTGTTTTTAATGATTCCAATAATAATGATTTTGTCAGTGTTAGCCCCTTAATTGTTGATGAGGTTAATAATTTAGAAATGCCCAAACCGGCATCAATCCATTTTCTTTTTTTAGGCGATATAATGCTAGATCGTCATGTGGGCGAGCGCTTAGAGGGGAAAAATGTTTCTTTTCTCTTGTCTAACTTTAGTCCAGAAGAAGATTTTTGGCATAAATATGATTTTATTAGTGCGAATTTAGAAGGAGCCGTGACCAATGAAGGCGCTCATTACGCGCCGCATAATTCTTATGATTTTGCTTTTGCGCCCGAGCGCATTGCCGAGTTAAAAGATTTTAATTTTTCTTATTTTGCCCTAGCTAATAATCATTTTCGGGATCAAGGTGATAAGGGTGTTTTGGAAACAAGGGAAAATTTAAATCAATTAGGCTTTTATTTTAGCGGAGCAACTGACACTAAAATTGAACCGGAAAGTCGTTTGGATTTAAAAATAGGTGAACTAAAATTATCTTTGATTAGTTTATCAATGGTGCAAGATCATTTTTCTTTACCAGCCGCTCAAGAAATGATTAAGGAAGCTGACCGGGAAAATGATTTAGTGATTGTCAATATTCATTGGGGAGTTGAATATGATCATTTTTTTAATACCTACCAGAAAGAGCGAGGACGGGCTCTCGTTGATGCCGGCGCTGATTTAATTATTGGTCATCATCCTCACGTTGTTCAAGGAATGGAAATTTATAATGGCAAACCAATTTTTTATTCTTTAGGTAATTTTATTTTTGATCAATATTTTTCCGAAGCCACTCAAGAAGGTTTGGCCTTGGACATAGATTATCAAGCTGATGAATTAATCATTAATTTTTTACCGTATAAATCTAAACAATCAGCGCCAAAACTATTAGTTGATGAGGCAAAAGCCGCTTGGCTTAAAAAATATCTTACTTGGTCAAAACTAGAAACGGATTTAGCCGAACAAGTTAAGGCGGGCTATTTAAAATTAGATTTTTAAATTAATAAGTTATCAATCTGTATTGCCAATCTATATCGTAATTTAGATCGTGAATCTATAAAACAAGTAAATTTTATGTCTGATTTATTAACTAAGTTAAATAAAGAGCAAAAAGAGGCGGTGACGCATGATCAGGGACCGCTTTTGATTGTAGCAGGCGCAGGAACGGGAAAAACAACGATTTTAATTAATCGCTTGGCTTATTTAATTATTGAGAAAAAAAATAAAACTGATGAAGTTTTACTTTTAACTTTTACCGAGAAGGCGGCCGGTGAAATGGAAGAAAGAGCGGATAAGATTTTACCTTACGGTTATACTGATTTATGGATTAATACTTTTCATGGTTTTTGTGAACGAATTTTAAGAGACCAAGCACTGGAGATTGGCTTAAATGCCAGTTTTAAATTATTATCAGCTACCGAACAATGGATGGTAATGAAGAAAAATTTAAATCGTTTTAATTTTGACTATTATCGCCCCCTAGGAAATCCCACTAAATTTATTTCCGAGATTCTCAGTCATTTTTCTCGGTTAAAAGATGAAAATATTAGTGTGGCTGAATATCAAAAATATGTTGAAGAATTAGAGCTAAATCAAGACAACCGTCTTACCAGTAGCGCCCAAAAATCCAATTCCAAAAATATTAAGAAAACCAGTAAAATTAAAAAAATCGCTGCTTTAAGCGCAGCTGATGATGAGGGCGAAGAATTGGAAATTGCTCGGCTAAGAGAATTGGCTGATGCTTATCATGTTTATAATCAAATCCTTTTAGAAAACAATTATTTAGATTTTGGTGATTTGATTGTTTATACGATTAAACTTTTTAAAGAGCGGCCGAATATCTTGCATTATTATCGAGAGAAATTTAAATATATTATGGTTGATGAATTTCAGGATACTAATACGGCTCAATATGAGTTGGTGAAAGTGTTAGCGGCGCCTAAAAATAATCTAATTGTTGTTGGTGATGATGATCAAGCAATATATAAATTTCGTGGCGCGTCCATCGCTAATATAATGCAATTTAAAGAAGATTATCCATCGGCAAAAGAAATAGTCATTACTGATAATTATCGCTCTCGCCAAGAAATTCTAGATCGCGCTTACCAATTCATACAACACAATAACCCTAATCGTTTAGAAGAAAGATTACATATCAAAAAAGAATTAAAAGCCAAGGGAGAAATTAATAAAGTTAAAACCGGACGACCGGCCGTCAACTTTTTTAATTTAGCTACGGCAGAAGCCGAAGTAGCTTTTGTGGCAGGGAAGATAAAAGAAATATATGAGCGTGAAATGAAGCAAGGCGAGGAAATCAGTTGGTCTGATTTTGCTATTTTAGTAAGAGCAAATGATACGGCCGAAGCTTATGTCAAAGAATTAAATCGTCAAGAAATTCCTAATCAATTTATGTCTTGGCGAGGGCTTTATTATAAACCGATTATTTTAGATGTTTTGGCCTATTTTCGTTTGTTAGATAATTATCATGAATCAGCGGCTTTGTATCGAGTTTTAAGTTTGGAAGCATTTAAAGTTTCGCACACTGATTTGATTACTATCAATAAAATGGCTAATCGCAAAGTATGGTCTTTATTTGAAGCTTTAAAAAATATTGAACTAATCAAAGGGATTAGCGCCACTAGTTTGAAAAATATAAAAAAATTAATCGCCTTGATTGATAAACATTCTTTGTTGGCGGTTGATACTAAACCCACCAAGATTTTTTTACATTTTGCTTATGATTCCGGTTTGCTTGAAAGCTTGGACAGAGATCGTGATTTGGAAATTTTCTCTTATTTGAATCAACTATTTCAAAAAATTAAAAAAGTAGAAGAAAGCGCGCCTGATCTACGATTGAAAGACTTTCTAGAAATAATTAATTTAGAATTAGAGGCCGGAGAAACCGGGGCCTTAAAATTAGATTTTGTTGATTCAGAAACCGTCAAGATTATGACGGTTCATGGGGCCAAGGGTTTGGAATTTAAGTATGTATTTTTAGTTAATTTAGTTGATAAAAAATTTCCTACTATTGCCCGTGCAGAAAAAATAAAAATTCCAGAAAAATTATTACCCACACCAGTTGCTTCCAGTAAAGAAGCGCATTTGGAAGAAGAAAGACGCTTATTTTACGTTGCTCTAACCAGAGCCAAAAAAGAACTTTATCTAACCTGCGCTCGGGATTATGGTGGCGTTAGAGAAAAAAAACCTTCTCAGTTCATCGCGGAAATGGGACTTAACATTGAAGCTAATGATCCAAAAGAATTAGGACAAACCAATGAGTTTCTTAAAGAATTAAACAATTTAAATAAAGCGCAATCTGCCAAAGAAAAAGACAAGACTGATATTTTCTATCCTTTACCAGAAAAATTTTCCTTTTCACAGTTAGCTGCTTTTTCTACTTGCCCCTTGCAATATAAATTTGCTTTTGTGTTAAAAATTCCCGCCCCTAGTGATAAGGCTTCCCTTATTTTTGGTCGGGTTCTTCATAACACTCTTAATATTTTTCTAACACCGCTACTTAGTGAGAATAAAAAAATACAGGCTAGCTTGTTTAAGGAAGAGCAGAAACAAGATATTTCCGAAATTATCAATGAGCAGAGGCTGTTAAATTTATACAAAGAGTATTGGCAGGCGGATGGTTATAAAAGTAAAGAAGAAAGAGAAGAATATTATCAAAAAGGAATTAAAGCTTTAAAAAATTTTTTGGTTGCTTGGCAACAAAATCCGCCAACAGAAATTTTATTTTTAGAAAAGAATTTTTCTTTTAAGATTGATACGGATATTATTAGAGGAACAATTGATCGAGTAGATCGCTTGTCAGATGGAACTTTGGAAATTATTGATTATAAAACCGGCCAAGGAAAAGATAAATTAGAATTTAAGGATAAGCGTCAGTTAGTGCTTTATCAAATTTTCTTGGAAGATTTTTTACAAGAAAAAGTTAGCAAATTAACTTATTATTATTTAGAAGCGGGAGAAAAACTTTCTTTTGTCGCCAATGCCAAGGAAATAGAAAAAGTAAAAATCGGAATAAGAGAAGAGATTGCTGCCATTAAAGAGCGTAATTTTATTCCTAAACCATCCACGCTTTGTAAATTTTGCGATTTCAATCAAATTTGTGAGTTTAGAAAAAATTAATCAGGAGTAAAGTAAAATGTTTATTAATTAAATTAAAATATATGTCTGAGGAACGTTTGATTAGTCCAATTGAAAATCAGGAAGATGATAAGTTTGATTTGTCTTTACGACCCAAATTTTTTCGCGAGTATATTGGTCAAGAAAAAATTAAGGAAAATTTGGCTATCACCATTTCCGCGGCCCAAAAAAGAGCCGAACCGATTGAGCATGTTCTACTTTACGGAGCGCCCGGTCTGGGTAAAACCACTTTAGCTCATGTAATTGCCAATGAAACTGGGGCGAATATTCGTGTGACCTCTGGCCCGGCCATTGAAAAAAGTGGTGATTTAGCCGCCATATTAACTAATTTAGAACCAGGTGATATTTTATTTATTGATGAAATCCATCGTTTACCAAAAGCAGTTGAAGAAATTCTTTATCCAGCCATGGAAGATTTTGCTTTAGATATTATTATGGGTAAAGGACCTAGCGCTCGTACCTTACGTCTTGATTTACCTAAATTCACCATTGTTGGCGCAACGACCATGGCTAGTTTATTGTCCGCTCCTTTGCGTGATCGTTTCGGTCTCACCTATCATCTTAATTATTATGAAACTAATGATATTGAAAAAATTATTAATCGTAGCGCGGATATTTTAAAAGTAGAAATTCAAGACGAGGCTAAAAAAGAAATTGCTTTAAGAAGTCGCCGAACACCGCGTATTGCCAATCGTTTACTTAAAAGAGTGCGTGATTATTGTGAAGTAAAAGGTGATGGTACAATCAATTTAACTGATTGCCGTCAAGCCTTTAAAATTTTAGAAATTGATGATTTAGGTTTAGACTTTGTTGATCGTCGTATTTTAGAAACCATTGTTGATAAATTTAAAGGCGGACCGGTTGGTCTAAATACTTTAGCAGCAGCGACTGGCGAAGAAGCTGATACCATTGAGAATATTTATGAACCCTATTTAATGCAATTGGGATTTTTAGATCGTTCGCCCCGAGGTCGAGTAATTACTCATTTAGGTTTAAAGCATTTAGGGAAAGAAGTACCGGGTCAAGATAGTTTAATTTAAAAGTTGACTGTCGCTTAGCTTTAAAGTCGCTTAGCTTTAAATCCGGTTGGAGTCTATAAAATATATTCCATTATTTAGCTTATTTATTTTTAGGAGTGCCAAATGAAATTAAAAACTCACGATTTTTTTTATAATTTACCGAGTGAATTGATTGCTCAGCACGCCATTCGGCCTCGTGATAAGGCGCGGCTTTTGGTTTTGAATAGAAAAAATAAAGATATTAAACATCATATTTTTTGCGATATTATTGATTATTTAAATCCGGGTGATTTATTAATCCTTAATAATTCCAAAGTATTTCCGGCGCGCTTGCTGGGTAAAAAAGTTATGACCGGTGGTCAGGTTGAAGTTTTCTTACATCAACAAAAAGAAGCAGCTGTTTGGGAGTGCTTAATCGGTGGACGAGTTAAAATTGGGACTGAAATAATTTTTTCACCGAAACTTAAAGCCGTGGTAATCAAAAATAATGAAGATGGTACTTGGTTAGTTAAATTTAATTTAACAGCCAAAAAATTTTTTTCTGAAGTAAATCGTCTTGGCCGAGTGCCTCTTCCACCTTATATTAAGCGGATTAATAATTTGAAAACCGACAAACAAAATTACCAAACAGTTTTTGCGGATGATAAAAAACTTGGTTCTGTGGCTGCTCCAACAGCCGGCTTGCATTTTACAAAAAATCTTTTAAAAAAAATAGAAAAAAAAGGAGTAAAAATTAAATTTATCACTCTGCAGATTGGTTTAGGTACTTTTTCACCAGTTAAAACTAAAAATATCAGTGAACATAAAATGCATAGTGAGTTTTTAGAGATACCAAACAACACTATTAAAGAAATAATAAAAACCAAACAATCTGGAGGAAGAGTTATTGCGGTTGGTACAACCAGTTGTCGCGCTTTAGAAGCGATGGAAACAGATTATGCAATTTTAAAAAATAGTTTAATCAATTTAAATAATAAGAAAGAGCTTGGGGTCTCTAAAAAAAATGATAATATTGTCAAACAAAAGGGTTTAACTTTTTGGACAGATATTTTTATTTATCCGGGTTATAAATTCAAGGTGGTTGATGCCTTAATTACTAATTTTCATTTACCAGAATCAACTTTACTGATGTTAGTGAGCGCCTTTGCAGGCCGAGATTTGATTTTAAAAGCTTATCAAATTGCCATTTTTAAAAAGTATCGTTTTTTTAGTTATGGCGATGCGATGCTGATAAGTTAGTTCGTTGATGCTGATAAATTAGCTCGTTTTTGCAATTTGATTTTTTTCTAATTATTTGCTAAAATTCAATTTGATTATTTCAACTCAAGAATTATTTTTAAACAGGAAAAATGTCATTTCTAGGTAATTTTATGCGTAAATTTTTCTTATTTATTTGGGAAATAGTAAAAGTAGTGAGTATTTCATTAGTGATCATTTTGCCGGTTCGCTATTATTTGATTCAACCTTTTTATGTTAAGGGAGCATCTATGGAGCCAACTTTTCATGACCATGAATATTTAATAATTGATGAAATAAGTTATCGTTTTAATTCGCCTGAAAGAGGCCAAGTGGTTGTTTTTCGTTATCCCAGAAACCCGCAAGAATATTACATTAAAAGAATTATTGGACTTCCCGGTGAAGAGATTCAAATTAAAGATGGAAAAGTAACTATTTATAATGAACTTCATCCTGGAGGTATGATTTTAACCGAAGAATATTTATCAGAGGGTGTGGAAACATATAATGGCAGTGAGATAAAAGTTCCGATTGGTGAAAATGAATATTTTGTTTTAGGTGATAATCGTTTTGCTTCTAAAGATTCTCGTTCTTTCGGACCGGTTGATAAAGCTTTTATTACCGGTAAAGTTTTATTTCGTGGTTGGCCTTTAGATAAAATAATGATATTTGATAAAGATTATTGGCCAGTTTATCAATAATAGTATTAAAATTAATATTATGCCTAGAAGAAAAAAGAAACCTGAAACACCAGTCACAAAAGCCGAGAAAAAAAATGATAAAGTTCCTGCTCGTCTCTTAGGAATGAAAGATTTTTTTGGTTTGGAACAGGCTTGTTTTGATTTAGCGCAATTTAAAGCTTATGAATTGGCAAAGCTTTATAGTTTTTCTTCAATTAAAACACCAATTTTAGAAAGTTTAGATCTGTATAAAAAATCTACTCGTCGCAATAATGATAAAGAGATTTATACGGTTGAAGGTGAAAGAACTGAAAAAATGGTTTTGCGTCCGGAAATAACTCAAGGTGTTCTTAGAGCTTATTTGGAGAATTTAGTGGAAGGAGAAATTAAAGGAGCTCGTTATTTTTCTTTTGGTCCGATTTTCCGTAAAGAAAAATTACAAAGTGGTCGCTATCGCGAATCAACCCAATTTAATTTAGAAATTATTGGCGAAAGAAAACCAATGGCCGAAGCGCTCCTAATAACAGTGGCTAATAATTTTTTTGAAGATTTGCAAATTAAAACGCAACTACAAATAAATAGTTTAGGTGATGCTGATTGTCGAAAAGAATATTGTGCAAAATTATTAAGTTTCTATAAGGAAAGAGGTCGTCGTTCAAAACTTTGTAATAATTGTAAAAACACTTTAGGTAAAGGCAGTCTTAGTTTGCTTGATTGTAAAGAAGAGTCTTGTTCAAAATTGAGAGAGGAAGCGCCGCAGATTGCTGATTTTTTATCTGATGCCAGCCGTGAATACTTAGCTAAGACTTTGGAATTTTTAGATGAATTAAATATAAATTATAATTTTAATCCTTATTTAGTTAGAGGTTTAAATTATTATAATGATATTGTTTTTGAGTTTTGGCCTATCAATGATGATAATAGTGTGGGGCGTTTAGCTTTGGGCGGTGGCGGACGTTATGATTTTTTAACGGAAACTATTGGCGGTCCGCAAGTGCCGGCTGTTGGATTATCACTGGGAATTGAAAGAACGATTGCGCGCATTAAAGATAAGCAAGCTTTGACAAATAAGGTGGAAGAAGATATAGTATTCATTGCTCAATTGGGTGATCAGGCGAAATTAAAAGCGCTTTTATTGTTTGAAGAATTAAGAAAAGCTGGTTTTAATGTGCGTCAAGCCTTTGCTTCTGATAGCTTGAAAATGCAATTAGAGGAGGCGACCAATTTGAAAGCAAAAACTTGTTTAATATTAGGGAAAAAAGAAATAATGGACGGCACGATTTTAATGAGAGATATGGAGTCCGGAGCGCAAGAAACCCTAGTTTTTAAGAAAGTTAAGGAACGTTTGCTGAAAAAAGATAAAAGTAATAAAAAAGTTATTAATAGAAAGGAAGGTGTATTTTATGGCTGATTTTAAAAGAAAACCCGGTGAAAGCTTTGAGGGTTTCTTAAGAAAATTTAAGAAAGGGTTAAGAAATAGTAAGCGACTAGAAAAAGCCAGATCTAAACAATATTTAGAACAAAAAACCACTAAACGCTTGCTAAAAAAACGAGCTTTGTCTGGTTTAGCTTTGCGTAAAAAAAATGAACTTTTACGCAAAACCGGTAAATTACCGGAAAGTACCAGAAAATAATAATTATTTTACCATTTTTGAATAATAAAAAAGACGCTTTTAATTGAGCGTCTTTTTTTAAAGTTTATTTATTCGCGAAAGGGAATTAATTTTTTAATATTTTCTAAACGTGATTTTCGCGCGTGTTGTCTTATTTGGTCACGCGCTCGTTTAGTTTTTACAAATTTTAACCAATCTTTGTTTGGATACTGACGATTTTTCTCTACAATTATTTCAACGATATCACCATTTTTTAATTCTTGATCTAAGCGACCAAGCTTATCATTTACCAATACCCCGGCCGCTTTGTTTCCGATGTTGCCATGAATTGCGTAGGCAAAATCAATCGGGGTGGCCTTTTCAGGTAATTCAAAAACATCGCCCTTGGGAGAAAAAACAAAAATTCGATCACGAAAAATATCCATCTTAATGTTTTTAACAAATTCAGAAGTGTTGGTAACTTCTTTTTGAATTTCGGTAATTTCTTTCACCCATTTTGGTTGCTGATAGCCGTCATATTTATTTTTTGATTTATAATACCAATGAGCGGCGATTCCGTATAAAGCTTCTTCGTGCATTTCTTGAGTACGAATTTGAAATTCAGTTGGCTTTCCCTCGGGACCAAAAATTGTTGTGTGTAAAGAACGGTAGCCATTGGGTTTAGGAACAGCAATATAATCTTTGAAACGATTAGGCTTTGGTTTCCAAATAGAATGAATTACACCTAAAACTTTATAGCAATCATCAACGGTCGGAACTATAATTCTCAAGGCAAAAACATCGTAAATTTCATTGAATTTACGGTCTTTTTCTTGCATTTTCTTAAAAATACTGTAGAGATGTTTGAACCGAGCTTCAATTTTATATTTTAGGTTTGCTTGATCTAATTTAGGAACTAAAATCTCCTTAACTTTTTTGAAAAATCTTTGTCTTTCTAATTTTTTTTCTACTTCATAACGATATTCTAGTTCATTAAATTTTTCCGGATACAAATATTTAAAACAAATATCTTCCATTTGCCATTTCAAACGTTCAATTCCTAAGAGGCCGGCAATCGGCGCATAAATTTCTAAAGTTTCAGCGGCAATACGACGTTTTTTTTCCGGGGGTAAAGCATCAAGTGTTCTCAGATTATTAAGACGATCACAAAATTTTATAAAAATTACCCTGAGATCACTGGTCATGGCTAAGAACATTTTTTTTAAATTTTCTCGGTATCTTTCAACACCGCGATACTTAATTTTTCCTAATTTAGTAATTCCTTTGACCAGGGAAGCGATTTCTGAGCCGAATTCTTTAGTGATTTCTTCAATTGTTCTATCAGTATCTTCAGGAACATCGTGTAAAATTCCCGCCGCCACCGTAGCTAAATCAGCCCTGATTTCAGCAAGCATATAAGCCGTATGCAAAGGATGCTGAATATAGGGTTCGCCGTTTTTTCTTAGTTGTCCGGCATGCGCTTCATCGGCAAAAATAAAAGCCTTTTTTAGGACCGATGTATCAACGCCCGGATTATTGTCGCTAAATTTTTTTATGACGCGCTCAATATTCATAAAAAGCTTTTTATTTTCTCTAATAATATGCTATAATAAAGCTAACTTAAATTATATCAATAAAGTTGGTAATTTAAAAGTTTACCATATTTTCAAATGTGGAAAAAATTTAATTTAATTAGCGTTTTTTTCGCTTTTTTAGCCTCATTTTTTAGAGCTAGTTTTGCTCATGCTCAAGACTTTGGTTTACAGCCGGTAGATGAAGTAATCATGTTAGCCAACGGTGATCCGCGAGTAATCATCGGGCGAATCATTTCTATTGTTTTAACTTTTCTGGGAGTTATTGCTTTACTTCTGATTATTTATGCTGGTTTTTTATGGATGACCTCTGGTGGTGAAGAAGAAAAAATCAGACGCGCTAAAAATGTTTTAAAAAATGCGGCCATTGGTTTGTTAATTATTTTTTCTTCCTGGGCCCTAACTAA
>DAONYH010000006.1:49257-51714 GCA_035414245.1 bacterium | reverse complement strand
TAAATCCATCATTGATTGCTGCTAAACCAGTTTTATCAGCGCAAGTTTTTGGTGTGCAAATATCACAATCAACTTCAATTGAAGAAGCGTTTTTAGAAGCAAAACTTTTAAAGGCCGCCCATTCCATGGCGGAACGATAGGGTACCATATAGGTTACTGCAGTTGTTTTATTATGTACATAACATTCTTCAGCTGGATTGACAAAGGGATAATCTCTGGGGGAGGATTGAGTGCCTGACAAGGGTCTTTGAATACCAGCATCTGGACTTAAAGTCTGAGAAAGAACAACCACAACGGGTAATATTAGAATTACTAATAAAGAAGAATATAATATTAATTTATAATAGGAAAAACGCTTCTTTGGTTTTAGTTCTGCTTTTTGTTGAGTTTGTTGAGCAGATTTAATTTTTTTCATATTTTTATTTTGCTTGTTATTAAATATTATATCAAAAAAATAAAAAAACGATAATTATTGACCTATTTTAAAATATATTTTATTATAAATTGAAGTTCTTTTAAATATAAACTAAAAAATCATATATCATGGAAGGTCAAATAAGAGTTACAGATAGAATGTATCTAGAAAGTAACGAATACCATTGGCGCTTGTTAACGGATGGCTACATTGAACAGCTTGAAACTTCGGCCTTAATTACTCGGTCAGAATTTTCTACTGTGCGTATTCGTTTAACCATCACTAAGATTATCCCTCCGGAAAGTCATCAGACAACAAACAGCTGTTTAACTTTTTCCGATAACAATCCTGCATTTAATAACGGCGTTAATCGTATTTCTGAATTTGTTTGTAATTTTCTGGAAAAAGAAAAATGGATTTTTGTCGGTCAGACTAAGGGAAAAATTGTTAAACCAATTATTATTGTTCATTATCCCCTCATTAATCTTACCGTCTACACCATCAATCTTTCTTCATCTTCTCAACAATTAACCAGTCAAAACTTTGACAGTAATTTTCAACCATTTTTCTCGTTAAACTAAAAAATAAAAAGAGGACTAAAAAGTCCTCTTCTTTTTTAAAAAATATTTTTATTGTTAAACGCCAATCAATTCTTTAATTTTATTAAGTTTTGCTTGAGCAATCTTATTGGCTTTTACTTTTCCATCTTCTAAAATTTTATTAACTTGCTCATTAGATATAGATTTGTATTTGATTTGGAAATTTGTCAAAAATTGTACCACTACCTCCGCTAAATCTTTTTTAAAATCACTATATCTTTTACCTTGATAATCTTTAACTAAACGAGGAACTTCGCGTTTACCAAGTTGCGCGTAAATAGTTAATAAATTACTGATGGCTGGTTTGTTTACTAAATCATATTGAATTTCATCACCAGAATCAGTCACGGCTTTCATAATTTTCTTTCGAGCCACCTCCGGTTCTTCTAAAAGAGAAATCCAACTATTTTGATTAACATCACTTTTACTCATTTTTTTACTAGGATCTTGCAAAGACATGATGCGCGCTCCTTCTTTCTTTATTATTGCTTCCGGAATTTTAAAAACCGAACCAAATTCATTATTAAAACGTTTAGCTAAATCCCGCGCTAATTCTACATGCTGTCTTTGATCTTCGCCCACCGGAACAACATCAGTATCATAAAGCAAAATATCAGCGGCCATTAAGACTGGATAATCATACAAACCAACACTCACTGATTCTTGATTTTTACCAGCCTTATCTTTAAACTGCGTCATTTTATTTAAATCCGCCATTCGTGCTCCGCAGCAATTTAAAATCCAAGTTAATTCGGTGTGGGCGCTAACATTTGATTGTTGAAAAATAATAGTTTTTTTTGGATCAATTCCAGCAGCTAAATAAATTTTAGTTGTTTCTAAAATTCGTTGCTTTAATTCTTTCGAGTCTTGCTTTACTGTGATCGCATGATAATCAACGACTGAAAAAATACATTGATATTTTTCTTGTAAGTTCGCCCATTGGGAAATCGCCCCAATATAATTACCAATATTGAGTTGACCGCTTGGTTGAATGCCGGAAAAAAGAATTTTTTGTTGTTTCATATATTTAATTTCTATAATTATTTTATGTTATTCTGATTTTTTTAGCAAACTAAGGCCTATTTATCACGCTTGAATTATCCGTTCTTTATGTTAAGATAAAAACACCTTCCTGTTGCAGATTATTTTTCTTGTTACAGGTAATTTTTTTGTTGCGGGCTGTAGTATAATGGTAGTACGCGTGCATGGGGTGCATGTAGCCCCGGTTCGATTCCGGGCAGCCCGACAAGCCCGATTTAAATCAAATTTAACTAAGCCCGATAATTATTAATTTAAATAATGATTATTAATTAAAATTAAGCCGACTAAGTCTAATCAAACGCAAATATTTTTAAAAAATATTTGGGCTTGTAGCTCAGCTGGTAGAGCGCCGCATTCGCATTGCGGAGGTAAGGGGTTCGAGTCCCCTCAAGTCCACTTCCT
>DAONYH010000006.1:0-49157 GCA_035414245.1 bacterium | reverse complement strand
CGCCGCATTCGCATTGCGGAGGTAAGGGGTTCGAGTCCCCTCAAGTCCACTTCCTCTGGGATAAATATTAAAACGGTCGGATAAAATAACGAAGCGGGCTGTGGTATAAAGGCTATTATACACGCTTCGGGTGCGTGTGATTCCGGTTCAATTCCGGACAGCCCGACCATTAATTTAATTATGATTGATTTTAAGAAAAAAATGGAAGAAGTTGAAAAAAAAGAGGCCAAAGAAAATGGCCACAACGAAATTTTATTGGCTGATGAATTTCAACCAAAGAAAAAAAAGGTGAGCAATTATTTAATTGCTATTATTGTGATTGCCTTGGTTTTTTCCGGTAAAGTAATCATGTCTAGTCAAAGCACAGCTGATTGGTTAGCGGAAAAAGGATTTTTTAATAAATTAAAACATTTAGTTATTAGTGGTGACAAACAAATCAAGGGCGAAGCTGATGATAGAATAAATATTTTATTACTTGGTATGGGGGGTGAGGGACACGAAGGACCTTATTTAGCGGATACGATTATTTTAGCCAGCCTAAAACCATCAACCAAACAAGTAGCGCTTTTATCTTTGCCACGTGATTTAAATGTTCCGATTGCAGGCGCTGGTTGGCGAAAAATAAATCATATTAATGCTTTAGCTGAAGCGAAAAAAAAGGGCAGTGGAGGTGAAGCTAGTATTTCCGCTTTAAGTGAAATTTTACAAATCCCCATTGATTATTATATTACCGCTGACTTCCAAGGTTTTATTAACATTATTGATGAAATCGGTGGCATTGAAGTCAACGTGGAAAATACTTTAAATGATTATTCTTATCCAATTTTTGGCGAAGAAAAAAATCCTGATTACTATGCTCGTTTTGAACATTTATATATAGAAGCTGGTAATCAAAAAATGAATGGTTCTTTGGCCTTAAAATATGCTCGTAGTCGTCATAGTCTAGGTATTGAGGGTTCTGACTTTGCTCGCGCTAAACGTCAACAATTAGTTATTGAAGCAGTAAAAAATAAATTGCTCTCTAAAGAAACACTTTTAAATCCTGTTACAGTTAGTAAATTAATTAATGAGTTTAACCGTCATGTTTCAACTAATTTAGAAGTTTGGGAAATTATTCGCCTTTGGGATATGTTTAAAGATGTTAGTCGCGAAAAAATTATTAATAAAGTTTTAAGTGATGCTCCTGGTGGTTTATTAGTTTCAACAATTAGCGAAGAAGGAGCTTATACTTTAATGCCAATCACTGGTAATTTTGCACAAATTAGAAATTTTGTCCAAACTATTTTTAATACTGGTGAAGAAGAGATAGTAAAAATTGAAAAATTAAATACAACAGCTGATATCTCAGTTAAAAATGGAACTTGGATAACTGGTCTAGCTAACAAAACAGCCACTGAATTAAAAACAGTTGGTTTAACAGTGAACGATATAAGTAACGCGCCTGATCGAGATGTGAGTGAAACCTTAGTTTTTGATTTAACTTATGGCAATAAAAATGAAGTTTTAGATTATATCAAAAAAACCTATAACGCTACCCAAAGTTTTAACTTTCCTAATTGGGTAAAAGAATATCAAACTCAAGAAAATGCGGCTGATTTTATTTTATTGTTAGGAACAAATGCTAACAATGCCTATTAACATTTTATGAATAAAGAAAAAGATAAAAAATTACCTCTGGTTGTTATTTGCGGACGCACCAATGTAGGCAAATCAACTTTGTTTAACTGCTTAGTAGAAAAAAATCAGGCCTTAGTATCTGATATTTCTGGAACAACTAGAGATAGTAATTTTGGTTTAGTGGAATGGAATAATAGTGCTTTTGATTTAGTTGATACGGCCGGTCTGATTGATTGGCGTTATCTGAAAGAAAAAAAAATTAAAGGCGATGATATTGAAACACAAACGCAAAAACAAGCAAAAAAATATTTAGATGAATCGGATTTAATTTTATTTATGGTTGATACGAAGGCCGGTTTAACTATTGAAGATCGAGAGTTGGCACGAACGATTAGAGAAATTTCTAAATACAAAAATAAAACACTTTTAATCGCTAACAAAATTGATAATTTTAATTTAGCTCCAGAGGCCGCTCAATTTAATAAGTTAGGTCTAGGAGAACCGATTCTTGTTTCAGCCGCCAATGGCTTGGGTACTGGTGATTTGTTAGATATTGTTGTTAATTTAATTGATAAGAAGAAAAAATCTCGCGTCATTATAAAAGAAAAAAAACAAAAAACCATTGACGTTTGTTTGTTAGGGAAACCCAATGTTGGTAAATCATCTTTATTAAATGCCATCTTGGGTTATGAAAGAGTGATTGTGAGTCCAATTGCTCATACTACCAGAGAACCACAAAACATTGAGCTGGAATATAAAAATGAAATTATCAATCTAGTTGATACAGCTGGTATTTCTAAGCAAGGAAAAAAATCAACTGGTTTAGAAAAACCAGGCATATTAAAATCTTTACAATCACTTGACAAGGCCGACATTGCTTTATTAGTTCTTGATATTAGTGAACCTCTAACTCACCAAGATCAAAAAATAGTGGAAGAAATTGTTGTTCGGGGGAAAAGCTTAATTTTTATTGCCAATAAATGGGATAAAATTGAAGAACGTGATCCGAAAAAATGGAAAACATTTTTATACAACACTATGCCTTTTGCTACCTGGGCGCCAATTCAATTTATTTCCGCCAAAACCGGAGAAAAGGTTAACAAGGTTTTAGATTTAATCATTGAAATTAATAATAATCGCAAAATTGAGATAAGTGACTCCCAAGCAGATAAATTTCTCAAACAGATAGTAAAAATTCATAAACCGGCTAAGGGTAAAGGCTTAAAGGCGCCCCGAATTTACGAGTTTAAACAAATTAAATCCAATCCACCTGCTTTTATTTTAAGAATCGGTCCTAATGATAATCTACATTTTTCCTATGTTCGTTTTGTAGAAAATCGTTTACGAGAAAAATTAAATTTAATTGGCACTCCAATTAAAATTAAAGTTACTAAAGAACGCAAATCACACACGACTTATTGAGTGTAAATCACACACGACTTATTAATAATTATATATTAATAAATATATGAAAATTATCGCTGGTCTCGGCAACCCGGGAGAGAAATATCAAAAGAGCCGCCATAATGCGGGTTGGATATTTCTGGATAATCTAATTAAAAATCCTAATTGGCGAGAAAATAAAAAATTTAAGGCGCTTATTCACGAGGAGGGTGAATTTTTATTCGTCAAACCGCTCACCTATATGAATGAATCCGGTTATAGTTTGAGAAAAATAATGGATTATTACGGCTTAATCCCCAAAAGAGTAGCTTTGTTTAATAAAAGAATCGGTTTATTTAATAAAAAAAATTTTGATTTAACGGAAAGCTTATTAGTTATTCAAGATGAATTAGATTTGGATTTTGGCACCACTAAAATATCAACTAATTCAGGTAGCGCCGGTCATAAAGGAATTGAATCAATTATTAGTCATTTAAACACTAATAATTTTAAACGTCTGCGCTTGGGCATAAAAAATGATTTACTAAAAACCAGAATTCCAGCGGATAAATTTGTTTTACAACCATTTTCTCATGAAGAACTGGAAGCTCTAAAAAAATTAGCCGCTGATTATTCTCTCAATTCTCTGATTTAATAAATACTTATTTTAAATTTAATAAAAACCTCGTTATTTTTTAACGAGGTTTTATTTTTAAATCGTTATAATAAAAGCCTACTTAAATATTATTTTATGACGCCTACAATACCTACGAAACCCGTAATGCCTGTGATGCCTGTGATGCCCGAAAAAAATTTAATGGCCTTACTTAAATTAGTTCATTGTCCTTTTTTAGGACCAAAAACGATTAGTTTATTAGAAAATTACTTTTTTGATTTAGAAGAAATTTTTTCGGCCAGTTTTAATCAACTAATATTAAGTGGCCTAAGAATTGATCTAATTGAAAAATTTATTATTTGGCGAAAAAAAATTAACGAAGCAAAAATTATTGAAAAACTAGCAACCGAAAAAATAAAATTTATTACTTGGCATGATAAGCGTTATCCCTCACTATTAAAACAAATTACTCATCCGCCAGCAGTTTTATTTTACAAAGGTAATTTAGATAAATTTTTTTTAACTAAAAATTATGTTGCTTTAGCAATAGTGGGTGCCAGACAGAACACAATTTACGCAGAAAAAGTTTTAAATTATTTATTGCCTGACTTAATAAAAAATAATATTTATATTGTTAGCGGTTTAGCGCTGGGCGTGGACGCATTTGCTCATAAAATTACTTTACAAAACAATGGTTTAACAATTGCTGTTTTAGGTTCTGGTTTAAGTAGAAAATGTTTTTATCCGCCGGCTAATTATTATTTGGCTCAACAAATTTTAGAAAATGATGGTTTAATTTTATCTGAATTTACTCCCCAAGAACCGGCTCGAAAACAAAATTTCCCGCGTCGCAATCGTTTATTATCCGGTTTAGTACAAGGGGTATTAATTATTGAGGCACAAAATAAATCTGGCTCTTTGATAACCGCTAATTTTGCACTGGAGCAAGGTCGAGAAGTTTTAGCGGTTCCCGGTAATATTTTTTCAAATTCCTCAATGGGAACTAATCAATTAATTCAAAATGGCGCTTGGCCGGTTCTAGAAACAACTGATATTTTAAATATTTTTTCGCTTCCTAATTTAGTAAACAACAAAACCAAAAAAACAAAAGAGAGAACATCTTATCAACCTAATAATGAATTAGAAAAAATAATTTATGAACTAATCAAAAACGCTGATTTGTTAGCCGAAAGTTTAAGTATTGATGATCTAATTATGAAAACTAAACTTGACAGTGCTAAAATAAATAGTACACTAACTATATTAGAACTTAATGGCGCCATTCAAAATGAAAATGGCTTTCTAAAATTATTATCTTAATTGTTATGAGTCTTATTATTGTTGAATCACCAACTAAAGCAAAAACTATAAATAAATTTTTAACCGGTAAATACCAGGTTGAATCTTCTTTTGGTCATATTCGCGATTTGCCCGCTCGTGAATTAGGAGTTGATATAGAAAATAATTTTTCTCCTAAATATGTAATCCCTACAAAAGCGAAAAAAATTGTTTCCGCTCTAAAAACCAAAGCGAATAAAGCTAAAGAAGTGATCTTAGCCTCTGATGAAGACCGCGAAGGAGAGGCAATCGCTTGGCATTTAGTTCAAGCTTTAAATTTAAAAGAAGATAAAATTAAACGCATTGTTTTTCATGAAATTACTAAGGAAGCAATTTTAAAAGCTCTAGAAACACCGCGCGAACTTAATTTAGCTATGGTTGATGCTCAACAAGCAAGAAGAGTTTTAGATAGATTAGTGGGTTATAAACTTTCTCCGTTCTTATGGAAGAAAGTAGCCAAAGGTTTGTCCGCCGGACGAGTTCAAAGTGTGGCTACGAGAATGATAGTTGAAAGAGAAAGAGAGATAAATGCTTTTAAACAGGAAGAGTACTGGACAGTAACTGCTAATTTCAAAACTTTAAAAAAAGAAGATTTAGCAGCTAATCTAATTAAAATAGATAATAAATCTTTTGATAAACTAACTTTAAAAAAAGAAAAAGCCTTAGAAATAAAAAAAATTCTAACTGATACTAACTGCGAATATTTGGTGCAAAAAGTGGAAAATAAAAAAAACAATAAATACGCTAATGCTCCGTTTACAACCTCAACCTTGCAACAAACAGCTAACCGTTATCTGGGTTACAGCGCTAAACAAACCATGACCGTTGCCCAAAAACTCTACGAAAAAGGTTTTATCACCTACATGCGCACTGACTCGCTAAATTTATCACCTAAATTTATTAATGAAGCTGCTGCTTGGATAAAAGAAAATTTAGGTAAAGAATATTATTCAGGCGTTAAAATATTTAAAAATAAAAGTAAAAATGCGCAAGAAGCTCACGAGGCAATTAGACCAACAGAAGTAAATAATAACCCTGATCATTTAGAAAAAGAATTAGATTCTTCTGAACAAAAACTTTATCGCTTAATCTGGCAAAGAGCGGTCGCTAGTCAAATATCAGCCGCAAAAGTTGCCACCACTACCATTGATATCAGTGCCCAAGCAAACAAGAATCATTATCTTTTCCGCGCCACTGGTCAAACTATTGATTTTCCTGGCTATTTAAAAATTTGGCCGGAAAAAACCAAAGAACAAACCTTGCCCGCTGTGAAAGAAAAGGAAAGTTTAAATTTAAAAGAAATTATTACCGAAGAACATTTTACTCAACCTCCGGCTCGCTATTCAGATGCCGGCTTAGTTAAAGAATTAGAAAAACATGGTATTGGTCGTCCTTCAACTTATGCTCCTACTATTGCCACCATCATCGCCAGAAACTATGTAATTCGCGATGAAAACAAACGTTTAAAACCAACCGAAATTGCTTTTGTAGTGACTGATTTATTAATGAATCATTTTCCTAAAATAGTGGATTTTAAATTTACCGCCCAAATGGAAGAAGATTTAGATTTAATAGCTAGAGGTGAAAGAAAATGGCAACCGATAATTGCTGATTTTTATGAAGGTTTTAGTCAAAACTTAGAAAAAAAATATCAAGAAATTAATAAAGAAGACATTATGCCTATTGAAGAATCAAAAGAAATTTGCGACAAGTGTGGCGCTAAAATGATTATTAAAACTGGTCGTTATGGTAAATTTTTAGCTTGCAGCGCCTTTCCCGAGTGTCGTAATATTAAAAAAATGGGAACCGACGCTAATGGCGAAAAGATTCCTTCTGATCCGAAAATCGTGGCCTTGGAAAAAAAATACGCCGGCGAAGTTTGCAATAAATGTGGCTCGGAAATGAAAGTAAAAACAGGAAAATACGGACCCTTTCTAGCTTGTTCTGCCTATCCAAAATGTAAAAATATAAAAAACATTACTGATGATAATGCTAAAAAAATTGCTTGTCCGATTTGCCAAGAAGGAGAAATTGTTAAAAAATTTAGTCGTCGCGGTCCGTTTTATGCTTGCAGCAATTATCCAAAATGCACTAATGCTTATTCTGGAGAACCAACCGGCGAAACATGTGAAGAATGCGGTGGCTTAATAATTAAAAATAAAACCGGTAAAAGCAAGTGCAGTAATAAAGATTGTAAAAAATAATTTTATCGGTTCTTCTGCGTTACACTGCGTTATATTAAGCCATTATATACTATCCTGATCCTGAGTCATTCCATGCCGAACCAATCATTATTAAATTAAACCTTAAATACAAAAAACTATCCGGTCGGGATAGTTTTTTATTTATATTTTCTAATTATTTCTTTTTACTGGTTTTTGTTTTGCTGTCTGACTTATCTTTTTTAAATTTATCATTCTTTTTAACAAAATCTAATGCTTGTCTGGCAACTTCCGCTAAAACCATTAAATAAGCGGAGCCGTTTTTTAATTTCTTTTTAACCGTCGCAATAATTTCTTCGGCTTGCGTTACACCTATCTCAACTCTTTTGATGATTTTATGGACTCTTTGCACGCTGGAAATTAAATAATAAATAGCCCAGGACAAAAAGAAAGTTAAAACTATGATGCACAGCCCTAAAATTAAATTTAAAATATCCGCGGAAGTAGAGAACATATAACTATTATATTAAATGATTAAAAGTCTCTTAATCTGGCTTCAAACTTATTTTTAAGATGTTCAATTAATTTATTTTGCAACTCATCAACTTCGGCAGTAGTTAAAGTTTTATCCTCCGCTTGGTATTCAATATGAAAGGCAAAACTTTTTTCTTCTTTAGCTAATTTATTACCATGATAAACATCAAATAGCTCAGCCGATTTTATTAATGAATTAAAATTAATTATCTCTCTCTTAAAATCATTATATAATATTTTTTCTGAAATCACAAAACATAAATCACGCATGACTGATGGATAACGTGGTGCTTCTTTAAATTTTTTAGGCGGTAGGCTAAAAATAATTTTTAAAAGAGAATTTAAACTTAATTCCGCCACAACTACTTTCATTTTTAAATTTAATTTTGCGCTACTTTCTTTATTAACCAAACTAATAATACCTATATCTTCCTTCAAAACTGATATTTTAGCGCTGGTTTCTGTGTCTGACCAGCCCGGTAAATTTTCCGAAGCAGAAAAAACTACTTCTTCTTTACCAATCAATTCAATTAGTAAACCAGTTACTAAACTTTTCATTTCTTTAAAAATATCAATTTTGTTGCTAGCTAAGACTATGCCAATCTTTTTTTCTTGATGTGGCAAATTATCAGTATTCTCAATACCTCTGTTTAGTTCACCAGGAGTGGGGAAAAAGACACTTCCGACTTCAAAGAAGCCTAATTCATCTTCTTTAAATTGATTGGTCTTGATGTTAGCAATTAACCCAGGCGCTAAAGATTGACGAAGTAAACTATTTAACTCTGATAAAGGATTAGCTAGCTTTAAATGATTACTTGAATCAATGTTTAATTTTTTAAGCTGCTCAAAACCGACAAAAGAATAATTATAGACTTCAAATAAATTAAAGCGCAAATATAAAATATTTTTTATTTTTCTAATAATGACGTTTTCCGAATTAATTTCAGGCGCCATTAATTCTTCTTTCGGAAGTGAAGAAATTATGTTGTCATAACCATTAATTCTTAAAACCTCTTCTGCTAAATCTTCTTTAGCTTTAACATCCCGATGACTTCGCCAAGAGGGAACCGTAACGATTAACTTATTTTCTTCCTCTTGAAAGACAAATCCAAGACCGGAAAGAATTTCTTTTACCTTTTCCTTTTTAATTTCTTGACCAATTTTTGAATAAAGCCAATTATAATCTAATTCAATTTTTATTTCCTCCTCTTTCTTGATGCCTAAATCAAATAAAGGACTGGAAATTTTTATTTTGGGATAAATCTTTTTTAACAGGAAAATAAAACGATACAAGGCTTGTTTGGTAAGCATCGGGTCTAAAGATTTTTCAAAACGCGTTGAAGCTTCTGTTCTTAAACCTAAATGCTGAGCGGTTTTTCTAATTGAATCGGATTTAAAATTAGCTGCTTCTAAAATAATGCTGGTCGTATTTTCATCAACCTCTCTTGCTTTTCCGCCCATCACGCCGGCAATTGCAATCGCTTGATCACTATCGGCAATAACTAAATCATTTTCATTTAATATTCTTTCTTTTCCATCAAGTGTAACAATAGTTTCATTTTTTCTTGCTAAACGAACACTGATTTTTTTTAATTTATCAGCCTCAAAAGCGTGCAACGGTTGTCCACATTCCAACATTACATAGTTAGTCAAATCAACGATATTATTAATCGGTCTCTGTCCAACAGCAATTAATCTTTCTTGCAGCCAACTTGGCGAATCCTCAACTTTAAAATTACTAATCTTTACCGCCAAATATTTTGGTGCCAATTCTTTAGCTTCAACTTCAATGGTTAATTTATTGGTTTTAGCCGGAAAATCTATCTTGGTTGAATAAAATTTATCATAAGGCTTTAAAGGAGAAGAAAAAATAACGGCTAATTCTCGAGCTAATCCATAATGACCTAATAAATCAGGACGATTAGAAAGCGACTTGTTATCTATTTCAAAAACAATATCGTTTACTTTTAAATAATCAGCAAATGATTGTCCAATTTTAGCTCTACTCTTTAAAACCATAATTCCTTCATGGTCATCGCCTAAACCTAATTCATCTTCAGCACAAATCATACCAAACGATGTTTCGCCTCTAATCTGACTTTCTTTTATTTCCAATCCATTGGGCAAATGAGCGCCAATCAGTGCTACTGGCACTAATTGCGAAGCAGCTAAATTAGGAGCGCCGCAAACTATTTTTAATTTTTCTGTTTTAACATCAACTAGAGCGACTCTTAATCGATCAGCATTAGGATGTTTTTCAACTTTTAAAACTTTTCCCACCACCACTTTATTATATTTATCAGCTTGATTAATAAATCCTTCAACCTCAACAGTATGAGCAGTTAATTTTTCCGCAACTTCCGTAGCTGATATTTTAGATGGCAACTTTATGAAATCTTTTAACCAATTTTGAGAAATAAACATATATTTAAAATTGTTCTAAAAATTTAATATCTCCGCTATTAAATAAACGGACATCATTAATACCATATTTTAACATTGCCAACCTGGTTAAACCGAAACCAAAAGCTAATCCGGAATATTTTTCTGGATCAATTCCTCCTGCCTGCAAAACTTCGGGATGAATTAAGCCGGCACCAACAATTTCCAGCCAACCAGTGTGTTTACAAACTCGACAACCCTGACCACCACAAAGAAAGCAAGTATATTCACCATTATTACCCGGTTCAACAAAGGGATAATATTTGGGACGCATACGCAATTTAGTGTTTTGACCAAACAATTTTTGTCCTACGAGCTCCAATAAACTTTTGATATTAGAAAAATTTATATCTTGACCAATTATCAAACCTTCTAATTGATAAAAAGTATGATCATGTCTAGCATCAGTGGCTTCATTTCTAAAGCAACGTCCCGGCATTATTGCTTTTAAGGGCGCGCCATATTTTCTCATTGTTCTAATTTGCATGGGGGAAGTATGAGTGCGCATAACCAAATTAGGTTCGCCTGATTGATTTGGTTCATTAACATAAAAAGTATCTTGCATGTCTCGCGCCGGATGAAGAGGAGGAATATTTAAAGCGGTAAAATTATAATAATCACTTTCCAATTCCGGACCATCAAGAACCATAAAACCCAAAGAAGTAAAGAGGTCTTCTAGTTCATTTTGAACAATAGTGATTGGATTTAGATGCCCTTGTCTTAATTTCCGACCCGGCAAGCTCACATCAATCATTGTTTCGCCAGCCAACTTATTTAAAAGACTTTCTTTTCTTTCAGCCAACTTCTTCTCTAATTCACGCTTAGTGGTATTGGCTAATTCTCCTAATTCTTTTTTTAAATCTAAGCTTAAATCTTTTAAACTGTGCATGATAGCACTTATTTTACCTTTACGAGAAAAATATTTTATCTCTACTTCTTTTAAACTATCTAAGTCTTTTATTTCATCAATCCTACTTAAAACTTCTTCATAAATAGATTTTATTTTGTTTTTCATATATTTTAATTACGGCTCTTTTTATGACTAATAAGAAAAAGCTCTAAAACGCTAAAAATTAAAATGAGTAAAACTAAATTTAACCAGTTAAACAAATTATTGGCTTTTAAAAATAAAGCAATCACGAAAAATAAAGAAAATAAAAATGATTGACGAAAAGAAACTTTAACCAAATTAAAAGCCAATTCTTTTTTTAAAGCAACAAATCTAATTAAAAACCCAATAATAGTTGCGAAGCCACTTAAAGATAAAAATAGGGAAAAATAAAATAAACCATAACCCACCCAATTGGTGGAAAAGGGATTAATTGTATTAGCGACAAAAAAGAAAATACCAAAACAGGCTAAAGTTAAGACAGTCATTACAAATAAATAATTTTTTAAAGTCATAGTTTAGAAATTGTTTGATTTATTTTATCTAAAGCTTCTTCGTAATTAGTTAATTTTGTTTTTTCAGCATTAACAATTTTTTCCGGAGCGAGTTTTACAAAATCTTGATTAGCTAATTTGTTTTTTTGTCCGATAATTAATTTCTCTAAATTTTCTTTTTCTTTTAACAAACGGGCTTTTTCTTTATCTTTATTAATTTCTCCCACTAAACAAATTTCCATTCCTTTAAAAATAACATTAATGGCATTTTCAATTTTTTTACCTGAATTATTAATTTCAATTGTCTCTAAATTAGTTCTCAACCCTTTAATTAACTGACTATTTTCCATAATTAATTTTTCTTGTTTACCAGCCTGAATAATTGCCTGTAATTTTTGGGCCGGCTCAATCTTATTTTCACTGCGCGCATTTCTAATCGCAATAATTAATTCTTTAATTAATTCAAAATTTTTAACTGAATCCGATTTACTCGCTAATTGTGCTTCCGGCCATTTTTTTACCATTAATAAATCATCATTAAAACTCGACCAAATTTCTTCGGTTACAAAAGGAACAAAAGGATGCCATAAAATTAATAAATTTCTTAGAATATAAAGCAAAAGTTCGTCTTTATCTTTTTCAATCTTCGCCACTTCTAAATACCAATCCGCCAAATCATTCCAAGTAAAATCATTTAAGGTGTCAGCTGCCAAGGAAAAATTCAATTCTTCAAGATGTTTGGTGGTTAATTTAATTGTTTCATTTAAAGACTGTAAAATCCATTCATCAGCCAAAGTTTTTGCGGTCGGAACAAAGCTTTCTTTTTTATTATCAGCTTCATATTTTTTTAATCCTGCCTCGCTGGAAGTCAAAATAAAACGAGCAATATTCCATAATTTATTAACGAAGTTACGTTTCGCTTCAATTCTATCTTCACTAAATCTAGAATCATTACCGGGAGTAAAGCCCATGAGCAATGAGAGACGAACCGCATCCGCACCATACTTTTCAATCATTTCTAAAGGATCAATGCCATTGCCTTTTGATTTGGACATTTTTTTGCCATTTTTATCCAAAACCATGCCATGCAAATAAACTTGCGAAAATGGTTTTTCACCTAAAGCAAAAAGTGACATCATAATCATTCGTGATACCCAAAGAGTGATTATTTCATAGCCGGTTTCTAAAATCTGCGTCGGATGAAATTTAGCTAAATCATTTAATTTTTTCCCATTCTTAAAATTTTCCGGCCAACCTAAAGTAGAGAAAGTCCACATTCCCGATGAAAACCAAGTATCTAGAGTATCGGGATCTTGTTGCCAACCTTCTTCTTGAGGAGCTTCTAAACCACAATATATTTCATTATTTTTATACCAAATCGGAATTTGATGACCAAACCAAATTTGCCGGGAAATACACCAATCGTGTAAATTTTCCATCCAATCTAAATATCGTTTATGAAATCTGGTTGGAATAAATTCTATTTCTCCGTTTTTGACAATTTCAATTGCTTTTTCTTTTAAAGATTTATCACCTAATCGCTTAACTTTTTTATCAACCGCCACAAACCATTGTTTAGAGGGAAGGGGTTCAATGATTGAGTTGCAGCGATAACAATGAGCATTATTATGAATATAATTTTCATCAATATGATCCATCAACCCTAAGTCAATCATATCTTTGACAATTTCTGCGCGCGCCTCCTTAGTGCTCAAGCCCGCATATTTACCACAGTTTTCTTTCATCTTACCATCTTCATCAATAATTTTTTTGCCGGGCAAATTATGGCGAGCGGCAATTTCACTATCAACAAAACTATGAGAAGGGGTTACTTTAATCGCGCCTGAACCAAATTCCATATCCACCACCGTATCAGCCACTACTTTAACTTTAAACTTTCCCAGTACTCCTTCAATCTCTAATTCTTGACCAATATATTTTTGATATCGTTTATCATCTGGGTGAACAGCCACGGCCGTATCACCTAATTTTGTTTCCGGTCTGGTCGTCGCTAAAATAAAAGGTCCATATTTTATCCAATATAACTTAGCTTTCTCTTCCTTGTATTCAACTTCATCATCAGCTAAAGTTGAATGACAACGTGGACACCAATTAACCATTCTTTCACCTTGATAAATCACACCCTCGTCAAACATCTCTTTAAACATTTGCTTAACCGCTAATTGTCGCTGATCATCAAGAGTAAAAGCTAGTCGTGACCAATCTAAAGAAGCGCCCATGCGTCTGGTTTGAGTAAGAATTTCTCCTTGAGTTTTTTTTAAAAAAGTCCAAACTTCTTCTAAAAATTTAGTTCGACCCAAATCATGACGTGTTTGATTTCTTTCTTGTAATAACTTTTTTTCCACGGCATTTTGCGTGGCAATAGCCGCGTGATCAGTACCGGGAAGCCATAAGGTGCGAAAACCTCTGAGTCGTTTATAGCGAATAATTAAATCTTCAATAGCGAGCATGGCTGAATGACCAAGATGTAGTTTAGCGGTAATATTGGGCGGCGGCAAAACAATCGTAAAGCTGTCTGCTTCTTTTGGTAGTTCAAGTTGGTCTGGATTAAAAAACCCAGATTTTTCCCATTTTTGATAAATTTTTTGTTCTACTTTTTGGGGTTGGTAGATCTTTTCCAGTTCTTTTTTCATAATTAAAAATTACCAAAAAAATGGCCTTAAGTCAATCAAAATTTAGCTTGACTAAGCCATAAAATCATTATATATTTAATAACTACCTAGCAAAACCTAGAAAACGAGTAAATCATCTTATTTAAAGTAAATGTTAAATATTAGCGAACAAATTTTTAAACAAATTAAGGCCGCGCGGTCTATTTTAGTTGTTTTTCCAATAAATTGGGAAAACGATGAGGTTTTTGCTAGCTTAGCTTTGTATTCCAGCTTAAAAAAACTAGGCAAAACTGTGGAAATTGTTGCTCAAAAACCAAATAAAAATCTAGACAACTTTGCTTTCATCCCTGAAATTAAAGAAGTAAAATTTAGCTTAGAACATTTACGTCGCTTTATTGTCTCTTTAGATATTAGTAAAACCAAAGTGAGCCAAATTAAATATGTGGTTGATGAAAATAAATTAAATTTTATTGTTTCACCGGCTGATGGCTGGTTTGAATCTAAAGATGTTAGTTCTCGGGCTGGAGAATTCAAGCATGATTTAATTATGGTTATCGGTGCTAATGACTTAGAATCACTAGGCACAATTTATGATCAAAACATTGAATTCTTTTATAAAACACCAATCATAAATATTAGTTGCGAAGCGACTACTGAAGAGTTTGGACAAATAAATTTAATTAATATAAATCATGCCGCTGTTTCGGAATTAATATTTAAGCTAATAAAAACCTGGCCGGAAAATATTGTTAATGAATATATAGCCACTCTTATCTTAGCTGGAATTATTGCTAAGACAAAAAATTTCAAAATCAATAATCTAAATCCTGAAACTCTGCTCTTAACTTCTGAGCTAATCAGCTTGGGCGCTAAAAGAGAAGAAATAATTAATCGTTTCTATCGTTCGCGTCAAATTGATGATTTAAAAGTTTGGGGAAAAATTCTTAATAATCTTCGTTTGGAAATGGCCGGAAAATTAATTGTTTCTCACATAAAATTGACTGACTTAGAAATAAAATCAGTTAATGAAGAAACCTTAGAAGACATAATTGAAGAGCTAATTATTAATTTACCTAACGCTTTAGTTGCGGTTATTTTAATTGAAAACCCTAACAATCAAACCACGCTTTATTTATACTCTTTAAAAAATATAAATATTTTGGAATTAGCTAATAAATATAAATTATTAGGAAACATCAAAAGCGCCACCTTTACTTTGAAGAAAAATCTATCAATGGCTGATCAAGAAATAACTGAATACTTAAAAAATCAGCTTGATAAATTAAGGTGATAATGTTATAAAATAAACTATCTACTTCTGGCGCCGATTGCGCCTATAGCTCAGGTGGTTAGAGCACTGCTCTTATAAAGCAGGGGTCGATGGTTCAACTCCATCTAGGCGCACCATTAAGGGCCCGTAGCTCAGTTGGTTAGAGCGCTACGTTGACATCGTAGAGGTCTGCAGTTCGAGTCTGCACGGGCCCACTAAGTGCAGTAAAAGTTCGTCATTATTTTGACGTTCTTTTTTTATTTTAAAAAAATATTGTATTTTTATTTACATTTTATTAAAAAATTGGTAAATTAAGTATATAAATACAAAAATATGATATTTAATAAAAAAGAAAAAAATGAGGCAGTTATTCAAGAAGAAGACTCCTCTTTAAATGATTGGTTAGAAGCAGATCAAGTAGAAGCAGAAGGGCAATTAGCAATTGATGTTTTTCATGATGATAAAAAAATTGTTATTAAATCAACTATTGCCGGGGCAGATCCGGATGATTTAAAAATATCCCTTCATAATGATTTGCTAATGATTAAAGGTAGACGTGATATAGATGAAAATGTTCCTGAAGAAAATTATTTATTTAAAGAATGTCATTGGGGTCCTTTTTCTCGTTCAATTATTTTACCGGCTGAAGTTGATACTAAACGAGTTGAGGCAGAAATAGAAAACGGTATTTTAACTATAACCCTCTACAAAACTAAACCAGAAAAAATTGAAATCAAGGTCAAAGATTGATGCTTATGACAACCAAGAAAAAAATAGCTTTAATCATAAGTTTGTCAGCGTTTGTCTTATTGCTGGCTATTTTTTTATTATTTTATTTTAATTGGCAAATAAACCAAAAAGACAAACTTCCACCACAAACCTTCATTGGTCAACTTAATTTGAGCGGTAAAACACAAGCCGAAGTTTTAAAAATAATCAACGCGGAGCAAGAAAATTTTGCTGAAAAAGGAGTTGAATTTAAATACGGAGAAAAAAAAGCTACTTTTCCTTTAAAATCAATTCAAATTAGCCCGGATATTCCTGGTTTAGATTTAAAATATGCCGAATCAGTAATTTTTGATAATGAAGAAAGTGTTTTTAATTTATTTTCCTCACAAAAAAATAACTTTTTCCGACATGTTATCAGTTACTTTTGCCCAGAGAAAAAATATGAATATCGTTTAAGTGTTTATTATTCGCCGGAAATATTTGCTGAATGGTTGTCTCTTAATTTCCCCGAACTAAATGTAAAAGCTGAGCCCGCCTATTTTTCTCTAGAAAAATTTGGGGGGCAAACTGTAATTATTAATAATCAAGAAAAAATTGGCAAAGAAATTAATTTAGAGGAATTATACGAAAAATTTAAAAATAGTTTAGCAACTTTAAATAGCGAAACCATTACGGTTACAACGCACTCTACTTATCCCGAAATAAAACAGGCTGATTTAGAAGAATTACGTCCGGAAGCGGAAAAACTTCTTGCTTTAAACGATTTTGCTGTTTATTTTTTTGAAGAAGTAAATAAAAAAACGGAAAAGATTATTTTTAAAATAAATCCCGAAGAAATTATTACTTGGTTAAGCGCGGAAAAGACTGGCTCCATCTTAACTGTTACTTTTAATGAAGAAAAGATCGCTAATTATTTAAATCTAAAAGTGGCTCCAAAAATAAACAAAGCCGTGCTACTACCTCGCTTTGAGATGAATAATGGCAAGGTGACTAGCTGGCAAGGAGGGAAAAGTGGTCGGGAAGTAAATTTACTTGCTAGTGCCAAAGGAATCGCCACTGCTCTTCAGCTTTATAGTTCAGAAGCGGAGTTAAAAATTGATGAATTAAAGACTGAAGACTTAAATTTAGATAATGATTTTAAGATAACCGAATTACTTGGTACCGGACATTCTAATTTTGCTGGTTCATCCGCTAATCGTCGTCATAATATTGCTGTTGGCGCGGATGCGGTTCATGGAGTTTTAATAAAACCGGGCGAAGAATTTTCTCTCGTGGCTGCTCTCGGAGAAGTTTCAGCCGCTGCTGGTTATTTACCGGAATTAGTTATTAAGGGCGATAAAACTATTCCTGAATATGGTGGTGGTTTATGCCAAATCGCTACTACAATTTTTCGCTCCGCTTTAGATACTGGTCTACCCATTACTGCCAGACGCAACCATTCTTATCGTGTCAGTTATTATGAACCGGCGGGTATTGATGCCGCGGTTTATGATCCTTGGCCAGATGTTAAATTTATTAACGACATGGCAAATTATATTTTAATTCAAAGCCGAATTGAAAAAAACGATATTTATATAGATTTTTGGGGAACTAGTGATGGCCGAACGGCTACCATAACTACTCCGGTTATTTATAATATTAAAAAACCACCAGCTACTAAAATTATTGAGTCATCTGATTTAAAACCAGGACAAAAAAAATGTACGGAAAGCGCTCATTATGGAGCAGACACTTATTTTGATTACATTGTTATTTATCCTGAAGGATCTACAACCACTCCGCGACAAGAAACTCGCTTTAGTTCCCACTATGTTCCTTGGCAAGAAGTTTGTTTAATAGGAAAGGAAGAAACTGCAACCGATGAGAATAAAAACGAGGGTAATACGGATACAAATACTTCAATAGAAACAACACCTGTTGAAAACAGTAATAGCAGTCCTAATGAAAATGGAAACGTGAGTGGCTCACAAAATTAATTCAATAAGTCATTGTAAAACAAAAAACAACCATTAGCTGGTTGTTTTTTATTACTTAATTTAAATTATTATTTAACTATTTGTCCTTCAATAATATTCGGGGTGCTTGGGGTACTTGGAGCAGAATCAGAAGTGTCAGAAGTATCAGAAGTCTTTTTATTTTTCTTAAATACCACTAGTTGCTGAATAGCTGTAATTAAAGTAACCACAAACCAATATAAAGTTAATCCACCCGGCAGAGACATGCCAATAAAAACCGTTACCGCCGGCATAACAAAAAGCATTTGCCTATTCATTATAGTGAGCATTTTTTCGTCTTTAGCACCAGGACTTTGGACAGGTGGTTTTTTAGTATTCATCATTTTGGCCTGCCAAAATTGAGCGGCTCCAGCAAGTAAGGCAAGATAAACATTAGGACTGCCTAGATCAATAAAACCAAAAGCAAAAGTATTAATTGTTTCCGGTCGATAAATAAAGGGATAAACTAAATCTAAATTACTGGCCACACCAGCTCTAAACACTCGAAAAACCGCCCATAAAAAAGGTAATTGAATTAAAAGCGGCAAACAAGAAGAAAAAGGATTAACTTGATTTTTTTTATATAAATCCATGATGGCCTGACTGGCCGCCACCTTATCTTCTTTATAATTTTTCTTAATTTCATCAATTTTTGGCTGTAAATCCTGAAGCGCTTTCTGTGATTTAATCGCTTTTGATCCGAAGGGCCAAAAAATTAACTTAATAATTATGGTTAAAAGAATTACTGAAACCCCAAAATCATGAAAAGGAACAATATTGTATAACAAAACAAGTAAATTTAGGATTGGTTGATAAAAAAAGATTGTAAAAATTCCTGACATATTTTTTATTTATTTTACTGGATCATATCCCCCTTTATTAAAGGGATTACATCTTAATATTCGGTAGGCAGTCATTAAACCACCTTTTATAGGACCGTATTTATTAATTGCTTCTTTGCCATATTCAGAACAAGTTGGGGTAAAGCGACAATATCCGTGTGGAAACATAAATTTCAATAAACCATGATCAGGGGAAAGGGTTTTTTGGTAAATATCTATCAATTTAATTAGTATTTTTTTTATAATATTAGACAAAAATTGCATAAATTAACTTAATTTTCATTTTTTTCTAAAACTTTTAATTTTTTTAATCCGCTCAATAACTCTTTTTCTATTTCTTGGCTATTTTTATCTAATATTTCTTTAAAAACAACAATAACTAGGTCTTTATTAGGGCTAATATTAGCTAATTCCTTTTTAATTATTTCTCTAATTAAACGTTTATATTTATTTCTTACTACTGCTTTTTTGCTAACCTTAGCGCTAATTATAATACCAAGTCTAGTTTTTTCTAAATTATTATCAACTACTTTAATTTTTAGGTTTTTGCCAATAAAAGACTTACCGGACCTAAAAGTCCGGTCAAAATCTTTATTTAAGCTTATTCTGTTTTCTTTTTTGAGCATTTATATGCTTAAAATTTATTTAGAAAGCTTTTTTCTACCTTTTTCACGTCGTCTTTTTAAAACATTTTTTCCGGCCTTAGTTTCCATGCGATTTAAAAATCCGTGTTTCTTTTTAGCTCTTTTCTTATTTGGTTGATAGGTTCTTTTGGGCATATTATAAACTAAATATTTGGTTTTATCACTTTAACATTTTTATTTCCGTGAGTCAATCACATTTTTTATCTTTTATTAATCTTTTCAATAATTTTATTATTTATTTTTGAGTTATTAACTTTTTATTAACATCTTTTCCGCCTTTGGCTTGCTTGTGGAAAAGTGCTATATTTACTATAATAAAAAACACGATGTTTTTTAAATTTTCCTTATTTATAAAAGACCTTAATTCAATTTTTTATGAACAACGAACAAGTCTGGCAAGCTGTTTTAGGAGAAATTGAAATAAACTTATCTCGAGCTAATTTTGTAACTTGGTTTAAAGATACGTTTATCTCCTCATTTGAAAATAACAAAGTGGTTGTTTGTGTTCCTAATGGTTTTGTAAAAAAATGGTTGGAAGAAAAATATCATAAAAATATTATTAGTGCCTTAAAAAGTGTTACTAAACAAGATATAGAAGAAATAATTTATAAAATAGAACTAAAAAAAAGTAGTCCTTCTTTTGAAATTAATTTGAACAACAAAGAGGAAGATGAAAGTGAAGAAAAAAAAGAAAACAAAAATTATAATTATGGAAATAATAAATTAGCTGCTGAAAAAACTAATAATAAAAATTCTTCTTTAGCCAGTAATGTTCGCTTCGGTTTAAATCCAAAATATTTATTTGAAAACTTTGTAGTTGGGAAGGGAAATGAATTAGCGCATGCTGCTTGTTTAGCGGTCGTAAAAAATTTAGGAAAATCTTACAACCCTCTTTTTATTTATGGCGGCGTGGGTTTGGGAAAAACTCATCTCATGCAAGCAATTGGCAATGAAGTGGCTAAAACTAACAATAAAATTCTTTATACAACTAGTGAAAAGTTTACTAATAACTATATTCAGGCGGTTACTAGCGGTAAAGCAAAAGAATTTAAAAATCTATATCGTAATGTTGATTTGCTATTAGTTGATGACATTCAGTTTATGGGCGGGAAAGACGGAACCCAAGAAGAATTCTTTCACACTTTTAATGAATTACAACAAAACGACAAACAAATAGTTTTAACCTCTGATCGTCCGCCAAAAGCTATTCCGGCCATTGAAAAAAGACTTATTTCTCGTTTTGAGTCAGGTATGGTAGCGGATATTGGTAAGCCGGATGTAGAAACAAAAATTGCTATTTTACAAAAAAAATCTTTAGATAAAGGTCTTCCTTTAGATAGAGAGATTTTGCTTTATATTGCTGAACATGTTCAAAATAATATTAGAGAACTTGAAGGAGCTTTGAATAAAGTAATTGCTTTTCATCAATTAAAAGGCATTGAGCCGAATATTAAAAGCGTAAAAGAGGTATTAGGTGATTATATTTCTAATATTCAATCTCGCTCCATGTCGCCAAAAGATATAATTGAAGCCGTTAGTCGCTTTTATAATATAAGTAGTAAAGACATTATTAGTGGTGGTCGAAAAAAAGAATTAGTTTGGCCCAGACAAATTGCTATTTATTTAATTAGAGAAGAATTAAATACCTCCTATCCAACTATTGGTCATGAACTTGGCGGCCGAGATCATACCACTGCTATGCACGCTTACAATAAAATAAGTACTGAGATTAAGGAGCGTGGTAATGAAAAAATCAAACAAGAAATAGAATCAATTAAACAGCTCTTTGTTCAAAACTAATCTTTTTCTGTGTATTAACCTGTTAATAAGTTGAATATTAAAGAGGGATTGGTTTTAATAACTTGTTAATAAAAAAATAAATATCCATCTTATTAACAAACTATTAAATTTTAACCCAGTTTTATTAAGTCCCTTATTAACAGCTAAAAATGAAAAATTGCCAACAAAAAGCCTAAAAATAATAAAAAAGACAACTTATCCACTTGCTTATTATTATTACTAAATTATTTAATATATATTATTAATAAATTAAGGTAAATAAAAATATGAAATTGATTTGCTTACAAGAGAATTTAAAGAGAGGTTTAAATATAGTTGGACATGCAACTAGTAAAAACATTAATTTACCAATTTTAAACAACATCTTAATTAAAGCTCAGCAAGGTAATATAGAATTTATTAGTACTAATCTAGAAATAGGAGTTAAACATCAAGTGAGAGGGAAAATAGAAAGTGAAGGAGAGTTTACAGTTGATGCTAAATTAATAACTGAATATGTAAATCTTTTAACTAGTGGAGAAAAAGTAGAAATTCAGGAAAAAGAAAATGAACTTAGGGTTGAATCAGGAAATTATAAAACTAAAATTAAAGGTGAATCCGCTAAAGACTACCCTTTAATACCAAGTATTAGTGAAGAAAATGCCTATGTTTGTGATTTTAATGAGTTAAAAAAAGCCCTAGCTAGTGTTGTATTTGCGGTTTCTAATAATGATAATCGGGTGGAACTAACCGGTGTTTTATTTACTTTTAATAAAAAAAATCTAAGCTTAGCCGCTACAGACAGTTATCGTTTAGCGGAAAAAAATATAAAGTTAAAAAAGGGAAAAGAAGGAGAGGAAGAAAAAGTAATTGTCCCAGCTAAAACAATTCAGGAACTTCTTAGAATTTTTAATAACTTTGACTTAAATCAAGAAGCGGAGAATCTTGACCAAGTAAAAATTTGTCTTTCTGATAATCAAATTCTTTTTTCCTTTGACTCGGTTAGTTTGATATCACGCATTATAAATGGACGTTATCCAGATTATAAACAAATTATTCCTAATAAAAGTCAAACCGAAGTTTTAGTTAATAGACAAGAAATGATTAGAGCGATTAAGGCAGTCTCGTTGTTTTCTAAAACAGGTATTAATGATATTACCGCTATATTTTTAAAGAATAAAATCTCTTTATCAGCTTTCTCTGGATCAAGTGGGGAGAGTCAAGTTGATTTAGAGGCAGACGTTAAGGGAGGGGATAATGAAATCACTATTAACTATCGTTATTTATTAGACGGATTTAACAATATTAATACGGAAAATGTTGTCATTAAGGTAATAAATAACACTACCCCTTGTGTATTAAAACCAGAAAAAGATGATAGTTATGTATACATAGTCATGCCAATTAGACAATAATTAGACAATAAATTAAATAGTAAAAATCAGACAATAAAAAAACAAAAAACCGGATCATTTAAAGTCCGGTTTTTTAAATTAATTAACGATATTTTATCAGTATTTAATTAGCAACATTTATTTTTACTTCCGCGCTTTTTTTAACATCACCGCGCCAGGTTTTTAATTCAGCATAAATAACATAGATTCCTGGTTCAGGTGGATTAGACCAATAGACTTCATAGTTTTGACCATTAAAATTTGCCACACTAGCCACCAAAGAAACATTTTCTTCATTCTCTTTTTTAGTAAACACCAGTAAACGAGCTGCTGAATCATATTCGTTTATTGATAAGGTAATTGAAAGAGGAAAATCAATTTTACTAGCGATTGTCCCTTTTTGCGGAGAAGTAATTTGAACGCTTGGTTCTTTGTAATTTAAATTAGAGTTTTTTAGATTAAAATTAATACTTTCTTCAGCGCAGTTATTAACATCATCGCAAACACGAACCGTTAAAGAATGATAACCACTCGTTAAAGGAGGGAGATTTTTAGTCATTGATTCTTTTTTTTCTAAAGACGATTCCCATAAGGCGCCATTGATATAATAATCCGTTTTTACTATCCCTCGTTTTGCTTCAGCATTAATATTAACCGTTAAAAAGTTATCATTTATTTTTACTCCTTCTCGTGGAGAGGTAATCTTAATTTGTGGGGTATTTTCTGGCGTATGAAATTCACTGAGATTTTTTAAAATCAATAAACTGGAGCTGGCATTTTTTTCCGCCCAATCAGCAATTCCTTTTTCCCAAGCTAAATACTGCGGATCGTTCTCTGGATTTTCTGGTTCAGGACCCAAGGGATTATTTTTATCAACGTAAAATAAAATTGAATGATAATCAGGAATTGATAATTCAGAGATTAATTCAGGAGGTGTTAAACTAGTAGCCGGCTGACCAGTGCTGGTATCAATTTTTACTATTTGCGAAGGCAGTTCACCATCAATCATCCCTTTACCGGTTTTAACTGCCGCTGGTTCTTTAAAAGTTTCTACTGGTGTGTCACCTAAAACCCGAGCCATAAATTCATTCCAAATTGGCGCTGCTAAAACACTGCCATCAGCCGCTCCTTTCATTTCTTTGTTATTACTATTACCCACCCAAACACCAGTAACAATTGATGGTGTATAACCAATTGTCCAAGCATCATGAAAGTCATTGGTAGTTCCGGTTTTAGCTGCGACCGGTCGATTAGGTAAAACCAAATAATTTTTTTCACCAAAAATATAAGCTCGTGCGGCATTGTCTGATAAAATACTGTTTATTAAACGCGCGATTTGCGAATCAAAGACTTGTTTTTCTTCGGGTTGATATTCTTCAATAATATTTCCGTTTTTATCTTCAATACGTAAGATGCTGACAATAGGGCTCATTTTTCCGTCACGAGCAAAAGCACTATAAGCATTCGTATGCTCAATTAATTTTACTTCTGCTCCTCCTAAAACTAAAGATAAACCAAATTGGTCACGATCGTATAAAGTGGTATAGCCGGCTTTTTCCGCTAACTCAATCACATTGTTTATGCCAGCTAAATATAAAGCCTTAACCGCGGGAATATTTAAAGACCCAGCTAGAGCTTTGCGAACATTAACTGGACCAAGTTCTTGTCGATTATAGTTTCGGGGTTGATAAGGAATACTTGGGTTATTAGAGAAATTAGTTAAAACATCATATAAAATTGTCTCAGGGCTATAACCTTTAATAAATAAGGCCGCATAAACTAATGGCTTTAAGGAAGAGCCTGGTTGACGTGGACGCAAAGTAACATTAACTTGGCCATCAATTTCATCATTAAAGTAATCACGTGAACCAACCATGGCTAAAACCTGACCGGTTTTTGGATCAATTGAAACTAGAGCGGCATTATTAGCATTATATTTTTCTGGGAAGGTTTCAGTTTTTTCTTTAATTACTTCTTCGGCAATTTTTTGTTTATACAAATCAAGCGTGGTATAAATTTTTAAACCCTCTTGTTCTATCATTTTTTCACCATATTTATCAGCCAGCATTTCTTTGATATACATCACAAAATGCGGTGCAGTAATATTAGTTTCTGGTCCGGCAAAAACGATTTCTTTTTGTTTAGCCTCTTCCTCTTCTTCTTTAGAGATATAGCCCTGTTCTCGCATTAAGGTTAAGACATAGTCTTTTCTACCTAAGAGAAGATCTTTATTTGGGCCATAAGGTGAATAACGACTCGGCGCTTGAGTTAGAGCAGCCAATAAAGCCGCTTCTTCTAAAGTTAAATCGCGCGCGCTTTTATTAAAATATTTTTGACTGGCCGCTTCTATACCATAAGCGTTTGAGCCATAAGGAATTTCGTTTAAATACATTTGCAAAATTTCGTCTTTGGAGAATTTCTTTTCTAAACGATAAGCTAAAACCACTTCTTTTATTTTTCTGGTTATCTTTTTTTCCGGACTCAAAACAGCGTTTTTAATAAATTGTTGAGTTAAAGTTGATCCGCCAGCGCGACGATTGTATAAAACATTGGTAATCGCCGTTCTAACCATGGCCCAAACACTAAAACCGCCATGATGATAAAAGTTTTTATCTTCAATAGCAATCGGAGCTCGTTTAACATATTCAGGTAAATCATCTAAATTAACCATGGTTCTTTTTTCTTCACCATGAATTTCGTATAAAATATTTTCGCCGGTACGATCATAAATTATTGTGCTTTGGGCTATCTCTCTTTCAATTAATTGATTTGGATTAGGTAAATCGCGTGATAACCATAAAACAGCTATAAAGCCAGTTGCCAAACAAAAAAGACCAAAATAGAGAATGGCTAAAAATAATATTTTTTTCCATGATCTTTTTGGTTTTTTATGACGTGGTGAATAGGGGTCACGACTAATCAAAGGGTTGGGCTTTTTTTTATTAACCTTTTTTTGAGTATTTGAACCAACATAATAGGTTTTTATTAATTGGTTTCTCCAGGAATCAGGTTTTCGACCGGAAAAATGTTTCTTTGACATATAAAAACTTTACTTTATTATTAGTATATATTGATATTATCCTTTTTTTAGTATGATTTTGTCAAATTTTAATTTATAATATAGATAATATGAAAACAATCACTAGTGGGGACAATAAATTGGTAAAAGAAATAATTAAATTAAAGAAAGGAACAAACAGAAAAGCAGCTGATGTTTTTTTGATTGATGGCGAAAGAGAAATAAAAATGGCTATCCAGGAAAAGATTAAAATTAAAGAAATATTTTATTGTCCAGAATTCGCAAAGACCAAAGAACAAAAAATTGCCAAAGAATTTTTAAGCCAAAACATCACAATGGTTTCTAAAGAGGTGTTTAATAAAATTTCTTATAAAGAAAATCCCGATGGTTTTTTAGCTTTGGCTGATAAATATAAATTTGAACTAGACGACATTAAATTAAAAAAACCAGCTCTAATTATTATTTTAGAAGCGATTGAAAAACCAGGAAATCTAGGAGCAATAATTAGAACAGCGGTTGCAGCCGGAGCTGACTTAATTATCTGTACTGAAACCAAGATAGATTTTTTTAATCCCAATGTGATTCGCGCTAGCGAAGGTTTGCTTTTTGCCATTCCTTTGGTAAACAGTAATAATTTAGACGTATATAATTGGTTAAAGCAACGAAATATTAACAGTCTTGCCACTTCAACTCAAGCTACTAGTAATTATTTAGATGTTGATTTAACTGATAGTTTAGCATTAATTTTAGGAGCTGAGGATCAGGGTCTACAAGATTTTTGGCTAAAAAAAGCTAATAAAAAAGTGAAAATAATGATGAATAAAAAGATGGACTCTTTAAATCTATCAGTTTCAGCGGCCATTGTTATTTTTGAAGCTTTAAGACAAAGACGAAATCAAAAGTGTTAATTTTGGTAATTATTAGTTATTTTTTGTTGTTTGACAATAATTAGTTATTCTATTAATATAAGACAAGAATTATTATTTTGCGCCCATAGTTCAATGGATAGAACACCAGCCTTCTAAGCTGGTTATGGGGGTTCGATTCCCTCTGGGCGTACTTAGTATGGTGCCTATGGTTTAATGGTAGAACGACGGGTTGTGGTCCCGTTAGCGAGGGTTCGATTCCCTCTAGGCACCCCATTAACATAAAAACTGACCCTTGGTCAGTTTTTTGTTGAGCATAATTTTTTCTTTGATTTATGTTATACTTATTTTAGATAAGATAAATAATTTAATCCATATTTTTTAAAAAGAATTGACTATGATTGATAAGAAAAATTATAAAATTGCTTATTTCAGCATGGAAATTGCTCTTGAACAAGGAATAAAAACTTATTCCGGTGGCCTAGGTATTTTGGCGGGTGATATTTTGCGATCAGCAGCTGATTTAAAATTACCAATGATTGGTATAACTCTGATAAGTCGACATGGTTATTTTGAACAGAGAATAAATAAACAAGGTGAACAAGAAGAAATCCCGGCTACTGATTATGACTTTTCTAAATTAGAGAAAATTAAAGAGACAGCAGAGATAGTTATTGAAAATAAAAAAATAAAAATTGCCACTTGGATTTATAAAATACAAAGTCCAGATGGTTTTGAAATTCCAGTTTTTCTTTTAGATACAGATTTGCCGGGCAACCCACCAGAATATCGAGAGTTAACTAATGAACTTTATGGACGAGATAAAAATTGGCGTCTTTTGCAGGAGATGGTTTTAGGGAGGGGTGGTTATAATCTTTTAAAAAAGCTTGGTTTTGAAATTAGAAAATTTCATATTAACGAGGGTCATGGTAGTTTTGTGGCGGTGGCAAAATTTTTAGATTTAAAAAATGATGATTTAGAAGCTAGAATTTTAAAAACACGAGAGAGTTGTATTTTTACTACTCATACACCTGTAAAAATGGCGCACGATATATTTCCCTTAGAAAAAGTGATTAAATATCAACCCGATTTTCCTCATAATTTAAAAGATTTAGTGGCAAATAATGAAGTTAACATGACCAAGATTGGTTTATACTTCAGTAATTACATTAATGGTGTTGCTTTAAGCCATAAAAAGCTCTCTAAGCAGATGTTTCCAGGATATCCGATTCATTGTGTGACTAACGGTGTTCACTCAGTAACCTGGACATCAAAGGAGTTTCAAAATTTATTTGATAAACATATTCCTAATTGGCGAAATTCCAGTTTGTCTTTAAGAAATGCTTTTGCTTTGCCGCTTAAAGAAGTTTGGTCAGCTCATCAGTTGGCTAAAAAAAGATTAATTGCTTTAATCAAAGAAAAAACCGGTGAAACTTTTGAGCAAAATATTTTTACAATCGGTTTTGCTCGTCGCTTTACTGCTTATAAGCGACCCACCTTGTTGCTTAAAAACATAAATCGTTTAATAGAAATACAAAAGAAAGTTGGCGCGCTGCAAATTGTTTATGGTGGCAAGTCTCATCCTCTAGATGCAGAAGGCAAAGCTTTAATTGCGGAAGTAAATAAAATAAAAGCGAAAAATAAAGATAAAATAAAAATTGTGTTTATTCCTGGTTATGAAATGGATTTGGCAAAAATTATCATTGCCGGTGTCGATCTTTGGGTTAATACACCGCTTCCGCCCAATGAAGCATCAGGAACAAGTGGTATGAAAGCGGCTCATAATGGTGTTCCGCATTTAAGTTCTTTTGATGGTTGGTGGACGGAGGGTTATATCAGAGGAAAAACCGGCTGGACTATTAGAGGTGAAAAAATAAAAGGTAATGGCAGTTTAAATAGTAAAGATGCGGCTAGTATTTATGATTTATTGGAAAAAGAAATTATGCCAATTTATTATCATCACCCTGAAGATTGGCAAGAAATAATGCGTTTTACAATTGGGGTTAATGCTTCATTTTTTAACACCGAAAGAGTGCTACGCGAATACGCTCAAAATGCTTATTTATAATTTCAAATGCTTATTTATAATTTCACATAAAAAATTTTAATACTATGCCTACAAAAAAAGACAATCAAAAAACAAAACAAACAAAACAAGCCAAGACAGAAAAATTTCAAGTAACAGGTGATGAAATTTTGAAAAAGGTAAAAAAACTAATTAAAGAAGGAAACATTCGTCGGATGGTGATAAAAAATGAAAAGGGAGTAGTAATAATGGAGGTGCCTGTGACGGTGGCGGTTGTTGGAACAGTTTTTGCTCCGATTTTAGCCGCTATTGGCGCTTTGGCCGCTTTATTAACTCAAGCGACCATTGAAGTGGAAAGAAGAAAATAAAAACTAACAAATTTAAAAACCAGTCAATAAAAAAACCGAGCTTGAACAGTTCGGTTTTTTTATTGATTAATTGAATAATTATTTATACTTTCTAATTTTCAATTTTGACTTTCAGTTTTAGTCCTCAATGATTTTCAAAATTTCCGCTGTTTTATTTTTCATTGTTGTTTCATCTATCGCTTCTAAATTTAAACGCACCTTTTCTTCTGTGTTTGAACCGCGTACATTGAACCAATAATTTGGATAAGTAACACTCACACCATCTGGGGTATTTATTTCACCATCCGAAAATGATTTTTTAATTTTTTCAAAAACCGTTTCTTTATTATCAACCTCTCTATTTATTTCTCCTGAACTGTAATATTTTTTATATTTATTTACATATTGTCCAATCGGTTCTTGAATTTCAGAAAATTCAACTAGTAATTTTAAAATCATGATACTCGGATATTCAAAACAACCATATTTAGTATTTAAATAAAAATGTCCTGAAGATTCACCGGCAAAGAATAAATCCTCTTTTAACATTTGTTCTTTAATTAAAGAATGTCCTACTCTGGTTACTACCGGAATACCACCGGCTTCTTTGATTAAATCAATTGTTATTTTTCCTGGTCTAACATCATAACCAATTTTTGCGCCGGGTTTGTCTTGTAAAAATAGTTTGGCCAGTAAACCACGAATGATGGCGGGCGGAATAGTCTCTCCTTGATTATCAATAAAGAAAATGCGATCTCCATCTCCATCAGTAGCGATTCCTAAATCAGCTCTATTATTCAAAATTGAGTGTTTAAGTTGTGTTAAATTTTCTTCTTTTAAAGGGTCGGCTTCATGCGCAGGGAAGGTGCCATCTAAATTAAAATTCAAGGGTGTTAATTGACATTGTGGTAGATGAGAAAATAATTTTGTTAAGTAAGTCGCTCCCATGCTATTGGCCGCATCAGCGACAATTTTTAAAGATTTTATTTTTTTTAAATCAACTTGGCTTAAAGCAAAATTTATTTCTTCATCTAAAGTATTTTCTAAAGTTACTACCTGTCCAACTTGTTTTTTAGGCATGAATTTATTTTCCAATATCTTTTCTTTTAAAAACTCTATTCCGGTTTCACCGCTCACTGGTCGGCCACCACGACGCACCATTTTAAAACCATTCCATTCTTTTGGATTATGAGAAGCGGAAACAATAATGCCTCCAGCGTAATTATTTTTTCCCACGGCAAAATAAAAAGTGGGGGTGGCTACCATCCCTAAATCAATTACTTTAGCGCCCGCCGTTACTAAACCTCTAATCAAGTTATCTTTTAATAAAGGAGAAGAAAGGCGCATATCACAAGCCACGGCAATTTCCAACTGGACTTGCGGATTATAATCAGAATCCTGTTCTCTTAAAGCCACAAAAGCTTGGCCTAATAAAAAAGCTAATTCATTATCAAAATCTTCGCCGTAAATTCCTCGAATATCGTAAGCTTTAAATATTTTTGCATTTATGGGTAACATATAAAACAATACTTCCTAAGCCGAAGGCAATCGCTACCAAGCGAATAAACCAACCTACAAAAGGAATAGAGAATATTAATGATAGAATAAAGGCACCTAAAATTAAAGACCAAAAAATATGAGCGGCTTGTTTTTTAAACAAATCTTTAATTAACATTTCTCCTAGTACAATTGCGATTATTGTTTTAGCTAGGAACAAGCCTGCCAACCAAAGAGAGAAGAGAATTAAGGCTAAGGGTATACCAATTATAGTAAATAAAAGAATTATTGCTAAAGGTGGAATAATTAATAATAGACCGGCGCCTATTAAAGCGATTTTGCCTGATTGTTTTTTTAGATTATGATTAACATCTTTTAAATATTTAGGCATTAAGAAAATTAACACTAAACCAATTAAAATCATTGATAAAATAGAAAAGAGACGATTCCAGGCCCAAGTGGAAAAAGAGGTTTTTTCTTCTTCTTGAATTTCTTGATAATTTGTTTGTCCGGAAATATTAGCTCCATCAGCGATGTTAGCAGGGATTTTAGCTGAATAGTTTAAATCGCCATTTATCACTGTTTCTTTAGCAATAGTTAGACCTTGATTTTGACCAAAGTTTTTTATATCCGCATTTTTACCAATTTTGCCAGCCAGAAAAATCTTTTGTCCATAAGCGCTTAAAGAGCCATAGATGTTTCCCCGAATTCTAGCTGAGGAAATTGAAACTGTTAGTACATCCCAACCAACCCGAGTATTCTCACCAATAGTAATATTAGAGCCAAAGGCATTTAGATTTCGAGTAATGTTTGAATCAATATTAACGGAATCACCAAAAACACGAACATTGCCACCAATTTCGCCCTTAATTTCAATCTCTTGACTTAAGGCTAAAATATCACCTTCAACTCGGCCAGAAACCACTAATGATTGTGCGGCCACTATTAAATCACCGCTAATAGTGCCATCAACAATAATGCTTTCCCCGGCAGCGATTAAGTTGCCAGAGATAACCTCATCTTTAGCAACAAATAGAGTTTCATTGTTTGTATCGTTTGTTGCCTTTAAGGCCGTTAGGGGGATAATAATAAGGCCGAAAATAACCAAAAATTTTATTAGTTTGTTTTTCATAGTGCTGTTGTTAAAATTGAAAAAATATTGTATTCTAAATAAGATTACGTCTTAATTATACTCTAAAAAAATGTCCGAAGCAATAAAAAGTTTAATCTTAAAAAACGCCTCAAAAGTGGCTAATAAAAATGATTTAGAAGAAATCAAGCGTTTTTATTGCAAAAAATATGGTTTAAGAACCATTTTAAACTCGGATATTTTAGAAGTATACCGTCAGTTAGTTAAAAGTCGAAAAATATTAGCCAATTCAAAGTTTGAGTCAGTTTTAAAAAAAAGAGCCATTCGTACTATTTCCGGAATAGCGCCGGTAGCTATTTTAACTAAACCCTATCCTTGTCCGGGCAGTTGCGCTTATTGCCCACACGAAAAAGATGTGCCGGTTAGTTATTTATCAAACGAACCAGCCGTCATGCGGGCTATTCGTTGTCAATATGATCCTTATAAGCAAGTGGTTTTAAGATTAAAAGCCTTGGAAAATAATGGACACAACCCGAATAAAATTGAAATTATTGTCATTGGCGGTACTTGGAGTTATTTACCAGATAAATATAAATATTGGTATATTGCCAATTGTTTTAAAGCAGCCAATGATTATAGTCGTTTAAGAAATAAAAAATTGTCCGCTGGTTTTTCCGAACAAAATTTTAAACGTCAACTAAAAGCCGTTTATTCGCAAGCAGAGAAATTAGTAAATTTAAAAAAAATTCTAGCTCGTGAACAAAAAATAAATGAAACAGCTAAATATCGAATTATTGGTTTAACTTTAGAAACACGACCTGATTATTTAAATGAAAAAGAATTATGGCAAATGAGAGAGCTGGGGGCGACCAGAGTTGAGATTGGCGTACAAGCGATTGATGATAAAATTTTAAAATTAAACAAACGTGGTCACGGCGTTAAAGAAATAATTGACGCGACTAAATTGTTAAGAAGTTTTGGTTTTAAAATCACTTATCATTTAATGCCCGGTCTGCCCGGTTCAACAAGCAAAAAAGATTTAGCCATGTTTAAAACTTTATTTAAAGAGGCAGATTTTCAACCTGATCAAATAAAGTTTTATCCCACTGTAGTGACGAAAGGCAGTTTGCTTTATAAATGGTTTAAAGAGGGAAAATATAAAGCTTACAGTAATCAAGAATTACAAGCTTTGATTGTTAAATGTAAAGCCGTGGTGCCGGAATATGTGCGCATTATTCGTTTAATCAGAGATATCCCGGAAGAATCAATTATCGCCGGTAATAAAATTACCAATTTAAGACAAATCATGAAAGATCAAGGCGTGAAATGTCATTGCATTCGTTGTCGTGAAGTAAAAGATGGTAAAATAATTGCTCCGCAAATAAAAACAATCACTTATCCTGCCAATCCAGGTCAAGAATATTTTATTAGCATGGAAAGTAAAGATAAAAAAACTTTGTATGGTTTTTGTCGTTTACATCTTAATCCCAATCATCCAACCTTAAAAGCAATTATCAGAGAACTACATGTTTATGGTGAACTAGTGCCGGTCGGTAGCAAGAAAATCGTTCAACACAGTGGTTTTGGCAAAAAATTACTACGTGAAGCGGAAAAGATTGTTTTAAAAAATAATTTAAGCAAAATTTGGGTTATTTCCGGAATCGGCGTGAGAAATTACTATCGCAAACAAGGATATCGTTTAGAAAAAACTTATTTAGCTAAAAAATTAAAATAAATTCTATTTTTGACAAAAGACTCCGGCTAAACTAAGATAAAATTAGTTTTTAAATAATAAAAATATGAATTATCAAAATTTAATTAAAAATGATCCAGAGGTTTTTTCTTTAATAAAACAAGAAGCTTTGCGTCAACAAGAAGAGTTGGAATTAATTGCCTCCGAAAACTATGTCTCTTTAGCTGTTTTAGAAGCTTTAGCTAATGTTTTTACTAATAAATATAGTGAAGGTTATCCGGGTAGACGTTATTATGGAGGCAACTATTTAGTTGATGAAATAGAAACTTTAGCGATTAATCGTGCCAAAGAATTATTTGCGGCTGAACATGTTAATGTTCAACCTTTGTCTGGTTCACCGGCTAACGCAGCGGTTTACATGGCTTTGTTAGAGCCGCAAGATAAGGTTTTGGGTTTAAAATTAGATCATGGCGGTCATTTATCACATGGTCATGAAGTAAATTTTTCCGGTCGTTTATATAATTTTGTTCAATATGGAGTAAGTGAAAAAGACGGAAGAATAGATATGAATGAAGTTCAAAAAATTGCTTTAAGAGAAAAACCAAAAATGATTGTGGCGGGCTTTAGTGCTTATTCCCGAGAAGTTGATTGGCAAAAATTTAAAGATATCGCCGATGAAATTGGTGCTTATACTTTTGCCGACATTGCGCACATTGCCGGTTTAATCGCGGGCAAGCAACTAAAAAATCCAGTACCAATTTTTGATGTGGTTTCCACTACCACTCACAAAACTTTACGCGGACCCAGAGGAGCGATTATTATGTGCAAAGAAAAATTTGCCAAACAAATTGATCGCGCAGTTTTTCCGGGTATGCAAGGTGGCCCGCACGATCATATTACAGCTGCTAAAGCGGTTGCCTTCAAAGAAGCTCTTTCACCCGAGTTTGTTACTTATTCTGAACAAGTAATTAAAAATGCCAAGGCCATGGCCAATGAGTTTTTAGATTTAGGTTATAAAATTGTTTCTGGCGGGACAGATAATCATTTATTGATTGTTGATTTGAGTGATAAAGATTATTCCGGAAAAGAAGCGGAAAAAGTTTTAGAAAAAATTGGTATTTCAGTTTCTCGGTCAACTATTCCCAATGATGCGCGACCGCCTCTTAACCCATCGGGAATAAGAATTGGTACACCGGCCGCTACGACCAGAGGCATGAAAGAAAATGAGATGCGTTTAATTGTTAATTTAATTGATGAAGCTTTTAAAAATAAAGATAACGAAGAAAAATTAGCTGAGTTAAAAAAAGAAACAAAAAAACTTTGTCAGAATTTTCCTATTCCCGGTTTTCAAATATAATTCTTATGCCTGTTAAATTAATTGATGGTAAAAAAATTGCCGAACAAGTAAAAACAGAAATCGCGCAGTCAGTTTTTAAGCTAGGTGGAGCCAGACCAAACCTGGCTATTATTTTGGTTGGTGAAAGAGAGGATTCTAGTTTATATGTATCTTTGAAGGAAAAGCAAGCCAAAGGAGTTGGGATTGATACGCATGTTTATAAACTAAGCAAAGAAGCCAAGGAAGAGGAACTTATGACCATCATTAATTTTTTAAATGAAGATGAATTGATTGATGGAATTTTAATTCAATTACCACTGCCGGCTCAGTTTGACACCAATAAAATTATTGCCGCCCTTAATCCTTTAAAAGATGTTGATGGTTTTCATCCTCAGCATCCCGACTATATTGTTTCGCCGGTTTTGGCAGCTGTCCAAGCTTCTTTAGATGAAATTGATATTTTTGATAAAGAAAAATCAGCCTGTTTATTTTATAATTCTGATGTTTTTGGGGAAAGCCTAAAGGAATTAATTAAAAAAAATGGTTTTAAAATTTTAAACAAACAAGACAGTCAGCAAGCGGATTTAATTGTGAGCGCTTTAGGTGAACCGAATAAAATTAAAAAAGAAGCAGTTAAGGATGGCGCCGCTATTATTGATATTGGCATTACTAAAGTTAATAATCATGTTTATGGTGATGCGGACTTTAATGATTTAAAAGATAAAATCTCTTATATAACACCGGTTCCCGGTGGTATCGGGCCAATGACTATCGCCTTTTTGTTTAAAAATGTTTTAGCTGCTTATCAGGCACGTCACTAAATAAAAAAAACAAATATTTTTCCTTAATATTTTTAATGGTATTTTTCATGGTTAAGAAAAAACAACAATTAGTAGAGCTTTTGAAAATTCATTTTGGTTATAATTCATTTCGACCGGGACAAGAAAAAGCGATTGATAGTATTTTACGTGGTCAAGACACTATGGTTGTTTTGCCTACTGGCGGTGGGAAATCTTTGGTTTTTCAATTACCCGCCTTAGTAATGGAAGGAGTAACGATTGTTATTTCACCGCTGATCGCTCTTATGAAAGATCAAGTTGATTCTTTGGAGAAAGTAGGAATTCCGGCTACTTTTATTAACTCGGCAATCTCAACTGGCGAAACATTAAAAAGATTAGCAAAAATAAAAGCCGGATTTTTCAAATTAGTTTATATTGCGCCGGAAAGATTTTATAACCGGACTTTTTTAAATGATTTAAAAAACATTAAGGTATCTTTGTTTGCTATTGATGAAGCGCACTGTATTAGTCAATGGGGGCATGATTTTCGCCCCAGTTATTTGCGTTTAAAAGAAGCCATTAAATTAGTCGGGACGCCGCCTGTAGTTGCCTTAACCGCGACGGCCACTATTGAAGTAAGAGAAGATATTATTAAACAACTTGGTTTAAAAGAACCAACTCAAATAATTACTGGTTTTGCTCGACAAAATTTACAATTAGCTGTCATTCCTTCCAGTAATGGTCAAAAGATAGAAAATATTTTAAATTTTTTAACTACTAATCCTAATATCGGCGCAGGCATAATTTATACCGGTACCAGAGCCAAGGCAGATGAAATTTTAGAGTTATTAATTGAACATGACATCAAAGCGGTTTCCTATCACGCGGGTATGGATCAAAGCAGTCGTGATTGGGTACAAGAACAGTTTATGAAAGGTGAAGCGCAAGTAGTGGTCGCTACCAATGCTTTTGGTTTAGGAATTAATAAACATGATATTCGTTTTGTGATTCATCATGATTTGCCCGGAACAATTGAGGCTTATTATCAAGAAGCCGGACGTGCCGGGCGAGATGGCTTGCCCAGTTTTTGTTTACTTTTTTATAATCAACAGGATCGCTATTTAAGAGAATTTTTTATTAAAGGCGATAATCCCGACCCAAGAATAATTATTGAAATTTATGATTTTCTATTACATAAACTGGAACTGGAAATTGATCAAAACAATTCTTTGCTGATAACTTACGCGGAAATTGCGCAAAATTTATCAGAATCAGTGCCGGAGATGGCGATTGGTACGGCTCTAAAAATTTTAGAAAGAGAAGGTTATATTTCTCGACCTAATGATAAAAACAGTAATTCATTTGTGAAAGCCAAGAAGCCATTAAGGGAAATAATTGAATCATCAGGCAAAAGAGCGCGAACACAAAAAGAAGTTTTAGAAAAATTATTAGATCGCTATGAATCAGAGTTGATGAATGGTTGGGAATTTGTGCCCGAGGAAGTAGCGATTGTTTTAAAGATAAAAAAAGATTCATTGGTGAGAGTAATAAAAAAATTAGCGGAAAAAGATTTATTTATTTATAGACCACCCTTTCGTGGAACAGAAATCAAAATTTTAAAAATAGTTGAACCGGAAGATTTGGATCTAGATTTTAAAAGTTTAAAAGAAAAAGCAGCTCGCGCTTATGAAAAATTAGATGAAATGGAAAATTATGTTTATCATCTTGGTTGTCGTCAAGAATATATTTTGAAATATTTTGGTGATGAAGAATCTGCGTGGTCGTGTGGTAAGTGTGATGGTTGTTTAAGAGGGAAGAATCATCGGTTAGTTAAAAATAATCAACCGCCTAATAAAAATAATCCGCATCACGAATATTTAATTAATTCATGAAAATCACTGAGATAAACAAATTAAGATCTTTGGTTAAAGACAATTACGAAACAATTGCCACGGATTTTGATTTAACTAGAAAAACAGCGCTTTGGCCGACTGCTAAAGAATATTGTCAAAATATTTCTGCTGGTCAAAAAGTTTTAGATTTAGGTTGTGGTAATGGTCGTTTGTTCGCGGAATTTAAAAATAGATCAATTGTTTATTTAGGAATTGATAATAGCAGTACCTTAATTGAATTAGCTAAGAAAAATTTTCCCGAAGGCAAATTTATGGTGGGCGATATTTTAGATTTAAATAAAATTATTAGTCGGGAAGAAAAATATGATTATATTTTTTGTTTAGCGACCCTGCAACATATTCCCGGTAGAAAATTAAGAATTGAGTTATTAAAAAATATCAAAGATCAACTTGCACCCAATGGGGAAGTAATTATTAGTAATTGGAATCTTTGGTCGAGCAAGCATAAAAAACTAATTTTTAAATTTGCCTTATTAAAAATTTTAGGAAGAAACAAGTTAGATTTTAAGGATATTATTTTTTCTTGGAAATCAAATCAGGGTGAGGCACTAAGTGATCGTTATTATCATGCCTTTACTGGCTGGGAATTAAAAAGATTGGCAAAAGCCGCTGGCTTTAAAAGAATCAAGCTAAAAAAAGATCAGTATAATTACTGGTTATATTTAAAGAGTTAGTTTTTTATTTAATATAAGCTAAAAAATTAAGGAAAGAAGTTAGAGATGACTTCTTTTTTATTTTTTTATTAGGAATAATCTTGACACCCCCTAGGGGTATATGCTAAATTAGAAATATAATTATTTTTTCTAATATGAAGACTAACGAACAAAGAATAAACATTATAATTGGTCAATTGGAAGCGATTAAAAAGATGTTAACTAAAAAAGATGAAGATTGTACCAAACTATTTATTCAACTTAAAGCAACTAAATCAGCTTTAGCTTCTTTAATGAAAAAAATAATTTCTGAAGAACTGAAAAAATGTTTTACTGGCGGCAAACACAAGAAACAGGAAAAAATTCAAAAGATAATTAAAGAATTAATTAATAATTAAATAAAAAAATTTATGTCTAAAGCACTTGATGTAAATAAAAACAATTTTCAAACAGAAGTTTTAGCTAGCACCGTACCCGTGTTAGTTGATTTTTGGGCTCCTTGGTGTATGCCTTGTCAAATGATGGCACCGATTTTAGATGAATTAGCCGAAGACATGGCAGGCAAAGTTAAAATTGTGAAAGTAAATACTGAAGACAGTGAGAACCAAGAGTTAGCCATGCAATATCAAATCCAAAGCATTCCTAATTTAAAACTTTTTAAAGACGGAAAAGTGATTGGTGAATTTATTGGCATGAGAAACAAGGAAACTTTAAAGGGCGATATAACTTCTTTGCTTGTTTAATTAGTTTTTTCTATACAAAAAACAGCCCAGTGTCGGGCTGTTTTTTTATTTAAAACGTATTTTATTTAGCCTTATATATTTAGTTGCATTCAGCTGCAGTAGCGCTATTGCTAGTTCCATTGCCAAAACCGGGGCTAGGAGTTTCGCCGGAAAGATTGGTATTACATTCTTCCGGGGCAACATCAAAAGAAGAACAGATTACGCTTAATAATTCTGAAGCACTTCGTCCTGATCTTACATTAGTGCTATTAATAACTAAAGTTGGTGAACCACTAACACCATACTTTTCATTATCAGCTTTATAAATATCAAATCCAGGATAAGATCCTTGGAAACCAACTTTATTCTTAAAGTTTTCAGTAATTTTATATTCTTTGTCAACCGCTGTTACACAAGAATTTAAAGTAGACTGTTTAATGCCCGCCTCGGTTAAACAACGATTTGTGTCGCCATCAACTAAGAAACACTTTAAATAATCCATTAATTTATCGCTTTGTTTTTCTTGAATACAATATTGAACCATTTGTTCTTTTAATTCAGTTTCACCGTGCATGGCGTAATCAACAAATTTTAATTTAAAATCAATTTTATTGCCTAAAAGATTAATAACCGGCAAAAGACCTTTTTCAATTTGGGTCCCATAAGGGCAATGACTCATGGTAAATAATTCAACAATTGGTTTAGCGCTAGTAGGAATTACAGTAACTGGTTCATCCTCTAATTCCGTTCCTAACTCAGCTCTCATCTCTTCTATATTAAAGGCCTGAGGAAAGAAAAATTTTCCATCTTTGCTTAAATAAGATTCCACAATATCACTCGTAATATCAACTTTTAATTTATAAAGACCAAAGTCTTCTTCAGTGATTTCAGTTATCTTGGCTTTTGTACCAGGCATCATTAAGAAATCATTAATGAAATTTTCCGCGATTGTTTTTGCCTCTTCCGCCTTAATTGTTTTTGTCTCCGATTTACCACCAAAAGTGGCAAAGCCGATAACCGCTAAAATAGCGACTAATATTATCGGCAAAACAATTTTAGTGAAAGTCTCGGATTGAGCAAGTCTCTTAAAATGTTTTTGCATAAATTTATAAAATTAAATTTATTTTATTAACTATATTAAATTATAAATGTTATTATACAAGAAAAAAATCAGCAAGTCAAAATAGTTTAGGCCTTTAGATTATTGATGAATTCTTCAAGTTCAGACGGTAATTTAATTGTAAAATTTTTTTCTTCTCCTGTTAAATCAGTAAATGACAAGCGATTGGCTACTAAAAATATTCTGCCTAAGTTTAACTTTTGATTTTTAAGTTTAGTTTTTTTAGTAAAGTAAAGATTATCACCGACCAAGGGGTGACCATAGGCAAAAAAATGAACACGAATTTGGTGCGTTCGTCCGGTTTTTATTTTAACTTCTAAAAAAGTATAATTAATAAATTTTTTTATCACTTTAAACTTGGTGATTGCTTCTTTGGCTTTGAGCCAACCCGCCAAATTACCTTCGTCACGATTTTGTAAATTTATTTTTTTACTTAAAGCACCGGAGTTAATCGGCATGGCTGCCATTTTATAGCCGTCTTTGGCGCGCTTGATAGGAAAATTTATTTCTCCCTCATCTTTGCTAACTTGTCCATGAACTAAGGCAAGATATTGTTTATTGATGTCTCTTTTTTGAAATTGGTTTTTTAAATCAGTAAAAGCCAAATTATTTTTCGCCACTACCATCAAACCACTCACTTCTTTATCCAAGCGATGTACAATTCCGGGACGAATTGGATCTTCGCCTACGTTTTTGATGGTCGGATAATTTTCTAGCAACCAATCAACCAAGGTTTTATCTTTCACAGCCGCACCACCATGAACCGTTAAGCCGGCCGGTTTATTGATAACTAAATAGTTTTCATCAGTAAAAATAATTTCCGGATTAAGGTCGCGACAAATTTTTGTAGACTTTACTGACTGCACATGATTGATATTAATATTTATAAACCACTGGGGCCATAAATCTGACCACTGCTTGATTTTTTTAGAATGGCTTTTAAATCACCTTTTCTTATTCCTTTAAAAATAAATAGGAACAGGAAGTATATCGCGCTCGCCAAAGAAATAGTTAAAATTAATTTTAGAGTACCGGCTTGAAATTGAGCGGGATAATAATAAAGAAAGACACCCATGATAATGCTAGCTAACATTGATTTAAACAAAACTTTTAATTTAGGAAAATAACGACTGTATTTATAAACACAATAAGCAGAAAAAATCGCAATTAATGCTTCACTATAAATTGTGACAGCCGCAGCACCAAAATAAGAAAAACGAGGAATTAAAATTAGATAGGCTACTAAAGAACTGGCGCTGGTAAAAACATAATAAACAATTAATTTTCTTTGTTTGTTAAGAGCAATGACCGCGTGTGAAAACATTGTGCCTAAGAAAATGGCAGCGACCGCAATGATTAATAAATTTAAAATCGGTCCGGCCTCATAAAATTCTTCACCGGCCACTGCAACAATTACTGGTTCAGCTAAAAAATGTCCACCAACTATTAAGGGAAAAGCTAGAATGGCCATAAAGTCAAAAGATTTTTGTAAAACTCTTTGGAAATATTCTTTTTTGCTTTCTAACCAAGCTGCTGTTAAAACTGGTAGAATCAAACCGGCAAACATAAAAGGTAAAGTTGTTAAAACATCAACTACTCGATAGGCAGCGGCATAAAGACCAACTTCGCTCGCTCCTTTGAAAATAGAAAGAAAAATAATATCTGCTCTTAAATAAATTAAATTAAGAACAATGGTAATCGCCAAAGGCCAAGACAAGGAAATTATTTTTTTCCATAAAGTCCAGTCCCAAGCAAAAGTTATTTTGGCATAAGGACGCGCAAATAAGAAATGAAAGAAAAAACTACTGGCTCCAGAAATTACCGTTGCAATTAAAACCCCGTTTAAACCTAATTTAAAGTGTAGAACTATCAATAAACCACCAATCAAAAAAAGACGACTGATTACTTCCGCTAACGCCGCTCTGTCCATGCTTAGTCTTTTTTGTAAAAGACCAACAATTATTTGTGTTAAGGCAGGGAAAATAAAATAAGGGGCGGTAATTAAAATGCCAAATTTTATACTGGCGCTGTAAGGGAAGAAAATTAAAAATAGAGGCGCCAATAAAAGCAATAAAATAATGGAAACAAAACGGAAGCTAAAAAGATTGTTAAGAATATGTTCTTCCTTTTCTTTTTCTTTTACGCCACTAATCATTTGTACCGTTACTAAAGTTAAACCAAAGTCAGCGATAACGGCAAAAATCGTTAAAAAAGCAATAATAGTGCTATATTCGCCATAACCTTCTTGACCAAGATAACGTGTAATAAGACCTAAAGAAAAAAGACCCAAGACGGTCGAAACAATTTTTCCTACCATTTGGATGATGGTATTTTTAGCAATTTTTCCTGAAAGACTCATTTTCTTGTTTTTTACTGGCTATTCTTATATAATATTATTAGCCAAACTAATTATATCATTATTATGAAAATAACTAAAAAAGGCAATCTTGTCTTAAAAAATATTTTTTCCGCTTTTCTAATTTTGCTTTTTCTTTCTCCTATTTTTATTAATCATTTTAATTTAACACCGGTTAAAGCTGATGAAGGATTTTGGGCAACCCAAGAAGGAATGTCTGATGTAAAACGAGTTTTTGGTGGAGCCAGAGCTGAACAAGATCCACGCGTGGCAATTGTTCGCGTTATTTCTATTGCTCTAGGTTTTGTGGGCGCGATTTTCTTAGCTTTAACTGTTTTTGCCGGTTTTAAATATATGACCGCCGGCGGTAATCAGGAAAAAACCGCTGAGGCCTTAAAAACAGTTCGCAATGCGGTTTTGGGTTTATTGCTTATTTTCTGTGCTTGGATTATTACCCGTTTCGTGATTGTGATGCTTAATCGCGGTATCAAGGGTCAAGATACTAGCTTTTATCCTTTGGGGTCATATTAATTTAAAAGTAGTTTACATTTTTGACAAGCAAGTTTTTTAGTGATATAATATATTATATAGAAAGCTAGTTGTTTATAACAATTAGCTTTTTCTCTTAAATAAGAGTTTAATTGCTAAAATAATATGTTTTCGCTATTAAATTTTCTATAAAATTAAAGTAATATTAAATAAAAAATATGTCAGACATAAATAATGCCATCAAACAGCTTTGCGAAGAAAAAAGTCTGGATTATAAATCAGTCTTAGCAGCCATTGAATTAGCTTTGGCCGCTGCTTATCGCAAAGATTATGGTGAAAGAAATCAAAATATCAGAGTAAAATTTGATCCCAAGAGTGGTAAATCAGAGATTTTTGATGTTAAAACTGTGGTGGAAAATTTGCCGGCTGAAGAAGAAGCGGAAATGCTCAAGAATTTGTATAATCCTAATTTAAAAGAGATCAGACGTGAAGAATTGCGTCAAGAATTTCGTCAGGAAGCAAATTTACCGGCCGAAGAAGAGAATGCAGAAGAAGGCAAGAAAAAATTTAATCCTAAAACCGATATTCAAATAAAAGAAGCCATGATTTTGAAACATAATGCGCAAATCGGTGATGAAATTGTTACTGAATTACCAATTCCGGAAAGTTATGGTCGCATGGCCGCGCAAACTGCCAAGCAAGTAATTATTCAGAAGTTAAGAGAGATGGAGAGAGATATGATTTTTGGTGAATTTAAAAGCAAGGAAAATGAAGTGGTGTCTGGAATTGTTCAACGTCGTGAAGGACGCTTCGTCTTTATTGATTTAGGAAAGGCAATTGGTTTATTACCAGCTGAAGAACAAATTTATAATGAAAATTATAATATTGGTAATCGTTTAAAAATATTTATTAAAGAAGTCAGAGAAGGACATAAGGGTCCGGAAATTATTTTATCAAGACGCAGTGAGGAGATTTTGCGCAAAGTATTTTATTTAGAAATTCCCGAGATTGCGAATGGTACTGTGGAAATTAAAAGTGTGGCGCGCGAAGCCGGTTCTCGTTCTAAAGTGGCAATTTATACTGAATCAGAAAATGTTGATCCAGTTGGTTCTTGTGTTGGTCAACGTGGTTCTCGTATTCAAACCATTATTGCTGAATTAGGAGGTGAGAAAATTGATATTATTGAATATAATGAAGACCCGGCTAAATTTATTGCCAATGCCTTGGCGCCCGCTAAAGTGTTAAGTATTGATTTAGATGAAGAAGAACATAAAGCAATTGTTAAAGTTAGCCCAGACAAACTTTCTTTGGCGATTGGCAAAAATGGACAAAATGTTCGTTTAGCCGCTCGGTTAACTGGTTGGAAAATAGATATTGTGGAAGCCGGAGAAGATGGCGAAAAGAAAATTTTAGGCAGTGAAGAAGACGGCGTCTTAACTTCGGAAGAAGGAGTGAATACAGAAGAAAATTTAGTTAATGAAGAAGGAGCGGGTAAAGAAGAAGGAAGTGAAGAGGAAAAAAAAGAAGAAGTCACTGAAGAAGTGGTTGCAGAAGTGACTGAAGAGGTGGCTAAAAAAGAACAAAAAGTTAAACCAGAAAAAAAGAAAAGTGAAAAAAATAAAAAATAAAAATATTTAATTTAAATTATAAATTTTATGACAACAACCTTACTTATCATTGCCAGTGCGATTGCCGCACTTGTTTACGGAGCAATAGTTATTTTTTCTATTCTCCGTCTATCTGATGGAAATGAAAAAATGAAAGATATCGCCAAAGCTATTCAAATCGGAGCGCAAGCTTTTTTAAATCGTCAATATCGTTCTGTAGCTTTGGTCGCCGTAGTTTTATTTTTAGTGATTGGTTTTATTCCTTCACTAGGTTGGTTAACTGCTTTGGCTTTTTTAGCCGGCGCAATTTTATCAGCCTTAGCCGGTTATGTAGGCATGTTTGTTTCCGTGCGTGCTAATGTGCGCACCACTGAAGCTGCTCGTGGTGGTTTGCAAAAAGCGATGAACGTTGCGGTTAAAGGGGGAAGTGTTACCGGTATGTTAGTGGTTGGTTTAGCGCTTTTAGGAACAGCCGTTTTTTATTTTTTAACTAAAGATTTACATGCTTTAATTGGTTTTGCTTTTGGTAGTTCCTTAATTTCAATTTTTGCTCGTTTGGGCGGAGGAATTTATACCAAGGCGGCTGATGTCGGTGCTGATTTAGTGGGAAAAGTTGAGGCCAGTATTCCAGAAGATGATCCGCGTAATCCAGCCGTGATTGCGGATAATGTGGGCGACAACGTTGGTGATTGTGCGGGTATGGCAGCTGATTTATTTGAAACCTATGCCGTAACTTCCATTGCCGCCATGGTTTTAGGTTCTTTAACTTTCATCAATCGCAGTGATGTTAATTTTGATAATATTATTTTATTTCCTTTAGCGTTGGGAGCGGTTTCTATTATTGCTTCTATTATTAGTATCTTCTTTATTCGTTTGGGAAAAAAGAAAAATATTATGCGCGCCTTGTATAAAGGTTTAGCGGTTTCCGGTATTTTATCAGCCTTAGCTTTTTATCCTTTAACAAAATATTTTTTTGCTAATCAAGCTTTAGCTTTAAATATTTATTTATCAGCTTTGATTGGTTTAGTGGTAACTGGTTTATTAGTAATTATCACTGAATACTATACTTCAACTAAGTTTTCTCCTGTTAAAGGTATTGCAGAAGCTTCAAAAACCGGGCACGGGACAAATGTGATTGCCGGTTTAGCGGTTTCCATGAAAGCAACTGCTTGGCCAATCATTGTTATTTCACTGGCTATCTTTGGCGCTTTTTCTTTAGCTGGTTTGTATGGTATCGCCATTGCGGTTATGGCCATGTTATCAATGACCGGAATTATTGTGACCATTGATGCCTATGGACCAATTACGGATAACGCTGGTGGTATCGCGGAAATGGCTGAACTAGGTGAGGATGTGAGAAATGTAACTGATCCACTTGATGCGGTTGGTAATACTACTAAAGCAGTTACCAAGGGATATGCAATTGGTTCAGCGGCTTTAGCGGCGCTGGTTTTGTTTGCTGATTTTACCTACAAGATTAAAGCAAGTGGTGGTAAGGCGGAATTTTTAATTGATAATCCTTTTGTTTTGATTGGTTTATTTATTGGTGGTTTATTGCCATATTATTTTGGCGCTTTAGCCATGAAAGCGGTTGGAAAAACTGCTGGTTCAGTGGTAGAAGATGTTAGAGCTCAATTTAAAGAAAAGACCGGCATTATGGAAGGAACTGAGAAGCCAGATTATGGTCGCACAGTTGATATTGTTACTAAAGCAGCGATTAAAGAAATGATTTTGCCCGCCCTTATTCCAGTGATTGTGCCCATTGTTGTTGGTTTTGGTTTTAATTTTATTAAACCAGGAGCCGGCTTGGAAGTTTTGGGTGGCTTATTGGTTGGTTCAATCGTAACCGGAATTTTTGTGGCCATCTCTATGACCTCCGGTGGTGGCGCTTGGGATAATGCTAAAAAATATATTGAATCAGGTTTCTTTGGTGGTAAAGGTTCGGATGCTCATAAAGCGGCTGTTACTGGTGACACAGTTGGTGATCCTTATAAAGATACGGCTGGTCCAGCAATTAATCCGATGATTAAAGTCTTAAACATCGTCGCCCTCTTGATTGTTGGTCTCTTGCTTTAACTCTTGCTTTAATTTAAATGAGGGATTATTTTAATTAAATGCTTAGTTATATTGAGTTATATTGATTGTTTTGTTAGTGGAAGCAATTTTAGTGAAAGTAATTTTAGTGAAAGCAATTATTAAAGAATTATAAATTATGAAAATAGAAAAGAAAGATTTAGAAAAATCACAATTAGAAATAACTGTGGAAATGAGTGTTGAGGAATTCAAACCTTATCTTGAAAAAGGAGCGCAAAAAGTTTCTGAACAAGTTAAGATTGAAGGTTTTAGACCGGGGAAAGCACCGCTAGAAGTTATTAAACAAAAAGTGGGTGAGATGAGTGTTTTAGAAGAAGCTGCTCATCTTGCAATTAAAAAAAATGTTGATCAGATTGTTGATGATGAAACAAAAGGCCGACAAGTAATTGGTCAACCCAATGTGACTATTACTAAACTAGCGCCAGGAAATCCTTTAGAGTACAAAATCACCTTAACTTTATTGCCCGAGATTACTTTAGGTGCTTATAAAGACTTAGGCATAAAACCTGAAGAGGCCAAAATTGAAGATAAGGAATTAGAACGCGCTTTAAATGATTTAAAAGAAATGCGCGCCAGTGAAAAAATTGTTGATCGTCAGATTCAAGATAATGATAAAGTGATTGTTGATATAAATATGTCTTTAGATAAAGTGCCGGTTGAAAATGGACATCATCATGATTTAACAATTTTAATGGGCAAAGATTATTTGGTGGCTGGGTTTGATAAAAATATTTTAGGTTTAAAGAAAGGCGATGAAAAAGAATTTTCTTTAGCCTATCCAGATGATCATCACCAAAAAAATCTTGCCGGAAAAAATGTTGAGTTTGCTGTTAAAATCAAAGAAGTTTATGAACGAAGCGTGCCGGAATTAAATGATGAATTTGCTAAAGCTTTTCATTTAAAAGATTTGGCTGAATTAAAAACCAATTTAAAAGAAAGTTTATTGCAAGAAAAAAAACGAAATTTTGAATTAAAAAATGAATCAGAATTAATCAGCAAAATTTCTGATAAAACTAAGTTTGGTGAATTCCCTGAAATATTGATTGAAAGCGAAGCGAAAAATTTAATGCTTGAACTTGAACAATCAGTTATGAGACAAGGCGGCAAGTTTGAAGATTATTTAAGTCATATCAAGAAAACCAAAGAAGAATTAATGTTAGAGATGATGCCTAATGCCATCAAACGCGTTAAGGCCGCTCTCGTAATTCGTGAAATTGCTGTTCAGGAAAATATTTTTCCTAGCGAGGAAGAAATAAATAATAAAATTAAAGAGTTAGAAAATCAGTATACTGGTAATCAGGAAATTTTAAATATGTTAAAAGAACCTGGTTATAAAACATATTTAAAAAATATTTTGACTAATGAAAAAGTTATCACAAAATTAAAAGAATGGAATTATGCCCACGCTGGCGATCAACAAAAAAGCTAATTTTGATTATGAGCTCCTGGAGAAATACGAGGCGGGTTTAGTTTTGTTTGGTCATGAAGTTAAGGCGGTTAGAGAGGGACAGATTAGTTTAAAGGGAAGTTATATTAGTCCACGAACTAAAAATGGAAAAACAGAATTTTATTTAATTGGTTGTCAGATTTCACCTTATAAGAAAGCGGGTCCCTTGCCGGACTATAATCCATATCGTGAAAGAAAATTATTGTTAAATAAAGAAGAAATTAGTCGGTTAATTGGCAAAAAACAAGTTGAAGGCTTGACACTGGTTCCGCTCAAAATATATACTAATCATAGCTTTTTAAAGTTGGAATTCGCGCTTGCCAAAGGAAAGAAGAAATATGATAAGCGCGAGACCATTAAAAAGCGAGATGTAGAGAGAAATCTGCGCTCATTAACAAAAAGAAGATAAGTTAAATAGGGGATGACAGGAATCGACAGTTGGATTTTTTCTGGATATGCAAAGCGTGCTTAGTTGCCACGTTAAACCAACTAAAAAACACAGATGCCAAAAAGGCAAAAGCGTTTACTTGGGCAACACCAAGTTACGCTCCTGTTTTAGCTTAATTAATAGCTAAAACCATCGGTGGCGATGAGTCTTCATAGTCGTTGACCGGTGTCATAAACATGAGGATAGAATTAATTCGCTCTTTCCGGGTTAATTCGAAACAAGAGAAAGATCGCTTGAATCGCTTTTAGTTCGATTTTGATGGTTCAAGTTAAACAAATAAATCGAAATAACTTTGTAGATGTATTTAGAAAAACCGATTGGACATGGGTTCAAGTCCCATCATCTCCACTTGGACAGAAGTAAATAGAAAGTAAAAAATAAAAGCCGCGGTGGCGGAATTGGTAGACGCGCTGGACTTAAAATCCAGTTGTAGCGATACAGTGCGAGTTCGATTCTCGCCCGCGGCACTTAGTTCTTAGTTAGAGTAAGCTGAATTTTGGAATGAGTTTAATGTTTGAAGTAGGCTTAAAATGAGCTTAATATTGAAGTAGACATAAGAAGTAAGCTTAAGAAGTAAGCTTAACTTATTGATTCTTTTGTTGAGCAGATTAAGCGGGTATCGTATAGTGGCTATTATGCGACCTTGCCAAGGTCGAGAGACGGGTTCAATTCCCGTTACCCGCTCAGAAAGCAATCCGAAAGGGTTGTTTTTTATTTTGGAAGAAAAAAGTAAAAAGCATGCTTCTTTTACTCTTTTAAAGCAGGCTCCTTTTTTAAAAAACATACTTCTTTTTTATTTTTTAAAAATATAAATGTCTTTAATTGTGTGTTATAATACATATAAGAACTAATTTATTTAAATTAGCTGGTTTATTATGAAAAAAATTATCAAATT
>DAONYH010000005.1:56545-73105 GCA_035414245.1 bacterium | reverse complement strand
AAATGTTATCGGCACTACTCCGTAACATTTTTTTCTTTAAAATTCCTTATTTAAAATTATACTAAAAAAAACGAAAAAAAACAAAATTTTTATAAAAATTCAAGACAATTATACATAAAAAATAATAAATTAATAATAAACTCATTTTTTATAACAAAAATAGCCCATATTAGGGCTATTTATGATGTGGTTAGTTTTTTAAATGAAGCTTGAATTAAATTTAAGAATTTTTATTCAATAAACCCCCGTGGCAATGCAGTCGGAAAACCACCTGGTCATTTTTAGAAATTTCTTCAACACCGGTAAAATTTGTTAGATCGCCTTCGGTATTAAAAGTGTATTTCCACTCACCATTTACAAATTCTTTCGGTCCACGAACTGGGATATTGTCGCCAGAGCCAGACATTAAGGCAGGACGCAAAATCGCATTAAATAAATCTTCCGCTATTTCTTTATTAATTGTAATTCATACCCCAAGCTGGTTTGCCGTTTTTATAAATAATCTCTGCACCGATAAATTTTATCGTGCCAAAGTATGTGTCATGATAAGTCAGGTCATCTTTTTCAAAATGATAATCGCTTGAACCAGGACGAAGCGAAGATACTTTTTCAACATTTTTATTAGCATAAGTATTCAAATTCGCCTCTCGTAAAAAAGTGTCTAAAATATCAACCGGCAAATCAGAAAAATTTGGCAACTGATAATTCGGTGTTCCGACAGACAAACCGTATTTAATCATTTCTTCATAATCGGATTTTTTACGGCGGTCTATTTCAAAAACTTTATTTTTAAAAATAACAAAGTGATATCTATCATTGTGGTAATCAATATACCAGCCATGCTCTGCGTCAAGCGCCTTACTTAATTTCTCGGCTAAATCACTCGCTTGATTTTTCTCAACTTCAATCGTGTCTAAAGTCCATTGCGAAAACCACGGAGTTTGATGGTCTGCCGTTACTTTTTCAACTTCTGTTGAGATTATGTTTACTTCTTTAAGAACACTTTTGTCACTCAAAGATTCTTCAATAATGACGCCTTGATAATTATTCATAAAAATTATTTGACTTAATGCCAAAACCTGGCGGAGACGAGAGGATTCGAACCTCTGATGCTCTTTGGAAGCATACCGCATTTCGAGTGCGGCGCATTCAACCAGCTCTGCCACGTCTCCTTATTTAATTACTTTTATTATTTAATTGCTTTTAACTTTTTTAATTCTTCATTACTTAAATATTGCCATGCTCCCAAATTCAAAGAACCCAAATCTATTCCCGCAAAATTAATTCTTTTTAAATCAACCACCGTTAATTTTTTTAAAGCTAAAAGTCGTCTAATTTGTCTCTTTTTACCTTCACTTAAAGTTATTACAAAGCGATTATTTTGTAAATACTTAATTTTTTTAACTTTAGCCAAACCATCACCTTCGCCTATATCGGCTCCGGCTAATAAAAATTTTTGAATTTCTTGAATTTTTTTCGGAGTTAATTCTTGACCATCAGCGGTTGATACTTTCACTTCGTAAATCTTTTCCTGTTGGAAACGTGGGTGAGATAACTGGTGTGCTAATGCTCCATCATTAGTAAGAATAATTAATCCCTGACTATTTTTATCTAAGCGACCGATAGAAAATAATCTTTCTCGTAAAGGGATTAAAGAAAAAATATTCTTTTCACCGGCAAAAACTCTATTAGTGCAAGTATAACCTATCGGCTTATTTAATTTTAGATAAATAAATTCTTGTTTTTTAGGTAGTGGTTTGCCGTTGATGGTAATTATATCAATTCCCTCTTCTGCTCTATCACTTAAACAAGCCAGACGACCATTAATTTTGACGTGCCCGGCTTTAATCATTTTTTCCGCTTCGCGACGCGACGCTTGTCCACTTAAAGCAATGATTTTTTGTAAAACCATCTTCATAATTTTCTTGATTTCAGACGACGACTTTCAACCATTAGCGATCCGAGCAGAGCTAGCAAAATAAAAAATAAGGCGGCTAAATCATTTTTGAAAAATGGCACATCAACTAAACCGTGAACTAAAATAACAATCATGGCAGAAAATAAACCTAAAGCTAAATAGCGATTTACCGAATTCTGCTTAATTTTTTTATTGAATAAAAATAGTCCTAAAGAAATTATTAAGTACTTTACAATTAGCCAATCAAAAATTAAGGCGCCTAAAATTCCCAGCTCACTCCAAAAATTTAAAAATATGTTATGAGGGTAAAGATAAATTTCCACCGGCTGCCAATATTTTTCTCTTAAATGAGCGCTATTATGCAATAAAGAATCAAAATTTTCTAACTTATCACGATTGAAAAAAATTCCTTCTTGGTGATAAGGTAAAACTGCTGTTTGATAACCGGCCAAGCCATTGCCGGTGATAAAATTTGTTCCCTTTAAAGTTTTTAAAGTTTCTCGCCATTGCTGTTTTCTAATTTCACCCGATAAATCTTTCAACCAAATTTTATCCAGCACAAAAGTTTTTAAATTAGGAGTTAAAATAATTGTGCTTAAAGCAATAATCCCAAAAAGCAAAGTGATGATTTGTGTTTTCCGATTGACTAACAAGAAAAATATAAATATTGCCAAAGCTAAAGCAGCCAAAGCTCCCTCTGACTTAGCAAAATAAATTGCCGCCCAGGAAGCAAAAATAATTAAGACTAAAATTAAAATTTTAAAAATTGCCAATTTTTTTTCTGATATTTTTTTTACTAAGGCACCGCTTTGTATTTTTTTATCTTTTTTTACAGAGACATTTTTCTCCTGCTTCTCATTCTTGCGAAAAGAATTTATTTTAGCAATTTGACCAACTAAATATCCGATTAAAACCATGATAATGGGCGCTAAAAATAAACCAACCGCATTAGGATAACCAAACCAAGAAACCACTCGGCGCTGTTCTGGATTAGCCCAAAATTCATTAAAAATAAACCAACCGGTTAACTGTTGAAAGAGCGCTGGTAATATAACTATCACGCAACTAGTGGCTAAAGCCCAAACTATTTTTTTTCTACCTGATTTACCCTGCAAAACATTTAAAATTAATATGAACAGCAACATCGGCTCAAAAAAATAGGCCTTAAAAATTCCCAAAGCGGCCAAACTTAAATCAGGATTTTTAAAGTTAGTCACGATGACGGCGATAAAGGCAGAGAGTAAAATGATTATTATTTCCAGAGCGAACGGATAGGGCTGACGTTTTTTTCGGTCTTTAAACCAAGTAACAACTTTGCCTCTGGTAGTCCTAACAAACCAAATTAAAAAACTAATCAAAATCATGATTTCTAAAAACGTCATTGGTATTTGCAAAATGGTGAAGCGCAATAAATAACTGGGAAGTAAGGCGATAATAAAAAAGACAGCGATGTCTAAACGTAAAACCGCGATGGCTGTAAAAAATAAAATTGCTAATACTAAGACTAGCGTCATACAAATTATAATTGAATTACTTAATAATTATACCACTTACTATAATTATACCATTTGCTAAACAACAAACAAAAACCGCTTTTGAAGCGGTTTTTTATCTTTCTAAATTAATTTACTCTCTCAACGTATTCTCCGGTATCAGTATTAACGCGAATTAAATCGCCTTCGTTGATAAACATGGGGGCATTAATTTTGGCGCCAGTTTCAATCTCCACCACTTTATTTACATTACCTGCTGAATTACCCTTAACTCCCGGCGGCGCACTAACAACTTTAAATTCCATTTTAATTGGTAAACTGATACTAACCGGACGACCTTCAAAGTATAAAACATCAACATCGGTTCCATCTTTTAAAAATCTAGCTGAATCACCGATTTCTTCAACCTGAAGACTAAATTGTTCGTAACTTTCATTATCCATGAAAAAAGCTTCATCCTTATCTTTATACAAAAAATTAGCTTTTTTCGTCTGTGTTTCCGCTTCTTCCGCTTTTTCAACTCCTTGAAAAGTTTTTTCTAAGATACTTCCATTGATTAAGTTGCGACATTTAGTTTTTAAAACCGCTCCACCGCGACCCATCTTGTGATGATCAGTCTTAATAATAATATATGGTTCACCATTAACCTTAATAACGCGACCAGTTTTAATTTCGTTAAAATTAAGCATAACTTTTTAATTTAATCGACAATTTATTTATGAGTAGCGGAAAGAAGAGCCATGACGCGCGCTCTTTTAATTGCCGTGGCTAATTTTCTTTGATGCCAAGCGCAAACACCAGTTCTTTTGCCCGGTAAAATTTTTCGGTAAAAATTAATAAAACGACGCAAAGTACGCACATCTTTATAATCAACCTCTAAATTGTTTACGCAAAAATAGCATTCTTTATTTTTCTTGTTGTTCATATTTATTTTTAGATTTTTATTTAGATTTTTAAAAAGGAATATTTTCCACTCTAATTTCTTCATCACTTGGTTCTTCCGGAATTTCAATTACTTCTTCTTGGTTATTTGCCATTGCCGGAGCTCCAGTCGCTGGTCCGGAAGCTTTATTATCAAGCATAATCATATTTTCAGCCACAATTTCGGTGCGATATCGTTTGACGCCGTCATTACCTGTCCAATCCGAGGTTTGCAAACGACCTTCAATATAAACTTTTGATCCTTTTCTTAAATATTTAGCACAAATTTCGGCCAATTTACGCCAAGCAATTATGTTATGAAATTCAGTTTTCTTTTGTTGATTACCACTTTGGTCATTCCAAACTAAATTAGTGGCGACACTGAAAGAAACAACGCTTTGGCCGGAAGGGGTGCTTTTTAACTCTGGATCACGGGTAACATTACCGATGATCATAGCTTTGTTTAAATTCATATTTTTGACAAAATTCTAATCCAGCTCTTAAAGAGCGAATAATTAGAATTATTATAATAAATCATTAGCACTTAAAATGCCTTCCAATTTTTCATCCAAATCTTTTAAGTCACTCTTCTTGGCGCGCTTTAAAGCGTTTTTAGAATTTTCTTTAGCAGCGGCTAATTTTTCCGCTTGCTTATCAATCGCGGCCTTTGCTTCTTCCTTTTTTTTCGCTTCAATTTTCTGCTTGATTTCTTGTTCGCGTTTTATGGTTTCTTCGGATTTAACTTTTTTGGCCACAATTTGATGACGTAAAATATCAGTAGAAAGACGCAAGTCCTGATCAATTGTTAAGACCGCTTCTTTTTCTGAATCAAATTCAACTAAAGCATAATAGCCGTAAGCATTGTGTTTAATTTCGTAAGCTAATTTTTTCTTGCCCCAATACTCACGATAGGTAATTTCGCCACCAGACTTAATAATTATTTCGTCAACTTTGGCAATAATTTGTTTAGTTTCATCTTCAGTAAATTTATTTGGCACTATAAATAAAAGTTCATAGTGTCCTTTGGTTGATTTCTTAGTTTTTGACATATTTATTTTACAATCTAAGAGCTGAAATGGATTTAACCAAAAGTTAAGCCTCATTTAAACCCCTTTTTAAACAAAATCCCCAAGTATTCCAAGACCTTTGGGGTTATAAGGAATACCTTTAATTCCACTTATTAAAAAGGGAATTATTTTAGAATGAATCTAAAATATGGGAAAGATATTTATTTATTTAATTTATTACCAGTATCTTAACACGGAAAAAGAAAAAAAGCAAGAGCCATATTTTAGCCAAAATCCCCGCTTTTATTAGCCAAAATCCCCGCTTTTATTGGACATTTTACTTAATTTTACTGAGCATTTTACTGGGCTATGCTGAATATTATTAGTAATTATTCGTAATTTTACGACAAAATTAAAAGTGGTTTATTAGATTTGCTAGATGTAAATCTTTAAGATAATATAAATTATATGAAATACTTTTTTGTTTTAGGGACTAATCCTGCTATATGAAATACTTTTTTGTTTTAGGGACTAATCCTGCCTTATCATTAGCCGAACTCCAAGCCGTTTTAAACTTAAAAAATCCGGATTTAATCGGGGCTGATTTTCTAATCGCGGACATAGCCGGTGAAATTGTACCCACAAATTTAATTACTAAATTAGGTGGCACGATTAAAATTGGTTTAATCAAAAAAGAAATTAAAGCGACCAACAAAACTGAGGAACTGCTGAATATTGTTTCAAAATTAGCCTTGGAGAAAAAACAAGCCTGCCCGACCGGTAAATTTAATTTTGGTTTTTCTGATTATGGTAATTATTATTTCAACAAGAAAGATTTAGGAATTAAGTTAAAAAAATATTTTAAGGATAAAAAAATTAATTCGCGTTTTGTTGTTAGCCAAGAAAAAACTTTATCCAGCGTGGTCGTGACACAAAATAAATTACTAACCAGAGGTATTGAAATAGTTTTGGCGGAAAAAAATAAACAAATTTTTATCGGCGAGACTTTAGCTGTTCAACCTTTCAAAGATTTATCGCGTCGTGATTTTGGGCGACCGGCTCGCGATGACCAATCAGGCATGCTACCTCCCAAGTTAGCTCAAATCATGATTAATCTCGCCCAAGTAAATAATCCTCACGACTTGATTGTTGATCCTTTCTGCGGTTCCGGCACTATTTTAAGTGAAGCAATTTTAATGGAACACAAAAATATTTTTGGTTCAGACATTTCTATAAAAGCGATTGACGATACTAAAAAAAATATTAGCTGGATTAAAGAATTATACGACAAGCAAGATATAAAAATGAAATTTTTAGTCAAGAATGTTCTGGACTTATCTAAAGTTTTGAAAACCGAAAGCGTACAAGCGATAATTACTGAACCGTATTTAGGTCCGCAAAGAGGTCAACTTAATTTGGTAATAATTATTAAAGAATTGGAACATCTTTATTCCGGTGCTCTAAAAGAATTTAAAGAAATTCTTAAATCCGGTAAGCGTGTGGTAATGGTTTGGCCACTTTTTTACGGCAACAAAGCCATCAACCCAAATATTAGCGGCTTTAAAATTAAAAATTTTTTCCCCTCTAATTTAATTGAGAATGAATTTATAAAAAAACATTGTAGTTCTCGCCAGACCATTATTTATGGACGAGCCGGACAAAAAGTTTTTCGCGAAATCGTGGTTTTGGAAAAAGAATAAAAATTAAAAACAAAAAGAAAAAAGAGCCGGGTTGGGGCTCTTTTATTTTTAATTAAAATTTTCCTTGTTTAACGACGCAACGATTTTAACTGCTTCATTCATAAAACATTAATTTCCCAATTTATATTCTTGAATAAATATATTCTCGAATAAACATTATTATTATAAATAACGCACCCAATATACCAACAAGCGCCCATAAATTATTTTCATAAAAAGAAAGCCAAGAGATCAATAAGATTAAACTAATAAACAAGTCCATAAATTTTACTTTCTTTAAATATTGAACATTAAAAAAATCAGGCTCCTTGCTCCAAAAACAACGCAAATTTCCAATATAAATATTGTATTTATTTTTTTCTAAACGGCTTAATTTTGCAAAAGCGATTGGTTGCTTGGAGTTAATCTGCTTTAAATCTAATTCATGATATCGCTCTAAAATAATTATTGAGTAATAAAGACTTAAAAGTAATAATTCGCATAAAAAATAAGCGCCGGGAAGAAGTATAGTCAAGTGACTAAAAATTAATTCTTGGTTACCTATAAAAATGTAGATTATCAAGAAAATTCCTACTGAAAGAGTGAGAAAAAGCAAAATCAAACTTATTCTCTGAATCAAAAGTAGGTTCTTAAGTAAAAAGAACAAAAATTTTTTCATCTCTAGAAATTTTTAAGGTTATTATTTATTTGTTAAATTACTATTTTATTTTATTCTACTTATTAATTAAAAAATTGCAAACATCACCATCTTTAACTTCATAATCTTTTCCTTCTAGACGAATCAAACCTAGTTCACGCGCTCTTGCTTCGCCACCACACTCAACAAATTTTTCCCAACTAATAACTTCAGCACGCACAAATCCTTTAATAAAATCTGTATGAATTTCCCCGGCCGCTTGTGGCGCCTTAGTACCAATTTTAATGGTCCAAGCTCTAGTTTCATCCGGACCGGTGGTAAAAAAGGTGGCTAAATCCAATAATTCATAGGCGCGTCTAATTAATTTGTCTAACCCACTCTCTTTTAAACCTAATTCTTTGATATATTCTGCTTGTTCTTCGGCTGGCAAATTAACAATTTCTTCTTCCAGACGAACATTTATTTTTAAAATCTCACCATCAGCCTGAGGAAAATTAACTTCACCCGATTCTTCATCAATATTTAATAAATACAAAATTGGTTTAATTGTTAAAAGATTTAAAGTTTTAACAAAAACCAATTCTTCATCACTTAATTCCAATTCACGCACGGCTTTGCCCTTACTTAAATGAATAAAAACTTTTTCTAAAACCGTTAAATTAAATTTAGCTTCTTTATCACCACTTTTAACTTCACGACTTAATTTTTCTTTTCGTTTTTCAACTGTTGCTAAGTCGGCAAAAATAAGTTCTAAATTAATTGTTTCTTTGTCACTAATCGGATTAACCTGACCATTAACATGAATAATATTTTTATCTTTAAAATCACGAATCACTTCGCAAATCGCATCACACTCGCGGATATGAGCTAAAAATTTATTACCCAAGCCCTCACCCTGATGCGCGCCGGCCACTAAACCGGCAATATCAACAAATTCAATCGTAGTGGGAATAATTTTGGCCGGTTTGGAAACGGCTGCTAATTTAGCCAAACGAAAATCAGGCACTTTTACTACGCCCACATTGGGATCAATCGTACAAAAAGGATAATTAGCCGCTTCGACCCCTTTTTTAGTTAATAAATTAAACAAAGTTGATTTGCCAACATTTGGCAGACCAACAATGCCAATTGATAAAGACATAATAACTTAAACTAGACTTAAACTAAACTAAAACAAGAATCACAAAAATATCTTACAAGGTTTTCAAAAAAATAAAAAGAGGCCCATAACGGGCCGCTTTTTATTATATAAAATAAAGTTAATAAATACTGGGCCGCGTATGAGCCTCATCCCTAATGACGCATTTTTTTGTATCATCAGGGAAAAGTTGAAGCTACTTTGTTGACTTAAAGAGCGTATTCCTACCAACTCCTAGCAAATCAAAATTTATAATTTTAATTATTTTTGCTAATTTAAGATAATTAACCTTTTTAACCTTTTATGGTTAAATTATCAAAATTTGATTAGCACGCTAGTTTAACTTGCTCAATAATCTTTACCACGTCAACATTGGTAATGTAGTCTATGGAGTTAGTCAAAGAACCTACTAATATTATAGCACTTTGGAATATAAGGGTCAAGTATCCTAGACTAAAGTTAGCGATAATTAATTTTTTATCTAATTTTAAATAAATATTTATTTTTTAAAATTTTTAAGTCTAAGCTATATTAGACTAAAAAAACCAATTTATACACATAAAACACAAGATATCCACAGCTTTTAGAAACAAATTGTGGGTAAAACGATTTAGCGGAAAATTATCCGAATTATCCGAATTTAAAAAGTTATTTTATGGGAAAGTTATCCGGATTTTAAAAATTATCAGAATTTAAAAAAATCTGCTTTGAGCAGATTTTCTTTTTGAGGCTCGAGTGGGATTCGAACCCACGAATGACAGTTTTGCAAACTGCAGCGTTAGACCACTTCGCCATCGAGCCGAACTTATTACTTTAAAATTTTAGCTTATTTAGCGAAAATTGTAAATAAATTATTACTTTAATTTCCAACTCGGATCAGCCGAAATCTGGGCATAAGTCTTAAATTGTTTATTTTTAGCTAAAAATAAAGCAGCAGTAGCAATCATGGCCGCATTGTCAGTCGTATATTCTAGCCTTGGTGCTAAAAAATTAACATTTTTCAACTCTTTTTCCACTGCTTGTCCCAATCTTTGCCTTAATTCGGTATTAGCACTCACGCCGCCCGAAAGCATAACCGTTTTTACTTTTTTATCTTGCGCGGCTTTAAGTGTTTTTTTTGCTAATACTTCAATAATTGCTTCTTGATAATAAAAAGCGTATTCAGCTAAACGCTGACGCCAATTTTTATCGGCTTTAAGTTGATATAAAAGAGCGGTTTTCAAACCAGAAAAGGAAAAATCATAATTATTGCTATTTATCATTGGCTGAGGCAATTTAATTGGTTTAAATTTAGATTGGGATAATTTATTTGAAGATTTAGATAAATTAATTGAAGATTGGGACAACTTATCCACTCCAAACTGGCTACCTTTTCGGGAATTTATTGATTTTTGGCTAATTTTATTCTTATATTCTTCGGCTAAGGCTGCTATTTTTGGTCCACCCGGATAACCCAGATCCATCATTTTCGCGCCTTTATCAAAAGCTTCACCCGCCGCATCATCTAAAGTTTCACCAATAATCCTAATTTTTTTGTCCTTATTCATCAAAACTAAGTTAGTATGACCGCCAGAAACCGTCAAAATTAAAGCCGGAAACTTAATTTCTGATTTATGTTCAATAAAATTAGCAAAAATATGGCCAGCAATATGATTAACTTCAATAACGGGTTTTTGCCAAGCATAAGCCAAGGTTCTAATTGTTTCGGTACCGGCTAAAAGCGAGGTGATAAGTCCCGGGCCCTTGGTAACTGCTAAATAATCAAGTTGCTTGGGGTTTATTTTTGCTTTTTTTAATGCTTCATGAATAACTGGAATTATGGTTAAAACATGTTCCCGAGCAGCAATTTCCGGAATAACGCCACCAAATTTTTGATGAATGGCAATTTGCGAAAAAATAACATTACTCAATACTAAAATCTCATTCGTTTTCGAATCTAATTTAACAACCGCCGCGGCTGTCTCATCACAACTTGTTTCTACTCCTAAAATAATCATGAGTTTATCATATTACATCAATCTTTAAAAAGCAATTAAGCTAGTGTTTTAAAAAGCAATCAAGCTAGTGCCCTACTTTAATTATCGTCTTCTTTAATTATCACATTATTATTGCGCTTTATTGCGTTTTTTTAAAAAACAATTATAATGACTTTAGTACTTTGAATAATCTCAAACTAAAAAAATAAAAAAATGAAAAGTATTTTTGGAATTCCCGGAATTACTGGTGATATACCAGAAGTCCCTAAACCCCATGAAGGTTCATCTCTTTTTATGACTAACAGTGGTCATTCTAGACCAAAAACAAAAAAGTCAAAGCGACAAAAAAGTTCGGAAATTTATTTACGGTTAAGTCGTCGCAGTCTCCCTGCTCAACAAAGACAATAATTAATTACACTCACTTTGGTGAGTGTTTTTTTATAATTTGGCTTTCTATCATCTTAAGTTGATGATCTTGTTGAATTACTGTTGTCTTTGATTAAGAATCGTAAACAAAAATCGTAAAAAAATTACTAACATCTTCAGCTAAGAATCATTGACAAAAGTTAAAAATAAAATTATAATAATTCTGAATCTAGTTATTGGCTGATTCATTTTTATTATTAGATAATAAGTACGGTCCCTTCGTCTAGTGGTTAGGACATCAGGTTTTCATCCTGGCAACAGGGGTTCGATTCCCCTAGGGACTGCAAAAATAAAAAAGCATGTATTAACATGCTTTTTAATTTTAAAAATATCCAACTTAACTTGAATATTTAATCGGGCTAAGTATTTTTTATAAATTAATGTATAATATTGATAGAAAAATATTTTTATGAAAAATACAATAATCAAAAAAACTAATCAAAAGAAAGTCGCTTTGGAGCTAGCTAAAGAGCTACCCGACTATTTTAATGAACAAGGACTTAAATCATTAGCCAAAGATTTAGAAAGTCAAGAACTTTATGGCGCTTTTATTAATGAAATAATGATTGGTTTCATGACTTGCCGGAAGGCAGACTTGGCGGCTTTGGAAATTACTTGGTTGGCTATAAGTCCTGAATATCAAAATCAAGGCATTGGCACCAAATTAGTAAGAGAAACTTTAAATTTATTTTCAAATAAGGGCTACAAAATTTGCTATGTCAAAACTTTGGCGGAAACAGCTAAAGATGATGGTTATTTTAAAACTAGGGCGTTTTATAAAAAACTTGGTTTTAATACTTTAGAAATTATTTCTCCCTATCCTGGTTGGACAAAAGAAAATCCTTGCCAAATTTTAGCATCTTCCTTACCTCTTAAATAAAAACCTCATTTTTCCCCTCTTGCCTCTTAAATAAAAAAACGTCTCTTTTCCTCTAAAATAAAAACGCCTCACTAAGGGGCGCTTTTAAAAATAATGTTGTTTCGCTAAAAACACTTTTAAAAAAACGTCTCATTAAGAGACGTTTTAAAAAGATCATTTAAGTTAAGCTGGTAATTTTGCTGACTGCGCTAGCAATTTCATTGACTGTTATGTACCGGAAAGCGTAAATGTCATGTTGGGAAAGAAAATCTTTCTCCTTCAGATTATCAACTACGGTTTCCAGAATTGTTCCCTTGAGATCATACTTTGAAAGCGATTCCCAGGTAATATCATTTTCGGATTTTTTTCTTTCAATCAACCATTTTTCACTATCCGAAATAATAAAGACCTTTTTTTCAAGTCGCTCAGCCAATTCCTCAACGGCAGTTTTTACAGCAACGTTTAATTGCCAATTGGAATCAAACAAAGTTCCGTAAGCATCAACAAAGATGCCTTCAAAAAATTTGTTTTGCAAGAATCCGTCTATTCGAGGCAACCAACGTTTTACCTTTTTAACTATTTGTCCCTGATCTCCTTCAAAACCGAGACTGTTTGCTTGTGTCAACCAATCCTGGCAATAATTTCCTTCTACCAAAGCATAGACCATGGTGTAGCGAAGAGTTGCAATTGCTCTTTCTTTTTGTCTTGCTTCAAAAAGCGCAATTGTTTCTTCGTCTTTCTTTTTCCGACCATCAGCCAGTTTAAAATAAACCCGAGGGATTCTCTTTAACTTCAAAGCATTAACAAAGCCCACATTTGGATAAGCCATCAGCACTCGGAAATACTCATTGTGCTCCATTAAATCTTTTTCTTTTTCTTTGCTGATTAAAATGGCTATCCGCTTGGGATTGTCAGCGATTTCTTTTACTAAAGAAAAACCGGTGCGAGCAGTCATTACTTGCTCAAGGTTAAAAACTGTGCTCACGTCTATGAAGGTCAAATTGCTCAATCTTTCGTAGTCTACTTTTAAAGCAGTTGATAAAAAACGCTCTAAAGCAGCTATGAAACTCCTGTTGCTCGAGATAATTTCCATTTTTCTGTTTTTTTTGGTTTATATTTGTGTTTATTTTTTATTTCAAAGTACTGAATTTATAGATTGTAATTATAGCATATTTTAATTTAATTGTCAATATAATGTCAATATAATAAAAAGCTATTTCTAATGACATTCTATTATTAAAATGCTATTATTAAATTGCTCTAATTCTGATATTTTTTTATAAAATTAAGGAACAATTGTTCATTATAAATTCTAGATTTGTTCATTATAAATTCTAGATTTGTTCATTATAAATTTAAAACCGGTCAACTAATATTAATCTAAAAAAAGGAGTAAATCATGTATTTTGGGGAAAATGCAAAATTAGTTTTTGCTATAATTGACGAATTTATTGCCCAAAAAGAGGCAATTGAACCTAAATTGATTCCTGAACGTCGCAAACCCCATGCTTTCATTGATTTGATAATCTTAGGCGAAATAGTCGATAAGTTTATTTTAAAACCAAATTTTGATAAAGAAAAAATTTTTGATGAAATAGCTGATGATTACAATACTGGAGATGGTATTGCGCGCTTCATTGATTACCGGAAAGTCCTTGAAGAAGAAAAGAACAAGTACGGATTTCAAAATTTACGTTTTATTCTAAAAACGGCTCAAGAAGATAAGCCCTGCTAAAAAATAGCTGGGCTTTTTTAATATTAATAAAAATGGCTATTATTAAAGAAAAAATATTGCTTAAAATTAGCAAAAATAATAAGTTTTACACATCTTGTCAAGATTAAGTATTGACAAAATTTAATTGATATGATATAATTTCAGGTAAAAAACAAGAGGATAATTTGAGAGTTATTTGCTTTGAAATTAGCTCTAAAATTTACAAAATTTAAAAAATTTAGAAATAAATAATCTAAAATTTATATGCAAAACAAACAAAGATTTACCAAGTTTTTAAGAGTTTTTACTCTTATCGCAATGGTCTTCTCCTTTATGCCTTGGTCAATACCAGGTGTATTCGGAGTTAAATCTGCTGAAGCAGCCGCTGTTAATCTTTTAACTGATGGCAGTTTCAATCAAGATATCAATTTAAATTGGTATTTTTGGCAAGGCGAAAATTCTAACCGTGAATATCGTTTAATGCGCGGTTATCAAACTCCGTTTGGTTTCGGTCCTTACTCAATGGCGATCAGCGCCAATGGAACTTCTGCATATTTAAATGATGCGGGGATTGTCTCCATTGATAAAAATCGCTTTATGGTCACTCAAGGAGTGAATTATAATTTCTCTTTCTATGTGAAAGCCAGCGCTCCTATGACAATTAGTTTAAAATTAGAAAACGCTGAAACTTTTGTGAGCTTAACTGATGATAGAGAAGTTAATGTTGGCACTTCCTGGACTAGACAGCAAGTCGCTTTAACACCTACTCAAAGCGGACTAGCTTCATTATCAATTTTAGTTGGTAATATTCCTGATGGTGCAACTTTATATTTTGACGCTTTCAATTTATTTGAAAACAATGCCGCAGTTATCACTCCAAAAGTTAGTGGTTATATCGGCGACTTAAATCGCGCTGTCAGACTACAAAATGGTAATCTATTTACTTTAGATGAAGTCAGAATTGAACTTCCTTATGTTAATGAACAAACTGGTCAAGTCGGAGTAAGACAATTCCCGGCTAAAAATCTTAGCAATTCAACTGTTTACTTTGATATGCCCGCCCAAACTTTCAGTGGCGTGGGTCGAATCTTGGTGGGTGGTAATTCAATTGGAACTTTTGACTACCAAGTAATGTTAAGAATTACTGAATTTAGTCCTAATCCCGTATCAGTTGATGAAGATCTAGTTGTTTATGGCACTGGTTTTTCTCCGGACAAAGAACAAAGTTTTGTTCTTGTGACCGCTCTAAATGCTGAAGGTCGAACTGTAGAAAAATGGATTAAACCTCATATTATTGATGATAAATTAACTCAAATGGTGATTAAATTACCGGTTGGGGTGACTAACGGCCGCTTAAGTGTCAGAAATTATTATAATGATACCAGCGGTAACGGGGTTGAAATGAAATCTAATCAACTAGGTTACAACATTAAACCGGTTATTTACCAATTAGATTGGAGCCGACCGGGCTACGAACAAATTGGTGATAAAATTACTATTTATGGAAAAGGTATTATTCATCGACCAGTGGTAAACTTTTATGATGAGGAAGGAAAATTTGTTTCCAGCGCCAGAGGCACTATTAAAGAAGTTAATGAAGCCGAAGGTTACGAAGCAATTGAAGTAGTTACTCCTTTACAATTAAATAAATTAAAAGCAACGGTTAAAATTGGTGTTCATGAATCAGAAAAAGCTGATGCCCTAACTTATACAGCTCGTCCGATTCTAACTTCAATTAGAGCAACTGCCAGTCGTAAAATGGCGGTTAGCAACGCGCAAATTGCTGCGGCTAAGCCAGGTGAAAAAATCCGATTAATTGGTCGAGGCTTTAAGAATGCCAGTGAAATCTATGTTGAATTTCCAACCTTAAACGGAAAGATGACTAAATCTTATGTTCCTAAAGATCAAGTTGATCCGAATGGAAACTGGTTAGATGTAGTTGTTCCTAAGGAAGCGCAAAACGGACAAATTAACGTTGAAGTTAATGGTCAAAAGTCTAATCAAATGCCTTTAGAAATTATTCCTCATATAATTTCAGTTACTCCATTAATTCCTAGTCCGGGTGAAGAAATGACTTTCTGGACAAACGGAGTTGGCTTAGATGTTGAACAAACAACTATTATCTTCCAATTAAATAACAAAGAAAAAGTTGAAGTTAAACCTCTTTCTTTAGTGGAATCAGGTTATGGCGATGTAATTGTGAGAGTGGTTGCCCCGAAAGCAATTGCCGGTGATAGTTCCAATATTAAAATAAAATATGGCTATTGGTTAAACGACCAAAAATATAGCTTGCAAACTGATCCGGTTATTGAAAGAGCGGCAATGAACACTGATACCAAAATTTTGACTATTAATGGTTACGGTTTCTCAAACAACCCGGCGGAAAATAAAATTACTTATAAATATGCTGATGGAACAGTAGTTAACCCGAAAGTTAAAATGCTTGGTGTCTATACCACCACTGAAGGTCAACAAATTAGAGTACAAATATTAGATACTTATTACTACGGATATGTTAGCGTCACTGTTAATGGTAAAACCAGTAACGAAGTGAACATTGGTCCGGCAGTAGTAACTAGAATTGAAAGACGTATTCAACATGTTGCTTCAGAAAATAGAGTGATGGGTGTTCTTTACATCAGTGGTCGCAACTTTGGCCCTAATGGTGATGTAAGAGTTGGTGATACTTGGGCTAATACTCATTATCGCACCAACACTTTCATTATTGCTGTAGTTGAACAAGCTGATCTTTATAAGAACCCGGTGATTGT
>DAONYH010000005.1:0-56445 GCA_035414245.1 bacterium | reverse complement strand
CTTTCATTATTGCTGTAGTTGAACAAGCTGATCTTTATAAGAACCCGGTGATTGTTACTAAAGCTCAATAATAAATATCACTAAAGCTTAATAATAATTTGATTAAATTAAAATAATAATTCTGTTACATTAACGTAATATGACAAAAAAGGCGGTGCCCAAGAGGTCCGTCTTTTTTGTTTGGCAGTTAATTAGCAGGTTGATTAGCAACTGGTTGTTAATTAGCATTCATGCTATAGTTTTAACATAAATATAAAAAAATATGGCTAAAATAAATAATAAAAAAGGGCGCCAAGATAAAAAAAGTCGCCAAAATAAAAAGGGATGTCAAAATAAAAAGGGATGTCAAATTGGTTTAGCTTTAAGCGCCGGTGCTTTTCGCGGCTTTGCTCATTTAGGTGTAATCAAAGCATTGCAGGAAAATAACATTCCAATTAATTATATAAGTGGTTCTTCAATCGGCTCTTTGGTCGCTGCTTACTATGCTCTACATGGTGAAGTTGATAGTCTAACAGACAAATTTTCAAAATATAAAAATGATTTATTTAAATTACCTGACTTAAATTTCCGAGACTTCCGAGATGGTTTTAATACTCCTAGTTTTATTAAATTCATAAAATTTCTATTTGGTGAAGCTTCTTTCTCGCAAACCAAAATACCTTTACGAATATTAGCTACTGATTTAACAAGCGGCGAACCTTTTATTTTTTCTCACGGTAGCATTGCCACAGCGGTTAGAGCTAGTTCGTCTGTACCAATTATCTTAAATCTTCCCAAAGGAATAAAAGCGCATTTAGTTGATGGAGCCTTGAGCAATCCAGTGCCAATTAAAGTGCTGAAAAAGCTCGGGGCAAAGAAAATAATTGCTGTTAATCTTTATCATCGCAACGAATTTAAAGAAAAAAATTTTACTTTAACTAAAATAGCGCTAAAAAGCGCGCGCATTGCTCTTTATAATTTAGCTAGAAATGATGTAAAAGAAAGTGATGTTTTAATTAATCCTGATACTTCTTATTTTTTAAAATATATTTATCCGAAACGCTATTTATCACAAACAGTAACTAAACAAATAATTGATCTTGGCTATCAAGAAACAAATAAAAAACGAAACGCCTTAAAAGCGTTGCTAAAATAAGAAAACGTCTTTAAGGTGTTGTTTAAGTAATGAAATACCGTTTATATACAACTTCACAAAAAGCTTGGGACGGAATGTTTGCGGCCATGTCTAAGGCGGAAAAATCGATTTATCTGGAAATGTATATTTTTGCTAACGACACTAATCAGACTCATGATTTTTTTAAGTTACTGAAAGAAAAGGTAAAAAGTGGTGTGGAAGTGGTAATTATTGCCGATGCTTATGGAAGTTCATCTTTAAAAACGCAAGAAGTAAAAAGTCTGCGCGACTTAGGGATAGATTTTATTTTCTTTAGTCATTGGCTTAAACGTACTCATCGTAAAATTCTGATTGTTGATAATAAGATTGCGTTTTTAGGTGGCGTTAATATCAAAGAAAAATCACGTAACTGGCGTGATATGCAAATTCGCTTGCAGGGAGCAATTATAAAACCAATCTTAAAATCGTTTGCTAATTCATATAAAAAAAGCGGTGGCAAGCGGCAATCAATTTTAAAATTCAGCTTTACTCCTTTTCCAAAAAAAATTAAATCTTTTATTGTTGATAATGTCTTGGGTGCAAAAAATCCTTATTATCTTAACCGCCACTATCGCGCTAAAATTAAAAATGCTAAGCAATCTATTCAAATTGTCACCCCTTATTTTTTGCCGCCTCGTTGGTTGATTGCTTTACTTGATGATGCTTGTCGCAGGCAAGTAAACGTTGAAATAATAATTCCTAAAAATACGGATATTAGATATTTAGATCAAGTAAATTTTTTGAATTATTGTCGCTTTTCAGCGATTGGCATTAAATTTTATTTAAGCAAAACCATGAATCATGCTAAAATACTGCTAATTGATGATAAAGAAGTAATGATTGGTTCGCAAAATTTAGATATCTTATCTTTCGGCCCCAACCTTGAAGCCGGCATTCTTTCTTCGCAAAGAACTTTAGTTAATGATGTAAAAACAATTATTGAAAAATGGAAAGTTGAAGCTGAGCCATTTTTAGGAGAAAATAAAAAAATCAAAATAACCCATAAAATAATGATTTTTTTCTTTCGTCTCTTTTATCCGATTTTATAAAACCCTTATTTAACTTGAAACAATAAACTGATTTAACTTAAAAATAAACTTGATCATTTTGGTCTTGTTTTTTTATTAATTTTACTGTATAATAATTCGCGATAATTATTTTTAATTTTTCTTAAACTATGGTGTCTGATTTTATAAAAGTTCGTGGTGCTCGTACTAATAATTTGAAAAATATTAGTTTGGATATTCCTCGTCGTAAACTCATAGTAATAACCGGACTTTCCGGGTCAGGAAAATCATCACTCGCCTTTGATACTATTTATGCGGAGGGACAAAGACGTTATGTTGAGTCCCTGTCTTCTTATGCGCGTCAATTTGTTGATTTGATGGATAAGCCTGATGTTGATTTAATTGAGGGTTTGTCGCCCGCCATTTCAATTGATCAACGCACCGTCGGTCATAATCCTCGTTCAACAGTCGGAACAATTACAGAAATCTATGATTACTTGCGTTTGCTTTATGCTAAATGCGGAGAGCCCAGTTGTCCTAATTGTGGAAGCAAATTAAAAAAAATGGCTGAGGAAAAGAAAAAGATTAAAATCGTGGGCAAGCGAACTATTAAGTCTAGCAAAATTGAAAGATCTTTCTTTTGCGCCGATTGTGGTTATAAAAGACCGAGTTTAGAACCAAGAGAATTTTCTTTTAATTCTGGTCATGGCGCTTGTCCCACCTGTTCAGGCTTGGGTGTTCGTTTAGAAATAGATCCAGAACTGGTTTTTAATAATAATTTAAGTATTTTAGAAGGCGCAATTAAATCTCTTTCTCATTCTAATCTAAATGGTAACGGTCTTTTAACTGACTTAGAAAATCTAGCCACTCGCCATAATTTTAGTTTGCGAGAAGCAATCAAAGATTTGCCCTTAAATATAAAAAATTTATTATTAAAAGGCGATGAAAAGTTTCCGGGGATAATAAAATATTTAGAAAATAAATATCAAGAAACTAAATCTAATTTTGTTAAACAGGAAATTGAAAAAACCATGCATAATGCGCTTTGTCCTTTATGTTTTGGCGCTCGCTTAAAACCAGAATCTTTAGCTGTAAAAATTAACGGCCTAAATATTTTTGAAATTACTCAATTAAGTATTGAGAAAGCCAAAAAATTATTTGTTGATTGGACAAAAAACAATAAAATTTTTAATGGACAAGCGCAAATATTATTACCCATCGCCAAGGAAATAGATAAAAATCTTGGTTTTTTGGCCGATGTCGGTTTAAACTATTTAACACTGTCCCGCTCAGCCGCAACTCTTTCCGGCGGAGAAGCGCAAAGAATTCGTCTAGCCTCTCAAGTTGGCTCAGCTTTATCAGGTGTTCTTTACGTGCTTGATGAACCATCAATCGGCTTACATCAAAAAGATAATGAAAAATTAATCAATACTTTAAAAAATTTACGCGATAACGGTAACACGGTAATTATTGTTGAACATGACGCTGCCACGATGTTGGCGGCTGACTATTTAATTGATATTGGACCGGGTGCCGGCGAAAACGGAGGAGAGATATTATTTAGTGGCGCTCCTCAAGAAATTATTAATTCAACTCAATCTTTAACTGGCGCTTATTTATCCGGTCGCAAAAAAATTGTTGTACCAAAAAAATTTCGCGCCGGCTCGGGTAAATTTTTAGAAATAAAAGGCGCCAAAGAACATAATTTAAAAAATATTGATGTTAAATTTCCTTTGGGAAAACTGGTGGCGATTACCGGAGTTTCCGGTTCAGGCAAATCAACTTTAATGAATGATATTTTGGCCAACTATTTAAGTAAAAAGTTTTATCGCGCTAAAACTGATGTTGGCGCTCATCAGGAAATTCTGGGTGTGGAAAATATTGATAAAATAATTAACATTGATCAATCAGCAATTGGTAAAACACCTCGTTCTAATCCAGCAACTTATACTGGTTTGTTTACTAATATCCGTGATCTTTTTGCCGAGTTACCAGAAGCGCGCGTAAAAGGTTTAAGCGCCGGCCACTTCTCTTTTAATGTTCCCGGGGGACGTTGTGAAAATTGTGCGGGCGACGGAGCAATCAAAGTGGAAATGCAATTTTTATCTGATGTTTTTATTACTTGCGATGTTTGCGGGGGCAAGAAATTTACTGAAAAAGTCTTAAGCGTTTTATACCAAGGAAAAAATATTTATGAAATTTTAGAAATGACCGTTTCTGAAGCCAGTCGCTTTTTTGTTAATAATCCATCTATCATTCAAAAGCTTAGCACTTTAGAAAAAGTTGGCTTAGGTTATATTCGTTTAGGTCAAAGTGCCACTACTTTTTCTGGCGGAGAAGCGCAAAGAATTAAATTAGCAACCGAATTAGCACGTCGCTCCACCGGCAAAACGCTTTATATTTTAGATGAACCAACCACTGGTCTTCATTTTGATGATATTGACCGTCTACTTAAAGTTTTGAACTTATTAGTTGATCAGGGTAATACTGTTTTAGTGATTGAACATAATTTAGATGTAATCAAATCAGCTGATTGGATAATTGATTTAGGACCTGAGGGAGGAGAAAAAGGCGGTTATTTAGTAGCCACCGGCACTCCTTTAGAAGTAGCGAAAAATAAAAAAAGTTTTACTGGTATTTATTTAAAAGAAATTTTGAATCAATAATCAACTGACATTTATTCAAAAAAAATCTTGAATCAATAATTATTAATTTTACTAATTACAAAAATGGGGCTTTTACCCCATTTTTTATTTTCTACTCAACGCCTGCTAATTTAGCTTAAACTCTATTATTTATTTAAAATGTTTCATCTAAAATTTTTAATTCTAAATTTTTAGTGGTCGTGTCTAAAACTGCGAAAGTAGGGTTATAAAAAATGCCCGCTAAGTTTCCGGGGTTGGCCAATATTAATTTTCCTTTTTTTTCTAACCAGGGTTTATGACTATGACCATAAAAAGCAAAGTCAAATTTTTCTTTGCTAACCTCAAGTTCTTTCTTAATTTCTTTTTCATAGTGGGAAAAAATAAAATTTAAGCCAGAAATTTTTTCTTCTCCCACTAAACCATAATAACGAACATTTTTCATTTTTTGATAATCTTTCTTCTCATAAAAATCACCATTCCCTAAAACTAAAAAAATCTCACCGTTAAATTGGGCGGAGAGAAATTTTAGCGTGGCAGCGCTGCAAACATCACCACAACAAATTATTTTACTGATTTTATTTTTCTGACACCAGTTAAGCAATTTTTCCAGATTAAAAATATTATCATGAAGATCGGAAATGATTACTATTTTCATAAAACTATTTATCGGTTCTTAGACGAATTTCGTAGGCCATTTGCTCCAGTTTTCTTAAATGACCACGGGCTTGATCATATTTAGTTCTTAAGTAACCTGTTAAATCAAAATCAATCAGTTGAGCCATAATTTCTTCGGCGGTTTTTTTAATCTTATAAACTTCCGCAAACTTTCCTTTGGCCGCTTGATTCGTGGCATAACGAACTAGTTCGCCAATTAGGTCGCAAATTCCTCCCAGGTAAGCTTCGTAATCAAAAACCAAATCTTTAATTGGTCCGATTTTCTTTTTTTTGATGACCAAAAACAAGGTTTTTGCTTCTAAATATTCTTCAGCCGCTGCTTTATAAGTTCCTTCCTTTTTTAAACGCTCTAAGCCAAATTTTTTGGCTAAATTTTTAAATAAACTCTCTAATTCAGCGAACTTTTTTTCTGCTTCTTTAAAATCTTGACGTTGTAATAAAAAAATTATTTTTTTTGCTTCAAATAAAAGATTATTGGAGGCATTAATAATTTGCCGTCTTTCTTTTTCATTAGCCAAGTAATCAGCGCGTAAAGTTTCTAAAAATTTTTTATCAATCATATATTTTCTATTTTCATGCCCTAAACTAATTGTGTTCTAAACGATATTGCGTTTTAGCAACTTCCATTTTAACGATATCCAGTTTGAGCGACATTGCATTTATTTTTAAGCGATATTGTATTTGTATTTTAAGCGACTCGGAAAACTTCTTCAAGCGCAGTTTCTCCGGCCAAGGCTTTTAAAATACCATCTTGCAACATAGTAACCATGCCATTTTTAATGGCAATTTGTTCTATTTCATAGTCGGTTATTTTTTCTTCTTGAATTATTTTTCTGATTTCCGGAATCATCTCAATTGTTTCATACAAACCAATTCGTCCTTTGTAGCCAATTTGACCGCATTTATCGCAACCCGCTCCTTTATAAAATGTTAATTGTTCAGGTATTTTAACAGCCGGATTATTAATAGCTTTAAGAGCTTCTTTTACTCTTTTTAAATCTTCCGGATTTACTTCATGAACTTGTTTACAATGAGGACAAATTCTTCTCACTAATCTTTGTCCAATCGCAAACTCCATTGAATTAGCGAGTGCCTGACGATCAACGCCTAAACCGGAAAAGCGAGAAACCGCGCTGGCAGCGCTATTGGCATGAATAGTGGATAATACTAAGTGACCAGTCATTGAAGCTTCAATCGCAATCTTAGCTGTTTCTGCATCTCTGATTTCCCCAATCATCATAATGTTTGGATTTTGACGAAGCAAGGAACGCATGGCAGAGGCAAAAGTATAGCCATGAGCTTCATCAATTTGCGTTTGCATGACTCCGGCCAATTGATATTCAATCGGATCTTCAACCGTAATAATCTTAACATCAGGTTTATTAAGCTTATTTAAAATACTATACAAAGTCGTGGTTTTACCGCTGCCCGTTGGCCCAGTAGTAATAATAATACCGCGATTTTTCTTCATCGCGTTCTGCATGGCGGTTAAGGAAGTTGAAGTAATGCCCAATTTTTCCATATCTAAATTAGCAGCCGAAGTGGAAAGCAAACGAATAACAATTGTTTCTCCATAACCACCGGAAATAATTGATAAACGACAATCAATTTTTTTCTTTTCCGGCAAATAAATACTAAAGCGACCGTCAAAAGTGGCTTTCTTAATATTAGTCGGGGTACCGGCTAAAATTTTTATTTCCGATATTAAAGGCAAATAACTGGTTTTAGGCAGAGTTAAAATATCGTGCATTATACCATCAATACGAAAACGAACTTTCACATTATTTTCAGTTGGTTCAATATGAATATCTCCGGCATCTCTTTGTGCTGCTAATCCCATAGTCAAACCGATTAAACGAGAAGTGGGTAAATTTTTTACCTTATCATTAATATTTAAAATATCTTTGGCCAAGTCGGTTACTTCAGCCATTTGTTCTGTATCAATTCTAATTCCTCGACCAATGGTTTGCGAAATAACAATATCATACAACTCATCAACATAATCAAAGTTACCAACCACGCGATACACTTCTTCTAGACTAGTTACCCCTTCCAAAACTTTCAATACTCCGTCTTGTAACATGGTAATCATGCCATTTTCAATCGCTTGTTGTAATATTTTAAATGATGGCGCTTGGTCAACTGTTAATTGACGGATATTATCAGTAATAGTAAATATTTCAAAGATACCAGATCGTCCTTTGTAGCCAGTAAAGTTACAATGTTCACAACCTTCACCAGCCTGATAAATAGTCGGTAGAATTGTTGGCACTTCAACGCCTGCTTTCGGAGAAATAACCGCTAAAATCTTAGCAATCATTTCTTCCTCATCCTTGGTCGGGGTTTGTTCTTGTCGACATTTAGGACAAAGCAATCTGATTAAACGTTGCCCAATCACTGCATTTAAAGATGGGGCTAAGAAATATGGTTTTACACCAATATCAATTAAACGCGGAATAACACCAGAAGCATCATTAGTGTGTAAAGTGGATAAAACCAAGTGACCGGTCAAAGCGGCTTGAATAGAAATTTCCGCTGTTTCCAAATCGCGTATTTCTCCTACCATCACAATATTCGGGTCTTGGCGCAAAACCGATTTTAAACCATCAGAAAAACTAAAGCCCTGTTTTCTATCAACCTGACTTTGATTAATGCCTTCCAGCCGATACTCAATCGGATCCTCTAAAGTAATAATTTTTATACCCGGCTTATTAAGTTTTTTTAGAATTGAATATAAAGTAGTAGTTTTGCCGCTACCGGTTGGCCCGGTGGCCAAAACTAAGCCATTCGGCTTAGAAATTTCTCTTTTTAAAATCGGCACTATTTCTGGTCTAATTCCTAAATTTTCAATATCTAAAGAATCAGCTTTAGCATCTAAAATACGCATTACCACGCTTTCACCAAAAGCGGTTGGTAAAAAAGAACAACGCACATCAATTTTATGATCATCAAGATAAATTGTAAAACGACCATCTTGCGGTTTTTTATCAATATTTATTTTTACCCGCGCTAAAATTTTTAAACGAGAAATTATTTTTTGCCATTTTTCTCGCACAATTACTGCTGCTTCCTGCAAAACACCATCAATTCTAATTCTAACCACCACACCGCTTTCTTCAGCTTCAATATGAATATCACTAGCGCTCACCTTAATCGCCGTCGCTAACATTAAAGTAACAACATCGGTAATATTTACTTCGTTTATTTTTTCATTCAAACTTTTAAAACTAGTCAATTCGTCTTTAAATCTCTTAAGTTGCTCAGAGCTAATTTCTACACCGCTACTATATTTTTTTACTTTAGGAACAATTTTATAAACTTCCAAAGCGCGTTCAAAACTGTTTTGAGAAATTAAATATAGTTTTGTTTCACAATAATATTGTTCTTTTAGTCTTTCCATTTCCTCAATTACTTCTTGAGTAGGATAAAGACAACCCAAACGAATATTTTTCCCGTCATAGAAAAAACAAACCGCCTTAATTTCCCTGGCTCTTTTTTCAGGAATTAATATTAAAGCTTCAGGGCTAACCGGAAATTTAATTAAACTAACATAGTCCATTCCTAGACTATAAGCATCTCTTTGAGTTTTTCTTTCTTCTTCCTTGCTTTTAATTTCCTGCTGTTTGCTCGCAAAAATACCGGCGACGCTTTCGTCGTCGCCTGTATTTGGATTTATTAAACTTTCAATTGAATCTAATTTACTCATATACGTATACGTACCAATATGATAGACTGATTATTTTACTTCTTGGTCTTTGGTTTAGCTAAACGTTCTAACTTAGCCTCTCCCTTTCCTCCTTTTAATTCTAAAAATAAGTTAGTCCAAGTAGCTATTTGGAAAGTGGTAATAAAGGAGCCGGACAAAATAACAATTATTAAAGTTGCCAAACCTAATAAAATAATTAACCAAGTGAGACCATAGCTTAAAGCAAAAATAAAATAAGGGAAAACAACGAGGGCTAAGAATATTAAAATAATAAAACCAAACAAGAAGCTGATAATAAATAATAAGATGCCCATCTCTAAACTAATCAACCAACTGCCAATAAAAAGTCGCCACGCTTTCTTAATAGAGGAGAAAAAATCACCTTTTTCTAAAACTTGAAAAGCGATGGCATATTTTAAAATTAAAGCGCAAGACACGGCAATAGGAACTAAAATTAAGAAGGTTAAAGTATAAACTAAAGCTAAATAAGATGTTCCGACTAAGGTTAATAAAATTAGGGGTAAACTAACAATGATTAAAATTAAGCTAATAATTACCTTAGCTAAAACATTAAATCCTAAAACCGGCCAAAAATGACGATGTCCCACCGCTAAATTTTCTCTTAAATTTAAATCCGGCGCTTTCTTTTTAGCGGTTAATAATTTTTTAACACTAACAACCAAAGCTCCTTGCGAAGAAATTGCCAACCAAAAAAAAGAAACAATTAAAATGAAAGTAACAATTACGATTGATAAAACATTGATAATCGTAAAAATATCATAAGAAAAAAGCTGAGAAAAACCAACTAAAAATTGGGAGATGGCAGCTAAAATGGCAAACCAATGATTAATTTGGTAGTAAGAATTTTCCAAAGCGCCATTTTGGAGTCCAGTAGAAATTATTTGGTACTCAAATGAGCCACTGGCGGCCGCAATAGAAGCAAAGAGTCCGAAAATCCAAAGATACTTGTGCTTCCAAGCGATGTTCCAAGATTGTTTTAAGATTGAACGATAAGAAAACATAAAATTTAAAAGCCAACTTGACAGTTTAGCTTAATTATTAATGTTGATTGAAAAACTAGATAAACTCTGATAATATTATAACATAAATTAGTAATAATTACCAAGAATTTTTTGACTTATTATGTCCTTCCTGACAGAAATTAAAAATAAATTAAAATCAACCATTGGTAATCAAGATTTAATTTTCTCTTATCCCCCTCGTCCTGAGCTGGGCGATTTAAGTTTGGCCTGTTTTAATTTATCAAAAAATAAATCTTCAAATCCGGCTGATCAAGCCCTTGCCTTAGCTAAAACTTTAAAAAAAGACAAGGAAATTATGTCTTTTTTTGCGCAAATTGAGCCTACTGGACCTTATTTGAACTTTTTCTTTAAGCCAGAATTATTGGCGGAAAAAGTTTTAGGAGAAATAAAAATCAAAAAAGAAAAATACGGTCATAATAAAAACGGAGAGGGCAGAAAAATAATGATTGAATATTCCAATGGTAATACGCATAAAGAGTGTCATATCGGCCATTTGCGTAATATTGCTTATGGCGACAGTATATATCGTCTTTTAATGGCTAATGGTTACGGAGCGATTCCGGTCTCTTATCTCAATGATTTTGGCATTCATGTTGCTAAAACTCTTTGGCATTGGAAAAAAAATCCTGCCTATGCTAATCAAACCGAACCTAAAGGTTATTTATTAGGAAAATGCTATGCCGAAGCTAGTCAAAAATTAAAAGAACGACCAGAATATCAAACGGAAGTTGTGAAAATAATGCAAGATATTGAAAGTCGGGAAGGTGAAAATTATCAACTTTGGAAAGAAACCAGAAATTGGAGCTTGGAATATTATGCTGAAATTTATAAAGACTTAGGCATTAAATTCAGCAAATATTTTTACGAAAGCGAAGTTATTGATGAAGGCTTAAAAATGGTTAATTCCTTACTGGAAAAAGGAATTCTTAAAAAAAGTGAAGGGGCAATTATTGCTGATTTAGAAAAATACAATTTAGGCATCTTGCCGATTATTCGTTCTGATGGAACAGCTCTTTACCCAGTGGCTGATTTAGCTTTAGCCGTTAATAAATTCAGTCTTTTTGATTTGGAGGAATCAATTTATGTCGTCGATGTCCGACAAAGTCTTTATTTCAAACAACTTTTCAAGGTTTTAGAACTACTGGGTTATAAACAAAAATTAGTTCATTTGCCATACGACTTTGTCACCCTGCCCGAAGGCATGATGTCTTCGCGTAGTGGTAATATCATCACTTATCAAGAACTAAAAAATAAAATTAAAATTCGTTTGGAAAAAGAAACTGCCAAACGTCATGAGGATTGGGACGAAGAAAAAGTAGCTGAGACAGCTTGGACTTTGACCAAGGCGATTATCAAATTTGAAATGTTGAAAACCGGAGCCGATAAAATCATCACTTTTAATATTGAAGAGGCCTTAAAATTTGAAGGATACACTGCTTGCTATTTAGAATATAGTTATGCGCGTCTTAAAAGCATTTTGAGAAAAGAATCAAACAACTATTTTCTAGGTAAAACAAATTTAGGCTTACTAACGGAAATAAAAGAAAAGGAACTATTAATAAAAATTGCTCGCTATCCGGAAATAATTATCGCTGCCAACGATAAAAAAAATCCGAGCGAATTAACTAAATATTTATTTGAATTAGCACAACTCTCTAATGATTATTATCACGCAATTAATATTTTAAAAGCGGAGAAAAGAATAAAAAAAGCCCGCCTATCCCTTATTAGAGCGATTTCACAAACGATTAAAAACGGTTTAAATATTCTGGGGATTGAGGTGCTGGAAGAAATGTAATCTTAATTAGGAGAACGTAATTTTGAAGAGCATAATTTTAATTAGGAAAAATGTAATCTTAATTATATGAAAGAGAAAGCAAACGAAAAAAAATTAGAAAATTTAGTCGCCCTAGCGAAAAGAAGGGGTTTTGTTTTCCCTTCTTCGGAAATTTATGATGGTTTTGCCGCAATTTATGACTTTGGCCCTTATGGAGTTGAACTAGCAAATAATATAAAACAAGCTTGGTGGAAAGCCATGACTCAACTAAGAGATGATGTAGTTGGTTTAGACTCGGCTATATTTATGAGTCCCAAAATCTGGGAAGCTTCCGGTCATGTAAAGGGTTTTTCTGATCCTTTGACTGAATGTAAAAAATGTCATAGTCGTTTGCGTCTTGACTCTTTATTAGAAGATGCCGGTATATTAGCTGATGAAAAAATGAGCGAAGAGGAAATAAATAAAATTTTTGCCAATCATAAAGATAAAATTAAATGTCCGAACTGTGGCGCTAAAAATTTAACTCCCGGAAAAAAATTTAATTTATTGGTTCAATCTAATTTAGGAAATTTCACCAGTGATTGGACTAAGGAGCCAACTTACTTGCGGGGCGAAACTTGTCAGGGTATTTATGTTAATTTTAAAAATGTGGTTGACTCAGCGCGCGTTAAAATTCCTTTCGGCATTGCCCAAATCGGAAAAGCGTTTCGAAATGAAATCACGGCTCGTCAATTTATTTTTCGCACTAGAGAATTTGAACAAATGGAAATGCAATTCTTTGTTAGACCGGAAGAAGAAGATAAATATTTTGATCTGTGGAAAGAAATCAGATTTAACTTTTATCTTGACTTGGGTATAAAAAAAGAAAATTTGCGTTGGCATAAACACGAAAATCTTGTTTTTTATGCCAAACAAGCTTATGACATAGAATACAATTTTCCTTTTGGTTTTAAAGAACTAGAAGGTATACATGCGCGTGGTAATTATGACTTAACTCAACACGCTAAATTTTCTAAACAAGATTTAAGTTATCTTGATCCAACTACTAATGAAAAATTTGTGCCTCATGTTGTAGAAACTTCCGCTGGTGTTGGCCGAACATTTTTAGCAGTCTTAAATGATGCTTATAAAGAAGAGGAAGTTAATGGCGAAAAAAGAATTGTTTTAGCCCTTAATCCAAAGCTGGCACCAATCAAAATCGCCATCTTTCCTCTGCTTAAAAATAAGCCAGAATTAGTCAAAAAAGCTCATGATCTTTATAATGATTTAAAAAATAATTGGCGTTGTGAATTTGATGATAACGGTAATATTGGTAAACGTTATCGTCGCCAAGATGAAATTGGTACACCTTTCTGTCTGACAGTTGACTTTGATTCTTTAGAAAATGATGATGTCACAGTGCGTGAACGAGATAGTATGAAACAAACCAGAATTAAAATATCGGAATTGAAAAATTTTTTCCAAAAACAAATTTAAACATTAGTTGAACTGGTTGGAAAAAATTTTCTTGCTGAAAATAAAAAATAAATCTCCTCGACTTCGGAATCGGTCGGGGAGATTTTTTTAAAAAAAGCGGAAAAACTATTGCTACTTATTTTTAATCGTTGTATAATATAGTTGTAAGGATAATTCTTTACAAAAATTTTTTTGTATCATCATTCTAATGATAAAAATTTTTCAAGAAGGGGGGTGATATCTATGAAGAAAAAAGCTAAAAAAGCGGTGAAGAAAGCAGCTCCTAAGAAGAAGGTTGCTAAAAAGAAAGCAGCTCCAAAAAAGAAAGCTGCTAAAAAGAAAGCAGCTCCTAAGAAAAAAACTGCTAAAAGAAAAACCGCAAAAAAGAGAAAATAATTTTTAAAATTTATTAGTGATAATAGGTTTTATTAATTTGAAAATTATACAAAAACCGTCCTATTGTATTTGGACGGTTTTTGTTTAGGCGATTTATTGACGCGACTATTTTTTTATAAATCTAATTTAATAGCTTTGATGGTAGATTTAATTTTTATTTCTCTGATTTGATTTGTTTTGTGCTTTATAGCAATATTTATTCTGCACTGAGGCAAAATACTTTTTACCTTATCGGCCCATTCCAAAGCAATGACTAAATCTTTTTGTTCAAGTAGTTCGTCAAAACCCAAATTTTCTAATTCACGCGCCGAATTTAAACGATAAGCGTCAATATGACAAAAACTCTTAACCGTTGCCCCTTTCTTGGTTTTATAAATTTTCAAAATATTAAAAGTCGGACTATTAACTTTCGCTAAGACACCTAGTCCTTGTGCTAATCCCTGTAAAAAAGTGGTTTTTCCCGAGCCTAAATCACCGGTCAAAGCTAAAAACTCTCCGCCTGATAACTGACTGCCCAATTTTTTTCCTAAAACAAAACTGGCCTTGGCACTTTGCGTGATTAATCTTTTTTCCATACATTCCTTATTATACTATTTTTTATAAATTGAGCTAAATTATCTTTTAAATTTTTATTTGAATCTGATTTGACTTCCTCTTTGTCTAATTCTGTATTTGATTCGGTAAAATAATCACAGACACCATCAGCCCATAATCCCATTTTATTATCCTGAGCAAATCTCTGCGCATTTTTAAATTCTGTTTGATATTGATAAGGCAGTTCATAAGTATATTCAAAAGCATAACCATTCTCAATCATCCATTCATTAAAAAATAATCCGTCTTCCAAATATACATAACGCAATAGCCGCCCATAGCGATCATAATTGTCTTGACTAAAATCGCTTTCTAACTTAACTTTTTTATTTTCCAAAATTTCCTTAGCTTTGGCTGATGCTTCCCGACCAAAACATTCAACTGTTTTTCTAGGATCAACTACTTCTGGTGTGTTAATCCCAATTAATCTGACTGTTTTCTCTTCACCATTTATATTGACCTTAATCGTATCACCATCTACAACTTTAATAACCTCAAACAAGCCATCTTCTAAAATATCTACTTCGTTATTAATTAGATAATCATACTCTTCATTATTTTCTTCCCAGACATTAGCCACTAAATCTAACTCCTCATCGCTCAATATTACTTCTTTATCATTGATATTAAATATTAACAAAAATGATAAAAAGAAGAGAAAGACAACTAAAATCTTACTTAATTGTTCGCTTAATTTTTCTCGCATTAGCTTTAAGATTAATCGCTTTCATATTATCACCAAAAAAACTTAAACACAAACTAAATCAACAAAACAAAAAAAACACCCTAACGGATGTTTTATTGCTTTTATGAGCGCATTTAGAAAATTTTTCTCTTAATAAAATTTTCTCTTTATTTTGTTATTAGTTCATCAGTTTATGTAAGTCTTCTAAAGTATGTTCGCCATCTCTAAGATAAAGTTTCCCACCAATAAAATTAGGCAGTGTTAGTCCTTTAGTTGATTTAAGACTATCAAGATCAAGATTGTGAAGATAAAGATTCCCGCCAATAGAGTTAGGGAATGTTAGTCCTTCGGCTGAAAAAAGATTTCTAAAATCAAGATCTCTATTTATAGAATTAGGCAGTTTTAATCCTTCGGCTGAGGTAAGGTTTCTAAGAACAAGATCTCCACCAATAGAATTAGGCAGTTTTAATCCTTCGGCTGAGGTAAGGTTTCTAAGAACAAGATCTCCACCAATAGAGTCAGGGAATGTTAGTCCTTCGGCTGAGGTAAGACTATCAAGATCAATATTCCCATCAATAGAGTCAGGGAATGTCAGTCCTTCGGCTGAAGTAAGGTTACAAAGATTAAGATTACCACCAATATATTTAGACAGCGTTAATCCTTCGGCTGATTTTAGATTTCTAAGATTAAGATTTCCACTAATAGAGTTAGGTAGTTTTAATCCTTCGGCTGATTTTAGATTTCTAAGGTTAAGATTTCCACTAATAGAGTTAGGCAGTTTTAATCCTTCGGCTGAGGTAATTTTTTTAGGACTTAAATCTCCATGATGAAAAACAATATTTCCACTCAGAGCCTCTTCCTCAGTAAAACTAATTTGTTCTGGTCGGCAATTAAAAAGATTGAATAAATCTTCTCTTTTATTTCGCTCGTTTAATATTTCCTCAATTCTTGGATCTTTTTTATAGCCAAAACCTTCAATTCTAGAATCTACTTGATACAAAAATCTTAAATCATTTTCAGTTAATTCTTCTCCCTTTTTAAATCTATTATCAATATCTGTTAGAATTTTCATGTCAGATGACTTCTTCTTATATCTTTCTCCTTCGTGACCAAACTCAGCTAATTTTTTATCAACTACAGGAGAAATATATTGGTCAAGATTTTGATTAGGTGCAACTCCTCTTATTTCTGAAATATTATTTTCGCTCATTCTAATAGCTACTCTAGGAATATTAGGGTTATTTTTTTCATCATTTGAATAATAAACATAAAAATCGCCTTCTTGAAGTTGAGTTTTAGCAGTTAACTCACCAGTCGTGCACCAACCAGTGCCGTGTCCCTGCAAAGATTTAATTAGGGGAAGATAATCAGAGCCCTTATCATACTTAACCCACTTACCTTCAATATTTTCTAGTCTTTCTTTGCTAATTGGTGCTACTTTATCAATCGCAAAAGCATATAACTTAGCAAAATTTTCATTATTTAAAAATTCTTGAAATTGTGCTTGCTCTGCCTTTCGGCTTTCTTTTCCTTTAGCTGTTAGAGTTTCATCTTTATCAATTTTTTGATATCTCAATTCCAATGCTTCTTTAGGTTTTATTTGGCTCTGATATTTATTAACTATTTCATCTAATACATAAGCTAAAGCTTCACGATTAATATCCGGAAATGGTTCAGTAGTATTTTTTGTTCTTTTAGCGAACTCTTTCTTTTCTTTGTTATACCTACCTAATTGAGAAATACTTCTAAACGCATAATATTTGAGCCAATCAGGATACAACGCATCTTCCGAGGATAAATAGTCCACCCAATTATCAAGTGAACTCTTTTGATCAGCTATAATTATTTCAATTCGCTGCTTTTTTTGTTCGTCATCTATTTCAATATCACCCCACCCTTGTTCTCTGGCTAGCCTTTGTTGATTTTTGAAATAGTTTTCCGGTATGTCTTCTGGTTTAATAACTAGATTATTGTGTAATACTTTTTTGAGCGCCTCCAGTCCTTGGGCTCTTTTATTTTCATCTGGTCTGTTAATTATTTCTTGGAATCTGTCTAAATAGTTTTGAATCTGGGCCTCTGGTTTTTGAGGTACTTTTTCGCCAGTTCTTTTTTCAGTTCTCAAACTAGCTGAACGCACTTCTTCAGTATTATGGAGATTATATTTATTCTTGAGAAAATTTGGGTTTCTTTCTAGGTTCATCATATTAATTCTTAATTCATATTAATTGATATATATTATCATTTTAATAATATATTGTTTTATCTAGATTTATTCTATCTAGATTAACTAAAATAATCAACAAAACAAAAAACACCCTGACGGATGTTTTGTTGTTCTGGTGGGCGCACAAGGAATCGAACCCTGGACCCCTTCGGTGTAAACGAAGTGCTCTAACCAGCTGAGCTATGCGCCCGAATACTATTTTAATTGTTAATCAAATAAAAAAATATTTTCTGAACGAATGGTGGGCGAAAGAGGACTTGAACCTCCACGGCCTTGCGGCCACAAGCCCCTCAAGCTTGCGTGTCTACCAATTCCACCATCCGCCCGAAAATAAATTCGCGCAAAAAATTATTTTACTACTTTCTCTTTTAATCTTTTTTTATAGCCGGAACGAAGATAATATAATTTCGCTTTTTTTACCTTAGCTTCTTTCTTGATTTCAATTTTAGTAATCGTGGGTAAATTAAGCGGAAAGATTTTTTCCACGCCAACACCATCGGAAACCTTACGAACCGTAATCGTTGCTCCCTTTTCTTTATTATGTTTGCGCGCAATAATCAAGCCCTCAAAATATTGGACTCGTTCTTTTTCTTCGCCTTTAGAATTAAGTTCTTTAATTTTCTGGTATACTCTGACTGTTAAGCCGGGTTTTAATTCCATTTTAGTTGCAACCATATTGTTATTTTTCAGTAATATAAAAGAGATTGGTTAATCTCATTATTTTTTCTGATAAATTTAGTTTATAAATCTTGTCTAATATTATAATTATTTTAAAAACGTGTCAAGCGACAAAACTTGAATAAATTAACTATTTTAACCCTAATTTTTCTTTGACAGCCTCCCAAACCTGAGCAAAAACCTCATCTTGATTAAACTTGGTGGTATCTAGATAAAAATCATAATGTTTTAAATCATTAACATCAATTTGATAATATTTTTGATAGCGTAAACGATCGCTTTCTAAACGCTTTTCATTGCTAGCTAAAACATCCTCCCAGCTTTTTAAATTTACATCTTCATTTCTGTCATTTTTTTGCTGTAAATGGCCAAAAATCCTTTTTGCTCCGACCTCTTTTTCCACATCTAAATAAATCTTGAAAGAATGCGGAATAAAGTACCAAGAAGTTCGGCCTTCAATAATAAAATTATCCTGTTCTTTACCTAATTTTTCTTGATATTTATCAACTTCTAAATCTGTTTCCGGGTCTGTTTCGCCTAATTTATTGTATTCTGATAAAGTTAGGCCTCTTTTTTTGGCTGCTTCGCGCCTTAAACCACCCACATAATAACGTGGCCATCCTAATTTTTTGGCTAATCTTTCAGCAATAGTACTTTTTCCCGAGCCTTGCGCTCCACTAAAAGAAATAATCATATAATTAATCTTATCTAATAAACTTTTAAAAATCAATTAGATAGCTTATAATAAAAACAGTTAAGGCCTTTGTGCCGTTTTTACTTTAATCTAACTGTTATAAAACGCCTGATAAAGGCTTTTCTTAATTATATATGTATTTAGAAAAACTGGAAATCCAAGGTTTTAAATCGTTTGCCAATAAAAATCGTCTTATTTTCTCTGGTTTAGTTGATGGACAAAAAAGAGGCATAACAGCGATAGTTGGACCTAATGGTTCAGGAAAATCAAATATTGCCGATGCTATTCGCTGGGCGCTGGGTGAACAAAGTCTAAAAACTTTACGTGGTAAAAAAAGTGAAGATGTAATTTTTTCTGGTTCTGATAAAAAAAATCAACTTAGCTTTGCTGAGGTTTCTTTATTTTTAAATAATGAAGAAAAAATTACTCGTTATTTAGAAGATGAAGCTGATCCGGAAAAAAATAATGAACTTGATCAGATTCTTAAAACTTGTAAAGAAATTGTGATTACCCGTCGTATTTTTCGCAGTGGTGAGAGTGAGTATCTTCTTAATAATAATCGTGTTCGCTTGGCAGATATTCAAATGCTTCTCGCTAAAGCCAACTTCGGTCAAAAAACTTACAGCGTTATCGGCCAAGGGATGGTAGAAAATTTTTTAAATACTTCCGCGGCGGAAAGAAAAGATTTTTTTGATGAAGCAACGGGTGTTAAACAATTCCAAATAAAAAGAGACGCCGCTTTAAACAAGCTAGAATCTAGTTATGAAAATCTTCAACAAGTGGACATGCTACTTTCGGAAATAAAACCACGTTTAAAAAGTTTAACTCGCCAAGTTGATAAATTAAAAAGACGAGATGAAATTGAAAAAAATTTAAAAGCCGCTCAACTTGATTACTACAGCTTTATTTGGCAAGACATAAATAAACAGTTGAATAATTTTAACAATAAATATTTAGACCTGGAAAAAGTTAAGATTGAAAAAGAAAAAAAGTTAGATAAATTAGATGATGACTTAAATCGTTTGCGAGCAACTGATAATTTTCGAGAAATTAATGAACTACAGCCCCGTTTGCGTGATTTAGAAAGCCAAAAAAATCAATTACAAAAAAAATTTAGCAAACTTCAGGCCGAATTAGAGCTTCAATTAGAATCTCAGGGGCAATTTGATGTTTCTTGGCTGAATAATAAATCAAACGAACTGGAAGTAGAGTTGGAAAATTTAGTATTAGAAATAAATTCCTTGGAAAAAAGTCGCCCGAAAAATGAAGAAGCATCCCTGCTTGCTCAGCTTAAAGAAATTGATGCCGAGCTTGACGCTAGTTTAGAAATCAAAAAAACAATTTCTAATCTTGAGCAAGAAAAACTTAACTTGAATCGCCAATTAACAAAGTTAGAAGCGATTTTAGAGGCGAGTTTGGAGGCGAGCGGACAGTTTAATGTTTCTTGGTTGAATAATAAAAAAAATGAAATTAATTCTGAGTTAGAAAAAATCACGGAAGATATATTTCAACTGGAAAAAGAGATTGAGCCAACAGAAAGTGAAAAACTAAAAAATAAACTGCAAGATATTCAAACGGAAATGAACCGCTTGAATCAAAAGCTAAATCAAATCACGGAAAAAATAAAAGTAGCCGCTAAATCAGGTGGAAAAAACGAAGAAATCAGTCGCATAGTTAATGAATTTTTGAAAAAATTAGATGATTTAGAAACGGAAACTGATTTAAATAAATTACGCCGATTAATTAATGAAGCCAAAACTCAATTTCAAGCGAAAATTAAAGTTATTCTCACAGGCGAAAGCGATGAAGATTCTCAACAAATTCAAGAAACACAAACCGCCATTATTGCTTTAGCCGAAAAAAAACAAGCTCTCAATGATCGTTTGAATGATGAACTGTTGCGTCTTAATTCAGCCACGGAAAAATTAAGAATCATTCAGGAGAAAAAAGAAAGATTAAACAAGGAGTTAGCGGAAATAAAAGTCAGTCTTGAGAAGGCACAAACTAAATTTGATGGGCAAAAAATTGAAAATGAAAAAGTGGCGCTTAATCGTCAACTGAAAGAACTAACAGAAAAGCAAAGACAACTATCTTTAGATCTTAAAGATGAGGTGTTAGTTGAAAAAAAACAAAGTCTTTTGGAAAGTCTGCAAGCTTGTCGTCTTAAAGATTCAACCATTAACGAACGACTTAAACTAATAAATGACAAAAAATCTGATTTAGAAAAAGAATTAGCTGACCTAAAAGAAAAAATGTCTAAAGCAGAACTAAAATTTGACGCTCATTCAATTAATGAAGACAAGGAAGAAATTAACAAAGCGATTGAAAAAATTAACGCCGAGATAAAAGAAGTGGTTTCTAAATTAGATGAATTAAACGCGGCCAAAGAAAAAGAAAAAAATGATCTGTTTGCTTGTCAAAAAAATATTCAATCTTTGCAACAAGAAATATCTAAAGTGGTTTCGGATTTAAATGAGCTAAAAATTAACGCCACTCGTCAAGAAACAAAATTGGAAGAATTAGAAAATAATATTAGAAGCAATCAGCTAGATATTACGGAAATTAGCCGTTTGGAAATTAAGATTAATGAAGTTGATTTAGAACGTTTGCAAAAAAATATTGCTCAATGGAAAAGTCAACTAGATCAAATTGGTGGTATTGATCCGGAAACTGAACAAGAATTTGCCGAAACTAAAACTCGTTATGATTTCTTAAATAATCAAACCACTGATCTTAACCAAGCCATTAAATCTTTAGAACAGATTATTTATGAACTTGATTTAAATATTAAATCTCGTTTTGATCAGGAATTTAAAATCATCTCTGAAAAATTTAATGATTATTTTAAAATTCTTTTTAACGGTGGCAACGCTAAAATTTCTAAAATCATGATTGAAGATTTGGAAAAAGAAGAAAATAAAAATAATCAAAATAAAAACCATTCAACGGAGGAAGGATTAACACCGGCGGAAATGGAAATGAGAAAAGCGGCGGAAGAAAAAATGAACAAAATAAAATTCTTAAAAAAATACAATGCGGTTGGTTTGGCTGGTATTGATATTCAAGCTACGCCACCGGGCAAAAAAATTCAAACCGTGGCTATGCTATCTGGCGGAGAAAGGGCTCTAACGGCTATTGCTTTAATTTGTGCTATTATTAGCGCAAATCCATCACCATTTGTAGTTTTAGATGAAGTTGATGCGGCCTTAGACGAATCAAACTCTGAACGCCTAGCAAAAATTTTGGACGATTTATCAAACAAAACACAGTTTATTGTTGTTACTCATAATCGCGCCTCAATGCGTCGCGCCAGTATTTTATACGGTGTAACCATGCAAACCGATGGTGTCAGTCAAATTTTGAGTGTTAAATTAGATGAAGCGGAAAATAATTTTAAAAAGTAATTTTTTCAATCTAAAAAATCTCGCATTAATTTACTTCTCGTTTGTTTATTCCGCGTAAAAAATAATTTAACTGAAAATTTAATATTAGTTTAGCAATACTTTACTCGCTATCTGTTAAAATAAAATCGCTCTTTGCAGGGCGATTTTAATTTTATGATTCAAAAAATTTTATCTGGAGCGCTGATTGGTATTAACGCACAAATAGTAGAAATTGAAGCTACTCTCGGTGGTGGTGATTTTGGTCAGATGATTATCGTCGGTCTGCCTGATACATCATTAACCGAAGCTAAGGAAAGAGTGAGAGGCGCAATAAAAAACAGTAATTTTGAATTTCCTAAAAGAAAGGTGACTATAAATTTAGCGCCGGCCGACTTAAAAAAAGTTGGTTCAAGCTATGATGTTCCGATTGCCATTAGTATTTTAGCTTTAAAATACGAACTAAAATATAATTTGGCTGATTGCTTAATCGCGGGAGAGCTATCTTTGTCTGGAGAAATAAAAAAAATAAAAGGAGCGGTGGCATTGGCTCTGACTGCCAAAAAACAGGGTTTGAAAAAAATTTTTTTACCTTTAGAAAATTGTTCAGAAGCTAGTTTGGTTGCTGGTTTAGACATTATTCCTTTATATAATCTGCGCGACTTTTTCTTGTCTTTAACTAAAGAAATAATTTTTAAAAAATACTCGCTAAAAACACTAATAAATAATTCGTCAATAAATAATCCGCCCCTAAATAATAATACTAGCAACAAGGCAAGTGATGTTTTTGATTTTTCTAAAATTCACGGACAAGAACAAGCTAAGCGGGCTTTAAAAATAGCTATTGCCGGCGGTCATAATATTTTATTAAGTGGTCCGCCCGGGAGTGGCAAAACTTCTTTAGCGCAAGCCGCCATGAGTATCTTGCCCCCTTTAAGTGCCGAGGAATCACTAGCAATCGCGCAAATTTATAGCGCCGCTGACATACCGGGGATCAATAATTATTCAGGAATTAATAATTATTCAAGAACCAATAATTATTCTTTAAATTTAAAACGTCCTTTTCGCGCGCCTCATCATAGTGCTTCAACAGTGGCTATGATTGGTGGAGGAACAAAATTTAGACCCGGGGAAATTTCCTTGGCGCATCTCGGTATTTTATTTCTTGATGAATTTCCTGAATTTAATCGCTCGGTGATAGAAAGTTTAAGGCAACCACTGGAAACTGGACAAATAACTATCAGTCGCGCTGGTGGCAATCTATTTTTACCAGCTCGGTTTATTTTGATTGCAGCCATGAATCTTTGTCCTTGTGGTTTTAAAGGTATAAAAGGAAAAAATTGTTTTTGCACTCCAGAAAAAATAAATAAATACCGACAAAAAATTTCCGGTCCTATTCTAGATAGAATTGATCTGCAAGTTGAAGTTTCTAATCTGTCGCCTGAAGAATTAAATAATCACGCTCTAAATAATCTTGAAATTAATGATGTTGATAATGTTAATAATGTTGAAAAAACGAAAGAAACTATAAAAAGGGCGCGTGAAATTCAAGCTAAACGTCTATCAGAATTTCCTTATCCACTTAACGCTTACATCCCCACAAATAAAATAAATCTTTTTTGCCGAGTTAATCACGATGGTCTAGAATTAATAAGTGCGGCCGCAAAAAAATTAAATTTATCAAATCGTTCTTATTTTAAGATTTTTAAAATCGCACGCACGATTGCTGATTTAGAAAATTGTTCGGCGATTAAAAGTTGTCATATTGCCGAGGCCATTCAATATCGTCCGCGCCTTGATTAAGTTGGAATTATTGCCTTATCTTTGTTATAATAAAAGCAGCTAAAAATAAAAATATGTTCAAAAAAATAACCATTCTTTGTCTATTGGCTATTTTCTTAATTACCTCCGGTTTTGGCTGCAAAAAACCGGATAATAAAGTTATTGAAGCGGCCAAACCAATTACTCTTGTTTACTGGCGTGTTTTTGATGGACCAGATGCCTTTGATGAAATTATTGCTAATTATAAATTACAACATCCCTTTATCAATATTGAATATCGCAAATTACGTTATGAGGAATATGAGAAAGAACTACTTAATGCTTTAGCCGAAGATCGCGGGCCAGATATTTTTTCTATTCATAATACTTGGATAAAAAAATATAAAACAAAAATTGAGCCAATGCCGGAAACAACGACAATGGCTTATCCGGTTGTTACCGGAACTGTTAAAAAAGAAACGATTATGCAAATGCGCACTAATCGTAGTTTAAGCTTAAGAGAAATAAAAGATAATTTTGTTGATGTCGTTGCTAAAGATGTGATTTTAGACAACAAAGTTTATGGCTTGCCATTGTCAGTTGATACCTTAGCCATGTTTTATAACAAAGATTTACTCAATAACGCCGGTATTAGCGAAGTACCACGCTATTGGAATCGTGAATTTTTAAATGCTGTAAAAAAATTAACTAAACAAGATCCTAAAAGAGGCTTAATTCAATCTGGAGTGGCTATGGGTGGCAGTAATAATATTGAAAGATATAGTGATATTTTAATGCTCCTAATGATGCAAAACGGTGCCACAATTATTAATGATAGTAATCAAGTAGTTTTTAATAGCATTCCAGAATTTGCGCGCGAAACCGGTTATAATCCCGGCTTAGAAGCTTTACGTTTTTACACTGATTTTGCCAATCCCGGCAAAGAGTCTTACACTTGGAATAATGAGTTGGGAAATTCTCTAGAAATGTTTTCCAGTGGTAATTTAGCCATTATGTTTGGCTATTCTTATCATATTCCCTTAATCAAAGCAGTGGCGCCAAAATTAAATTTCTCTGTTTCTAAATTTCCGCAAATTGAAGGCAACCCGCCTACTAATATTAATTTTGCTAATTACTGGGTGGAAACTGTTTCTAAAAAAAGCGCTCATATCAATGAAGCTTGGGACTTTGTACAATTCATGACTAAAAGCGAACAAGTTGGTTCTTATTTAGAAAAAACTAAAAAACCCACTGCACTTCGCTCCTTAATCTCCAATCAAAGAAATGATGATGAGATTGGTGTCTTTGCTGATCAAGTATTAACGGCTCGCAGTTGGTATCAAGGCATGAATGTAGTCGCGGCCGAAAACGCCATTAAAGAAATGATTGACGCAGTCCTAATTAACACCGCTGATAGAATGCCCAATATTTTAAATACCACTGCCTCTCGAGTACAACAAACTATTTATTAAAAATATGTTTAAAAAAAGTCTATTCATTACCTCGCTTTTCAGTATCTTATTTTTTCTTGGAATTTTTACTATCAATAATTCGCCCTTAATAGAAAATGCTTTAGCTCAAGGAGGAATAATGCCAGCCGCCACCGGAGATACTACTTGTAAAGATGGAACCTACTGCGGCGACTACGCAGTGAGTGATTTGGTTACTCTAGCAATTAATATTGCGCAGTTAATTCTTGGTTTAGTCGGCTCTTTAGCTTTAATAATGTTTGTTTACGGAGGAGTAATGTTTTTAATTTCCGCCGGCTCAAGCGATAAAATTGCAAAAGCAAAAAGGACATTAATAGCAGCTATCATTGGGTTAATAATTGTTTTTTCCAGCTGGCTAATAATCAAATTTGTTGCCGATACTTTAGGCGCACAGGGCAAGTTTTCTTTTAACGGAACAGTAAATTTAAGTAGATAAGCATGAACTCTTTTGTTCCCAAAAAAATAATAACTGAGGATAGCTGGGGAGAAGAACTGAGAAGGGCTCGTAATTTTAAAAATCTAAGTTTAGAAACTGTCGCCGAAAAACTAAAAATTCGTCGTGAATATTTATTGGCTTTAGAAACAGAAGACTTAGATCTTTTACCGGCTGGTTTGTATGCGAAAAATTATTTGAAAAAATATGCTGAATTTTTAGAAGTTGATTTATCATCTCATCCCAGTCTATTATCAGATTTACAAGATGAACTAAAAAGCACTGATCCTTTTTCACAGAAAATTCTAAAAAAAAGTCGCTTACGAGTTTTTCCTAAAATAATCAGAAATATAATTATCAGTTTGGCAATCATAATTTGTTTTTTATACCTGATTTTTTACTTTAATAAAATTATTTTGCCACCAAAATTAACTCTACTTCAACCTGATAGCGACTTATCAGTTCAAGAATCATCCTTAATGGTGATCGGACAAACAGAAAAAGAGGCGGAAATAAAAATAAATGGCGAACTGATTTTAAGTGATACTAATGGCGAATTTTCTAAATTAGTTGATTTAAAAAAAGGAGTAAATACTATTGAAGTTAGTGCTAAGAAAAAATACAGTCGGGAAAATATTATTATTAGACAAATTTTAGTTGAATAGATTTTATTTAATTTATCTAATATTAAATAAAAAAATAAAATTATTTATATGCTCGAGATAAAAAAAAGCGCTTTATTTGACATTGCGACTATTTTGCATAAAATGTCCATAGGAGAAAGACAGATTGTGGCGGAATTAGGTTGTGGTAATTTCGGTTTTTTTGTCTTTCCCATCGCTCGCTTGGTTGGACGTTCCGGAAAAGTTTACGCGGTTGATATTTTAAAATCAACTTTGCAAGAAATTAAAGCGCGCGCAACTAAAGAAAATTTACCGCAAGTTATCACTATTTGGAGCAATTTGGAAATATTTAAAGGAACTAAAATTGAAGCTAATACTTTAGATGCCGCCCTACTAGTTAATGTTCTCCATCAATCAAATAATCGGGCTAATATTTTACGCGAAGCCTGGCGCATGTTAAAAATTGGCGGAAAACTTTTAATCGTTGATTGGAACAGTGCTGACACACCGATTGGACCAAAACCAGAAAGACGCCTTAAGTTAGCTTCCTTAAAAACAGCCGCTCATAAACTTGGCTTTGACATTAAGGAAGAATTTGCGGCCGGCCCTTATCACTACGGTTTAATTTTGACTAAATTATAAAAATTAACTAAACTATAAAATTCGGCTCAGTTAAATACCGAATGATTAATTACTTAATAAATGAACTGCTATGAAAAATCTTTTTACGATTAAATATTGGTTTACTGTCTATCCTGAACCATTATCTCGATTGGGTTTTATTGTTTTAATTAGCTTTGTAGCTTTAATTTTTATTTTAGGAATAGTCAGCTTTATCTTAAAACGTCGCGGTGGTTTCTTTAAAAAAATCTTAAATAATCTTTATGATTTTTCCGTGGCTAACTTTTTTATTGGTTTAATATTTCTATTTTTCTATTACGAAAATGTTCCTTTCTTTACCGCTCGTTTTTGGCTCGCTATTTGGTTTATTGGTTTAGTTGTTTGGTTGTTTTTTATTCTTAAAAAAATAAAAGAAATTCCAGAAAAAAGAAAAATGTTTGAAGCGGAAAAAGAAATAAAAAAATACCTACCTTAATTTTTGTCTACCTTAATTTTTTGAATCTTCTAATCATATTTAAATAAAACGAGCTCCTTTTTTGGAGCTTGCTTTTATTTAAGGGAACATAAAATACAGATAAATTAAAAGTGTATGAAAAATAAACGGCTTGGCGCTTGGGGAGAAGAGCTGGCTAAAAATTATTTACGCAATAAAGGTTATATAATAAAAGCGCAAAATTTACACTTGGGACATTTAGAATTAGATTTGATTGCTCAAAAGAACGGAATTATATTTTTATTTGAAATTAAAACACGTTTAATTAAAATTAAAACGCGCTCAATAAATTATAAACTGTATACTGACAATTATTTAAGCCAAAAACAAATTTTAAATTTAAAAAAAGCCGCTTCTATTTATGCGACTTTAAATAAATTATCTTTTAAAAATATAAATTTTGGCTTAATCACTGTTACACTAACTAACACGACGGATAAACAAAAGACGGCCACTATAAATCTTTACTTAAATATTTTTTAATTTTCTTAAGTCTTATTTTAAAGCAAATTACATTTTTAATAAATTCAAAAGTATCTTGGAAAATCTTAACATTACTTTTTTGCCTATCAGTCCTATTCTCGCGCCATTTAACGGGGATTGTTTTGATTCTTAAATTTGCTAAACGAGCTAAAACCACTAACTCAGTATCAAAAAACCAATAATCATCTTGTAAATATTTTTCAATTTGCTGGAAAGCTTCTTTTTTAATAGCTTTAAACCCACACTGAATATCGGTTTGCTGATGATTTAAAATAAAATTAGAAAATATAACATAACTTCGAGACAAAAATCCTCGTCTTTTTGATCTTTGTGCTAAGGAGTCTTGCAGAAAACGCGAGCCAACCACTAAATCAGCTTCTTGATTAATGATTGGCAAAATTAAGTGTTTGGTTGCCTCTAAGTCAACCGCTAAATCAGCATCCATAAATACTAAAATATCAGCCTGACTTGCTCGCCAAGCAGTTTTTAAGGCTCGCCCTTTACCGGGCTGAGAAATTGAAAGCGCTTTTACTTTAATTGGCTGACGCTTTTCATAATCCTGCACAATTTGCAGAGAATTATCAGTAGAATTATTAACCACACCCACGACTTGCCAATCATAATCCTTAAATTCTAAAAATAAATAATCTAATAATTTTTTTAGATTACTGTTCAAAATTAAACCCTCGTTTTTGATTGGCAAAAAAATTTCAATTTTCATAATTAATCAATATAAATCAATATTCTTTTATTTCATAATCAATTATTATCCTTTAAGTCTTTAGCTAATCTTGATTCTCTAAAAAATATATTTTAGCGGTTGAATCTTCATAAATAATTTTCCAGCTTGAAGAGTTTTCTAAATAATCGCGTAAACTGTTATGAGCCTTTAAATCCTCATCTTTAATATGGAAAAAAATTTTCTCCCATTTTCTAGCAACCAGATCAATATCCTTAGCTTCCATCAAAACTAAACGAATATCATGGCTGGCCAATTTTTCCGCGTGATTGATTTCGCTTTTAAAAAAGTCAAAATATTCTTCTATAAAACTTTGTCCGGCAAAATTAACTTGCGGCAAACGTCCGTCAATAAAGATTTTTTTCTCAGGTAAATTCCAAATTAAATATCCGCCCCAAATATAGCTATTAAAAATATTATACTCTAAATAATGTTGATTGTCTTTTAAAAACTCAACCGCTGCGCAAGGATATTTATGGCAATAAGACTGAAAAGGATTTTTATTAAATTTAGTAATAATTAATTGCTCCGCGCTAACTAAAAATAAACAAAAAAATACTAAGGCAAAAAGGAGACGTTGATAAGCTATTTTTATTTTAGCAAAAAAAGCGCTATTAAAATAAACTAAAAAGGGCAAAGTAGTGATAAAAAATAAGGGGAAATGTCGTCTTGATTTAAAAGCGAAAAAGGAAAAAACAATTACTAAAAATAAGGACCAAACATCTAGGGCTTTTTTAGCGCGCAAACGATCAAGACTATAAAAAATAACCGCGATTATTCCTAAAGCCAAATAAATTAATTGATCATAATGAAAAGGAAAATTTGATTGTGGTAGCCATTCTTTAATTAAAGATAAATAAGCTAAATTGCGATAGCCACTTAAAAATTCATAAAGACCTAAGTGATAAGGGTTTAATAAGGTAGCGGTCCAAGCCAATGCAATAAATAAACCAAAAATTTTAATCGCTGACCAGCTTAGGCCGCGTTTTAAAATAATTTTTTGTGCTAAACGACTTTTAAAATAAAGTTGTAAAAAAATCTGTAATCCCCAAAAAGAACCGAGGAGAAAAAAACCAATCAAGAAACTGCCATGTAAATTAGCCCAAGCTAAAAATAGGGGCGGCAAAAATAACAAATAGCGCCAATTTTCGGTTTTGTGATAATAATGAATAATTATCAAAATAAATAAAACAAACAGCCAGGCCAATTCTTGCATTCTCACCCCTAAATGAGGCAAAGAAGCCATCAAGCCAAATAATTGTAAACCGGCTAAAATAGGCCACAAAATTTTTGTGCGCGCGTTCTTGTAAATAAAAACATTTAATATTATGAGCGCGATAACAATCAAAAGGGCAAATAAAATAACAATAAATTCATAACCAACAGTTTCATAAAGACGGAAAAGAACAATATCACTTAACCATTCATGATTAACCCAATTCCCGGTATAAGTATAATTATAGAGATTAGCAGTTGGCGCCGCTTTATTTAAAAAAGCTTCTTCTCCAACCTTTAAGTGCCAACCTAAATCAGGATCAAGATAGGAAAAACCATTTTTTATTAAGATGATAAAAACCAACAAATAAAAAAAAGGCCAAAATATATTGACAAATTTTAAATTTTTTATTTTTCCTAACATAAGCCCTTTATCTTATACGCAACTCTATTCTATCACAAGAATTATTGTTTGTCTTATTTTAAAATATATGCTAGGATTAAAGGTGTAAAATAAAATTTATTATCATTAAAGAAAGGGGGTGAAAATATGAATAAAATCTCTAAATTCTTACTATCTTTTGCTATTCTTTCTTTTCTATTAATGCCCATGCTTGCTTTGCCAGTAGCTGCGCAGACAACTCCTGGTGATTTCGGTTTACAACAAGTTGATGATGGCTTAAACGGCACATTAGGAAATGAAGATCCGAGAACGGTAGTTGGTCGTATTATTAACATTGCCCTAGGCTTCTTAGGCGTTATCGCTTTAGCCATCATTTTAATGGGTGGTTTCACTTGGATGACGGCTGGAGGAAACGAAGACAAGGTCTCACAAGCGAAAAAAATGATTGGAGCCGGTGTTATCGGTTTAGCAATCATCTTCTTATCTTGGGCTCTTGCCAACTTCATTGTCGGTTCTCTTTACAATACTACCACAGGCATGTAATAAATATGTGATTCTCATTTTTTATATGGGAATCACTGGCCTAAACACAAATTTTTTGTTTTTAGGCCAGTGTAAAAATTTTCTTTATGAAGAAAAGCTCATTATTTTCGTGGATTTTATTTTTAGCCTTTTTTAGTGGTGTATTCTTTTTTTGTCCCCTTGCCACTCATACCGCTAACGCTATTACAAATGATCCCTTAGCCGGTCTAGAAGATTCAGCAGGAGAAGTTGAGGCTTATCAAGGACAAAGTGTTGATGACAACTTTATTCAAACCAAAGTTGGACAAATTATTAGCATTCTCTTATCCTTTGTCGGTGTCTTATTTTTCATTTTAATGATTTACGCCGGTATTCTTTGGATGACGGCGCAAGGCAATGAACAACAGGTGTCAAAGGCAAAAAATTTGTTAATCAACGCCACAATCGGCTTAATTATAACTTTAGCCGCTTACGCGATTACCTCCTTTATCGGTACTGAAATTTTAAGCTAATAAAGATGAAAAAAATATTCAACAAAAAAACCTGGTCGGCTTGGGCGCTAATTTTAATTTTGGCGCCAATTTTTATTTATGGACAATTAAGTTCCACCTACAATTACGCCAATGCTTATAATTTCCAAAAAGATAGCGGCTTAGATACAACTGCTGATGAAGCCGGCTTTGAAACCGGTCCAGGCGCTGACACTGTTGATAATATTATTTCCCGAGTAATCTTAACTGTTTTAACTTGGGTTGGAGTTATATTCTTTGGCTTTGTAATTTATGGTGGCTTTAGATGGATGATAGCTGAAGGTAATCAAGAAAGAGTAAAAAAAGCCAAAAACATTTTAACAGATGCTTTAATTGGCTTAATAATAACGCTGGCGGCTTACGCGATTACTTTCTTTATTGTCGGACGTTTGAATTAAATATTTAGCTTGGATTAAATTTCTAGTTTCAAAAAAGATTTATGTGGAATCTAAAAAAAATTTGTACCATTCTTGCCATAAGTTTCTTTATTTTTTCAGTCGGCACTTTAGTAGCGCAAGGGCAAATTTTAAAATCTGACAAACAAAAGGATTTGCAAAATAATGTTAATGCCATTTCCAGTCAAAGTGGTTATTCACAAGCTGATACTTTAGAAGTAATAATTGCTCGAATTATTAGAATTGTTTTAGCTGCTCTGGGAACTGTTTTCATGATTTATTTATTTTTAGCCGGACAAGCTTGGATGCGTGCTGGTGGAAATGCGCAAATAGTTGCTGAATCACAAGAAAAAATTAAATCACTTTTAATTGGTTTATTTATTGTTTTAGGCGCTTATGCCCTTAGTTCTTGGATATCAAAAGTCTTAGCTAATTTAATTCAATAATAGTTTATGAAAAATTTCCTAAAAATTACTTTTTCAATTATAGCTTGTTTATTTTTATTTTCCTTTTTAATAATCACTCCACTTCAGGCACAAACCTCTGATGTATCTACTAGCGCTTCTGATAATCAAATGTTAGACAGATTACAGAATATAGCCCAAGAAGGAGGTTATGTAACTGATGAACAAACCGCTTCCGCTCCCCGAATAGTTGGCTTAATAATTAGGGCTTTCACTAGTATTTTAGGGGTCATTTTTGTCATTTTAATGGTTATCGCCGGTTTTACCTGGATGACTTCCTCGGGTAATGAAGAAAAGATTAAGAAAGCAACCGCCACTATTAAGGCGGCGACAATTGGTCTTATTTTGACTCTTTCAGCTTGGGCAATTTGGAAATTTATCTTTGAACGTTTAGTTTTGGGTAAATAAATGAATAAATTTATGAAAAAAATTATTAGCTTAATAATTGTTCTAACTTTCGCTTTTTTGAATTTAACTTTGGTTAATGCTCAGCCAGACACCCAGCCATCAAATGCGTCAATGGGTTTAATAAATAATCCGCGAGAAATGAATGATATGACCAAGGAGGCGGCTGATGCTGCTAATTTAGGTGATATCAGTGTTGGTGTTTTGGTTGCGCGCGGAGTGCAGACTGTTTTAAGTTTCTTAGCGATCATCTTTTTAGTTTTAACTTTAATAGCCGGTTTCAAATGGATGACAGCGCAAGGTAATGAAGAACAAATTAAAAAAGCGACTGCTTCAATTAAGGCGGCCATCATTGGTTTAATAATTGTGATTGCTGCTTATACTATCACTTGGTTTATTTTCAGAATTTTACCTTTAGGCGGGGGTGTTGGTGGTGGAGGCGGAACAAGCGGTTAATAAACTGAACAAAGAATTTCCTAAAAGAATTCCCTAATTAATTTTTAAATAAAAAAAGAGGAGTATCGTTTGATACTCCTTTTTTAAATGTACGCGAATGATTTTTTAAATCTTTCAAAACTCCGACTTATAGACAAAGCCAAAACATTCTTCCTTTTCATAAGAGTGTTTAGTCCCGTCAATTGTTAATGGAGAGGTGAGTTCATCCCATTTCCTTCCGTTGACAATGAATTCAACAAGATATCTGCCCGACAGAACATCTACATACTGTTTAGTTCTGGGGGCCAAATTAATCGCTAATCTTTCGCCGCCATCAAGAGGAATCAGTCTAAAAGTTGTATTAAGACTATACTTGTTATCAAAGATAATCTTAAATCCCTTCGGCGCAATAGTTTGATCAACGGCAGTGTCAAGACTCCTAATATTGTTCTCACTTCTCATAAGACCTAACTCTTCTCTACGAATGACATTGGCTCGTTGACGACGATTTTTCGTCAACCGTCCCATTTCTCTGGGAATAGCTAGATTCGGAGAAAGAAAGCGTTGGATCATTTCCTCTCTTTGTTCCTGGAGTAGAAAAAGTTTTTCTTTTTTATACTCAAGCTCAAAGCTATACGGCGTTGATGATTCAACTGAATCAATTTGAAGTCTAACTCTCTCCATTTCCTTTTTTAGCCATTCAATTTCGTCAACCGAAGCTGCTCTTTTGGGATCGGCCTGAATTTCAAGTCTGCCTAATTCTCTTCCGAGTTCAAACTGAGCTTCGCGTTTACTTTTTTCAAAAGCTTTCACGTCCTGATTTATGGAATTTTCTAACTTAGTTATTTCACTCTCAAGGAGTTCTAGTTGACTTTTCTCTTGTCTAGTCATCTGTCCGAATACATGCTGCTGGCTGATTCCCATTCCGGTAACCAAGGCCAAAAATACTAACATTTTCTTCATTTTTTCCTATATTTTTTAGTTTATTTATTTTTTAAAGATCATTTTTCTTGCTTATATTATATCATATAAAACAAATTTTGTCAATATTAACAAAATCAGACAAAAAATTTTTTACCTTGACCTGTCTCTCTTTATATGCTAAGATGATACGTTAAGAAATCCCTAGCTTGATCATAATTATTTGATAAACTGCTAGGGGTTTTTTATTTAGCTAATATTAAATAAATATGTCGATATTACAAACTATTAAAGAAGAGATTGTCCCTCTCAGTAGTAGGCAAGGACTTGTTTTATATATAACCATCGCCTGTGTTTTTCAGTTTGTTCTTTTTTATGCCCCAGCACTAGCTGAAGATGCTATAAAACAGGCTTCAACCAATGAAATTGTTACTGCGGAGATAAAGATTCATCAAACTAATGCTCAAACTGAGCCCTGGGAAATGCCTCTGGCACACGAAGATATTAATATTGAAGATAATAATGCTAATGAGGAAGAGCTAAGAATTAAGGAAATTATAGAAAAAGTAGAAACCGAGGAAGAAATTGTCTTAGCTGAAAACACAACTAACGTTGAAAACCCAATTATTAATGAAGAGGAGACTAATCTAGTTGCTCAAAAATCTAATCCAATGGCAAACAAGGTAATAGCGAATAAAACTAATGCAAACAAAACTCTTGCTAAGGAAGCCACTCCTCTTGATAATGAAATAACCGAAACCGCTACAACCAGTGCTGAAGTTGGACCAAAAGTTATTCGCACCAGTACACATGTCATGACAGCCTATAACTCTGATCCGCGCCAAACTGATGACACACCTTGTATTACGGCTAACGGCTTTAATGTTTGTGAACACGGCGTTGAAGATACAATTGCAGCTAACTTTTTAAAGTTTGGTACTAAAGTAATGATTCCAGAATTGTTTGGCGACCGCGTCTTTATTGTTCGTGACCGAATGAATAAAAGATATCCGGATCGTGTTGATATTTGGATGATAAATTACGACGATGCGAAAAAATTTGGCGTTAAAGTAGCCGAAATTAAAGTAATTGAATAATTTTCAAATTAATATAACCTATCAAAAACACTCCTTAACCGGAGTGTTTTTAGTTATTTTGACAATTTTAATTTAAGGATTCTTAGTTAATTAAGGGATTCTTGATTAACGAAAAAATTCTTAATCAAAGCAAGTAGCTTATCAGACTAAAAAGTAAATAAACCTAATACGCCGCGACGACGTTTTAACTGCTTTTCCTTTTTATAAACTTCTATCATAGTTGAAATAGCCGAATCAGGAATTAATGATAGACTATCTATTCCCTGTTCCACTAAAAAGTTAGCAAAGTCAGGGAAGTCGCTTGGTCCTTGACCGCAAATACCAACTTTGCGTTTATTTTTCTTGGCAACAGAAATCAAATTTTTAATTAAAATTTTAACTGCTTCATTTCTTTCATCAGAACTGCCCAAAATTTCCAGAGTACCGCCCGAATCTCGATCAATTCCTAAGGCTAATTGAGTTAAATCATTTGAACCGATTGAAAAGCCGTCAAAAATCTTGCAAAACTGTTCAGCCAATACTACATTCGCGGGAATTTCCGCCATCACATAAACTTGTAAACCATTTTCGCCTCTTTTTAGACCATTGTCTTCCATAATTTTTAACACTGCCTTACCTTCTTCAATTGTTCGACAAAATGGCACCATTATTTTAATATTATTTAACTTCATTTTCTCGCGCACCATTTTGATTGCCTGACATTCAAGTTTAAAAGCAGGCAAAAAGCTCTTTGAATAATAACGACTCGCGCCACGGTAACCAATCATTGGATTAGCTTCTATTGGTTCATAGGCCTGACCACCAATTAAGTTAGCATATTCATTACTCTTGAAATCACTTAATCGTAAAATCACTTCCTTGGGATAAAAAGCAGCGGCAATCATAGCAATACCTTGCGCTAAACGATCAACAAAATATTGTTTTTTGTTATCATAAGAAGCGGTTAGCTCATCAATTTTTTTCTTGGCGTTTTTATCTTGTAAACGATTATAATTAACCAAAGCCAAGGGATGAATTTTGATGTAGTTACTGATAATGAACTCTAAACGTGCCAAACCAACTCCGTCATTAGGGATAAAAGAGTTCAAAAAGGCCTTATTAGGTTCACCAATATTTAACATGATTTTTGTTTTCGGCTTTTTCAAATCTTTAATGTTTGTTTTTTCAATTTTAAAGGGCAAGATGCCATCATAAACATATCCAACTTCACCTTCGGCGCAATTGACTGTTACTTTGCGCCCGTTTTTTATTTTCTTAGTAACATTTTTAGTTCCCACTATACAAGGAATGCCCAATTCTCGAGAAACAATGGCGGCGTGACAAGTGCGTCCCCCTTTATCAGTCACAATAGCAGAGGCAATTTTCATAATCGGCTCCCAATCAGGATCAGTCATGTCAGTAACTAGAACTTCTCCTGGTCTAAATTTGGTAATATCTTTGACGCTCATGATTCGGTGAGATACTCCAGTACCAATTTTATGGCCAACACTTTGTCCAGAACAAATTAACTGACTTTTCTTTTCCAATTTATATCTTTCAATCACATTCGGGTTCACAATACTTTGAACGGTTTCTGGTCGAGCTTGAGTAATGAACAATTCATTCGTTCGACCATCAAGCGCCCATTCAATATCCATGGGGCGTTTATAGTGTTCCTCAATTATTAAACCCCACTTAGCTAATTGAATTACTTGTTTGTCAGTGATTGATGGCTTTAAGCGATCAGCTGCGGAAACAGGCAAGTTTTTGACCGGTCTTTTTCCTTTTAGGTCATAAACCATTTTAATGGCTTTTTGACCAATATTTTTTGAAATAATTGTTTGGGTAGGTTTGAAAAAATAAAATTCATCCGGGTTCACTTTTCCTTGAACAATATTTTCACCCAAGCCATAGATAGAATTAATTAAAATTGCATCTTTAAAACCTGATTCTGTATCAATGGTGAACATTACTCCTGATGATCCTAAATCAGCCCGGACCATTTTTTGCACTCCCACTGATAAGGCTACAGAAAAATGACTAAACTTTTTATCAACGCGGTAAGAAATGGCACGGTTAGTAAATAAAGAAGCAATACATTTTTTTACGGCTACTAATAATTGTTTCTCACCAACAATATTTAAAAAAGTTTCTTGTTGCCCGGCAAAAGAAGCATCTGGTAAATCCTCAGCTGTAGCGCTGGAGCGAACAGCCACATCAATCGCTCGCTTTTTATAGCTACTTGATAAATCTTTATAGGCCGAGACAATCTCTTGAGCTAAATCTTTGGGGAAAGGGGTACTGAGAATCAATTCACGAATCTCTTGACCACGCATCATTAAATCTTTTACATTATGAGTATCTAAACCACGTAAAATTTTTCTGATTTTATTTTTTAAACCAGCCGAATCTAAAAAATAACGATACGCATCGGCCGTGGTAGCAAAGCCATTGGGAATGCGTAAACCCTTCTTTGATAAATCAACATACATCTCTCCTAAAGAAGCATTTTTACCGCCCACTTGCGGGACATCTTCAATGGAAATTTCTTCAAAAAATTTAACAAATTTTCTTTTTGCCATATTTTATATTTTAATTTATTATTAATTAATATTAATTTTACAAGATAATTAAATTATAGCACAATCTTGACTTTATATGAATAATCATTTAATAAATCTTTACTTTATATAAATAATCATTTAAGATAAAAAAGAAAGCGGACGTGGCGAAACTGGTAGACGCACTTGGCTTAGGACCAAGCGGGGTGACCCTTGAGAGTTCGAGTCTCTCCGTCCGCACTAAATTTAAAGCGATAAAAACAATTAAGGGTGACAAATCAATTAACCAATAAAACAATATAATAAAAATAAAACAAGCACTTTAATCGGGCTTGTTTTTTAATTTCTTAATCCAAAAAATGTTTTTTATCTTTTGCTTATTTATCTAAAAATTGGTAAAATACTAACTATGATAAAACTATGATTAGTTTCTTACATAACTTTTCTCCTAGTCCAAATATTTTTTCTTTAGGATCTTTAACTTTAAAATGGTATGGCCTATTAATTGTTTTGGGCGCTACTCTAGCTCTACTGGTTGCCTTGAAACTGGCCAAATATTATCAACTAAAAAAAGAAGTGGTGCTTGATTTAGCTTTTTGGTTAATAATTATTGGCCTTTTGGGCGCGCGACTTTATGATGTTCTGCTTGAACTACCTTATTATTTAAAATATCCGATTAAAATATTTTATATTTGGGAAGGTGGTTTAGCTATTCATGGCGCGATCATCGCCGGTTTATTTGTTCTTTATTTTTTTAGCAAAAAACAGCAGTTAAACTTTTGGGCTTTAAGCGCTTTAACAGCCACAGTCTTGCCCTTAGCCCAAGCCATTGGTCGTTGGGGAAATTATTTTAACCAAGAACTATTCGGCCGGCCAACAAATTTAGCTTGGGGAATTCCCATTGATATAAGTCATCGTCCGGCAGATTATTTATCATATACTTATTTCCAACCAACTTTTTTATATGAAAGTTTAGGCTTAATAATAATTTTTTTAAACTTATTATTTTTAACCATTCGTTTTTTAAAGAAACAAACTGTTTGCCCAAACTTTTATAAAAACCAAGTTTTTATTTATTTAATTTCTTATTCGGTTTTACGTTTCTTTCTGGAATTTATACGAATTGATAAAACTCCTATTCTGCTTGGGCTCCGTTGGCCACAAATAGTTTCTTTAATTATAATTATTATATCTTTAATATTATTTTTTAAATCACATGTCCTGGTTCCGTCTAAAAGACAAAGCTAATAGAAAACAACGCCTCATCATGTACTTAGTGGGCTTTATTTTAGCTATCTCGGTTGCTTTACCAGCCTTTATTCAATCTAATTTTATTAGTCAGTTTATTAGCTTAGAGTTAGTGAGCTTGTTTTTTGTTTTAGCCAACTCAACTACGGCAGTTATGATTGCTCTTTTTCCTCGTTTAATAAATCGTTTGGGTAACTATTTTAGTAGCAAAATAGTAATGATAGTTTATGCGACCGCTCTTTTAGGTATGGCAGCGGCTAATGGTCCTTTTTCGGCTACTTTAACTTTATTGTTATTTATTGTTAGCTCTAACCTGCTTTGGATTAATATTGATATTATATTGGAAGAAGCTTCAATAGATAATGAAACCGGCCGCATCCGATCTCTGTTTCTAACTTTTATGAATTTGGGTTGGATCATCGCTCCCACAATTTCTGCTTATTTAGTAACCATTGGTGAATACCCTTTGCCCTTCCTCGCTTCCGCGCTTTTAGTTATTCCTCTTTTTACTGTAATTTCCCGAAATAAAAAAAATCTTAAAGATAAAAGTAAATTTAAAAAGGAGAAAATTTTAACTAGTTGGAAAAAATTATGGAAAAATAAAAATTTGCGCGGTGTCTTTATATCGGCAATTGCTCTTAATCTTTTTTTCAGTGGCGCAGTTATTTATATTCCTATTTATTTACATCAATATTTAGGCATGGAATGGTCGCAACTCGGTTGGATTTTCTCTTTTATGTTAGTACCCTTTGTGTTATTTGAAATTCCGGCCGGTTTTTTAGCGGACAAATACTTTGGCGAAAAAGAAATGTTAATCATCGGTCTATTTATTATTTTTCTCTCTTCAATTTTATTTTCTCTAATTAAAGTTGCTTCACCTCTAGTTTGGGCGGCTGTTCTTTTCTTCAGTCGTATCGGCGCGGCCCTAGTTGAATCAATGCGTGATACTTATTTTTTCAAAAAAGTTAGTTCTAAAGATATTGGTTTTATTAATATCTTCCGTATGACCAACCCAATCGGTTATGCAACCGGTACGGCTTTTGGCGCATTGTTTTTATTATTTTTACCAATCAATTATTTATTTTTAGTTTTTGCCATCTTAATTACACCGGCTTTTTATTTTGTGGCCGGCATAAAAGATACTAAATAATAAATTTCTGTTTGTGTAGCGTTTTTATCTGTTAATAATCGTTTGCACCTATTAATAATCATTCACCCAAACCAACGTTTGACTAATAATAAATTATTTTATAAGATTTAAAGCAGCTTTACAGGCGGGTATCGTATAGTGGCTTATTATGTTAGCCTTCCAAGCTGAAGAGAGGGGTTCGATTCCCCTTACCCGCTCATAATAAAAAACAGCTCTTTTTGAGCTGTTTTAACGATAAGTATATGAAAAAACTCTTCTTTATAACCATGTTGGCAACTTTATTGTTTTTAAGCGCTTGCTCGCTAAAACCATTAGCGCCAGTGGACAAAAATGACCTAAATAACACTTTAAACGAAAGCAACTTAGATAGCTCAAGCGATTTAAACTCAGAGGAGGAGTATTTAATTATTGATGATATTGATTCAGCAAACTTTAATCAACCAATTATTGGTGGTGATCAAGATGAGTTTGGTTGTAAAGGTTCAGCCGGCTATACTTGGTGCGAGGCAAAAAATAAATGTTTAAGAATTTGGGAAGAAAATTGTTATTCTGAGCTAAATGAAGAAATGAAATATTTGTTAGCCAAAAAATATGGCAAAAATCCTTCAGAAGTAAATATCATGATTGATAAACAAACTGACAATCATGCTGCAGGCAGTGTTTCCTTTAGCCAAAACGAAGAAACCGGAGAACAAGGAAAATTTTTAAGTATCTTAGAAAATGGAGTTTGGAGTTTAGTTTATGATGGCCATGGCAGTGTTGATTGTGAAGAGTTGCGCACGCGCTATAATTTTCCAGATGAAATTATTGTTCCTCAATTTTGTGATTAAAATATAAAAATCAAAAATAAAAATTAGCTAAACAAAAAAACGAATATAAAAATTCGTTTTTTTAATATTGATATTTAAATATCACGATTTGTTAAATTTTAAAATTTACCAAAATCATATCTAACAATATTTTTTTTAATCCGCTGATTGGAAATAGTAAATAAACCCATTAAAAACCATTTTAAACCTGATTTAATAAATCCTTCTTTCTCAATGCGTCGCGCTGAATATAATAAGCGACAACTTTTTAACATGCGAAATTTATATTTACTCCGAGACAGACGCGCGCAATAATCGCAATCTTCAGATAAAACTACGCTTAAATCAAATCCCTTTACGGCTTCATGGGCTTTTCGGTCAACTAACAAACCGGCTCCAATGGCCGCGGGAAATTTTGATTTTTGTTTTAAAAAACAAACTGTATTAGAGATGAAAGAATAAAAGTTATAGTACCAACGATTAGGATTAAATTTAATATAAAAAGCAGCGGCTGATAATTGTCTATTTTTAAATTCTTTTAAAGCACTGGTTAAAAATCCCGGCGTTAAAACAACGTCCGCATCTAAAAATAATAATAATTCACCTTTAGCAATCTTAGCGCCTTCGTTACGTTGTGCCGAAGGATGTTTAGTAGTCGTATAAACCAAAGTTTTAGCTCCGTATTTTTTTGCTATCTCAATTGTTTTATCACTTGATTCAGCATCAGAAACAATAATTTCATAATCAGAAAAATCTTGATTCTTAATTGAGTCTAAGAGTCGGGGTAAATACTTCTCTTCATTAAGAGTAGGAATTACAATAGAAAGCATAAAAGAAGTTTATTTAAAAATGGTGCGAGCTAAACGCCAATAGTCTGGATTACCAAATTTATACTGATAATACCACCACTCTACTCCCCAGAGATAAGCTTTTTCGAAACCAACATTAATTCCGTATTGTAAATTAGCTTTAAATTGTGCAAGATTAAAAGACTTGTTTGCTTCTTTTTCCGAAAGATGAATAATACTTCCTTTTGGTACCCAAGGTTCAGCTTGTAACTCAACAATGATGCGCTTATCTTTTGGTATGTGTAATAAATCAGCTTTTAATCCATAAAACCAAGCCGGAATTGGATAACGCACATAGCCAGTTATTGGTCCCCAAACCACTCGATAAACTGTGCTGCCAAATATATCGGCCAACTTAGCTTCTTTGCGCCACATGCTTAATTCACCAGTGGCAGAAATTATAATTGGTCTATCATCTAAACGTTTTACCGCTTCTAATTCTTTGGTGAAAAACCAATAATCGCTTTCTGGACACACGCCAAATTCATTAAAAAATGGTTCATTTTCTAATTGCCAAGCCGTAATAGACTCTCTGTCCCGATAGTGCTTAACTGTTTCATCAATCATTCTAACCACCTTGGCTTTAGTCATTTCTAGAGTTTCTTTATTAGTCCATTCAGGGGCATGACATTCTGGCCAACGCGGTAAACGCCAACCAATATTAATAATAAATTTAACACCTCTTTTTTCTCCTTCATTAATAATATAATCGTATTTAGTAAAATTAAATTCACCCGACTCTTTTTCAATTTCATCCCAATAAATCGGTAAGCGAATTTCTTTTACTTTTAAATCATTTAAAATCGCTAAATAAACTTCTTGCCAATCAAGGCCCATTTCTTTACAGAACTTGGTTGAATAAGTTACTCCAAAAAAATTTGGCTCATGTTTTAAATCAATTTTAAGAGGATAATTCCGAGCAACTTTTATAAAATAAAATAATAATAAAATAACAATCACTAACAAGGCTAAGAAAAAGCAACGCCTATTTTGACACAACCAAGAATGATGAGAGGCAAAAAAATCAGCTATTTTTTTAAAAAAATTTTTCATAAAACTTTATAAAAATGTTTAAATTGCTATAAAATAAAGACCAATCCCTACTAAAACAACAGCTATACTTTTTTGTAAAATAATTCGCCAAGAAAAATTTTCGTGCCATTTTTTCGGTGCGACAACAGCGAGTATCGCGCTGATAATTAAAATAAAAGCATATTGAAATCCTTGCAGAGCATTAACTATTGCTACTGGTCCTAAAAAGACAGCATAGTTTTGTAAAACAAATCCTGAAGAACCTAAGACTTGATTGAAAACAACTAATCCTCGTTTTTTTGTGGGGCTAGATTTTTTAAACATGCCAAGAATAATTTTTCGTTCTGCTTTTTTAAATAAAAAGGTTAACACTAATAAAGCCGCGCCGAGTCTGGTCCAAATAAAAACACTAAGAAAAGGTTGATGATTATAAGCGTGTTTAGTTCCCACAAAATACAAAGCATACAAGAAGGCTGACAATAAGGCAATCAATAAGCCTCTCTGTTTTACCTTTTGTTTTAAACCTAACTTCGCCATCAAACGCGCCAAAAAACTGCGTGGTTGTGGTAAAAGAGCAATAAATAATACGCCCATCAACAAAGCACCCATACCTAGCCATTGATTCAAACTATAACTTTCCTTGAAAAACAAAATGGTAAAGATAATAGAAAAAACTGGTGTTAAACCACCAATAAAAACTAACACTCGCGCGGCTTCGCCTTTTTTCAATGCCTCGTATAGAGCCCAAAGCGCTCCGGCAAACACACCGCCAATCAATAAATTAAACATTAGCCAAGAAAATCCCGGCCACTTCAAAAACCAAGGCGCTATCAAAATAGCCGATGCACCCAAAACACAAACCACAAAGGCATAAGCTTTGCTACTTTTTAAAACATTATCAACTAAAAACTTATCCAATAAATTAGCGATTGCCAATAATAGATAAGCGCTTAAAGCAATAAAAAACCAATTCATAAAAAAATAAATTATTTTTTACTGAAATGTTTAGTTATATTATAAGTACCCATTTTTTCCGCATTCAAAAAACCGTCCATGGCTGCTCTGGCTAAGCGACCTGAGTTTAGTAAATCAAACAACCATTCATTAACATAGCGAGGATCACGACTATCAAGTCCACCACCTGTTTCCATCAACCACTCACGATTAAAATCCTCTTGAGAACCAACCGGTGTAGACATAACAATGGGTAAACCAAGCGCACTATAAAAAGAAAGTTCTGAGGGTTTAGTCCAAAGAATATCAGTCTTTCTTAAAACTAAATTAAAAGCTTTAAAGTAATCCATTTTTTTAGCTTCAAAAATAATTTTAACGCCCTCTTCTTTACTTAAACCATTCTTTTCTACTTCTTCTTTAAAATATTGTGCCACCTCTGGTCGGCTGCCCGCCACTAAATTAAGATTAACTTTTTTCTCTCTAATTTTTAAAGCTAATTTTTCTAAAATCAAAGCGCCAATTTCCTTTTGCGCACCCGCTCCACCAACAGCAAAAGTGATAGTGGGCGCTTGAACTTTAAAATCCTCAACTAATATATCAGGAAGAACTTTTTTCACCAGCACTTTTTCTGTTTGTCGATATACTCCTTTAGGATCAAGGGCATTGATTCGACGAGCTAAATCTTCTTTAGCAATTTCTTGTTTAGCACCAATATTTTCCGCCGGCAAAGGGAAGCCGGTTACAATAATATTTTCATCTTTTACCCCATACATCATTAAACGCTTTCTAACTCTCTGATTAGGCGCAAAATATTTAGTGCGACTCTTGGCTGGTTTAACTGGCGCCCAAGCACGCGAAATATCCGCATCACAAACTATGCAATAAATATCACCTTGAAAATTATGATATTCAGCCATGTAAACAACCGCAAAAAAAGTAGTTACTAACGGTAAGCCATTGGCGCTTAGATCATCAATTAATTTTTTTCCCAATCCTTTTTTTATCACTTTGTAAAGCAAGAATTGTTGGGAAGTAAGGGCAGACAAATCGCGAAAAGGATAAAAGGGTTTAATTTTTTGAAAATAATTCATCACCGCAAAAACACCAGCACCCAAAATGGGAATTTTTTTTAAACGAGAAATTTTTTCGTAAGCGTTTAAGCTATTTTGCCAATAATTTACTTCCCACTCTAAAATACCGGGATAATTATTGGCGGTGATTATTTCCCTGCCGCTTAAATCAAAGAGTGGATAGGCAGCTCGTTGGTGGCCATAGCCCATATCAGCCGCCACTAAATTTATTTTTTTTTGCTTTGCCATATTAAATAATTCAGATTAAATAACTCAGATTAAATAACTCCGAAACTTTTAATAATTATTAAAAATAACAAAGTAGTTTTTAGTACTTCTTTATTATATTAACATTATAACAATTCTGCGTTCATTTTAACAATTCTGCATTCATTTGAATATATTGATAAGCGCTTAAAGCAGCAATTGTCGCTTGTCCCATGGCAATTGTAATTTGTTTATATTGAACCGTAGTTACATCACCAGCGGCAAATAAACCGGGTGTTTTAGTCTCCATCACATCATTAACGATTATTTGCTTTTGCTCATCGCGCTCAACAAAATCAGCCACTAAATCAGTAGTGGCTATTCGGCCAATTTCAATAAACACACCATCAGTTTTAATTTCTCTTTCTTCATTGGTTAATAAATGGGAGTAAATAAGTTTTTCAACTTTACCTTCACCAACAATTTCTTTAGTGTCGGCGTCATAAACTATTTCTATATTTTCTCTTTTCTTTACTTCATTTACTAAAGTATCAAAGGCTTTAAAATCTTGACCACGATTAATTAAAAAAACTTTCTGGGCAATTTTAGACATTACTTCAGCCGCATCAAGCGCTGAATTGCCATTACCAATAACCGCCACCGTTTTATTTTTATAAAAAGGACCATCACAATTTGCGCAATATGAAACACCCCGACCATTAAATTCTTTCTCGCCAGGAACTGCTAATTGGCGAGGTGATAAGCCCATCGTAATAATAACCGTCTTGCCTTGATAAGCTTGCTTGTTCGTATGAACAGTGAAAATATTATTTTGCTTTTCAATTTTTATCACTTCTTCATTTACTAATTCAGTTCCAAAATTAACCGCCTGTTCTTTAATTTTTTGAATCAGTTCAAAACTTTTTATACTTTGAAATCCGGGATAGTTTTCTATTTCATTAGCTAGGATCATTTGACCACCAATTTCTTTGCCAATTAATAGAGTCTTCATTTCCCTTCTGACCGCATAAATAGCAGCTGTCATTCCGGCTGGTCCGGAACCAATAATAATTGTGTCGTACATAAAATAAAGGACCGCCTAAAAGCGGCTAAAAAATATTAATTAAAAGATATGTATGTAAAAAATATGTATATTACATCTAAATTATACACTAGAAAAAGTTGATTAACAAGTTATGAACAGAGAGTTAACAGAGAACTAAAAATTAAAAAAATAAATATTTTTTCTTCGAAAAATACCGTTTTTCATCAATTATCTCTAATCACTAATAATAGCGAAAAATGAAATTTTAAACACAAGTTGTGCACAGCTTTTCAACTAATTTTTTTATTTAATATTAGCCAAGAAAAAAAGAAAAGTCTACAATTTTGTAGACTAAAACACCCCAGTTGTGGACATAAAATCCGTTTAAATTTTTTATATCGGGAAGTTAAAATTTTTATAAAGTTTGTAGGGTTTATTTGTATTATCAGATACTTATGCGAGTGTAATAATGATAACTGCGACAATTCCCTGACTAAATTTACTATTTATCCATTATATTAAATTTACTTATACGAATTGTAGGTATTATATTGTGTGTATTTGTGTATTATTATGCTTCTTATGTGTATTATCATGCTTCCCTGTGGATTTAATTATCTATAAAACATGATATTAAACTTATTTAGTTTATAATTTAAAAAAACCAAGCTTAATTACTTAGTTTTGCCTTATACTTTTATAAATCTTATTTAATCTTGTTTGATTTTGTCTTATACTTTTATGATCTCGTGTAATCTTGTAATGTGTAATGATTTAAAAGTATTTTTAATTCAAGTTTAAAAATTTCTTAAATTAAATATTAAATTCTTATAAAAATTTAATAATAAATTCTTAAAATTTTTGTGGATTAGTGGACCATAAGGGACTTGAACCCTTGACCTCTTCCATGCCATGGAAGCGCTCTAGCCAACTGAGCTAATGGCCCATAATTGTTCTGCAGAAAACATTTAACAATCAAAAAATGTTAAATTGTTCCTTAAAGAACTTTTTTTGTATTTACCTATAAATTTACATTAAATATAATGAAATATATTTAAATAATACCTAAATTATACTATCACTATAATTATTGTCAAGAGTAATAAAAAAAACATTAAATGTTCTTTTTGTCAAATACTTGACAAATAATATAATAATCATTATTTAAAACAAGATGTTATAAATAATAACTGTGTCCCCACCAGGAGTCGAACCTGGATTTAGAACTTAGGAGGTTCTCGTTCTATCCATTGAACTATGGGAACAACTGAATAATCCTCAAAATAATCCTTAAAAAAACTATATGAACTTTTATTACTTTGTCTTTCTTTATCTTGCCTTGATAATCTTACCTTGATAAAATTATTTTACTATCGGCTTTCTCTATGTTATTCTATCTTAACGTATCTTAACGAAAATTAAACTTTTTTTCAAACTAACAATATAAATTTTATTGCGAATTTATTATCAACAATTACTTTTTTATTTTTTATTACTAACTTTGACAAGCACTGATTATTAAATTAAAATATAAGCATAAACAACTATTTATTTAGCTTTTAATTATATGTTTAATCGAAACATCAAACCGGAAAAATTTAAAGACGCAGAAACTGTGATCGGCGCTTCAATTAAAGTGAAGGGAAACTTTAATGGACAGGGAAATATTATTATTGAAGGAATACTTGAAGGTTCCTTAAAAACTGACGCTAATATTTTTATTGGTGAAAAAGCTAAGGTGGTCGCTAATATTGAGGCTAACGATTTGATTATTCATGGTGATGTCCGGGGAAATTTAAAAGTTAAAAATTATTTATCTCTCGGAGCTACAGCTAAAATTAACGGTGATATTCAATTCGGTACTTTGTCGGTTGAAAAGGGAGCAGTAATAAATGGACAATTAAGTTCTAATGGCGAAGTTGGTAAAAAGGAAGCAAAGGAAAGCGAAAAGGCTAAACTAAGTGATGAAGAATAAAAATAGTTGTCTAATCAAGTTCTTATGCATGTTTATATTTATGACGACTATTTAAATAGAGGGCGATATAATAAAACGGTCAACCGAATGGAAATTAGGTTGACCGATCTTGGTTTAAATGGAAAAATTATTCGCCTGAGTGGTATAAAAAACATTAGAGGAACTATCCAAAATGAAATTAAACTAGGCGCAAAAACCATTGTCGCAGTTGGCAATAATCAAACTGTCAATAAAATTATTGGTGCTATTATTGAAGCAGATATTTATGGTGACTTTCAAAAAAATACTTTACTAGGAATAGTTCCAATTGGCCCAGATAATTCTATTGCTTCTTCTTTTGGTATTAAAAATGAAGAACAAGCTTGCAATATTTTATTAGCACGACGAATTAAAAAAATTGATTTGGGTTTAATCGGTTCTTATTATTTTTTAAATGAAGCGCGGATTGAAAGTTTAGGAACAAAAATTAATTTTGCTGACTATTCTATTGAAGCTCAAGAAAGAGGAGAGATTAGAATTATTAATTTATTAAGTGATCGCTCAAATACTATTAAATCAAATCCACATGATGGCTTGTTAGATATTTTAATTAAAACTAAAAAAGGTGGTGAAACTCTTTTGCGCGCAAAAAACTTTTCTCTAATTAATGAAAGATATAATTTGCTTCTTGATGGTGTGGTTGAAGTTAAAACTCCTAATGAAGTAAAAGTAGTAAGCAATCGAATCAATGTGATTGTAGGGAAGGATAGATCTTTTGATTAATCTTAATGATGTTTAATAAATTTAAACCAGTTATTAAACAAGCTAGTTGCTAAATCCCTAAATATTTTTTCCAATAAAAAAGGTTAACTCTGAGGTTAACCTTTTTTGTTTTAAAAAATCAGCTTAAACGGGGAGGCAAGAAAACTTCCTCTGGTAATTTTCGAGCAGAAGCCGGAAAACCCCAGAAAGAAAATCCCCATGCTTGTCGTGCCTGTCCCGTTTAAACTGACTTTTTATTTTTTAACTTTCTTAAGCTGACTCCCTAGTATATCATACCCTAAAGTAATTGTCAAGGGTTTTATGCACTTTTTGTAAACACTTTATAAACAAACAAAAAAGCCGAATAATTTTCGGCTTTTTATGTAATATAAGAGAAAATATTAAATAACCTAAACTTTTATCACCACCGGCAAAACCATGGGGCGTCTTTTGGTGGAGTTAAATAAAAACTGACCAATATCATTTCTGATCTTATTTTTTATGTAATCATCATCGGCCGGAGTTAAAGGATTTTTATCTTTTACAATTTTTTTCACGCGCATTCTGGTTTTCTCAATTAAGTCACGATTCTCTTTCATATAAATAAAACCCCGTGAAATTAAATCAGGATTACCAATTATGTCACCGGTCTTAGTATCAATGGTGGCAATGATTACAATCATGCCATCTTCAGCCATCATTCGTCTGTCGCGCAAAACAATTTCTGAAACATCACCAACACCTAAACCATCAACCATCACATAATCACTGGGAACTTTTTCTTTAGTTAAAGCGCCAACTACTACTTTATTTTGATTTCGGTGAAAAGAAACAACCTGACCATTATCAGCGACAAAAATTTTGTCTTTTGGAATACCAACTTTCTCGGCTAATTCGGCATTGGCTTTTAACATATAATGATTAGCTTCAATAGGCATAACGTATTCTGGTCTAAATAAACGCATGGCTAACTTTAAGTCTTCTTGTTTGGCATGACCACCAGCATGAATGTCTAACATTTTATAATGGATAACACGAGCTCCTTGACGAACAACCATATCCATTAAATTTTGAATACTTCTTTCATTGCCGGGAATAACTGAAGATGAAAAGATCACCGTATCACCAGGCTTAATATTAACGGTACGATGCTCACCATTAACTACTCTTCTTAAAAAAGCATTTTGTTCACCTTGAGCGCCAGTGCCAATAATTAAAATTTTATTGTCCGGTAATTTATTTAAATCTTTATCATCAAGCAAGAGGGAAGGATGAAACTTTAAATAACCAATTTGATGAGCCACTTCAACATTAGTCACCATGCTTCTACCTTGTAAATTAACGCGACGTCCATATTTAGCGGCTAAATCAAAGATTTTTTGCACGCGACTTAACTGTGAAGCAAAAGTGCCGATGATAATTCTACCCTTAATGTCTTCAAATAAATTTCCCATTTCTTCACCAATGGCTGATTCAGAAATTTGATATCCGGGATGAGTAGCATCAGTTGAATCAATCATCAACAACAATACTCCTTGAGCGCCAATTTGGGCAATGCGATTTAAATCAGCCGGCTTATCATTAACCGGCGAAAAATCAATTTTAAAATCACCGGTATGAATAATATTACCTAAATCAGTCTTAACTAAAATCGCAAAACAATCAGGAATAGAATGATTAACACGAATAAATTCAATTTCAAATGAAGAGCCTAGTTTAATCTTACTGGTTTCATCAACTTCTTTAATTTTTAAAGTCGGCGCATTTTTAAAATCTAATTGTCGTTTGCGAATTAATCCGGCTGTCATCTTGCCGGTAAAAATCGCTGGATTGCCTATTTCACCCATAATATGCGGTATTCCACCAATATGATCATAATGACCATGAGTAATAATCACTCCCTTAATCCAATCTTTTTTATCTTTTAAATAACTGATGTCGGGAATAATATAATCAATACCCGGCATATCTTCTTCCGGAAATTGCAAACCCATATCAATAATAATGATTTCCTTCTTATACTCAATCAGAGTCATATTACGGCCAACTTCTTCTAGACCGCCAAGAACCATCACTCGCAAAGGATTGGTACTTGGGCCAAATTCTTTTTTGGAGCCAAATTCTTTTTTGGAGCTAAACTCTTTTTTGGAAATAGGTTTTTTATAAACTTCTTTTTTTGTTTCTCTTTTTTTGCCGGTCACCCGGGGGTTGAAAGCGGCCTGGCGAGAACGACCAGTAAAGCTCTTCTGCGGCGAAAGCGCCTCAGAGGTCTGATTCTTTACAAACATGTTTTTTTTATTAAGTTTTATGAGTTAATTTAACTAGTAAAAATTACCAGTTTAATCTTTTTTTCGTTTTTATATACCAATCGAAAATATTGCTAAAGCGATCAGCTTGTTCAACAATGGCGCTACCGTTAAAGCCATGAATACGTCCAGCTTGAACATAGGTGTGAGCCGGGGAATAAAGGAAAATCACTGGCAAATCTTGTCCCCAAATTTCTTGAAATTTGTGATAATTAGTGATTCTTTCTTCTAAAACATTGGAGCTCCGTGCCTCTTGCAAAAGAATATCAACTTCTTCATTACTATAGCCGGCAAAATTTAAACCGCGAGCGCCAGTTTGAGTAGAATGCCAAAAAGCATAAACATCAGGATCACCACCTACTTGTTGCCCATACAACAAAGCTTCAAATTGACGATTTTTTATTACTTCTGCGGCTTGTTCTAAAGATATTACTTCAACTTCCACTGTCACGCCGGCAGCTTGCCAATAATCTTTAATTTTATTAGCCACATTAACATTTTGATTATTATCAATCACGGTTAATTTTATCTTTAATTCTTTATCTGCCAGCGTAGCGGCGGCTTCATCTCTGTTATAATAATGACTAATCGCGTCATCTTTATAGGCAAAGCTGTTTTTTAAAATTGGACCATGAGCAACTTGTCCCGCGCCTTTAAAAATTTCAGTTACAATTTCTTCTTTATTAATCGCTGTAGCTAAAGCCGCTCTGATTTCTTTTTCACCTAGACTACTATTATTATTTTTATTAAAAAATATTCCGGTGAGTTGCGGTTTTAATAATTCAAAAATATGAGTTGTTTCTTTTTTTATTAAATCAGCACGATTGTTAACAGAAACATAGCTTAAACCATCAAGTTGGCCATTATTAAAACTATTAATCGCTTCTACCTGACCATCAAAAAATTTAAATACCAAAGACTTGATATATGGTTTTTCACTATAATAATCATTATTAACTTCTAAATGATATTCTTTTAAATCACCTTTTTTATTCTTGATGAGCGATTTAAATTTATATGGACCAGAACCAATTGGTTTTAAGTTTAAATCGTTTAAAACGGCGGCGTCCGCGCTAATTGTTTCCCAAATATTTTTTGGCAAAATACCAAAAGTTAACATTTCTAAAAACGGCGCGTATAGTTCAACTAAAGTAAACTTTACAGTTCGCTCATCAATTTTTTCCACTGTTACTCCGAGAAAATTTTCTCTTAAAGGCGAACGATATTTTTCGTCTTTAATTATATTAAAAGTAAAAACAATGTCATCACTAGTTAACTTTTTACCATTATGCCAATAGACATCATCTTTAATCTCAATTAAATATTCTTTTCCGCCATCTAAAATTTGATAAACATTGGTTAAGTCAGTAACGAGATGTCCATGAGAATCGTAGCGAAATAAACTGGAATAAATTAAACGACTTAAATCATTATCAACATCTCGACTAATAGCATAGAGAGGATTGATTGTTTTAGGATAACCCACCATTGCCTCAATATATGTTCCACCAGCAACTGGGATGGTCTCTACTTTTTTATTGAAAAAAACAATTCCTAAATAAATTAAATTAGCCAAAAGAACAATTAAACAAATTTTAATAATTAAATTTTCTTTTGAACTTAAAAATTTTGGTAAATACTTTAATTGTTTTTGACTAGGAATTTTGCGTGGCGATAGAGAATAAACTAATTTTTTATCAATATCAATTTGATTAAATCGTCCGGCTGATTTAGAAAATAAAAACAAACCTAAAGTTTGTTTAGTTCTAACTAAAAATTTAGAAATTTTATCTTTTAATGAGATCACAGTAACTTTAAGAGTTAAAGCGGAAAACTAGCAAAGAGAAGACCACAAATAAAACCGCTAAAACAATGGTAGCGATATGTAATTTTTTTTCTATTCCTCGTTTTGTTAAATATACGCCACCAGTACCACCAAATACGCCACCAACACCAGTACCACGATTTTGTAATAAAATTGCAACCATTAATAAAATGGCAATAACAACTTGTCCAATTTTAATCCAAAATAACATATATTATTTCTTTACTTTATTAACAATCGCTAACATTACTTGCGGATTGTTTTCTGCTAAATCAGCCATGATTTTTCTATCAAGAGCAATCTTGTTTGCTTTTAAAGCATTAATGAAACGAGAGTAGGAAATTCCATGCTCTCTTACAAAAGCACTTATTTTAATTTGCCATAAACCACGATTAGTTCTTTTCTTTTTACGTCGATCAACAAAGGCATGAGCGCCAGCTTTAGTGCGAGCTGTTTTAGCGACTTTAATTAAATTTTTGCGTCCCCATTTATAGCCTTTAACTGCCTTTAACAGTTTTCGTCTCTTTTTAACATGGGCCGTTCCGCGCTTAACTCTAGGCATATAAAAAAATAATTTAAATTAATTATAAGGAGTTAAAACCTTAATGGTTTTTTCTAAAGTTTTGGTAGCATTAATATCTAAACGCTTCTTGCGAGTAGTATTTCCTGATTCGCGAGAATTAAAATGATCTTGACCGGCTTTGCGTTTCTTTAATTTGTCGGTCGCAGTTTTTTTATAACGTTTAACAGTTGCTTTGTGAGTTTTTATCTTGGGCATAAAAGCAGATTAAAAAAACAGGTTATCACCTGAATATTTGCGATTTTTACTTTTTATTTAGTAATATAATAGTAAATCTTCCGCCTTGATTTGTCAAGGGTTGCTCAATTTCTACATTTAAATCCGAATTAGCCTTAAGTTTATTAACAAAATTATTCATGATTTCCGCGGCTTTATGGGGATGCTGGCGCTCTCTGCCTCGTAAAACCAGCTCAACTTTTATCTTATTATCTTTACTTAAAAACTTTTTCGCTTGATTTAGACGCATTTCTAAATCATGGCTACTAATACGAAAAGATAAACGAATATTTTTAGTGTCAACTTTCTTTTGATTCATTTTTTGCTTATGAGCCATCTTTTCTCGTTCGTATTTAAGTTGTCCTAAATTCACAATTTTTACCACTGGCGGATTGGCTTTAGGATTTACTTCCACCAAATCTAAGTCTGCTTCTTGAGCCAAACCTAAAGCTTTGCTTAAACTCATTTTCCCGACCGCTTCTTCGTTTTCATTAATTAAAAAAACTTCCTCAGCTTTAATCTGATGATTAGCTCTAAAAACGACTTCTTCTTTTCTTTCAACACGGTGAAATTTGATGCGCATTTTTTTACGAAATTAATTAATAATTTATATAATCTTTTATACCGCAAAAATGGCTAAAAGTCAAATAAAAATGAGCTATTTATGATTGTCAGCTAAAACCCTTGACAACTCTTTTTTATTAATATAAAATGTCTGTATCTAATATTAAAATAGAATAAATTAGAAAAAACAAGATAATTGCTTATCTCTGTTTTTTTCTGTCTAATTTGAGTACTTTGAAAATTAAATAAATAAACAATCATGGTGAAGTTAATTTTGGTGCTAATTGGCATCAATTCGTAAATTAAATTTTGTCCGTTTTTTAAACGGAATCTTATATAGAAGGTTCATAACTTTCAAAAAAGTTAAGAACTTTCAAATTGAGCAATCAAATTTTTAGAGAGTTTGATCCTGGCTCAGGATGAACGCTGGCGGCGTGTCTAAGGCATGCAAGTCGAATGTCTATAGCAATATAGGCATGGCAAACGGGAGAGTAACACATTGGCAATTTACCCCTAAGTCAAGAATAACCAGCCGAAAGACTGGATAATACTTGATAGTATTAAAGAGCACAAGCTTTTTAATTAAAGCTCCGGCGCTTAGGGAGAAGCCTATGGCCTATCAGCTTGTTGGTGAGGTAACGGCTCACCAAGGCGACGACGGGTATGGGGTGCGAGAGCATGGCCCCACTCACTGGGACTGAGACACTGCCCAGACTCCTACGGGAGGCTGCAGTCAAGAATCTTCCTCAATGGGCGAAAGCCTGAAGGAGCGACGCCGCGTGTATGAAGAAGCCCTTCGGGGTGTAAAGTACTTTTATCAGGGACGAATCAATGACGGTACCTGATGAATAAGGGGCTGCTAACCTCGTGCCAGCAGCAGCGGTAATACGAGGGCCCCAAGCGTTATCCGGATTTATTGGGCGTAAAGCGTCCGTAGGTGGTTTGTCGCATCTTCTGTTAAATCTCGAGGCTCAACCTCGAGCCAGCGGAAGAGATGGATAAACTAGAGACTGGAAGAGGCAAACGGAATTGCTGGTGTAGGGGTTAAATCCATTAATATCAGCAAGAACATCAAATGCGAAGGCAGTTTGCTAGGACAGTTCTGACACTCAGTGGACGAAAGCGTGGGGAGCGAATGGGATTAGATACCCCAGTAGTCCACGCCGTAAACGATGGATACTAAGCATTGGCAGTATCGACCCTGCCAGTGTTGTTAATTTAAGGTAACCCGTTAAGTATCCCGCCTGGGGAGTACGGGCGCAAGCTTAAAACTCAAAGGAATAGACGGGGACCCGCACAAGCGGTGGAGCATGTGGTTTAATTCGACGATAAGCGAGGAACCTCACCAAGGTTTGACATCTAGCTGCAGACTCCTGGAAACAGGAGAGCCTTCGAGGGTGCTAGACAGATGCTGCATGGTTGTCGTCAGCTCGTGTCGTGAGATGTACCGTTAAGTCGGGAAACGAGCGCAACCCTGATTCTATGTTTTATGTGTCATAGAAGACTGCCCGTTTTAAATGGGAGGAAGGTGGGATGACGTCAAATCAGCATGGTTCTTACGCCTTGGGCAACACACGTGCTACAATGGGAAATACAAAGGGACGCCAAACCGCGAGGTGGAGCTAACCCCTAAAAGTTACCCTCAGTTCGGATTGGAGGCTGAAATTCGCCTTCATGAAGCTGGAATCGCTAGTAATCGTGGATCAGCTATGCCACGGTGAATACGTTCTCGGGTCTTGTACTCACCGCCCGTCACGTCAAGGGAGTTGGTAGTACCCGAAGGCTCACTTTTGTGGGACGAAGGTAAGACTGATGACAGGGACGAAGTCGTAACAAGGCATCCGTAGCGGAAGCTGTGGATGGATCACCTCCTTTCTAGGGAGTAATTTCTTCTTTTCCACGTGGAAAGAAGAGATGGTCGCCTCCGACATTAGGGTCGGAGTGGCTAATTGTTGCAAAACAATTAGCATAAGAATTGGTGCCAATTAGACTCATAATTATCACTTGATTGATATAAAATAAGACCGCCTTTAAGGCGGTTTTATTATTGTTTATATTATTGCAATACACCTGTTTAAAAAATACACATCTTGACAAAAACCAATAAATTTGCTTAAGTAAGTTTAGGTTTGTTTTGAGAAATAAGCTAATTAAGCTCAAATTGAGCAATATAAAGAAAAGAAGCTCTATTAA
>DAONYH010000004.1:47026-91290 GCA_035414245.1 bacterium | reverse complement strand
TTTAGTTTGTTAATTTTATGAAGGATAATATTATCGCCGGCTTAGATGTTGGCTCGACCTCAATTCGCTTAGTTATTGGGCAAAAAATTACAGGTGCAGCCGGAGATGAATTACAAATTATCGGCGCTGTTTCTGGCCCCACAGCTGGGGTTAATCGTGGCATAGTAAATAGTATTGAAGAAACTACTTCTTCAATTTCAGCTGTTTTAGAAAAAGCAGAACGATTGGTCGGTGTGCCTATCAGTCGGGTGTTTGTGAGCATTAATGATCCGCACATTAAATGTGAGCGTTCTAAAGGAGTAGTGGCTGTTGGACGCAGTGATGGTGAAATAACCGATAATGATGTTACACGTGCCATTGAAGCGGCTCAAGCTCTAGCTGTACCGGTCAATTATGAAATTATTCATGTAATTCCCATTAAATTTTGTGTTGATAATCAAACTGATGTTAAAGATCCAATTGGCATGAATGGAATTAGATTGGAAGTGGAAACTTTGATTGTTCAAGGTTTAAGTACTCAAATTAAAAATTTATCTAGAGCAATATATAGAACTGGTTTAGAAATTGAAGCGATTGTTTTAGCGCCGATTGCGGCTGCCGAAGCGGTTATTAGTCCCAAACAAAAAGAACTAGGTACCGCTTTAATCAATTTAGGTTCATCAACTACTTCAATCGCTGTTTATGAAGAGCGGAATTTAATTCATACAGCCAGTCTACCAATTGGTGCGGAACATATTACCGCTGATGTGGCGATTGGCCTACGTTGTCCGATTAATTTAGCTGAAAGAATTAAACGTGAATATGGTAGTGCTAATATTATTACTGGTCGTGGTCAGGATGATGAAATTGATGTTAGTGATTTAGTCAAGGAAGAAGATGTGAATGACGATATCAGTGTTATTTCTAGAAAGTATGTATCTGAAATAATCAATGCCCGCGTAGAAGAAATATTTGAAAAAGTGGATTTGGAATTTAAAAAGATTGATCGGTCAGGAATGTTACCGGCGGGTGTTATTTTTGTGGGTGGTGGTGCTGAACTTGACGGTTTAGTAGAATCTGCTAAAAAGAAATTAAGATTACCAGCGGCCGTTGGCGTGGTTAAAAATGTTAATGTGGTAATTGATAAAGTAAAGAATCCAGAATTTTTAACTGCCCTTGGTTTAGTAATTTATGGCAGTAATTTGGATGGGGAAAATGTTCCAGTTGGTAAATTAAAGAAAAACTTAAGTAATCTATTTACTAAAACAAAAGGCCTTTTTAACAAGATAATGCCTAAGTAGTAAATAAATAAGATACAGCTATTTTTCGTTTCTAAAATATTTTAGAATCGTTAAAAGCTAACGATTTTATGGCTGAAGTAAAACCAGAAATAGAAACTTTTGCAAAAATAAAAGTAGTTGGCGTCGGCGGCGGCGGTAATTCGGCAATTAATCGCATGATTGACAGTGGTGTTAAAGGAGTCAGTTTTGTAGCGATTAATACTGATATTCAGGCCTTGCATCATAATAAAGCCAGTGAAAAAATACATATTGGCAAAACAACTACCCGTGGTTTAGGGGCAGGTATGAATCCGGAATTAGGTAAATCCGCGGCTGAAGAATCAGAAAACGAGATTAAGGAGTCTTTAAAAGCCTGCGACATGGTTTTTGTTACTTGTGGTCTAGGTGGAGGCACAGGCACGGGCGCTACACCAGTAATCGCCAAAATTGCCAAAGAATTGGGCGCTTTAACTGTGGCTGTGGTAACCAAGCCTTTTATGTTTGAGGGTGGACAGCGTAAAAATGTGGCTGATCGCGGTTATGCTGAGTTAGCTGATAAAGTTGATGCGATAATTACCATTTCTAATGATAAACTTCTACAAGTGATTGATAAAAAAACCTCATTGCTTGAGGCCTTTAAGATTGCCGATGATGTTTTGCGTCAGGGTGTGCAGGGAATTGCAGAAATAATTACTGTTCCCGGAGCGATTAATGCTGATTTTGCCGATGTTAAGGCAATTATGACTAATGCTGGCTCAGCTCTAATGGGTATTGGTGTCGCTACCGGGGAAAATAGGGCGGTAGAAGCCGCTAAACAGGCCATAAACTCTAATTTATTGGATATGTCGATTGATGGTGCGCGAGGTATAGTTTTCACCGTGACGGGCGGTCCAGAGCTTAGTATGAGCGAAGTTAACGAAGCAGCCAAGATTATTACGGCGGCGGCTGATGAAGAGGCAAAAATTATTTTTGGTGCTGTAATTGATGATAAAATGAAGGATGAGATAAAGATTACTGTTGTGGCGACCGGCTTTGATGGCAGTAGCCAAAATCGCAAGAGCGAAATTGTTAAACCCGTCTATACTCCTAATCCTTTTATTGCTGAAAAAGAGAGTGAAAGAGAAAAAACGACTGGTGATGACCGAAATAAATCTAAATTTTCCTCTGTTTTCAAGAATTTGCCAATGAAATCAGTGGCAGATAGTAAAAAAGTTGATAAACCAGAGGATGAGGCGGATGATGATTTGAGTGTACCGGCATTTATTAGAAAAAAAATGGGTTAAATAAGGATTTTTAAATAATTTTAAAATAAAAAGAACCGCTTTTTTTCTGAAGCGGTTTTTTGTTACCTGTGGATAACTTTAAAAAAAGTTAAAATTATTTTAAAATTAGCTTAATTGACCGACTTTTTAAAATTTGCTAAAATAGACTTAAATACAATATTTTGTGGCTGAAAAAGAAAAACACCCACAAAATATGGTATTTTCCTGAGAAATTTAAAATATAATAAATATGAAGTGTCCAATTTGTTATTTTTCAGACACTAAAGTGATAGATTCTCGGGTGGCCACCGATGGCCTCTCTATTCGTCGGCGTCGTGAATGTTTAAAATGTTCTTTTCGTTTTTCTACTTATGAAGAAATTGAGCTCTTAGATTTGGTAATTGTTAAGCGTGATGGTCGTCGGGAAGCTTATAGTCGAGAAAAGTTAGTAGTTGGTTTAAAAAAATCATGTGAAAAAAGACCAATCACCGCCGATCGATTTAAACGTTTAATTCATGCTATTGAAAGAGATTTGCAACGCTTAAGAAAAACTGAAATAACTTCCAAGCAAGTTGGTCAGATAGTGATGAAGAATTTAAAGAAGTTGGATTCGGTTGCTTATATTCGTTATGCTTCGGTTTATGAATCTTTTAAGGATGCTCAAGAGTTTCGCAAAGAATTAAATAAACTTATTAAAGAAAAAAATAAATAAAAATCCCTATGCCAGAAACAATCAGCAAAATTATTAAACGCTCCGGCGAAATTATTAGTTTTGATCAAGAAAAAATAACGCAAGCAATTTATAAAGCCGCCCTGGCTGCCGATCAGGATGATCGACATTTAGCCAAAAAATTATCTGATCAGGTGGTAATGAAGATAAATAAGAAATTTCATAAAAATAGTATTCCGGCTGTTGAAGACGTGCAAGATTTAGTTGAAGAAGTGTTAATGGAAAACGGACAGATAAAAATGGCCAAAAACTATATTTTATATCGTGAACAACGTCGTCAAATTAGAGATATAAATACTGACTTAATTGATGAGAAATTAATGGAAGATTATTTAGGCAAGGCGGATTGGCGTTTAAAAGAAAATAGTAACATGAGTTTTTCGGTTCAGGGTTTGAATAATTATATTGCTTCGGCTATTTCCGCTCGCTATTGGTTAAACAAACTTTATCCGGAAAATATTCGTAAAGCGCATGTTGATGGTGATTTACATATTCATGATCTGGGTTTATTAGCGCCTTATTGCTGTGGCTGGGATTTAAAAGATTTACTAATTAAAGGTTTTCGGGGCGTGAGCGAAAAAGTACAAAGCAATCCGCCTAAACATTTTCGCAGTTCTTTAGGACAGATAATTAATTTTTTCTATACTTTGCAAGGCGAAGCCGCCGGCGCGCAAGCGTTTGCTAATTTTGATACTTATTTAGCGCCGTTTATTCGTTATGATAATTTAACTTATAAAGAAGTAAAACAGTCTCTACAAGAGTTCATGTTTAATATTAATATTCCGACACGAGTTGGTTTCCAAACTCCTTTTACTAACGTTACGCTTGATGTTACTCCTTCACCCATGATTGGCGAGGAAAATGTGATTATTGGTGGAAAAATAATGCCAGAAAAATATAAGGAATTTCAAAAAGAAATGGACATGTTTAATCAGGCTTTTGCTGAAGTGATGTTGGCGGGCGATTCAACCGGACGAGTATTTGGTTTCCCCATTCCCACTTATAATATTGATAAAGATTTTGATTGGGACAGAGAAAGTTTAATACCGGTTTGGGAAATGACTGCTAAATATGGCATCCCTTATTTTTCCAATTTTGTTAATTCCGACATGAAACGTGATGATGCGCGCTCTATGTGTTGTCGTTTAAGATTGGATAATCGTGAACTAAGAAAAAGAGGGGGCGGACTATTTGGTGCTAATCCTTTAACCGGATCATTGGGAGTAGTTACGATTAATTTACCTCGACTTGGTTATTTATCAAAAAATAAAGAAGAATTTAAAGAAAGATTAACGAAGTTAATGAATATTGCTAAAGATAGTTTAGAAATAAAAAGAAAGATTATAGAGAAATTTACTGAAGATCGGCTTTATCCTTACTCAATGTATTATTTAGAAAATATTAAGGCTCGTTTTGGTGAATATTGGCGCAATCATTTTTCCACGATTGGTATTAATGGTATGAACGAAGCAATTTTGAATTTAATGGGTAAGGATATTTCTTCTCCGGAAGGACAAGCTTTTGCCGCTGAAATTCTTGATTTTATGCGTGAAAAATTAATGGATTTCCAAAACGAAACTAATAATTTATATAATTTAGAGGCAACACCGGGTGAAGGTTGTACCTATCGCTTCGCTAAAAAAGATCAACAACTTTATCCGGGTATAATTTGTTCTAATACGGAAGCAGTAAAAAATCTTGGCGCTGATCCTTATTATACAAACTCCACTCATTTACATGTTAATTACACGGATGATATTTTTTCCGCCCTTGATTTACAAGATTCATTACAAGTTAAATATACAGGCGGTACGGTGTTACACGGTTATTTAGGTGAAAGAATACCAAGCGGTGAAGAAGCGAAAAAATTGGTGAAAAAAATTATTGAAAATTATCGTTTGCCCTATTTTACCATCACCCCTACCTTTTCAATTTGCCCCAAACACGGTTATTTATCAGGAGAACATAAATTTTGTCCTAAATGTGATGAAGAGCTGGGTTTTAAAGAGTCAGTAGAAGATGTTCGTTTAGCTGAACATAATCAATTATAGAAAAACCTTAAAAACATCAATTTTCCCTTTAAAAATGAGTATTTTTTTTACCCTGATAAGACCAGAAATAATTTATTTGTATTTAATTAATTTTTAATTTATAATTTAGATAATAACTAACCTTGAAAATGTTGATTAATCAAACTCACTGATTAACCAGCTAATCAAGTGACGTCAAAAAAATATGAGCCCCATGCAAACTCAAAGACAAGAATGCTTAGTTTACAGTCGCGTAGTCGGCTGGTTAACACCGGTCAAAAATTATAACCCTGGGAAAGCGTCTGAATATAAAGATCGTAAGACTTTTAAGATCAACTGTGATTAATTAGTAAAATCTATGATAATCGGAGGTTTAGAGAAATTATCTATTCTCGACTACCCCGATCATTTAGCGGCTATAATTTTTACGCAAGGATGTAATTTTAGGTGTCACTTTTGTTATAATCCTATGCTTGTCCTGCCCCGCAAGGGAGAGGATGAAAAAAATATAAAAGAAAAAGGTTTTTCCGAGCTTTCCACTAAAAACCTTTTTCTTTTTTTAAGGGAAAGATTTGGTCGCTTAGACGGAGTAGTTATCACTGGCGGGGAGCCAACTTTGCATCCTGACTTGCCGGAGTTTATAAAGAAAATAAAAAAGATTGGTTATGATGTTAAACTTGATACCAACGGCACCAATCCCGACATGTTAAATCAATTAATTAAAGAAAAATTAATTGATTATATTGCTATGGATCTTAAGGCACCCAAGGAAAAATATGAAGCCACTGTCAATGTATCGGTCAACTACAAAAATCTTGAAAAAAGTGTTAAAATGATAATTAAGAGTGGCTTACCGCATGAATTTAGAACAACAGTAGTTCCCGGTCTTTTAGATAAAAATGATTTTACTAAAATGGGGGAGATGATAAAGGGAGCACAGAATTGGTTTTTGCAAGTTTTTAAGTCAGATACTGATTTAGTAGATTCCACTTATAAAGGAAAAAAAGCTTATTCTCGTAAGCAAATGCAAGAATTTGTTGAGTTAGGGCGAGCAGCAGCCGGTGTTTGTAAATTGCGAGATTACTAAATACGAGATTAAAAAAGCAAAAATTAAATATATGGCGAAAAAAGAATTTAAAACAGATTCGCAGTCTGATTTTGTTAATATAAATAATTCTAACAGAAGTAAACAAACAACTCAGATACGTGCCACTGCTTCACCGAATAGCGTTGGTTCTCAGATTTTAGTGCAATTAAAACAAAATGAAAAAATCAGTCAGGAAATATACAAATCTGTTAAATTCATTAAACGATATTATTTATGGAGTGTAATTTCTTCTTTACTTAAAATTTTTATCCTTATCGCGATTATTGTTTTAGGAGTTACTTCTTGGCGTAATATTTTAGATCATTTAACCAATAATTTATCAAATATTTTTTCTGAACAGCTTACTGCTTTTCCTGAGCAATTAATCAGAAAGCCCTTAGAATAATATTTAGATTTAAATAAATAGACAGTTATGGCAGATAATATAACGGTTTTTGCCCAAACAAATTATCGTAACGAACTGAAAAAGTTCGGTATTAAAACCGACGATCGCCGTCGGCATATGTATTTAATTGGAAAAACAGGCATGGGCAAATCAACGGTTTTAGAAAACATGATTGTTGATGATATTCGCGCTGGCTATGGCGTGGCGGTTGTTGATCCGCATGGTGATTTAGCAGAAAAAATAATTGAATATATTCCTAGCCATCGCGTTAAGGATGTGGTTTATTTTAATCCCGCGGATATTAATTTCCCCATTGCTTTTAATGTGGTTGAACAAGTTGAACCACATTTAAGACATTTGGTTGCCTCGGGTTTAATCGGTGTCTTTCAAAAACTTTGGGCTGATTCCTGGGGACCGCGTTTGGAATATATTTTACGCAACGCTATTTTAGCTATTTTAGATTTTCCCGGCTCAACTTTACTCGGCGTGGTGCGCATGTTATCGGATAAAAATTATCGCAAACGCGTGGTTGCTAACATTAAAGATCCGGTGGTTAAGGCTTTTTGGGAAAAAGAATTTTCCGGTTATGCGGATAAGTTTGCCGCTGAAGCTGTATCACCTATTCAAAACAAAGTTGGTCAATTTTTATCCAGTTCATTAATGCGAAATATTATTGGTCAAGTAAAGTCTTCAATTGATATTAGAAATATCATGGATGAAGGCAAGATTTTAATCATGAATTTATCTAAGGGAAGAATTGGTGAAGATAATTCCGCCTTGTTAGGGGCGATGATGATTACTAAGATTCAATTAGCCTCCATGAGTCGCGTTGATCTTCCAGAAAAAGATCGTCGTGATTTTTATTTGTACATTGATGAGTTCCAAAATTTTTCCACTGATAGTTTTGCTAATATTTTGTCCGAAGCGAGAAAATATCGCCTAAATTTAATTTTAGCGCATCAATATATTGAACAACTTAATGAAAAAGTTAAACCGGCTGTTTTTGGCAACGTCGGAACGCTAATTGTTTTTCGAGTGGGAGCGGCCGATGCTGAAGAATTGGTTAAAGAATTTACACCCATTTTTTCTGAAGAAGATCTTGTTAATTTACCTAAATATGAAATGTATTTGAAATTAATGATTGATGGAATTGCTTCTTCACCTTTTTCTGCTGTTGGCTTGCCACCGCTTAAAGTTGAGGAAAAAACCAATAATACTGAGCAGGTTATTGCTTATTCGCGAGAAAAATATGCTACTGACAGAGAAACAGTTGAAGAAAAGATTATGCGTTGGCATGAAAGTTATGGTGATGATGAACGTTCTAAAAATCAAGTTTCAAAACAAAATTTAAGTAAATTAAGTCCTAGTCAGGCCGAGAGCTTAAGTCAGAGTTTATCGGGAAATGTTGGGTCTGCAAACAATAATATCAAAGAGCAAGTTAAATCAAAGGTAGAGTCTAAGGGGTCAATTAGCAAAGCAAAAAAAGCAAGTAATTTAGAAGAAGGCTATGAGGCGGTTTGTTCGGAATGTGGTGAAATGACTAAAACTGTTTTTGAACCTGATGGTGTTCGACCGGTTTATTGTCGCAATTGTTTAAGCAAAAAAAGAGAAGAAAAAAGACAAGAAATAGAATTAAGAAAACAAGCGAAAGAAATAGAGCGTAAAAAATTAGTTGAAGCAAATTTTACTGAACCAACTAATCAATCAGAACTACCTACCATGTCTTTAAATGATTTAACGAAAGTTAAACCGGTTGATTTTCGAGGACGAGTTATTAAAAAACATTTTGAGTCAAGCGAAGCAAACGAAGTTAGATCAAGTAAAGTAAGTGAAGCTAAACTAAATGAACCAAGCGAAGCACCTAGTCCAGAAAAAACATTCATAAATAAAGAAAAAACACCTATAACTAAGCCAGAAACAGAAACTAAAAAAAATAACCCTTCATATTTACCGGCCATAGAAAAAGATTTGCCTGAAGGAGAAGAAATTGATATTTTTTCTTAAATTATGTATTTATTTTTTGATACGGAAACAACTGGTTTGCCTAAAAATTATCAAGCTCCCCTTGATGATTTTTCAAATTGGCCTCGGATAGTGCAAATTGCTTGGAGTTTATATGATTTTCATGGTAATCACTGGGAGAGTAATAGTTATATTATTAAACCTGATGGTTTTGTTATTCCCGATGAAGTAGCTAAGATTCATCGCATTACACAAGCCAGAGCGTTGCAAGAAGGAGTTGATTTAAAAAAAGCTTTAGAACATTTTATCCGTGATGCTAACTTAGCTACTTATTTAGTCGCTCATAATTTTGATTTTGATGAAAGTATCATTGGTTCGGAATTATTACGCACTAAACTAAATAGTCCTTTTCCTTTAGCGAATAAAATTTGTACCATGAAAAAAACAGCTGATGTTTGTCAGATACCTAATGGTCGTGGAGGCTATAAATGGCCTAATTTAACTGAACTTTATCAACATTTATTTCAAACTAGTTTTCCCGAAGCGCACGATGCCCTAGTTGATGTTGGGGCTTGTGCTAAAAGCTTTTTTGAGTTAAAAAGAAGGGGACAGATTTAGTTAAAAAACGATAAAGTTCAATATGAAGCAAGAAAATTATTATTTACGAGTCGGAAAAGCGACTGATTTAAGTGGTCGTGATTACAAAATTTATCGAATATTAGAGATTTTACCCGGTTTTTTATCAATCTCAACTTTTGTTATTCTAATAATATTATCCTATTTTGAGCCAGTTTTCGTGGCTTATTTTATTATTGCCTTTGATGTTTATTGGTTGCTCTTGGTTATTTATATGGCTATTTTTTTGATTGCTTCGTATCGAAATTTAAAAAAAGGTTTGAAAACTGATTGGCGCCAGAAATGTGAAAATTTAGCAGCCGGAAAATTAGATTCGGAAAATGCTCAACCAAATTCTTTAGCTAGACAGGGCGTGACTTGGAAAGATGTCATTCATTTGATTGTTTTGCCAACTTATAATGAAAGTATAGAAATTATTAGAGCATCATTATTATCAATTGAGAGAGATAGTTTTCCTAATAAACAATTCATTGTTGCCTTAGCGATTGAGGGACGAGCCGGTGAGGCTGGCCGGGAAAAAGCTGAGATTATTCGTCAGGAATTTGCTAATAAATTTAAACATTTTGCGATTGTTTTTCATCCGGATGGAATTGAAGGTGAGATAAAAGGCAAGGGTTCAAATCAAGCTTGGTGTGTTAAAGAGGTAAAAAAAGATATTATTGATAAGGAAGGTTTGGATTATAATAAAATTTTGGTGAGTGTCTTTGATATTGATACTATTGTAAGATCAGGTTATTTTTTTGCCTTTACTTATAAATTTTTAACTATCCCCGATCCCTATCGTTGCAGTTATCAACCCATTCCGGTTTATCATAATAATGTTTGGCAAGCGCCATTTTTTTCTCGTGTCTCCGCTTCATCAAATACTTTTTGGCAGATGATGATGCAAATTAGACAAGAAAGTTTAGTTACCTATTCTTCTCATTCCATGACTTTTAAGGCCTTAAGTGAAATTGGTTTTTGGTCACCTAAAAGTGTGAGTGAGGATTCAAGAATATTTTGGCATTGTTTGATGCACTATAATGGCGATTATCGAGTAGAACCAATTCACTTTGATGTTTCTATGGACATTACCTGTGATCGTAATATTCCACAAACGATTTTAAGTTTATATAAACAACAACGTCGTTGGGCTTGGGGAGCGGAAAATATTCCTTATTTAATTTTTAATGCCATTAAGCGTTGGAAAAATAAGGGTTTAAAAAAAGCACGCATCGCCAATCATATTTTTATTCAACTCTATGGTTTTCATGCTTGGGCAACTACGGCCATTATTATTGGTGTTTTAGGTTGGTTACCAATGCTTTTAGGTGGAGATCGTTTTAATGCCACTGTTTTATCCAGCAACCTTCCTTATGTTACTCAGAATTTAATGAGCTTTGCCATGGTTGGTTTATTTTTATCCGCTATTATTTCTACTTTACTCCTACCTAAAAGACCACCGCAATATTCAATTTGGAAAAAAGTATTTATGTTTTTAGAATGGTTATTTATTCCGTTGGTGATAATTTTTTTCGGCGCTATTCCTTGTTTAGATGCTCAGATTAGATTAATGCTGGGCAAGTATATGGGTTTTTGGGTAACACCTAAAGAAAGAAACTAAAAAAAAAGAACCTAAAAAAGCGTCTAAAATTATTTTTATTTATAATTAATTTATCAATATTTTGTAAAAATAAAGTAAAACCAGCTTGTCTAGCTGGTTTTTTGGCTTTAAGAGAAAAGCTGTGATATAATTATGACATGGTGAGAAGAAAAGTTAAGCCACGCGTTTTTAGTGCTGGCTATCAAGAAAAACAACACGGCACAATCTACCGTTTTTTTACTAGTCAGAGATTTTTAGCAATCGTGGGCTTGGTTTTTTTGATTTTGATCGCTTTTCCTTTAGCTAGAACTTATAGTCAGAAAAAAATTTTAGAAAAAGAGCTGGCTGATATAAAAGCGGAGATAGAACAATTTGATAAAGAAGAGATCGGCAATTTAGAAGAGATGATTAAATATTTAAATTCTGAGCAATCTGTAGAGGCACAGGCGCGCCTGAATTTAAATTTAAAAAAACCCGGTGAAACCGTGGTTGTAATAGAAAAAGAAGAAAATAAATTAAGTCAGGAAGAAGTAAATTCAAAACATCAAGCGCCGGAAAGTAATTTGCTTAAATGGTGGCAGTATTTTTTTGCCAGTTAGTTTAACAATCGTTAATAATCAAGTGACAATCATTAACAATCAAGTGAGTTTAGTTTAAATTGGTTGAGTTAAGTTTAACAAATAAGTAAACTTAGTTTCAATTTAGTTTCAATTAAGTGAGCCGAGAATGGGGATCGAACCCACGACCTACGGTTTACGATACCGTTGCTCTACCAGCTGAGCTATCTCGGCCTGGAGCGGATAAGCGGAATCGAACCGCCATTTTCAGCTTGGGAAGCTGACGTAATAACCACTATACGATATCCGCAAAAAGCCAATTTGCCTTAAAAAGCAGGGAAAAAACTGTAAAAAACAATAAACAAGCTTTGTTCTCATTATAAGCTTATCAAAGTGATTTAGTCAATTTAAAAATTATAAGAAAAAAAGATATTTATGTCTAAAAAAGGAAAAATTTTCACATTATTTATTAGTTTATTTGCCATATTATTTTTTAATTTCCAAATCGCAGAAGCCAGTGGTCGCGGTTTAGAAATTATTAATCATCCTCTTGCTTTTACTGATGAATTTAAACTGATAACTTCAGAAAATAATGAACGATTTCGTATTCCTTGGGAATGGGAGCCTCTAACTCCGGCCTACGAATATTCTTTTATTACTAAAGGTTTTTATGATCCGAGTCGCCCCATGGAAGTTAAAATTTATTATCCGGAGAAAAGTGATAATTTAAAACAAATATTTTCTTTTGATTTTCTTTCCAGTGTTTGGCGACCTGTGCCGACTAAAGATTACTCTCTGGAACAATATGTTTCAATGACTACTGACGCTACTTCGGCTTGGTTGATAGTTTTAGAAAAACCAGGAGTAATGACGGTCGGCAATGCCAGTTGGTATAAATATAAAGAAGGTCTTTTTGCGGCTTCGCCGGATTTTGCCAAGGGATCAGTATTGCGCGTTCATAATATAAATAATGGTAAGTATGTTGATGTGACTATTAATGATTATGGACCAGATCGAAAAATTCATCCTGATCGAGTGATTGATTTAGATCGAGTGGCCTTTGAAAAAATTGCTTCTTTAGGAGCCGGAATAATTCCGGTTCGAGTGGAAGTTATTTCCGAAGTTATTAGCAGTACTCAACAAGCTACTCCGCAAATTTCTGATGTTCCTAATTTAACAGCCGCCTCAGCTATTATAATGCGTGATAGTGATGCAAAAATATTATGGAGTAATAATGAAAGAAGCGTTGCTCCAATTGCCAGTTTAACTAAATTAAGCGCGGTGAAAGTTTTTCTTGATACTAAACCGGATTTAACAAAAGTCGTTACCTATAAACAACAAGATTCTAATTATAATCATAACTATGTTACAGCTGGCTTAGAATCTCGGTTACGAGTTGCTGAGGGAGATACTCTTACAATTGAAAATTTACTTTATAGCTCTTTAGTTGGTTCAGCTAACAATACCGTAGAAACTTTAGTGCGTGTTAGCGGTCTTTCTCGAAATGAATTTATTGCACGCATGAATAAATTAGCCAGTGATTTAGGTGCTACGAATACTAAATTTATTGAACCCAGCGGCTTATCAGAAAACAACGTGAGTTCTCCTTATGATTATGCTATAATAAGTAGAGAGATTTTAAAAAATCCTTTAATTCAAAAAATTAGTTCTACTAAAAGCTATTCATTTCAAACTTTGAATACGGAAAAATCATTTCGTCTAACAAATACTAATCAGCTTTTGAAAAATAGCGAACTTCCGATTGCAGGATCAAAGACCGGTTATCTTGATGAAGCTGGTTATTGTTTACTCACCAAAGTAAAATCAGCGCAAGATAATTTAATCCTTATTAATTTAAATTCCAGTAGTAAAGAAAATAATTTTGCTGATCATGAAAAATTAATCCGCTATGGTCTTAAGGTTTTAGCCAATCAAAATTAAGCATTTTATATGATAACCATTAAACATGCTTCTAAATCTTACGGGAGAAAAAATAAAATTTTAAATAATGTTAGCTTGACGATTGCGCCAGGTGAATTCGTTTCTATTGTTGGTCAATCTGGGGCGGGAAAAACAACTCTAGTTAAAGTTTTAATCGGTGAAGAGCGTGTGGACGAGGGGCAAGTAATTGTTGGTGATTGGGATATCACTAAAATTTCTAAACGAGAAGTACCTTATTTACGTCGACAAATTGGTGTTATCTTTCAAGATTTTAAATTATTACCTAAAAAAACGTTGGCTGAAAACGTTGCTTTTGCTTTGGAGGTTTCCGGGGGAAGCGCAAGGAAAATAAAGAAAATTGTGCCCAGTGTAATGAAGATTGTTGGTTTAGAGGATAAGCAAGGGCGCTATCCTAGTGAAGTTTCCGGTGGTGAAAAACAAAGAGCAGCTATTGCGCGCGCGCTTGTTCACCAGCCAAAAATTTTATTAGCCGATGAACCAACCGGCAATCTTGATGCCTTAAATGCTAATGAAATTATTGATTTGCTTTTACGAATCAATAAGTTTGGCACAACAGTCATTTTAGTTACGCATAATAAAGAAGTTGTTAATCGTTTGAATCGCCGAGTTATTACTATGGAAAATGGTTGTATTATCAGCGATCAAATGAAGGGAAAATATTTGCTTTAATTTTTAACATTAAATTTCTAACATTAAATAAATGTTAACCTTATATCGAATAATTAAATTTAGTTTTCAAGATATTGCCCGAAATATTTGGTTATCAGCGGCGACTGTTATTATTTTGCTTTTAGCTCTTTTTTCCATCAATACACTAATTACCATTCGCGTCACCAGCGACAGCGCCACTTTAGCAATAAAAGAAAAAATTGATATTGCTCTTTATATAAAAGCAGAAACTCCAGAAACAGAAATACTCAGTTTAAAAGATAGTATCAGTAAAATGGAACGAGTTAAAAGCGTAACCTATATTTCGCAAGAAGAGGCCTTAGCTGATTTTCGAGAGAAGTATAAAAACAATCAAGAAATTTTAGCCGCTTTGAAAGAACTGGGCAGAAATCCTTTGTCACCCAGTTTAGTTATTTTTCCCAACAATTTAGATGAGGCCGGGTTATTGATTAATGAGTTAAGAATGATTGATAATTCCATTATTGAATCAAGAGATTTTTCCGATAACACCGTTGTTTTAAACAAGATAAATAGTATCACTAAAAAAATTAATGAAGTAGGATTTTTTATTATTGCCGTTTTTATTTTAACCAGTTTGCTAGTTATTTATAATACCATTCGCGTAACAATTTACACTCATCGCCAAGAAATTGAAATTATGCGTTTAGTGGGAGCTTCTAATACATTTATTTATTTGCCTTATGTATTTTCGGCTTTTGTCTATACTTTACTCAGCACGCTAATCATCATTGCTATTTTTTATCCTTTCTTAACCTTACTCCAACCATATTTAGAAGTATTTTTCATGGGTTATAATATTAATATCTTGGCATATTTTATCAATAATTTCTGGTCTATTTTTGGTTTTCAATTTTTAGCTATTTTGGTCATTAATGTTCTAGCCAGTTTAGTGGCGGTGCGCCGTTACGCCAAAGTTTAGGTTTTTTACTCAGAAAAAGGGCGGGGCGGTTTTTTTATTGACTTTTTTCTTAATAATTAATAAGATTTACATACTAATTAAATATTCGGGGGTCGTCTAATGGTAGGACTCCAGGTTTTGGTCCTGGCTATCGGGGTTCGAGTCCCTGCCCCCGAGCAAAATAAAAAACGAGCATTAAAGCTCGTTTTTTGTTTTTGATAAATAATATATTAGTTTACCAAATTTGCTAAACGATATGTTTCTTTCGCAATTTCTTCCATTTCATCAGTTTTAACCACTAAAACTTTAGTTTTAGCACCGGCCTTACTTATTTCTACTTCAACTCCTTCTGATTTATCGTTTATTTCTTTATCAAGTTCTATTCCTAGAAAATTAAGATTATCACAAATTCTTCCTCGCATAATAAAAGATCTTTCCCCAACTGTTCCAGCGAATATCAATAAATCAACCCCACCTAAAACAGCCGCCATGCGACCAATATATTGTTTTATGCGGTTAACATAAATTTTTAGAGCTAGGGCAGAATCCGCATCACCTGCACTTTCATTAATTAAAAGTTCTCTTATATCATCGCTTTTTCCTGACAAGCCAAGGAGACCGCAATTATTATTAAAATAATGTTCTAATTCTTGATAATTTTTATTAAGTTTTTCTGCTAAATATAAAACTGTTCCTGCATCAACATCACCAACCCGAGTTGCCATCACTAATCCCTCCAGTGGAGTAAATCCCATTGAGGTATCAATGCTTTGTCCATTTTTTACCGCCGTGATACTTGCTCCACCACCTAAATGACAGACAATTACTTTTTCTGGTAAATGACCAAGAGTGGCAGTCGCTCTACTAACAACTGATTGTACTGATATTCCGTGATAACCGAAGCGATATATACCGAAACGACGACTATCGGCAATAGGAATTGCGTAAAATTTTGCTTGTTCAGGAAGAGAAGCATGAAAGGTACTGTCAGAAACACCAATAATTGGTTTTTTATCGCCTAAAACTTCTTTTAATTTTTCTATTTCTTTTAGTGCTGGACCAAGATGAAGTGGAACTTTTTCTAAAGCGACTTTAGCCAGTTGTAAATATTCATCATCAATTAAGCGATTAGTTAAAAAATATTCTCCGGGAGCGACTATTCTTACGCCTGATAAATCAATATCGTCTTTTGAACCAATCAGTCCGATTTCAATTAATGAGTCAACAATAAATTTAACAGCATTGATATATTTGTCCTCGTTTATTATGGTTTTCTTTTTACCGATTTTTTCAGCTGTTTCTGTGACAATAAAATTTCCGTCTTCAGTTTCAAAATGAGCGAAATAAACTTTTTCAGCATCAAAATAAAAAGAATATTTTTTGGAGGCGCTACCAGTGTTAATGATTAAATATTTTTTTGGCATAGTATATTTATGATTTATAATGATTTATAATAAAAATATAACATTTTATTATATTTTTTTCAATTTTTATAAATTATTTTATTTTTGACTTTTTTAGTTAAAAATAAAACAAATAAACATCTTCTCAGCACTCACATTCCCAGCTGTTCCTTTAATTAATTTTTTGTTATAATAAAGATAGAAAGCATAATAAATTAATTTAAAAAATAATATGACAGCCCAATATTTCATACATAATCAATGGATTTTTTACTTATTAATGTTATGGGTTATGCCCTGGAAGGGAGTAGCACTCTGGAAGGCAAGCCGAAATAGTCATAAGATTTGGTTTATCGCCTTATTTCTTTTAAATACTTTAGCTGTTTTAGAGATTATTTATATTTTCTTTTTTAGTAAGAAAAAGGAAAAAAGCATATCAGAAAAAAGTGTATCGCCAGAAAGTAATTAATCGTGTCAGAAAGTAACTAATTATATAATTAATATAAAAAAAGCTAGAATAACTAGCCCTAATTAAAAATATGGAAAAACCTACTAAATTAATTCCGTTCGGAGTCATTCTCGGATTAAGCTTGGTCATTGCCGCCTTGCTTGTTTCGGGAACTTTGTTAGATATTAAAGAATTGAATAACGTCATTTCTATTTCCGGATCAGCAAAATTACCAGTCACATCTGATTCAGCTCGTTGGACAGGTAATTTTTCGCGTACCGCTTTTGCGACTAATTTAAAATCAGGTTATGAAGCCATGAAAAAGGATGAAGGCCTAGTGGCTGCTTATTTAGATGAACAAGGTTTCGCCGGTAAATATGAAATCTCTCCGGTCTATATGTATGAGATTTATAAAAGTGATGCTTATGCTCCGAAGGAATATAACTTAACTCAGTCAATTGAAGTTAAGTCCGATGATGTGGAAAAAGTAAAAAATTTGGTAAAAAATATTGAAAAAGTAATTGCTCAGGGTGTTATCTTTTCAAGTAATCCAGTGGAATATTATTATTCTAAATTACCGGATGTTAGAGTTTCTTTATTGCCCGAAGCAATTAAAGACGCTAAAGCCAGAGCACAAGCTATTGCGGATAGTAGCGGGGCAAAAGTAGATGATGTTAAATCGGTTGCCATGGGCGTTGTTCAAGTAATGCCGCTGGGCGCCATTGAAGTATCTGACTATGGTTCTTATGATACCTCTAGTATTGATAAGGAAGTAATGATTACCGTGAAAGTTACTTTTGGTTTGAAATAATTACTTTTGCTAAATTAAATATTATTGACAAATAGTATATCTTATGATATACTATTTTTTTACTAGTTCTTTGAATAAAAACCCCAAAAAATAAATAATCATGGAAACTGAAATTAAGGATGTAATCGTTATTATTTTGCTAATTTTAGCATTTTTTACCTCTATATCGTGCCATCGTTTTTTAGTTAAACATCGTTTTTCTCATTACATCAAATCATTTACATTGCTGGCAATTATTTTATTTACTTGTTTTATGATTTATTAGGCGGCCAACGATTATTGCAGCCCCAACCTTTAAAGTTGGGGTTTTTTATTTTTCAGAGCGTTATTTAACTATTTAATTAAAGTAATTAAGGTAATAGTTTTTTTGATTTTTGCTTGTTTGTATGTTAATTTTAAAATGTAAGTGAATTTTTATTATGAAAAAAATATTAATCATTTTTTTAATTTTTGGTGGTATTTTTTGTTTAGCTTTTTTATATTATAAACCAATAATTTTTCAAGAAGGAGATCCAAGACCACTTTTTAAAGCTATTTGGCGTTTAAATTTTAGTGAGGAAAAAATTGTAAAATTAGATTTGAGTGGAGAAAAATATTTAACTAAAAGTAAAGACGGCCGAATTATTTTGCAAGATTATTTGAAATTGGACAATTTTAAATTTTCTGAACGAATGGGTTCAGCCTATTTTTTTACAAACAACACCACCAAAATAATCGCGATTCATAAATATTATTCCCGTTTTTATTCCATTTGGTCACTAACACGACTAGAAAAATTTAGCGAAATTCCTTGGTCAGAATATAAAAATAATAATTATAAATTTTCTTTTTCCTATCCCTCTTTTTCAATCAATAGTAAGTGGTGGAATAATTTTTTCAATTCAGAAGAATATTTATTGCCTAATCAAGTTTTGAACAAAAATAATAATTTTTATTTGACACAAAAATATAAAATAGAAAAAGATATAAAAACTGGTGAGTTGATAAAAACAGAAAATACTTTCTTTCCAGAATACGATAATACTTATAACTATCCTATCCCTTGGCACATTGTCATATTTAATATTGAAAATGAAACTGATTTAGAACAAATTATTAAGCAAAAAATGGGTCCGGGTTGTAGTTATAAAACAAAAACACCGACTGATTTTGTGGGGAATTATAAAATAGAAATTGACGGTGATGGTTTAGGATTAGATAAGACTGAATGTTTTGCTAATTATACTTATTATATAATTTATAGCCCCGCTCAAAAGAAAGTAGCTTTCTGGAGTACCGGGCAAGAATGTCAGATTGGGCTTGGTTTTTTCCCGGAAAGTTGTTTTGATGAAAAAATAGCGGCTTCTTTTCACTTTTTTGAAGAATAATACGGTTCTTATTTAAGAAACATAGTCAAGATAAATAAATTATAATATAAAAAATATGAAAAAAAGATTATTTTATCTTTGGCTAGGAATGTTGATACTAAGCATATTAATTTCCTTAACACCAAAAGGTTTAGATGCGGATTTATTTGGCGTTTTTCCAACAATCTTTATTGTTTGCATATTAATACCCTTTATTTCCGGTATTTTATTGATATTAATTCAGAAGAAAGATAAAAGCTATCAATTTATTCCAGGATTTTTAGTGGGCTCTATTTCAATTAATTTAACTTCTTTATTAGTGATTAGCTTGATGGAGTTTTTTCATCATGGTTGTTTTACAACTGGCCAATTATATAAGCCCGACTGTGATCCTCTTGGTTTGTTTCATCTGTTTTCATTTTTTATGGCCATCAGTATTTTAGGTGGCTTAGTTGGTTTAGTAATTAGAGGGATAACAATGTTAATTAAAAAATAAAATAATAAAACTAAGAAAGAATTTTTGTGTTTTTTATATTGACAACCCAAAGTTTATATGATTAAATTTTTTAGTCGTACCTTTAAATTGAAATATTAAACTAAAATAAATAATCATGGAAAAAGAAGCGATTACCGCCCAGTATTCAGTAAGAGCTGAATATTTAAAGATTTTAGAAAACCTTTCTTCTGATAGAGAAAAAATGCAACTTGTTTCTCGGTTTATGAATCTTGATCCCAAGGATTTAATCGGGACCAAAGAATTTATTGCCCAGTTATTTTATTTGGGTGAACTTGAAAAACAGGAAGAGATTGCTAACAACCTGCTAAAAGTTGGTTTTCGTCCAGCTTTTTTTAAAGAAATGTTGGCTTTTTTGGATCAATATCCTGACTTTAAAAAAATTTCTATGGTGGCCTATAATTCAGGAGTTTGGTTTAATGAATGCGAATATTTTCATCCGATTAGTTACTACGACAAAGACAAAGATCTTTGGATGCTTGGTCATCAATGCTTTACTTGTTGTTTACAATTAAACATTAAAAAATGTTATTTTTTAGCAGTAAAAATTTAGTTTTTTGATCGTGTGTTTTTATTTATAACCCAGTTGACAAACTGGGTTTTATTTTGTCAAAATGAGAGATAAAATGATATAATATTATAATAAATTAAGGGCAGATATGAAGTTTTTCCGTAATTCAGAAATACTTAATAATCAAGAAAAAATTTGGCAGTATTTGATACGGCTGGCTTTGGCAATTTTAATTGTAATAGTTTTTGCGCAAAAAATTGAATTAGCCGTGATTGATTTAGGGCGTCATTTAGAAAATGGGCGCCTTATTTTTCAATCGCCCGAATTATTATTTAAAAATTTTTATTCTTATACTGAACCGGAATTTAAATTCATTAATCATCATTGGTTGGGAGGATTAATTTTTTATTGGGTTTATTTATTAGGTGGTTTTAAATTACTCTCTGTTTTTAATATTTTGTTGGCCTTAGCCATATTTTTTGCTTTTTTCCAATTAGCTAAAAATCGATCTAATTTTTATTTGGTAGCGCTTTTATCTTTACCAACAATTTTGCTCATGGGTGAACGCACTGAAATTAGGCCGGAAATGTTTAGTTATCTTTTTTTAGCAATCACCTGGTTAGTTTTAGAAAGTAAAAAATTAACTCGTCGCCAAAGTTTAAAAATTTTAATCCCGCTTTTTATTTTGTGGGCTAATATTCATATTTATTTTTTTCTCGGTTTAGCTTTGGCCGGTTTTTATTTATTAGCTGATATTTTACCGAGATTTAAATGGCGAGAAATTTTTTCGCGAGAGAAATTAATTAAAATAACTAATTTGAAGGAACAGGCTCGGCAAGTTTTTAAACAAACCCGCCAGAATATTTATGCTTTCCTCTCTTTATTTTTAGCTTGTCTAGTTAATCCCAATCATATTAAAGGTCTTCTTTATCCTTTTAAAATTTTTACTAATTACGGCTATGAAATTGTAGAGAATAAAAGCATTTTCTTTTTAGAAAAATTACTTTTAAACTATAATTATCAAATTTTTAGGTGGCTTTTATTAATTCTTGTTATTAGTTTTCTTGCTAATTATTTATTTCAAAAAAAGATTCGTCTAGTTGATTGTTTTTTTGGTTTGTTTGTTTCTTTTTTAGGATTATTTGCGGTACGCAATTTAACTATATTTGGCTTAGTGGTACTAGTGATAATTAGCGCTAATTTATATCCGGCTTTAGCTTTTTTGTGGGGGAAATTGTTTGATTTTTTACGAGTAAAAATAGCAGATTTTGATCAGAAATTTAAAAAATATATTAAACCCGCTCTTTTGTCTGTTTTAATTTTTATTTTTTTATTTTCCGCCATTTCATTACTCATTGATCGAAATAATAGACAAAGATTTTCTCAAGAACAATTTGGCTTAGGACTTAATCAGGGAAGTGAAGATGCTTTTAATTTTTTTAAAGAAAATAATCTTGCCGGACCTATTTTTAACAATTATGATTCTGGCAGCGCTTTGATTTTTGGTTTAGCGGATCAGGTTAAAGTATTCGTTGATAATCGGCCGGAAGCCTTTAGCGTTGATTTCTTTAAAAAAGAATATTTGCCCATGCAGACCGATGAAAATGTTTGGCAAGAAGTTATGGAAAAATATGAATTTAAAACAATTGTATTTTCTTTTCTTGATAGTACCCCCTGGGCAAAAACGTTTTTACGAAGAATTTTAGTCGACCAAGAATGGTCATTGATATATTTTGATCGTTATTATGTAATTTTAGTTTTAAATGATTATTATCCAGAAGAGTTTTTAGCAGAAAAGCGGATTGATACATGGAATTTTCGTCAGCAATTAAGAAGTTTGGTTAATGATGCAACTTTAATAAATAAATTTAATCTGGCTGAATTGGCGCTTTTAGCTGAGCAAAAAGATTTGGCTGAAGAAATTTATCGTCAGATATTAATAGAAAAACCCAATAATCCTCGAGCTTACTTTTTCTTAGCAACCTTGTATGGCTCATCTAATAATGTGAATGATTTATATAAAGGAATTGATTATGCTTTGCGCGGTTTAGAGAAAGAACCTGATATGCCTGGTATTTATAATCAAATTGGTATTATTTATTGGAGTTTATCGGATTATTCTCAGGCTGAACATTATTGGCGTTTAGCAATCAAAAAAAATCATCGCGATAAAACAGCTCGAGATTATTTAGAACAAATGGAAGTTTTAAAAAAACGAGGTCTCTTGCCTCGCTAAACTTCTTAAAATTATAATTTTGTTATTATTTTTTAAACCACTCTTTTAATAAAGTCTTAACCGCTAACACTCCGTCTTTAGCGGTTATTTTTTTTCCTTCTTCATAAGTTCGTCGATTATAGCTAATGGGGAGTTCTTTTATAGTATAGCCAGATTTTAAAAGACGAGCCGTAATTTCTGGTTCTATTTCAAATCTTTTACCGCTTAAACGAATTTTTTTGAGAGCTGATTTAGGAACAAGTTTAAAACAGGTCTCCATATCAGTGAGATGACTGCCAAATAAAAGATTGGTCATCCTAGTCAGAAAAGTATTAACTAAATAATGGAAAGAAATTTTTTTAACATTTTTGAATCTGGATCCATAAATAACAATATTGTCGCTCTCCTCATTAATAACTTCGTTAAACAGTTTAATTATATCTTGTGGATCATATTCTAAGTCAGCATCACAAATAATAAAATAATCGCCACGTATTTCTTCCAGTCCACGTTTAACAGCCGCCCCTTTGCCCTGATTTAGGTCTTGTCTTACTAAAATAAAATCGTATTTATTTTTTAAATTATTTAACAATTCCGGAGTCTTATCAGTAGAACCGTCATCAACAACAATTACTTCTTTGTTAGTATTTAAATCAAAAATTAAAGGTAGCGACTTATTGATTAGTCGTTCTTCGTTATAGACGGGCACAATTATAGACAATAATTTACTCATTTTTTTTACAATATAAACAATTTTAATTCTATCATAGTTGGCTTTATTATAACACTTTTTAGCTTTTATTCAATCAACTCTAGTCATTAATTAATCAGGTGCTTTTTTTATTAATTTGAGGAATAATTATAGAAAATTCCGTTTTTTTATTAATTTGACTATTTATTTTTATTTCCCCTAAAAATTCTTTTTCCGCTAGATATTTGGTTATATAAAGACCCAAGCCGCAACTTTTTTTCGTACTAAAAAATGGTAAAAAGATTTTTTTAAGCAATTGTTTTTTTATGCCGGGCCCGTAATCACTGACTTTTAAAATAATTTTATTATTTCTTTTGTCTAATAAAATGACAATTTTTCGCGCTTGGTCGCTTTTTTGTTTTGCGTATGATTCAATCGCGTTACTTAGTAAGTTGTAGACGATTTGATTAAATTTTACTGGATCACCAAAGTATGGTTTATTTGCCAGTTTATTATGAAAAACTATTTTTATATTATTTTTTACCGTATGATAATTTAAAATTTTAATTGCTGAATTTATTTCTTGAGCCATCAAGAAAGAAGATTTCACGTTTGTTTGGCTTAAATATCTTTTTAAACAGCAAATTAAATCCTCCATTTTTTTGCTTGCCAGAATGGCCTGTGCTAAAGAATCTTTAATTTGAGAATAATCATCAGTATTATTTTTTAATTTGCTTAATTTTTCCAGATTTAATAAGACAACCGTTAATAGACTCATTAAATCGTGAAAAGCGCCAGCTGAAAGTCTGCCAAATTCAGCTAGTCGGTATAGATTATTGATTTTTTCGTTCAAATTTTTATTAGTTTCAAGAAAATCAAGGTCAATTTTTTTCATACTTTTTTATTTTATCAAGTTAATAAGAATTAAGCTTTTTCATCTACTTTATAGCCACGATTGGGCATAGTAAAAATAAAGTGTTGATTTTTATTTTCAATTTTTTTTCTCAATTTCATGATATGTACTTCAATTGTATTAGAAAAAGGGTCGGCATTCTCGTCCCAGACATTTTCCATGATTTCTTGGCGAGAAACAAAATAACCTTTTTTAGTCATCAGATACTCAAGCAGCGCAAATTCTTTAGCACGTAAGCGAATATTTTTGCCGTTTCTTTTTACGAGAAATTTATCAGGAAAAAGTTCTAAATTTTTAATATTTAATCTTTTTTCTTTTAATACTATGGGGCGACGAGCAACAGCCTTGATTCGAGCTAATAGTTCGCAAAATGAAAAAGGTTTAGTTAAATAATCATCAGCTCCAGAATTTAAAATATCAACCTTGTCTTCAACTTTCGCGCGGACCGTGAGCATAATAATCGGAATCATTATTTTTTCTTGTCTTAGTTTTTCAATTATTTGCCGGCCATTAAGTAACGGTAAATTGTAATCAAGTAAAATTAAATCATACTTGTTTATTAGAGCGGTCTGAAGACCTTTTTCTCCGTCACTTGCCCAATCAAGAATAATATTTTTTTCTTTTAACAAACGCTTTAAGGTATTTGCGATTTGTTTGTCATCTTCAATTAATAAAACTTTCATAAATTTATTGATTAAATTTTTTTTAAGTCCTTATCTTAAATTATAAAATAAAGGATATGAACAAAAAATAAACTTTCTTTTTATTAAATTTAAGTTATTTTTTATCTAATTTTAAATAAATTTTTACTTATTAAATTATGTGTTTGCCATAATAAAATAATAAAGCTAATATTAAATTAGCCCTAATATTTAATTAATAAAAGTAATACTAGGCCTATTTTGAATGTTTAAAAATAAACCAAGCAAAAAATTATTAGAAATAATCCAGGATAAAACTGCTGACCCTTTTAGTATTCAAGAAGGTCGTTTTCGCTTTGGTGCTTTAAAAGATTCACATCATTACTCCGATTGGACCGAAGAATCTTTTTTGTCCGATGCTGGTCAAAAAGAAATGGTTACTCGGAGTTTTAATTTTGATAAATTAAGACAGTTTTTAATTATTGCCATTTTTGCTTTGGTAATTTTAATAACTAGATCGGCTTGGTTGCAAATTGTAAAAAGTGAACGATATTATTTAATGTCTGAAGGGAATCGTTTGCGCGCCGAGATTATTGAGCCAAAAAGAGGCATTATTTATGACAAAAATTTTTATCCCCTAGTACGTAATAAAGCTAATTTCGTTCTTTATTTTCGACCGATTGATATGCCTAGAGCAGAATTAGAGCGTGATAATTTAATCAGAGAAATTAGTGCTGTTTTAGATGGTCAAAAAAATATTAATAATCAAACCACCACCATTTCCACCAGTTCAAAAGAAATTAGTTTGATAAGTGATAGTTTGACTTTTTATGAAATAAAATCAACTTTAGCCAAGGTAAAAATTGGCACCCTGGAATCTTATCAGCCTTTGTTTATTAAAGATAATATTGATTATGAAACAGCGATGCGCATAAATTTGGAATTAGCCCATTGGCCGGGCGTTTTTTTAAGTAATAAAATTAGACGCGAATATCTTCTTGCTAATACTCATGAAGTTAAAATTGCTGAGAACACGAGTTTGTCTCATGTTTTGGGTTATACCGGCAAAATAAGTGAAACCGAATTAGCCAATTTTGATAAAACTTATTCCTTAATTGATTATGTCGGTAAAGTGGGCTTAGAATATTATTGGGAAAAAGAATTAAGAGGAAAAACAGGTCAAAAAAATATTGAAGTTGATGCTTTAGGACGACAAAAAAAAGTGATTAATGAAATCCCGGCTCAAGACGGTAATAATTTATTACTTTCTTTAGATTTAGATTTGCAACTAAAGGTTGAAGAAATATTAAGAGAACATTTAACCAAATTAAAGTTAGAGAAAGCTTCAGTGATAATTATGAATCCGCAAAATGGCGAGATTTTAAGTCTAGTTAGTTTCCCTTTTTATGACAATAATAAATTTGCTAGTGGAATTAGTCAGGAAGAATATAATGAATTAATCAGTAATCCTAATCAACCCTTTTTAAATCGTTCAATTGGCGGTGAGTTTCCTTCTGGCTCAACAATCAAACCAATTTTTGCGGCCGGGGCTTTGCAAGAAGGAATTATAAATGAAAGAACCAGTTTTTTAAGTACGGGAGGAATAAGAATTGGGGAATGGTTTTTTCCTGATTGGCTAGCTGGTGGTCATGGAGCAACCGATGTTAGACGGGCGATTGCTTTTTCCGTCAATACTTTCTTTTATTATATCGGCGGTGGCTACGGTGATTTTACTGGCTTAGGATTGAATGGTTTAGTTAAATATTCTCGTTTGTTTGGTCTAGGAGAAATAACCGGCATTGATTTAAACGGTGAGGCTGATGGTTTTGTACCGACACGCGCTTGGAAAGAACAAACCAAAAAAGAACCATGGTACATTGGCGATACTTATCATTTTGCGATTGGGCAAGGTGATGTTTTAGTAACGCCACTCCAAGTGGTTAATTATACGGCCGCTTTAGCTAATGGTGGAACTTTGTATAAACCTCATTTTGTAACCAAAATATTGAATAGTAATAATGAGGTGATAAAAGAAATAAAACCCGAAATTATTAATGAAAATTTTATTGATAAAAGAAATATTGAGATAGTCAGGGAAGGAATGCGGCAAACAATTACCATCGGTAGTGGTCGTTCCTTAAGTTCGCTAAACGTTAGTGTGGCCGGTAAAACCGGCACCGCTCAATGGTCAACGAAAAATTTGCCTCATGCCTGGTTCATTGGTTTTGCTCCTTATGAAAATCCGGAAATTGCCTTTGTAGTTTTACTTGAAGAAGGTGGTGAAGGTAGTTCTGTGGCGACACCCATTGCCAAGGAAATATTAGCTTGGTATTTTAATCGTAGTAAATAAAATGATATAATTATAAAACACTGAAAGTTTTTGTTTAGTGTTTTTGTTTTTATGCCTTTATCTTTACATTTAACCATTCATTTTTCTTTAGCAATCATTGTTGGTTATTTTTGTGGACGTTTGTTTAAGAAGCCCGGTCTAGGAATAATTGTGGGAATTATGGGCGGTTTTTTAATTGACTTAGATCATGTTTTAGAATATTTTTTAGTCTTTGGTCCGACTTTTAATTTTCAATACTTCATTGAAAGTCGTCAGTTTTTGATTAGTGATAAAATACGATTATTTTTTCACGCCTGGGAGTATTTTCCAATTTTATTAGCACTGGCTTTTATTTTTCGAAAAAAACAAAATTTAAAAGTAATATTTTTCACCTTAGCCATATCCGGGGCAGTGCATCTAGTTTCCGATGTAGTTATTAATGGATATTATTTTAAATACTATTCTTTACTTCATCGCTCACAACTTGATTTTTCTGCCGTCCGAATTTTACCTCCGGAAATTTATCAATTAAATCAAGAATATAAGAAAAAATTGGGAATTTGATTGACGATTTGGGAATTTAATTTATGATTTAGGAATCTGAATAAGGATAAAATTATTAAATATTAGACAAAAAATAAATATATTAGCACTCTATTGACTTGAGTGCTAATTTTGTTTATAATGAATATAGTGGTTTTAATTATAAATTAAATTCAATTTATATGACAACGGATCGCAAACAATTTTTATTAAACACCATAGTCAAAGAGTATATAAAAACTGCTCAACCGGTTTCCTCGGGGGCGCTGGTAGAAAAATATAAGCTAGATATTTCCCCGGCCACGGTTCGTAACGAGATGATGGAACTTGAAGATGAAGGTTATATTTATCAACCCCATACTTCCAGCGGCCGAGTGCCAACCGAGTTAGCCTATCAGATCTACTTGGAAAATGTGAGGAAAAATAAGAAAAATAAACCCCTCAAAGAAGGAGAAGAAAAACTATTAAACAGTTTGTTTAAACAAGATGAAGTAGCTTTTCGTCAAACTGCTAAAGTAATTGCTGAATTGGCTGGTGCCGCGGTTTTTTGGGCATTTCATAAGAATGATTTGTATTATACTGGTCTATCAAATTTATTTTCCCAACCAGAATTTAAACAAGTTAACGCAGTTTGCGATGTTTCTAATATTATTGATCGTTTAGAGGAAATAATTGATGAAGTATTTGAGGATCTTGAAGAAGGAGAACAGGTTTTGATTGGTCAAGACAATCCCTTTGGTGATTTTTTAAGTACAGTGTTAGTAAAATATCGCAGTAATCAAGTCAATGGCGTCTTTGGTATTTTAGGTCCAATGCGCATGGACTATGCGCGTAATTTAGCTTTAGCAGAATTTATTAAAAACAAGTTTGTTTAAAAAATATGACAAGAAAAAAAGTAAAGAAAGGTCTTTACCAGCATTATAAAGGAGCAAAGTATGAAGTTTTAGACGAAGCTCTTAATTCGGAAAATAAAAAAGAATTAGTTATTTATCAAGAAGTTAAAGACGGAAAAAAAGATTTAGAAGGAAAAAATGATTCGGCAAAAATTTGGGCTCGTCCGAAAGAATTGTTTTGTGCTGAGGTAGAAGTTGAGGGCATAAAAAAACCCAGATTTGAATTTATTGGTGAAAATACGTCAGCCGAAAATAGCCAAAATGAAGAAAATAGTCAGGATTTTAAACAAAAATATTTAAGAGCTTTGGCTGATTACCAAAATTTAGTCAAAAGAACAGCTCAAGATAAAATTGAATTTGTAAAATACGCTAATCGTAATTTGATTCAAGAAATTATTCCGGTTTTTGATCATTTAAAACTATCGCTCGCCGGACTAAGCGAGGACGAAGCGAAAAGTCCTTGGGCAGTTGGTGTAAGTCATGTGTTAAATCAATTTCGAGAAATCTTAAAAGATAATGGCGTGGAAGAAATAAAAACGATTGGTGAAAAATTTGACCATGAAACTATGGAAGCGATTGAAGGCGAGGGCGAAATAGTAGCCAAAGAAGTAATCCCCGGCTATAAATTAAATGGAAAAGTAATAAAGCCGGCTAAAGTTATCACTAAAAAAGAATAATTATCACTAAAAAGTATATAATAATTAATTTAAGCCTAACTATATCTACTTATAAAATTAAAAGTTTTATAGCTGGGTAATATAAATCTATGTCACTTATAAAATGGACACCATTTTTCTCGGAGTTTGACGACATGGATAAAGCAATGGAATCCATGTTGCCAACCATTAGAGGAAATCAATTTGGTTTTACACCGGCAGTTGATATGTACGAAGATAAAGACAATATTATTATTGAAACTCAATTAGCCGGAATTGATCCGGAAAAAGTTAATATTTCCATTGAAAACAACATTCTTTGCATCAAAGGTGAGAGTGAGAAAAAGCGAGAAATTGACGACAAGAATTATTATCGCAAGGAAATTAGACGCGGTTCTTTCTATCGTTCCATTGCTTTACCTACCAAAGTTAACGGTGATTTAGCTAAAGCAGTTAATGAAGAAGGTATTTTAAAGATCACTGTTCCTAAAGCCGCGGAAGTTAAACCAAAAACCATTAAAATTGAAACAAAAAAGAAATAATCAAAGAAAAAATAATTGTTGGCTGATAAATCGGTCCGCAATTTTGCGGGCCGTCAATCATTCAATAAGTAATTAATAAATAATTAATAATCAATAAATAATTAATATTAAAAAAATATGGGAAAAATTTTAGGAATTGATTTGGGAACGACTAATTCCGCCATGGCAATTATGGAGGGAGGCGCTCCTAAAATTATTGAAAACATTGAAGGTAATCGCACCACACCATCTGTTGTGGCGATTTCTAAAAACAACGAAAGAATTGTTGGCGCTGCCGCTAAAAGACAAGCGGTGATTAACCCGGAAAATACTGTTTATTCGGCGAAAAGATTAATTGGTCGTCATTTTCATGAAGCAGAGGTACAAAAAGACCTTAAAAATTCACCATTTAAAATTATTCAAGCCGGTGAAGGGGTCAAGGTAAAAATGGGTGATAAGGATTATAGTCCTCAAGAAATTTCCGCCATGATTTTAGCGAAATTAAAATCTGATGCCGAGGCTAAGTTGGGAGAAAAAATTACCGAAGCGATTATTACTGTCCCCGCTTATTTTAATGATTCGCAAAGACAAGCGACTAAGGATGCCGGTCAAATTGCCGGTTTGGAAGTAAAAAGAATCATTAACGAACCAACGGCGGCTGCTTTAGCCTATGGTTTTGATAAAAAGAATGGGCAAAAAATTGTTGTCTATGATTTAGGCGGTGGAACATTTGATGTCTCCGTGCTTGATATTTCCGCTGATACAGTTGAAGTAAAAGCGACTAACGGTGATACTCACTTAGGTGGCGAAGATTTTGATCAAAGAATCATTGATTGGATTATTGAGGAATTTAAACGCGATCAGGGAATTGATTTGTCTAAGGATTCTTTGGCTTTGCAAAGAATTAAAGAGGCCGCGGAAAAAGCCAAGATTGAATTATCAACTGCCCAAGAAACAGAAATTAATCAACCCTTCATTACCACTGATGTTAATGGACCAAAACATTTGGTCATGAAAATTAGTCGTTCTAAATTAGAGTCTTTAGTAGTTGATTTAGTGGAGAAAACCATTGAACCTTGTCGTAAAGCAATTACTGATTCCGGTTTTCAAATTAACGAGATTAATGAAGTGCTATTAGTTGGAGGTATGACTCGTATGCCCTTGGTTCAACAAAAAGTTAAAGAATTTTTTGGCAAAGAACCTAACTTAAATGTTAATCCGGACGAAGTAGTAGCTTTGGGCGCCGCTGTTCAGGCGGGTGTTTTACAAGGTGATGTGAAAGATGTTTTATTACTTGATGTTACCCCGCTTACTTTAGGAATTGAAACTTTGGGCGGAGTCGCTACACCGTTAATTGAAAGAAACACTACTATTCCCACTTCTAAATCACAAGTATTTTCCACTGCCGCTGATGGTCAAACCAGTGTGGAAATTCATATTGTTCAAGGTGAACGTCCTTTAGCAAGTGATAATAAAACTTTAGGTCGTTTTATTTTGGATGGCATTCCTAATGCACCGCGCGGAATTCCGCAAATTGAAGTAAAATTTGATTTAGATCAAAACGGCATCTTAAATGTTTCCGCTACTGATAAGGCAACTAATAAACAACAAAATATTACTATTACTGCTTCTTCTGGTTTGAGCAAAGAAGAAATTGAACGTATGAAAAAAGAAGCGGAAATGCATGCTGAAGATGATAAAAAGAAAAAAGAAGAAATTGAAATTAAAAATCAAACCGAAGCGGTTATTTTCACGACCGAAAAAATGCTTAAAGAATCAAGTGATAAAATGAAGGCCGAAGATAAAAAAGAATTGGAAGAAAAACTAGAAGCGCTTAAAAAAGCTAAAGAAAGTAATAGTCAAGAAGAAATGAAAAAAGGTTTAGAAGCGCTTAATACAGTCGCGCAAAGAATTGGCGCCGCCATGTATCAACAAGCTGGAGCCGCCGGAGCCGGTGCCAGTGGTCCTGGTACAAATCCTAATGATGGTTCCAGTGCTCAAGGACAAGCAGAAAGTGGTCAAGAAAAAAAAGATGATGTTGTTGAAGGTGAAGTTGAAGAAAATAAATAAGTTATTGTTTTTTAGACTGCCTCTTTTATTTTAAAGAGGCAGTTTGTTGAATCAATAAATTATGTCCAAAGATTATTACGAAATTTTGGGAGTTTCAAAAAGTGCCAGTCAAGATGAGATAAAAGCCGCCTTTCGCAAAAAAGCGCATGAGCACCATCCGGATAAAGGTGGTGACGCGGAAAAGTTTAAGGAGTGCAACGAAGCTTATCAGGTTTTAGGTAATGCCGAAAAAAGAAAGCAGTATGATCAATTTGGTTCGGCTTTTCAGAGTGGACAGGCCGGTTTTGGTGGTGCCAATTGGGGTGGTTTTTCTGGTTTTCAAAACGGCACAAAAATGGATTTTGATTTTGAAGATTTGAGTGATATATTTGGTGGTTTTGGTGATATATTTGGTTTTAGTGGCGCTAGCCGAAGTACTAATCGCCGCTCAAGTCGGGGTCGTGATTTAGAAATGCAAATTAAGCTAGGTTTTAAAGAAGCAATTTTTGGCTTAGAAAAAGAAATCAATTTTTCTAAAAATACTCGTTGCGAACATTGTTCAGGTACCGGAGCTGAACCAGGCTCGCAGGTTAATTCCTGCTCTACTTGTCGCGGAACCGGCTATGTAGCTCGTTTACAAAGAACAATTTTAGGTAATATTCAAACAAAAAGCCCTTGCTCAGCTTGTGGTGGCGAGGGCAAAACATATAGCCAAAAATGCACCAAATGTTCTGGTTCGGGCATTATCAGGGCTAATGTCAAACTAAAGGTTAAAATACCAGCCGGAATTAACGAGGGCGAATCAATTCGTTTAAGTGGTCAAGGCGAAGCAGGCTTAAAGGGGGCACCGGCCGGAGATCTATTTTTGAAAGTAAAGATTGAACCTTCCAAGTATTTTGTTAGAGATGGCTATGATATTAGAACAGAGGCGACAATTTCCATAAAACAAGCGATTTTAGGCGATAAAATACCCCTAGAAACCGTACATGGCACAGTAAAATTGAAAATTCCCGAAGGCACTCAATCAGGAACGACCTTTAAAATTAAAGAAAAAGGGGTGCCAAAATTGCATGGTCGTGGTCTAGGAGACCATTATGTCCGCATTATTGTCAATATTCCCAAAAACCTTAGTAAAAAGCAAAAAAATCTCTTGGCCGAAATTGATTTTTAACCTTATTTTATCGGCTTTTTTATTGACTTTTAGGCTCAAAATGCTACAATATAAGTAGTTATTATTAATCAATAAAACTATGAGCAATTGGTTTAAAAAACTTTTTGGTGCAAAAGAAAATGCAAAAGAAGCTAACCATGAAGTAAAAGATCCAATGCAGGAAGTAAAAGAGTCAGTTGATGAGATCAAGAGAGAATTTGCTCCGGCAGAATTTGAGCAATCAAATTCGGAAGCAAAAACTGAAACACCCGAAGTTTCATCTGTTTTAGAAACTCAGACTGAAATGCCAGAACATCCTGAATCAGCACCAGCTGAACATTTTTCAACTCCTGAATTTGAAGTTGAAGAAAATGTTAGCGAGGAAAAAACTGAATAATAAACAAGTAAAAGAATAAAAAACGCGATTTTTTTCGCGTTTTTTAAGTATAAATTTTCTATGTTAATTGATACCCATGCACATGTAAACTTTGCCGCCTTTAAAGATGATGCTGACGAAACCATTCGTCGGTCTTTAGATAATGAAATTTGGATGATTTTAGTTGGTTCAGAATTTAAAACTTCTAATCGCGCTTTAAATTATGCTAATAAATATGAACGTGGTGTTTACGCCGCGATTGGTTTACATCCAATTCATCTTCAAGAAAGTTTAGTAGATAATGATGATGAAAATGGTGAATATAATTTTCGTGCTCAGGCTGAAGAATTTGATTATGGTAGTTATGAAAAACTTGCTAAATTTGAAAAAGTAGTTGCTATTGGCGAAACCGGTTTAGATTATTATCATTTAGATCCAACTAAAGATTTAGGAGCTTTAAAAAGAAAACAACAAGAAGTGTTTGCGGCGCAATTACTTTTAGCGCGTAATTTAGATTTGCCGGTGATTATTCATTGTCGTCAGGCTCATGATGATCTACTCGCTATTTTACAAGATTTTAAAAAAGAATATGGACATTTAATTCCTAATAATCGTCCCTGGGGAGTAGTGCATTGTTTTTCTGGTGACGAAGATTTAGCTTGGAAATATTTTAATTTAGGATTACTTGTTTCTTTTACTGGATTAATAACCTTTAGTCAAAATTGGGATGATTTAATTAGAAAAGTGCCTTTAGATAAAATGATGATAGAAACTGATTCTCCTTACATGACACCTGAGCCCTATCGTGGTCAAAGAAATGAGCCACTTTTGGTTCAGTATGTGGCAGCCCGAATTGCCGAAATTAAAGGAATAAAATTAGAAAAAGTGGCTGAAGTTACCACTAATACAGCTCGAAATTTGTTTAGAATTTAGTTAATATTTAGCAATAGATGATAAAAAGTGTCAAACAGTGAAATATTACTGTAAAAGCGAAAAATCAGAGTCTTGACTTTTAATATTTTTTAGATTATATAAAATATTAGATAACACAGGAAAAGAAATTGTTTTATCAAAAGTAGAAAAAGGTGTATAGAATAAATATTTCTTTAGCACCAAAGGTGCTTTTTTATATTGATTTTAATTAACATTTTTAGTAAATATTTTTTATAAATATTTATGGATGATAGTGATACTGCACACCAAGTTAATATCGAACCAAGTCTCGAGACTACTGCTGAAGTAAGTCACGAGAGTCCGCTTTATGCGGAAACACTTTTTCATATTGGACCATTACCAATCACAAATTCGTTGATAAATTCTTTACTGGTTGTTTTTCTGGTGATTGTTTTTAGTTTGGCGGTTAGATCAAGGTTAAAGGAAATTCCTGGACGACTGCAGAATTTTTTTGAAGCGATTATTGAAGTTTTTTTAAATTTATTTGACAGCGTAACTCATTCGCGCAAAAAATCATTACTTTTTGCGCCAATGTTACTAGCTTTCTTTTTCTTCATTTTAATAAATAATTGGTCGGGAATTTTACCTGGAGTTGGCTCTGTGGGGCGCATTGTGCTTGAACACGGGGAAAAAATATTTGTTCCTTTTTTTCGGGGAGGAACAGCCGATCTTAATACTACTTTAGCTTTAGCAATTATTGGCGTTTTTGCCAGCCATGTTTTTGGTGTGTTAGCCTTAGGTCTTTGGCATCATTTTAACAAATTTGTTAATTTAAAAGCTTTTCTAGAAATACCAAAAAAAATTAAACAAGACCCTACTGTAATAATAGTAAATCCGATTAAGGCTTTTGTGGGCATAGTTGAAATAATTGGTGAGGTAGCTAAAGTGGCTAGTTTATCTTTTCGTTTATTTGGTAATATTTTTGCCGGCGAAGTGCTTTTAGTATCAATGTCGGCACTATTGGCTTGGGTAGTCCCCATCCCTTTTTTATTTTTGGAGATTATTGTCGGTTTGATACAAGCATTTATTTTTATGACTTTAATTTTAACCTATTTGACTATTCATACTACCGCTGAAGAACATTAAATGAAGAACATTAAATATAGAAGAATAATATATAATTTATTAATTATGGCGCTTATAAATTCGCGCTAAAAATAAAAAATATGATAGAAAATGTAATGTTTGCTAAAGCTTTAGCAATCGGCCTAGGAGCCATCGGTTCAAGTTTTGCTATCGGAATTATTGGTAGCAAAGCGATGGAAGCAATCGGCCGCAATCCCGAATCAAGCAGTAAGATTATGGTTCCGATGCTTTTGATGGCAGCTTTTGCCGAAGCGATTGCTATTTATGCTTTAGTTATTGCTTTCAGTATCAAATAATTATTTGACACAGCGTTTCTTAAAAATTAGGAAGCGCTAGTTAGATTATTATTTAGTTTATTATTTGTAAAATTATGGAATCAATAATATCCGATTTTCATATCGATTATAAATTACTCATCGCGCAAACATTTAATTTTGGCTTGGTGGTGTTTGTCCTTTATCTTTTTGCTTTCAAACCAATTGTTAAAATAATGGCTGATAGAACGAAAAAAATAGATCAGGGTTTAAAGGATGCTGAATTAAGTAAAAAAAACTTAGCGGAAAGCGAAGCTCAGAGCCAGATAATAATAAAAGATAGTAAAAAGCAAGCTGATACAATAGTAGCCGCGGCTTCTAATCAAGCTGAAGAATTACAAAAAAAAGCAATTATTGATGCCAAGGAAAAGGCAGAAACAATAATTTCTGGAGAAAAAGAAAAATTTGCGGCGGATAAAGAAATGGCTTGGCAAGATTTTAAAAAAGAAGCTGGAGATTTAATTATTGATGTCGCGGGAAAATTGCTGGATGAAAAAATGACTGATGAGGCGGATGCTAATTTTATTAAAAAATTGATTAATTAGTATGAAAATAACGGCTAAACAATATGCTCGGGCGCTTTATGAATCAACGTTAAACAAAACGGAAAACGAAATTGAGAAGATAATTGCGCGGTTTGTTGAGAATTTAGCGCATAATAATGATCTTGTTATTGCGGAAAAAATTAGTAAAGAAATTAATTTAATTTTTGAAGTTGAAAGTGGCGAAATAAAAACCAAATTAATTAGCGCCCGAAAACTTTCTGAAACAGTTGTCGGACAGCTTAAAGATTATGTCATAAAGAAAACCGGTGCACAGAAAATTAATTTTTTGGAAGAAGTAGACAAATCTCTCATTGGTGGCTTTATCTTAGAATATGATGACAAAGTCCTTGATGGTAGTATTAAAAATAATCTATTAATTTTTAAAAAACAGCTTAGTAATTAATTAAAAATATGCCTAATCATAAAGATTTTATTGTTGAACAACTCAAAAAACAAATTGCCGGCTTCAAAGTTGAAGTGGAAGAAAAAAGTGTTGGTCGAGTTTTAAAAATATCTGACGGCATTGCTTTGGTTTCCGGTTTACGTGAAGCCATGATGAGTGAAATTTTAATTTTTAAATCGGCCGAAGGTGAAGTCTCGGGGGTAGCTCAAAATTTAGAAGAAAATGTAGTCGGAGCAATTATTTTAGGAGATTTCTCAGTTATTAAAGAAGGAGATGAAGTAGTTTGTACCAAAAGAATTCTTAGTGTTCCGGTTGGTGAAGCTTTAGTTGGTCGAGTAGTTAATCCTTTGGGTGAAGCTTTGGATGGAAAAGGTGAAATTGAAACTAAAGATTATTATCCAATTGAAAAAATTGCCCCTGGTGTTATTACTCGTGAATCAGTTAAACAGCCAGTTCAAACTGGTATTAAAGCTATTGATGCCATGGTGCCGATTGGTCGTGGTCAAAGAGAATTGATTATTGGCGATCGTCAAATCGGAAAAACTGCTCTTGCGATTGATACTATCATCAATCAAAAAGGACAAAACATGAAATGTATTTATGTAGCGATTGGTCAAAAAGAATCAAAAATTGCTTCTATTGTTAGAAAATTAGAAGAGACTGGAGCAATGGAATATACAACGGTGGTTTTAGCTGGCGCTTCAACCCCGGCCTCTTTGCTATATATTTCTCCTTATGCCGGTTGTGCCATGGGAGAATATTTTCTTGATAAAGGTGAAGATGTATTAATTGTTTATGATGATTTATCTAAACATGCTGCCTCTTATCGCGAAATTTCATTATTACTTCGCCGACCTCCGGGACGCGAAGCTTATCCCGGCGATGTTTTCTATTTGCATTCTCGTTTATTGGAAAGAGCTTGTAAGCTTAATAAAGATTTTGGTGGTGGTTCAATTACGGCTTTACCGATTATTGAAACTCAGGCCGGTGATATTTCTGCCTATATTCCCACCAATGTTATTTCTATTACTGACGGACAAATTTTCTTAGAGCCGGATATGTTCTATAAAGGCAATCGTCCGGCAATTAACGCTGGTTTGTCAGTTTCTCGCGTTGGTTCTAGCGCGCAAATAAAAGCGATGAAGAAAGTAGCGGGAAAAATGCGTTTAGAAGCCGCTCAATTCCGTGAACTAGCCGCTTTTGCGCAATTTGGTTCTGATTTAGATGAAGAAACAAGTCGTAAATTAGAAAGAGGGAAGCGTCTTTATGAAATTTTCAAGCAGGATCAATATCAGCCTTTATCAGTCGATAAACAAGTTTTAATTTATTATGCTTTAATCAATGGCTTTATTGATGATGTTCCAGTTGATAAGGTGAGATTATTTGAACAAGGTTTATATAAATATGCAGAAAATAACAGTGATGTTTCGGCTTTAATTTTAGAAAAGAAAGATTTAGATCAAGAAATTGAAGATAAATTAAAACGCTTGATAGAAAACTATAAAGAGACGCTTGATTATTTAAAGTAATATGGCTAAGACCAAAGAAATTAATCGTCGCATCAAATCAATTACCAGCACCAAAAAAATTACCCGAGCAATGGAAATGGTGGCGGCGGCTAAAATGAGAAAAGCAATTGACGCGGTTTTGAAAACCAGAACCTATGCTAATTTGAGTTGGGAAACTGTTTTGCATCTTTCGCGATCTTCTAAAAATAATGGCGAATATATCCATCCTTTATTAACTAAACGTTCGGAGATAAAAAAAGTGGCAATTATTTTAATCACTTCTAATCGCGGTATGTGTGGTGGATATAATATGGCGATTTTATCAAAAGTGAGAGAATCAATTAGAAAGCATGAAAATGTGCCTGTGGAATTTATTTTATTAGGCAAAAAAGGAGCGAGTGTCTATAGCCAAAATCAAATTGTGGCCGCTGAATTTCCGAAGAGTGATTTGGTTTCTAACACTAATGAAGTTGTGCCAGTCGTGAATATGGCCATCAAAGATTTTTTAAGTGGTAAATATGACAAAGTATTTGTTGCCTATACCGATTTTGTAAGTGTAGTAAAACAGATTCCGCGTATTAAACAACTTTTGCCGATTGATATTGATTCAAGTGATGAATATTTAGGTATTGTGGCTGATCCCCGAGTGAGTGTTAATGTTGATTTAATCGCGGAGAAAGAAAAGAAACATTTGATGCCGGAAATGGGTTATGAATATGTTTTTGAACCAAGTCCAGAACAAGTTTTAAATAATATGATTCCCAGACTATTGGAAGTACAAGTCTTTCAAGCTTTGCTTGAGGCTAATGCTTCCGAACATAGCGCGCGTATGAATGCTATGCATCAAGCCACGGAAGCAGCCAATGATATGGTTAATGAGCTAAAGCTTTTTTATAATAAAGCTCGTCAAGCAAGCATCACTGCCGAGATTGCGGAAATTAGCGCTGGTGCTAATGCTTTGTTAGATTAATAAAATTTTAAAAATATGACTGAAAAAAAACATAATTTAGGTCGGGTCAAACAGGTTATCGGCGTTGTTGTCGACGTAAGTTTTGACGATTATCTACCAGAAATTTATAATGCCTTGGAGATTGATTTAAATGGCAAAAAATTAGTTTTAGAAGTAGAACAACATATTGGTTCTAATATTGTAAGAACCATTGCCATGGGTTCAACTGATGGCTTGCGACGCGATGATGAAGTAGTTGATACAGGAAAGCCAATTAGTGTGCCGGTTGGCGAAGAAACTTTAGGGAGAATATTTAATGTTTTAGGCGAAACCGTTGATGGCTCTCCAACTCCTGAAACAGCTAAGAAATATAGTATTCATCGTCCCGCGCCTAAACTTACCGAACAATCTAGCAATATTGAAATATTAGAAACTGGCATTAAAGTAATTGATTTGATTTGTCCAATTATTAAGGGTGGAAAGGTGGGTATGTTTGGTGGTGCTGGTGTTGGTAAAACAGTTGTTATTCAAGAGTTAATTCATAACATTGCTTCCGAACATGGTGGTTATTCTGTTTTTGCCGGTGTTGGTGAAAGAACACGCGAAGGAAATGATTTGTATCATGAATTTAGAGAGAGCGGAGTAATTGATAAAGTATCAATGGTTTTTGGTCAAATGAATGAGCCGCCCGGATCACGTGCCCGCGTTGCTTTAACCGGTTTATCAATTGCTGAATATTTTCGTGATGAAAAAAATCAAGATGTGCTTTTCTTCGTTGATAATATTTTTCGCTTTACTCAAGCTGGTTCAGAAGTATCAGCTCTGTTAGGACGTATGCCTTCGGCGGTTGGTTATCAACCAACTCTTTCCACAGAAATGGGAGAACTACAAGAAAGAATTACCTCCACCAAAAATGGTTCTATCACTTCTATTCAAGCAGTTTATGTTCCAGCTGATGACTTAACCGATCCAGCTCCGGCCACAACTTTCGGGCACTTGGATTCAACTGTGGTGTTATCACGTTCTCTGGCTGAACTTGGTATATATCCGGCGGTTGATCCGCTTGATTCTTCTTCAATTATTCTTGATCCTAAAGTAGTCGGCGAAGAACATTATGAAGTCGCTCGGGGAGTACAAAAAATCTTGCAGAGATACAAAGATTTACAAGATATTATTGCCATTTTAGGAATGGAAGAATTATCGGCTGAAGATAAAGTTATTGTGGCTCGCGCGCGAAAAATTCAGAGATATTTATCACAACCATTCTTTGTGGCTGAAGTTTTTACTGGACGTTCGGGGAAATATGTAAAATTAGCCGACACAATCAAAGGATTTAAAGAAATTCTTGATGGTTTACACGATGATAAATCAGAAGATGATTTTTATATGATTGGCAGCATTGAGGACTTAGCCAAAAAATAAAAATATTTATGGCCGAAAAAAAGACAATTAAATTTGAAATCGTTACTCTGGAAAGAGTGGTTTTAAAACAAGAAATTTTACAAGTAACCGCCCCTACTCAACAAGGGGAGATTACGGTTTTGCCTGATCATATTCCTTTAATTTCTATTTTAAAACCCGGTGTCTTGGAGATTAAAACCATTGTCGGAGAAACAGAAATCATGTCGGTTTCCGGAGGTTTTATTGAAGTTTTGAAAGATAAAGTAGTTGTTTTAGCTGATGCAGCGGAAAGAGCTGATGAGCTTGATGAAGAAAAAATCGCGGAAGCTAGAAAGGCCGCGGAAGAAGCAAAGGAAAAAGCTAAGTTAGAAGATTATTATGATTTGTCAGACGTAGCCATGCGTTTAGATATTGAAGCGGCTCGTGATAGAGCCTTGAGAAGATGGCGCAAGCTAAAAAATATTAATCCTGAAAAATAGAAACCATCACCCCGTAGACAGAACTCTATTTTGCAGGCAGAACACCACTTCTTAAATGGATTCCGTAGATAAGAAAATAAAAAACAGTCCCTAGGAGGGCTGTTTTTGTTTCTGTTTAAGTAGGTTTTTAATCGCTAAACGATTGCTATGAGTTACTCAGCTGCTATTGTCCAACTGCTAATTTAGAGAAATAAATAGGCGAAGATAACCAGTCCAATAAATATTCGGTACCAACCAAAAGGAATGAAATTATTTTTTTGAATAAAGCGTAGAAAAAATTTTATTCCTAAGACAGCGGTTATAAAAGCGACTATTAAACCAGTTAGCCAAATCATTATATCCGAACCCACTAAAACGGGTGGTTCCTTATATAAGTCTAAAGCGGTGGCGGCGGCCATGGTTGGTAAAGCTAAGAGAAAAGAAAATTCCACAATATTTTTTCTTGAAACACCTAAAGACAAGCCACCCATAATTGTGGCAGCCGAACGAGAAACACCGGGGACAATGGCCAGCGTTTGGAAAACACCAATTAAAGTAGCGTGCTTATAAGATAAATCATTTAAATTTTGTTCCGGAATCGTCGTTGAATCAAGAGCGGATTTTTTTTCTTTTTTACTAAAATATTTTTCTAAAATGATTAATAGTATTCCTCCTATTATAAGCGCGCTCGCAATTACAGTTAAACTTTCCATCAAATAATTTTTTACCAAACCATAAGCTACTAAACCAATGATGGTCGTGGGAATGAAGGCAGCGATAATTTTTAGAATTAAACGGGGTGATTTGATTAAGGTTTTAGTGTATAAAACCGCCACGGAAAGGATTGCCCCCAGCTGGATAGCAATTAAAAAACTCTTCAAAGAGCTAGAATCAGGTATTTTAAGCCATTCAGCGGTTAAAATTAAATGAGCGGTTGAGGAAATGGGCAAAAACTCGGTAATACCCTCAACAATGCCTAAGATAATTGATTGTAAAAAAGTCATATTTTTTCATTTATAGTCTTATTTTACTATAGTTATGCAGTTTAATAAAGCCCTTGACAGGGTTGGTTTAAAAGTCTAAAATAATAAAAGATTTAGCAGTCATCTTATTTGACTGCTAATTAAAAATATTTAATTTAAGAAAAAATATGAAACTACAACCATTATTTAACAATGTAATTGTTAAGCCATTTAAACCTGAAGAAGTCACAAAATCTGGTTTAGTTTTGCCTGAAACCAGAGAAAAAGATCGACCAGAAAAAGGCGAAGTAATTGCTTGCGGTCCAGGAAAAACTTTGGATAACGGGCAAGTTTTAACGATGAGCGTTAAAGTTGGCGATCAAGTTTTATTTAAAAAATATTCCGCTGATGAAATAAAAATTGATAATGAAGAATACTTAGTTCTAAGCGAGAGCGATATAGTCGCTGTAATTAATTAATTTTTAAATTTAATCTATATGTCTAAACAGATAATTTATAATGAAAATGCGCGCTTAGCTTTAAAAAGAGGCGCTGATCAGCTAGCTAATGCGGTTAAAGTTACTTTAGGACCAAAAGGGAGAAACGTGGTCATTGAAAAAACCTATGGTTCACCTTTGATTACCAAGGATGGAGTAACGGTGGCCAAAGAAATTACTTTAGCTGATAAATTTGAAAATATTGGCGCGGAAATTATTAAAGAGGCGGCTGCCAAAACTAATGATGCGGCCGGCGATGGTACCACTACCGCGACGGTTTTAGCTCAAGCTATTATTAGTAATGGTCTTAAATTAGTATCAGCCGGAGTTAATCCAATTGAAATTAGAAAAGGAATTGAAAAAAGAGTGGAAGAAATTGTTAGTGAATTAAAAAAGATGTCCAAACAAATTTCTTCTCCTGAAGAAATTGCTCAAGTAGCATCTATCTCAGCTAATGACGAAGAAATTGGAAAAATTATTGCGGAAGCTATGGCTAGTGTTGGTAGTGAAGGGGTAATTACGGTTGAAGAGGGTCAATCTTTTGGTATTGAAAAAGAAGTGGTGGAAGGTATGCAGTTTGATAATGGTTATATTTCACCATACATGATTACCAATCAAGATAGTATGAAAGCGGAAATGGCCGACCCTTATATTTTAATTACTGATAAAAAAATTGCCTCAATTCAAGAAATACTGCCGATTTTAGAAAAAATTATTCAATCTGGAAAAAAAGATTTAGTAATTATTGCCGATGATATTGAAGGTGAAGCTTTAGCTACTTTTGTGGTTAATAAATTAAGAGGGACATTCAATGTTTTAGGAATAAAAGCGCCTGGTTTTGGTGATCGTCGTAAAGCCATGTTGGAAGATATTGCCATTTTGACTGGTGGACGTTTAATCACTGAGGAAATCGGTTTGAAATTAGATAAAACTGAATTAAGTGATTTAGGTCAGGCCAGAAAAGTAGTGGCTTCAAAAGATAATACCACTATTGTTGATGGTCGCGGTGAAGAGAAAGCGATTAAAGCACGGATTGAAGCAATTAGAAAGGAAAAAGAATTGGTTGATTCTGATTTTGATAAAGAAAAATTGCAAGAACGTTTAGCTAAACTATCCGGTGGTGTGGCGGTTATTAAAGTTGGGGCCGCAACTGAAACAGAAATGAAGGAAAAAAAGTTCCGCATTGAAGATGCTCTAAATGCTACCAAAGCAGCAGTTGAAGAAGGAATAGTGCCGGGTGGCGGTTTATCATTACTAATTGCTGGTTTTGGTCATAATTTAGCCGGCTTTGAAGCTGAGCTTAATGAAAGCCAAAATCAACCGCTTTCTTTTGGAGTTAAAATAATTAATCAATCAATTATTGAGCCAATAAAAGCGATTGCCTATAATGCTGGTGTGGATGGTTCCTTAATTTTTCAAAAAATTATTGCGGAAAATAAAGACAAACAAGGGCCGGTGATTGGCTATAATGCGGCTAATGGCGAATTTGTTGATTTAGTAAAAACAGGGATTGTTGATCCGACTAAAGTTGTTCGTTCGGCTCTAGAAAATGCTGCTTCAGCCGCCATGATGTTTTTAACTACCGAAGCGGTTATTGCGGAAAAGCCAGAAGAGAAGAATTCTTGCACTAATAATCATGGTTCAATGCCTGATATGAGTGGCATGGGAATGATGTAAACAGAGATGAAAGTTAGATAAATTATTAGTTAAAAGGAAATATAGATTTAAAAAGCCTGTTTTTTCAAACAGGCTTTTTGTTTTAATTTAACTAAAATTTTGTTATAATAAAAATGTTAAATTTATTTATTAGTTTTTATGACAAATTACCAAAAAAATAAGACTACCAAGAAAAAACCTTGTGTGGTGGCGGTTTCTGGATATTTTAATCCGCTACATGTGGGTCATTTAGAAATGATAGAAAAGGCAAAGAAATTAGGCGATAAATTGGTGGTAATAGTGAATAATGATCATCAAGTTGGCCTCAAAGGCAGTGTTCCTTTTATGTCCGAGAAAGACCGACTAAAAATTATTAGCGCTTTAAAAGCGGTTGATCAAGTATTCTTAGCCATTGATAAAGATAAGTCAGTTTGTCGCTCTTTAGCCAAGATTAAACCAG
>DAONYH010000004.1:45685-46926 GCA_035414245.1 bacterium | reverse complement strand
TTAGCCATTGATAAAGATAAGTCAGTTTGTCGCTCTTTAGCCAAGATTAAACCAGATATTTTTGCTAATGGCGGGGATAGAAAAAGTATTGGCGATGTGCCTGAATATCCTGTCTGCCAAAAGTTAAAAATCAAGATGGTTGATGGTTTAGGAAAAAAGATTAGAGCCAGTTCGGAAATGATAGCTAAGGCCGCTGATTTGAAAAATCAAAAAGCAAAGACAATAAAAAATAAGAAGAAATAAAAATGACTTTTATTAAAAATCCAAAATTTTGGCTAATAGTATTTTTCTTGATTATTTTTTTAAGTTTTTTTAGTCGTCCGCTTTATCGAGTGTTAAAAAGTAATAAAGATAATTTACCAACACCTCTGAGAAATTTTATTGAAAAAAGAGACGCCAGAGTAGCCCCTAGCCCCATTGTTTATAAAGAAGAACAGACTATTAAAGTGATTGAGGGTTGGACTTTAAGAGATATTGCTAATCATTTAGAAACTGTTAATAATTGGTCACAAACCGATTTTTTTGCTTTAACCGGTGAACCACTTCAGGATTACAGTAATAAAGAAAAAGTTGATTGGCCTAAAGATTTTTCAGAAAGTTTTGATTTCTTGAAAGATAAACCGGCTCATTATGGTTTAGAAGGTTTTTTATTTCCTGATACTTATCGTATTTTTAAAGATGCCAGTGCTGAGGAAGTAGTCATTACGATGTTAAAAAATTTTGATCGTAAATTAACTACTGAAATGCGAGCGGAAATTGCTCGTCAAGGAAAAACAATTTATGAAATAATTATTCTCGCCTCAATTATTGAAAAAGAGGCGCCGATTAATTATGCTGATCCGGAAAATAAGGATGCGCGATTGGTAGCCGGTATTTTTTATAACCGTTTAAAAATTGGTCAAGCTTTGCAATCAGACGCTACTTTGTCTTATTTATACAATGATAAAAAATCAGTTCATTCCAGTGAAGAATTAGAAATAGATTCGCCCTATAATAGTTATAAATACCCCGGTTTGCCACCAACCCCAATTTGCAATCCCGGATTAAAAGCAATTGAAGCGGCTATTTATCCGTTGGGCACAAATTACAATTATTTTTTAACTAGTTTAGATGGGAAAAATATTTATTATGCTCGCACCTACGAAGAGCATTTAAATAATAAATATAAATATTTAAAATAAATTTATGTTTTCTGAGCAAGCAAACGTTCTATCTACCAACAACCAGGAAACAAAATACGA
>DAONYH010000004.1:21477-45585 GCA_035414245.1 bacterium | reverse complement strand
ATGAATTATTATGATTTATCGCGCAAAATAAATTTAGATACGGGTGTAGCTGATTTAAATCGTCTTGGTTTTGCTATTTTAGATAATCCTTGGTCAAGAGAAATTAATGATTTCTATTCCATTTATGAACGTTTAGAAGAGAAGCAAGTACCAATCATGATAACTTCTGATTTTTTGATTTACTATTATCAAAACTCGCTAAAGAAAATTTTTAAAGATATTGAGGAAAATGTTTTTTATACTAACCTTTGGTTGGTTAGCAAAGATTTGTATACTTTAGCTAAGAATCGTTATGAAGCACGTTTGGCTTCAATCGGACAAATTAATGATTCAATTCTGGAGGGGCAAAGAATGGAGATGGCTTTTTTTGCAGTTGCACTAGAGCTTTTAAAGCCCGAAGCAAAACAAACTGTTCCCAAGGGGGCTTTGGACGAGGTTGGTAAATTTAGCCAAACTGATGCCGAGCGTTTTTCTTTTAATTCCGCACCTTATTTGCGAGAAGATGTTTTAGCAGAAGTAGCTTTAATTAAGGAAGCACGCGAAAATAAAAAATCGCCCAACCTACTTTATGTTCGCGATTATTCTGAATTTAAGGTTCCTCGAGAATATCAAAATGACGCTAAATTAAACAATTTTTATTTAGCAGCCAAGTGGCTCAGTTCTATTTTCCCACTTGAATATAAAACGGCCGCTTGTCCAGAATGTTTATTAGATAAAGAAGATTGGCGTTTAAGCATGACCGCTTCCAGTTTAATTGCCACAGATTTTTCCAGTCGTCCGGATTTAAAAAATCGTTGGGCAAGAGTTTATAAACTCATGGGATTCTTCAGTGGCTTAAGAGAAGAAGTTAATTATGTTGATTATCATGATGCCCTTACTTCTTTATTTGGAGTTGATTTTGATGTTGAAAAATTATTTGATGATTATAATAAGGAAGCGAACAATAATTTAGAAAAATTAAAACAAAAACTTTTAACTTATGACTACCCAATAATTAGAGGCGCGCTTGATAAAAATGATCCAGCCAATAAAGCCAAGCTTGGTTTTAAGATGCTAGCTGAACCTTATTGGCCAAATGATTATATATTTGGTCGTTTAACTTGGCCCAATGTTGGTAAGTATACCGGTGAAGAAGCCAGACCAGACAACCTAACTGCTTGTGATCCAGAACGACGAGGCACTATTGCTCGTTGTAATGGCATTTCTTATGATATTGCTAATTTAGTTAGTCCAATCAGCAATCAGGAAATTTTTACCGAGAATACCAAGTATTTAAATTACGAAGAAGAAGCCAAGAAATTGGCTAAGGAGTTAAATAATGATGCCTTATGGCACACTTCAAATTATTGGACAACAATCAGTATCATGAAAGCTGTTTTTAATGATCAGATTAAAAAACCGGCCTTCACCAACTCAATTGAATGGAAAAATAAAAATTTAAATACTGCTATTTCTGCCTGGGTTAATATGCAATTACCGCTGGAAACAGTTACTTTAACTCCGGTTTTTAGAGGACAAAGTTTAGGTAGTTTTGCTCGTTATAGTGATTATGCTTATATTGAGCCTAATTTAGAACTTATTAATGAGTTGATAGCTGTTAATAATATGATGGCGCAAATGTTTACTGCTTTAAGACTAAATGAAGAAATAGGTTCGGCTGCTCATGATATTCAAACAATTGATAAAGATTTACAAACAATCAAAAAAATAATTGTTAAAGAATTATCCGGTGAAGAGCTTAATGAAAAAGATGGTGAAGTTATCACTGATTTTGTTAGACGTTATTTAGTTACTGATCATAGCAATAAAAATAAAATTGTTCAGATTAAATTTCCAAAATATAAAATTAATCTCCGAGAAGATATTAGCCAATTAAAATTAATGGTGGTTGTTCATTTGGTTGGCAATAACCAAGTGCTTTCCGTTGGACCAGTTTGGAATAATCAAGAAAGCCGCTAATCAAGCGGCTTTTTAGAATTTGCTAAAATTTTAAACGACTTAAAATTAAAATTATTTTAAATATTTAAAAATATAAATTTCTTGATCGGCAATTTTTGACCAGCTATCAGCCGTCACTTTGGCGGCTTTTATTATTTTATCACTTTCATACCAGTATTTATTGATAACTAAATACAGTTCATTAGTTTTTGTTAGTTCCATTGCTTGATAAGCTGTTTCGCGCTCAGGTTGATTATAAACCATCTGTAAATAATATTGATATAAAGGGCCGCCCGTTGGGATGGGATAAAAATAAATTGGTCCAAGGGCACTATCGTAATAATTATTGAAACCAAAAATTTTTAAAGCAGCTGCGGAAACTTGTTGATTAGCCAAAACCACATAGTTTTCATTAGTTTTTTGGTTTTCAATTGTCTTGACTGCTTCTAAATCAAAAATACTGGTACTATAGCCACGTGAATTAAAATATTTATCAAAACGCGGATAACTCAAGTAAAGATTAATGCCTAAAAAGGAAATTCCGATTATGAACCAAGTAATTTTTACTAAAAAACGTTTATCATTTAAAATTTGTTGGAATATTTTATTTAGTAATAAAAGTATAAACGGACCCAGGAATAATAAAATAATAATTAAAATTCTTTTAGCATAACTACCTTGTTCATAAATAATTAATTCAGAAAAAGCAATTTGACTACTGAGAATAAAGCCAAAAAATAGGGAAGAAGCAATCATGAGCGCTCCCTGAATATTTTTTGCCAACGCAATTTGTTTTTTGTTTTTAAAGAAAATTACTAAGCCAGAGATAATTAAAACTAAAATTAAAATTGAGTAATTTTTTTGCAGGAGATAAGTTAAATTTAAAAGCCAATCTTCGCGGCCAGCGCTATTAAGTTTAAAAACATTTAACAGCGGAGTAATAATTGCTTCAAAATTCAGTTGGAAATTACTAATTTTTTTTCCACTGGCGAAAAAGAGAGCTAAAGGTGTTAAAAAAATGCTAAGTGTGATGGTGAGGATGTTTAAAAGATAATTATTTAATCGTTTATTAGTAGTATATTTTTTTACAATAAGCCACATGCTCCAAATTAAAGCGGGAATGCCGGCTAGAGGATGAATAGCGGCGGCGGTTAAGGCAAAAATTAAAGTTTTTATATTCGCTTCCTTATTTAATCCGCTTAAAAGAGCGAGAATGATAAAAATGTAGCTTAGATTTTGCGGAGTAGTTATTATGAATAGAGGCGTTAAAAAACTTAAAATAATAATCGTACTTAACCAAGGCGCGCCCGAATTAATTTTGGTTTCAAAAAATAATTTTTTACTCAATTTATAAATGGCTCCGGGCAAGAGCATAGCCGCCAGTAGAGTAACTAACAATTTATTTAGCAGCGCGATACTTAAACCAAGACATTTATTTAAAATAACAATGAAACCATATTGGCCTAAATAATAAGGTGTCTTGGGAGTAACAACACCGTTTTGAACAATCAAGTTAATGGTCGCTTCGTGGATAAAAGGATCAAAACCATAACCAATTTTATAGACAATGACGGCTACTATCAGGATTAAAAAATAGTGGACACTAATTAATGATAATTTAAATTTTTTAGTGAAGCTGTTTTTTAGAATTATAAACCAAAGTAGACCAGAACTTAAAATAAAAAAGAAAAAGAAACGGGGCGAAACAACTTCCCAAGGTGTAATCAGAGGACGAGCACTGCGCGCTATTAGTAGTTCAACTAAAGCTGCACCTAAAAAGATGCCCCAGGCAAGAAATAGTAAAAAATTTGCTCGCTTAAATTGCCAATTTTTTATTTCATTATTTTCCGAAGCCTCTTTTTGAACTGAATTAGGGAAATATTTGTTTAAGAAAATTAGGCTAATAATAGCCAAAAATACTGATAAAAAAATACCCAGCCAGTTAAGGGCATAAACATAGTAAATAAGAGCGCTAAAAATCATTAAAAAGGAAATAAAAAAGACAAGATTATTAGCTAATTTGCCTATTTTTCGCATTTTTAAGATAGTTTGCTGGATTTGTTTCATAATATCTTTATAATAGCAAATTCTTGCTAAAATTGGCAATTTCGGTTAACATTTAAATGATGAAAAATAAAATAAAATCAATTCCCAATATCTTAATTGTCGTTGTTCTGGCGGTAATTTTTTTTCTGGCCACCGCCAGTTTTAATTTTTTTACTCAATCAGACGATTTTTTGAAATGGACTTCACCTGATGAAACGGCCAATTATTTTTTTGCCAAACGTTTTAGTACTGGTCAAGGCTTGGCTTTTTTTGATGACGCATCTTTGGTTAGTAATAATATGGTTGCTCCACGCAGTTTTCGAGTTGATTCAGGCTGGCTTAAACCAGTTAGTTTTCTTGGTATTATTTTAATTTACGGATCACTAGGATCAATATTTGGTTCAGGAATTATTCCTTTTTTAACACCAATTTTTGCAGCTTTGGGAATAATTATTTTCTATTACTTAATCAAAAAACTATTTTCTGAGCGCGTGGCTCTAGTCTCGTCTTTTTTGTTAGCTTCTTTTCCAGTTTATATTTACTATACCGTGCGCAGCATGTTCCATAATGTTTTATTTGTTGTTTTATTGCTGGCAGGTGTTTATTTATTAATATCCGCTTGTTCACAATTATTTAAAAAACAATCTTTTCTATCTTGGAAAATAAGTGGTACTCGTTTTTGGAGTTTCTTGTTAGCATTTTTAGGTGGTGCCTTGTTTGGTTTAATGACTATTACACGAACTTCCGAGTTAATTTGGTTTTTACCGGCTGCTTTTATTGCTTGGTTATTTTATGTGAAGCGTTTAGGTTTGGCGAAATTGCTTTTAGCGCTTAGTGGTTTTATTTTTGCCTTATTACCGAGCGCTTATTTTAATCAAATTTTATATTCAGCGCCAATTTATGGTGGCTATAATGAAATGAATCGCTCGCTAGATGATTTATCACAGGCTAGTAGCGGAATTGTTAAAAAAATTTTTACCGGTGAAGGTGAATTATTAACTTATTTTGAAAGTATTTATCATAATGTTTTTTATTTTGGCTTCAAACCCCAGCAATCCTTAGAAATGGCTTGGCATTATATTGTGGAAATGTTTCCGTACTTAGCGATTGCCTTTGTTTTAGGAACTCTTATTTTAGCAATCGTAAATATTAAACGTCCACAAAAAAAATATTTAGTTTATTTTCTTGTTTTTTTAACCGTCAGCACTATTTTAATCTTTTATTATGGTAGTTGGAAATTTAATGATAATCCAGATCCAACACGCTTTACGATTGGCAATTCCTATACGCGTTATTGGTTGCCAATCTATCTAATGATGATACCTCTCGCTTCCTTGGCAATTGTTTATCTTAGTCGCTTTTTAGTTTTTAGTTTTAAAGAACCAACTTCAAAGCTAAAAAGAATTATTATGAATGGTTGGCAAGCGATATTTGTTTTATGCTTTTGTATTTTAGGCTTAGATTTTGTTTTATTTGGTTCAGAAGAAGGATTAGCAAATTTATATCACACTAATTTAGCCGAGAAGAAGGTTGTCCAAGAAGTTTTTGCCCTTACCGAACCAGAAGCGGTGATAATTACACGCTATTATGATAAATTTTTATTTCCTGATCGGCGAGTAATAATGGGTACTTTGCCAGACGTTGATATTTTAAAAGCCAGTGCCAAATTATCACCTTTTTATCCGGTTTATTATTATAATTTTTATTTGCAAGAAAAAGATGTAAATTATTTGAATGAGAAAAAATTAGCCGAATATAATTTAGAATTGAAATTGCTAAAAAGAATTAGTCATGATTTTGGTCTTTATTCTTTAACCGCGGTCAGTCCCTTAATTGAGAAAACAAATTTGCCTACTGAGTAGATTTAAAAATCTGAATATTTATCAGTTCGTTATTTTTTATATATTTTTATGAGGAAAAGATACCATATAATTACCATTGGTTGTCAAATGAATAAATCGGATAGCGAGCGTGTGGCCGCTTTTTTTGAAAACCATGGTTATCAAACAGCGTCTGATCCGCGCCAAGCCGATATTATTGTGTTAAATACTTGTGGTGTTAGACAATCAGCCGAGGATCGGGTCTATGGTTTAGTAAATCAATTACGCAAAAAAAATAAAGACGCCAAAATAGTTGTCACTGGTTGTTTAGGCAGAAGAGAGGACGTAAAACAAAGACTAAATAAATTAGCTGATTTATTTTTACCAATTAGTTCTTTTCCAGATATTTTTCAGTTATTAGCAGGTCGTTTAAAAACCAGTAAACTCAATCTTGATGAAGTGCGTTTAAAGCAAGGAGAAAAATATTTAACCATTTTGCCAAAATATCAAAGTAAGTTTAGCGCCTTTGTGCCCATCGGTAACGGTTGTAATAATTTTTGTTCTTATTGCGTGGTGCCCTACGCGCGAGGACGAGAAGTCTATCGTCCAGTCAAAGATATTTTACAAGAAGTAAAAGAATTGCTAAAAAATGATTATCGGGAAATTATTTTAATTGCTCAAAATGTTAATAGCTATAAAAGTGGCAAGGTTGATTTTCCTACTTTATTAGAAAAAATAGTAAAATTAAAAGGTGATTTTTGGTTAAGATTTTCTACCAGTCATCCTAAAGATGTTAGTCCAAAATTAATCAAAGTATTTGGTGAACAGGCTAAAATTTGTCCGCATTTTCATGTGGCAGTTCAATCCGGAGATGACAAAATTTTAAGAGCCATGAATCATAAATATACAGCTAAACATTTTAGTGATTTAGTTACAAAAATCAGACTAGCACGTCCAGGAGTTTCTATCACTACTGATGTTATTGTTGGCTTTCCCGGTGAAACAAAGGAACAATTTAATAACACGGTCAAATTATTTAAACAGCTTAAATTTGATATGGCTTATATTGCTCGTTTTAGTCCTCGTCCGCAAACCGTGGCCGCACAAATGAAAGATAATGTGACTAGAGAAGAAAAAAGAAGGCGGGAAAAAGTTTTAGAATCAGTACTGCGCCAAACCGCTTTAGAAAATAATCAAAAGTATTTAAACCAAACAGTAACTATTCTTGTTCAAGGGATTAATAAAAATAGTAATTATTATGGGCAAACCGCTAGTGCTAAGCAAGTAGTTGTGACCGGTAAATACCGAGCGCAAAAAAACTTGGTCGGTAATTTTTTATCAGTTAAAATTAAAAAAGCCCAAGAATTTAGTTTAGAAGCTCAATTAATTTAAAGAAAATTTTATTGTTAAATAAATTTCTATGGCCGTCAGTCGCAAGAAAAAAACAACTTTACTTCCGAGAAAACCTCTTTCGGAAAAACCAAAGGTAATTGTTATTTTAGGTCCAACCGCTAGTGGCAAGACAAAACTAGGTGTTAAATTAGCCCATGATTTTAAAGGTGAAATTATTAGCGCGGATAGTCGCCAAGTCTATATTGGAATGGATATTGGCACCGGTAAAGATTTAGCGAAATATAAAATTAATGGCAAAAAAATTGCCTATCATTTAATTGATGTTGTTAGTCCAAAAGTAAAATTTAATTTAGCTCGTTACCAGCGTCTGGCTTTAAAAGAAATTGATAATATTTTAAAACGTCAGAAGGTGCCTTTTATTGTGGGAGGGACCGGTTTATATATTCAAGCTTTAACTGATAATTATCGCTTATCAAGCTTTAAATCATCAGCTAAAGAACGTTTAGCTCTAGAAAAATTAGGTGCTGCTAAATTATTTAAACTCATTACCAAAGCTAAACCAGAATTTGCCGCTCGTTTGAACAATAGTGAACGTCATAATGCTCGTCGTTTAGCTCGTTATTTAGAAATAATAAACTCTGGACAAGAATTTGGTTCCATAAATAAAGAACCAAAGTTTTCATTTTTAATTTTAGGCCTTGATATTAGTGATGATAAAATGCGCGCTAAAATAAAAAAGCGCCTTAAAGTACGCTTAGAAAAAGAAGGTCTGATTGAAGAGGTAAAAAGATTAAGAGAGAGTGGCGTATCCTTTCAACGATTGATTTCATTTGGCTTAGAATATAAGTTTGTCGCCTATTATTTACAAAATAAAATTAGTTACTCCGAGCTTGAAGAACAACTGGAAACAGCCATTTATCGTTTTGCTAAAAAACAAAAGACCTGGTTCAAGCGATTTGAAAAACAAGGTGGAAAAATTATTTGGATTAAAAATGAAAAAGAAGCGCGACGCGCAATAAAAGATTTTTTAGCTTAAAAAGTTATAAGAGATTAAGAGTTTTTAAGCGATTTATATTTAAGCGATTAAAAGTTTTTCTAAAATTTCTTTGGCTAATTTAGGATTAGCTTTGCCATTAGTTTCGGCCATAACTTTACCGAGAAAAAATTGCAAGACATTGAGCTTGCCTTTTTTGTATTGAGTCACTTGTTCGGGATGAAGAGCTAATATTTTTTTAATAGTTGTTTCTAAAATTGCTTCATCATCAAGTTGTTCTAAACCCATTTCCGCCATAATGTCGGTTGGATCGCCGCCATTATTGTACATAAATTCTAAAATCGTTTGGCCGGCTGAAGAATTAATTTTATTTTGATAAACTAAACAAATCAATTCGGCAAAGTTTTCGGCAGTCATTTTTAAATCATTAACATTTTCATTGCGCTCCTTAAGATGTTTCATTAGTTCGCCACTCAACCAGTTACTAGCCATTTTAGCTAATTTTTTATCTTGTCGATCCGCTTCATCACCATGAGCTTCTATCCAAGCGTTTAATTCGGAAATAACCTGTTCGCTCCAATTAGCAAAATCTTTATCAGCTGTTAGAATTTCCGCCGCTTCTTGGCTCAAGCCATATTCTCTTACAAAGCGTTCAATTTTTTTGCTTGGTAACTCTGGTAAGCTGGCTCTGATGTGAGCTAACCATTCTCCATCAATTTCTAAAGGCGGAATGTCTGGTTCAGGGAAGTAGCGATAATCGGCTGAAGTTTCTTTGATGCGCTGGCTAACAGTTTCATTTTTTTTCTCATCCCAGCCGCGAGTTTCTGCAATAATTTCTTGTTTTTTTTCAAGCTGTGCAGTTTGTCTTTCAATTTCAAAATTAATCGCTTTTTCTAAGGCGCGAAAGGAGTTAATATTTTTTACCTCAACCTTATTATTTAATTTTTTTCCGGCTTTAGCTTTAATTGCTCCTTTTTCGTATTTAAAAGTGCCAACTTTTTGTACGCTCACATTTGCCTCGCAACGCATTTCCCCTTTTTCCATGTCAGCCTGACTTATTTCTAAATAACGTAAAATTTGTTGAAATTTTTGACAGAATTTTTTAGCTTGAGCAGCATCTTTGATAACCGGTTCAGTGACTAATTCCATTAAGGGCGTCCCGGCACGATTAAAATCAATTAATGTTTCATCTTTTCCTTTAGGATGAAATGATTTTCCTGTATCTTCCTCTAAATGAATACGTGTTATTAGAATTTTTTCATCATCTATTTCTAAGAAACCATTTTTTGCCAAAGGTTCATCGTATTGAGAAATTTGGTAGCCTTTTGGCAGGTCAGGATAAAAATAATTTTTCCGATCAAATTTGGAATTTAAATTAATTTCGCAATTCAAGGCTAGTCCAGCGGCTAAGACAAATTCAATTGCTTGCTTATTAGGAACAGGCAAGGTGCCGGGATGCCCTAAACAAATTGGACAAACTAGAGTATTCGGTTTTTGCCCGACAGCGTTATTATCGCAGGCACAGAACATTTTACTTTTTGTTTTTAATTCGGCATGAATTTCTAAGCCGATGATTGCTTGATAGGACATATAAAATTATTTTAATTGACAATTAAATATTTTGTATAATGTTAAAATTTTCCTGTGCTACCAAAGCCACCTGCTTGTCGATCGGTTTCATCGGTAATTTTCTCTTCTTTTAAATCTAAATTAGCAATTGCTTGAATAATAATTTGAGCAATTTTTTGCCCAGGGACAATGTTATAAAAATCTTCACTTAGATTTTTAACCACCACTTTTATTTCACCACGATAATTAGAATCAATTACGCCACCCATCGTGGTTATTCCTTCATTGGCCAAACCGCTTTTGTCCCAAATTAAACCAGCAAAACCCTGGGGAATCGCTAATTTAATTCCAGTTTGTACCAACGCTTGTCCATAAGCGGGAATGGAATAGTAGTCATTGGCGTAAAGATCAAAGCCAGCGTCTTCCGGGTGGGCTTTTTGCGGTAATTTAGCTTCCGGATTAAGTTTTTCCACTCTTAAATTTAATTTTTGATTATTATCAGAATCGGTAGTATTTTCACTTTGGCTAACTGCTTCTTGAATAATTGGTAAATTGAAGGGAATACCAGTTTTGATTTCTGATTTAAATTTTTCCGGCTTGATTTTTGCAATTTCCGGCTCAATAGTTTTTGACTCAGTACTTTTTAAATCATTGTTTGCTGAGTCATTGTTATTACTATTAAAAATCAAACCTCGATTTTTTACTATTTGCTCATTACTGCCTAACAAACTACCAATGGCTTGAAAATTTTCTTTAAATTTATTTTGGTGGACAACAATTTGGCTAGTAGCCAACCAAACTAATAAATGAATAGCTTCGCGACTTAAAATTTGTCCATTATGAGTACATTTGATTAACTTGAATTTAGGGAAAGTTGAAGCAATTTCCAAATAAATTTGTTCTGCTTTTCTCAAATGATTCAAATTATCTTCATGAATATCTTTAGTTTTACCTTTCCAATCTTCGCGCGCTCTTTCTTTGGCTAAGGCGAACGATATTTCTGATTCTACTTGTAAAATAATGGTTAAGTCAGGTTTAGGAATTTCAAAAATTTTATATTCTAAATCAAAAAGCCAATTATAAAAAATTTTTCTTTCTAAAGGATTTTCAATTTTTGCTCCTTGATGACCTAAATTAGCGCTAGTGTAGCGATTAGCTAATACGACTTTTCCTTCTTTTAACCAATTTTTAATTTTGCTGCTGGCATCAAAGCGATCAACCGCATAAAAAATAGAAGCTTTATAAGGATCAACTTCATCGGCTTGACCGTATTTGCCGGACAAGTATTCTTCTATCAGTCCGGCTGATTTAGTATTATATTGTGGAAAGTCAGCCACCTCAACCAAGTACCCTTCAGTTTCCAGTTTTTCTTTTAAAATATTTAATTGGGTGGTTTTTCCTGAACCATCCGTACCGTCAATGACGATAAATTTTCCTGAATATTTTTCCATATCTTTACTTAATTATTTTTGTAAGTAAACTATCTATTTGCTTATAAAGATGAGCGAAGTCTTGGTTATTATCTAAATGGTAATTAGCTTTAGCCATAGTTTCGGGAATAAATTTATCGGCCTCCTGTTCACAATCTTTAGAAAAATCCATTAAAGTTTTAGCGGTGTCACCCGGGTTTTCATTTCTTAGAATCATTCTTTCATAACGAATTTTTAAATCGGCCTCAATCGCAACTAAAATAAAGTTTGGGTCATTAATTAAAGATGAAATATCAGCTAAACGACGCACCCCGTCAATCACCACTAAATTTCGACTTTCTTTTTTAGCGTCGTTGGCAATTACTTTGGCTAAAATATCATTGCCAAAGGTTGCTCGCAAATTAGTTGATAGATTTTGTAAGTTTTCACGACTAGTCGGTAAATACAAACGATTTAAAATATCTCTAAGGATGTTAGAAAATTTATAGCTAATAGCTCCGTATTTATCTTCTAAATATTTTTTGACAACACCTTTACCACTGGCTAAGGGACCGACTAAACCGATGATTAATTTAGACATTTTGATAAATTACTTGATACTTTAACATTAAAGTATTTTCATTAAGTTTTTTAAAATCTAATAATTTTAAATCAGCTTCCAATTCTTGGGAGAATAATGACAGACCAGTGCCAAAAATTTTTGGTTCAATTGTTAAAATAATTTCGGAAATTAAGCGGTGTTTCAAAAACAGGGAATTAAGATTAGCGCCACCGCCCAAAAGTGCCGCTTTATAACCCATTTTTTCCAGTTCTTGCAAAACGTCCTCAGGTTCGCCATTTACCCATTTTACTCCTTCAATAACCGGCGGATTAGCTTCTTCAGAGAAAACCACATTCAAGCGTTCTTTAAGAGGTGCAGGAAAAGTAGCAAAAGTATTTTTACCCATTATCACCACGCCAAATTGTTTGGAAATTTCCACAAATAATTTTTTGTCTTCCCGACTCGTCCAATTAGCAAATTGTTTTTGGTCTTTAGCAATTTTACCATCAACGGTTATAGCCATCATTAAAGTAACTGGGATCATATAAATTGGTTAATTAAGTAGTTTATTGTTATTTAATAGCTTATTGTTAATTAAACAGCGATTAATTAAACAGAAATTGGTGCTTTAATACCTGGATGAGGATCATAACCTTCAAGTTCAAAGTCCTCGTACTTAAAAGCAAAAATATCTTTGACCGCTGGATTAATTTTCATTTTTGGCAGTGGTCTTGGTTCACGCGCTAGTTGAGTTTCAACTTGCTCAACATGATTATTATAAATATGTAAATCGCCAAAAGTATGAATGAATTCACCCAACTTTAAATTGCAAACACTGGCCATCATCATTGTTAATAGTGAATAAGAAGCAATATTAAAGGGTACTCCTAAAAATAAATCAGCGCTACGTTGATAAAGTTGACAAGACAGACGACCATCTTTGGAAACATAAAATTGAAAAATGGTGTGACAAGGAGGTGGCGCGGTTTTTTTACCACCAATTAAAGTTTGTAAATCCGCTACATTCCAACCACTAACAATAATGCGCCGGGAAGTCGGATTATTTTTTAAATCTTTGACTACTTGAGCAATTTGATTAATTTTTTCGCCATTTTTTCCTTCCCAGGCCGTCCATTGTTTGCCATAAATTGGTCCTAAGTCGCCATTTTCATCCGCCCATTCGTCCCAAATAGTTACACCGTGGTCATTTAAATATTTTATATTAGTATCACCTTTTAAAAACCAAAGTAATTCGTAAATAATTGATTTTAGATGAACCTTTTTAGTAGTTAAAAGCGGAAAGCCGGCATTTAAATCATAACGTACTTGGCGACCAAAAACACTGCGTGTTCCCGTGCCGGTGCGATCATCTTTTCCTTGGCCATTATCTCTAACATCTTTTAGGAGTTCAAGATAAGTTTTCATAAAAAGAAAATTAATTTTAATTTATTGATTTACGTATTTTATTTTTGATTATTGATCAGTGTATTTAATTGTTTCTTCTGAAACTAAAACAAAATCTATACCTGCTTCTTTAAATATTTCTTTACTTCTTTGACTGGCATGATAATCCTGGGCACAAACTACTCGTTTAATGCCGGCGTTGATAATCATTTTTGCGCAAGTGTAGCAGGGAGTCATTTTACAGTAGAGAGTGCCATCCAAAAGGGAAATGCCTAAACGCGCCGCTTCACAAATAGCGTTTTGTTCCGCATGAGCAGTGCGGATACAATGACGAGTTTGTTTACCATCTTCGTGAGTAACAGTATGCATTTCATGCCCAACCTCATCACAGTGTGGCAGACCAATCGGCGAACCAGCGTAACCGGTGGAAATAATACGATTGTCGCGCGTGATAACGCAACCGGCACGACCACGGTCACAAGAGCCACGAGCGCCAACCATTTCCATGATTTTCATAAAATATTCATCCCATGATGGCCGTATATATTTTTTAGTTTCTGAGTTTAAATCTTGAGGATTTAAACTGGCAGCGGAAGTTTCATTGCTCATAATTTTATTTATATTTTAAGAACATTTTAAGTGTTTCGGTGTTTATATTTTAATATATTATTACAATAAAATAAAGATTGACAGAAGTCATTTTATATCTCATTTCTCTTTTAAAAAAGCGAAAAAGGGGTTAAAATATAAGTAGTTCCTAAGATTTTAATAAAAAACTATTATTTTACTTCATGTTTACTCAATTGTTAGAAAATTTTGCTAATAATAAAGAAATTACTTTTAAAGTAAGAGTAAAAGCCGGAACCGGGAAAAATGATATAAAAGGTCAAGATGAGACTGGGCGTTTTAAAATTGACATCAAAGCGCCAGCTCAAGATAATAAAGCTAATTTGGAATTAATTAAATTTCTAGCTGCCGAGTTAGGACTTAGACGTTATCAAGTGCAGATTATTAGAGGTTTAAGTAGTAGTTATAAAACAATCAAAATTAGTCGTTAATATGGACCTATCAGTCATTATTGTTTCTTGGAATGTTAAGGAAAAATTAAAAGATAATTTACAAGCGCTTTTTGAATCAGAAAGCGGTTTTAATTTTGAGGTATTAGTGGTTGATAATGCTTCAACTGATGGTAGTGCTGAATTGGTGAGAGCTAAATTTCCGCAAGTAAAATTAATTGTGAACGAAACAAATTTTGGTTTTGCGCGAGCCAACAATCAAGCCATTGAGTTAGCCCAAGGTAGATATATTTTACTTTTAAATCCGGACATGTCAGTTTTTCCTGATACTCTGGAAAATATGTTAGCTTGGGCTGAGGAAAATCCACAAGCGACCGTAAGCGGCTGTCGTTTGGTGAATGTTCGCGGAGAAACTGTTAGACAAGTAAGACGTTTTCCAAAATTATTTGATCAGTTAATGATTACTTGGAAAATTCCTCATTTTTTCCCCGGCATTCTCAATTCTTATCTTTTGCCAGATTTTGATTATAGTCGCGTTAGTCAAGTTGATTCAATTCGCGGTGCTTTCTTTTTAATTAATTTAAAAAATTATCAAAAGATAAGTCGTCAACCAAAGCCTAAATTAGATGAACGTTATTTTCTTTGGTTTGAAGAAGTTGATTTTTGCCGACAAGTAATTGCTTGGCAAGGAGAAGTTTGGTATACTCCGGCGGCTAGTTGCTTAGATTATGTGGGGCAAAGTTTTAAGCAATTAAAAAGAGGTAAAGCACAAAAATATTTTCGTGATTCAATGTTAAAATATTTTAAAAAATGGGAGAGCGCTTTTAGTTATCAAATTCTTAATCTTTCTTGGCGATTTTTGAGTCTATTTTTAAAATAGTTATAATTTATTAATTTATGAACGGCAAAATAGCGGTTGTTTTAATAAACTATCGAGATTATGCTAAAAAATATTTAGCGGCCTGCCGCGATTCTTTACGTTCTCAAACTTATCCAGCTGATAAATTAAAAATTTATATTATTGACAATGCTTCAACCCCGGAAAGTTATGAATATTTAAAAAATAATTTTCCTGAAGCTCAAGTTTTAACTAGATCAGATGGCAATTATTGTGCGGCTAACAATTTAGGTTTTCGCGCGGGCTTAAAAGATGGTTGTGAATATTTAGTGACTTTAAATATGGATACTGAATTGGAAACTAATTGTTTACAGGAATTGGTTTTAGCTCTAGAAAAAAATACTGAAGCCGGAATCGCTCAAGCAAAAATTTTACTTTTTCCTAAAAATGAAAATGAAAAGAAGCAGGCAAAAATAAATACTCTAGGTAATAAAATTAATTTTTTAGGTTTCGGCACTACTTCTTATTATAATGAAGTTGATCGTCCGATTACTGGCTATCCAGAGATAAAGGGTTATGCGAGTGGTTGTTGTTTTATTACTAAAAAAGAAGTTTATCAAAAGATTGGTGGTTGGAATGAGGAATATTTTATGTATCATGATGATATGGAGTTTGGTTTAAAAACTCTTTTGGCTGGTTATAAAATCATTTTAGCTCCACAAGCAAGATTGTTTCATAAATACGAATTTACGCGAAGCATAAAGATGCTATACTATATGGAGAGAAATCGTTATTTGATGGCATTCAGTTTTTATCCATTCAAGATGATTATTTTTCTTGCGCCCGCTTGGATCGTGATGGCGATTGGCTTAATGTTTTACGCACTTTTTAAGGGTTGGTTTCTTACTTGGCTTAAATCAACTTTTTATTTTTTCCGACCTAGTACTTGGTTTAAGTTAAAAAAGTATCGTCAAGAAATAAAGAAAATTAATAATAAACCAATAGCCATTTTAAAGGAAAATATTATTGGCCGCATTGATTTTTTAGAAATTGATAATTTAATTTTATGCCTGATAGTTAATCCTTTATTAAGTCTTTATTGGCGTTTGCTGAAATTTGTTTTATAAGTTTTGTTTATATGGATTTATCAATAGTGATTGTTAATTACAAGAGTAAACATAAACTTGATGCTTGTCTTAAATCAATCAAGTCTTCTGACTTGGGTGGTTATTCTTATGAAATAATCGTTGTCGAAAATAATTCTGGCGATAATTTAGATTATCTAAAAGATCTTTATCCTGATTTGAAATTAATAGTTAGTCCTAAAAATTTAGGCATGGGTGGCGGAAATAATTTAGGCATCAAAGAAGCCAAAGGTGATTATATTTTGATTTTAAATCCCGACACCGTTTTAAAACCCGATGCTATTTATATTTTGTTAAAGTTTTTAAAAGAGAATAAGTCGGTTGGCTTAGTCGGCCCACAATTATTAAATCCCGATGGTTCTTTGCAGCTTTCTTGTTCACGTTTCCCCAGTTTTTTTATTCCGGTTTTACGTCGCACTTTTTTGGGTGATTATTTTAAATATATACGCGAGCGATTTACCATGAGTGAAATAAATCATAATGAAATACAGCCGGTTGATTGGTTGATGGGCTCTTGTATAATGTTTAAGAAAAGATTACTTTTAGCCGACGGTCGTGAGTATTATCCACGTTTTGATGAGCGTTACTTCATGTATTTTGAAGATACTGATTTATGTAAAACAATAATTAACAATGGCTATCAAGTTATTTATAATCCGCAAGCCGTAGTTATTCATGACCATGCGCGTGAAAGTGCAAAAAATCCTTGGTATATTGCGCTTTTTAAAGATAAAATAACTTGGATACATATCTCATCTTGGCTAAAATATTTTTTGAAGTGGGGTTTTTTGTCTGGAATAAAAAATAAATATAAAAATAATTATAAAAATTATGAAAAAAATTAAGAAAATTAAGAAAGCAATTTTTCCGGTCGCTGGCTTTGGTACTAGATTTTTACCAGCCACTAAAGCTCAACCAAAAGAAATGCTCACCGTCGTTGATAAGCCGGTTATTCAATATTTAGTTGAACAAGCAGTGGCCGCTGGGATTGAAGAAATAATTTTTGTTACTGGTCGTGGTAAGCGGGCGATTGAAGATCATTTTGATTATTCTTTTGAACTGCAAAAAACTTTAGTGGAAAAAAATAAATTGGATTTAATAAAAAAAGTTCAAGCGATTGAAAATTTGGCAAAATTTTCTTATGTGCGCCAACCCATTCCTTTAGGTGATGGACACGCTATCAAGTGCGCTTCCCATTTAGTGCGTGATGATGAAGCAATTTTAATTATGTTTGGTGATACTTTGTATGATGCAAAAGTTTCGCCGGTTAAACAATTAATGCAAACTTACGAGAAGTACGGCCAAGCAGTCGTTGGTCTATCAGAAGTTGATGCCATGGAAGTAAATAAATTTGGTGTGATTGATGGTAAGGCGATTTCTGAAAATGAATATAAAATAAATAAATTTGTTGAAAAGCCAGCTATAAAAGAGGCGCCCTCTAATTTAGTCGCGGTGGGATTATATATTATCACCCCTCAAATATTGAAGATTTTAGCAGAAATGAAATCAGGTAAATCTGGTGAAATTAGATTAGCTGATGCTTTTGATTTAGCTCTAGAGAAAAAACAGCCTATTTATGGCAGAAAGATAGAAGGCGAATGGTTGGATACGGGCGATAAATTTAACTTCATTAAAGCTACTTTGCGTTTAGGCTTAAAAAATGATGAAGTCAAAGATAAATTACAAGCCTTGATTAATGAATTAGCGCAAAAGTAATATTTAATAAAATATCATTTAGCATAAAATAAAATCGGCTCTAGAGCCGATTTTATTATTGTCCGCTTCACTATTAAGTTATTGTAATATTAATTTATAAATACCTAACTCATCATTAATTTTAGCGTAAAAATAAAGTAGATTATTTTTTTCATCTAAAACCGGATAACCGATTTCAGTGGCATTTAGAATTGATTGATAAGAGCCATCTTGAAAATCGCCCACATTAAGATTTGTCTGTGTGGCAAAAATAAAGTAATTTCCTTTTTTATGATAGAGAACACGACTAATATTTTCGCCCACGCGGGTAATTAAATTAGATTTTGAATTTACTAAATTATAAGTATTTATTTCCCAACCATTAGTGTAAATCATTTCATCTTCGCGAATCCATGTCCAATCTGATATGTTTTTAATTAAATCAATATCTTGTAAATTGCTCGGATTTATTAAATATAAAGTTTTGTTCTCCCTGTCAAAGAGTTCTATATATTTACTATTTTTTAAAACGAGTTCATATTTGCCCATGAGTGGCAGCTCAATTTCACCTTCTAAAATAAGATTGCTGAGTGAATAATTTTTTAAACTGATTTTATTACTTTCCGTGATGACAAAAATATTATTTTCTCTAATTTCATAATCCAAGTATTTTTCCCCCTTAATAACACTCTTGATAGTTTTATAATCGGAATCTAAATGGCTTATTTCGTTTTGATTTATAAAATATAATTTATTGTTAGTGTTACCGTAACGCCAGTTAGTCGCCCCAGAACCAATCGTCTTGTTTAAATCAAGCAAATTATTTTTAGTGGTTTCAATAATTTTTCCTTCTGAGAAAAAATTATTATCTTTAAGCCAAACACCGGATGAATTTTCCTCTAGTTTAGCCGTTAGAAGTTGATTATTTTTCAAATCAATTACCATCCCGCTAGTTTGAGCGTATAAATAATTATTGTCCGGGCTAATAATTAATTCTCCGGGCGCGCCACCAGTAATAAAAAAAGGTAAGTCATTGATAAATAAGTTTATATCTTCCAAAAAAGTTGTTTGCCCCGACTCTATCCTAACTTTTTTTTCCAAAGGCCAGTAATTTGTTTTTTCTAGGCGCAACAAATAATCGCCGGGAAGAAGATTTCTAATTTTGATTGGCGTAGTTAACAAATCTTTTTTTAGAATACTAAAACCAGTATTTTTTTGGGGTCTATCATCTAAATAAATATAGGCTCCCTTTGGCAAAGTGGAAAGATTTAACATGCCGGTTTTTTCCAAAACTCGGTTCCATTTTATTGGCCAACTTAAATTAAATTTATAACCGGAAGCCGATAGCCAAGTAAGGCCCGTAATAATTACGAAAAGGAAGATAAATAATAAAAATAGGCCGTTTTTTACCTTAGAGTTCATATTTATTTTAATCAATGCGACTAATATCGGCGCCAATCGTCCTGAGACGTTCATCTAATTTTTCATAACCGCGATCAATTTGATAGATATTATCTATTTCTGTTGGACCTTTAGCAATTAAGGCCGCGATTACGAGAGCAATGCCGGCGCGAATGTCAGGGCTGATTAATTTTTTACCGTATAAATTATTCGGACCGATAATTACTACTCGGTGCGGGTCGCACATAATAATATTGGCCCCCATTTGCGAGAGCATATCTGTCCAAAGTAAGCGACGATCGTAAATAGTTTCTTGAATTAAACAAGTTCCTTCCGCCTGAGTCATTAAAACTACGTAAGGAGATTGTAAATCGGTTGGGAAGCCGGGATATTCGTGAGTTTTTAAACTATAAGCTTTTATTTTTTCTGATTTTTTCATTAATATCCAATCAGGACCAATTTCAAATTTGACTCCAATTTTTTTGAGAATTGTTAAAAGACTTAAAACATGTTCGGGATTGCAATTAGTAATTTTAATTTCTGATTTAGTGGCGGCAGCCATTAAAGCAAAAGAACCGGTTTCAATTCGATCAGGAATAATGCGACAAGTACCACCACTAATTTTTTCTACTCCTTCAATCATGACAGTTGGTGTGCCCGCGCCAATAATTTTTGCCCCTTGCGAATTTAGATAATCAGCTAAAGCAATTATTTCCGGTTCCATGGCACAGTTTCTTAAAATGGTTTTTCCCGGCACTAAGCAAGCTGTAATAATCATGCTTTGCGTTCCCGTAACACTCACGGTTGAAAAGAAATAATCACAACCATGTAATTTTTCAGCACTGATATGGTAAGATTTTTCTTTTACTTCCACCTTCGCTCCTAAAGCTTCAAAACCTTCCAAGAAAAGATCAATCGGTCGGCCGGCGGCGCCAATTACGCAACCACCCGGATGAGGGAAGCTAACTTTTTTAAAACGGGTGAGCAAGGGACCGACAAACATCACTGAAGTGCGAAATTTATTCGCCAGTTTAGAATCGAGTTCGGTCTTATTAATATTTTTAGTATTGATTTCCACTTCATTTTTTCCTTTTTTTATTTCTGCACCAAGATCTTCCAGTAATTCTAAGGATTTTTCCACCCCATCAATCATTGGTAGATTAGTAATCTTGATTGGGGTAGTGGAGAGCAGCGCTACCGGCAACATAATTTGGGCATTATTTTTAGCTCCGCCCACGCTTATTTCCCCGGCCAAAGGATTACCGCCTTTGATAAGAAATTTAGACATATTTTTAGTAATTATTGACAAAAAATGAATAAATAATTAAATTTTTATTTAAGTTTATTTTAGCTTTTTAAAGCCCTTTATCTATAGCCACTATAAACCATTTATTGACATTTTTCAAATATTTTTATAGTATTAATTTATTGGAGAATTAGCTCTGATTTTTTATAAAAAAAGCCTGATTTAAGCATTGGCTGATTTAAAAAAGTATATAAATTAGCCTACTTATCAGAAACGATTTAAGAATATGTCAAAAATTGCAGTTATTAAAACCGGCGGTAAACAATATAAGGTTACCGAAGGGGAAACATTAAAAGTTGAAAAACTAGACGCGGAAATTGGCGCTAAAATTAAATTAGATACTTTATTAATTATTGATGGTGATAAAGTAGAAATTGGCGAACCATCACTAGGTGAAAAAGTTGAGGCAGAAGTAGTGGGTGATGGCAAACAAAAAAAAGTAAGCGTCGTGAAGTATAAAAGTAAAACTCGTTATAAAAGAACTCTTGGCCATCGCCAAGCTTTCGCTCTGATTAAGATTACTAAAATTGCTTAAAACTTTTGTTTATATTTAAAAATAAAACCCGTCTTATTTTGAGGCGGGTTTTGTTTTAGCGGCTTTTCTGACAAGCCTTTTTGCTTTCAATTTTTTGGCAAAGAGTTTTCGTCGGTATATTAAGACTCGGAATAGTTTAACGGCTTTTTGAGAAAGTTGCTGTATGCTCTTCTTATTTAATTTAAAATCAGATATTGCTGAAAATATAAGATCGACTTGACCGGCAATTCGAGCGTTAAAAAAACCAATAATATACATCATAAAAAGAATAATTGCCAAAAGTAAAATAATTAGAAGGATGGTAGCGGTAATCATTCTTTTGCCTTTTTTTAAGTTACTATTTATTTATTAACGTTGTCTTTATTTTAAAATTCACTCCGATATTTAAAAGCACTAGTTAAAGTTGTTTGATCGGCATATTCTAAATCTGAGCCAGCCGGTAAACCCTTAGCTAGGCGGGTGATTTTTATTTTATTTTTTAAAATTTTATTTAAATAAAGAGCGGTTGTTTCTCCTTCCAGAGTAAAGTTCAAAGCCAGAATAAGCTCTTTAATATTTTTCTTTTGAATAATTTTAATCAGTTTTTCTGTATTCAATTGTTCTGGACCAATGTTACGGATAGTGTTAATCAGTCCCCCTAAAATAAAATATTTACCTTGATATTGTTTAGTTGATTCAATTGCCACTAAGTCTTGTAGATTTTCCACAACACATAAAAGATCATCACTCCGATTTTCATCAGCGCAAATAGAGCAGGGATTACTTTCAGACGCTGCCAAACAAATATGGCAAGTAGTGGTTTTTTGTTTTAATTCTTTAATCGCTTCTGCCAAATCATTTATTTTTTCTTCAGTTTGATTTAACAAATAAAAAACATAGCGCTCAGCTGTTTTCGGGCCAACGCTGGGCAGAAGAGATAGCTTATCAATTAAATTTTGAATTGAAGACGGATACCTCACATTATAAAAATTCCACTAAATTAATTCATGCCGGGAATGCCACCCATATCTTGTAATTTTTTCGCCATGATTCTTTGCGCTCTTTTTAAAGCACTATTAAAACAAGATTTGAGGGCCTCTTCTTGGGCGCTTTTATTTAGATTTTCATTAATTTCTAAACTTGTAACTTCCATATTACCGTTTAAGACAATTTTAACTCCGTTTTTCTCTTCGGTAACACTTTCTTTTGCCAAGGCATCTTGCATGGTTTTTGCTTGGCTTCTTAAATCTTTAAATTGTTTTAACTTATTAAACATATTCACTTTATAATTAATTTTTATAATTTTTAAAATTCGTCAATTGGCGCAACCGGTTCAGAAACTTGCTTATTTAAACTTTTGAAGCTGACAGTTGTTTCATCAAAATATAAATCAATTTTTCCGGTCGGACCATTGCGGTGTTTAGCAATATGAATTTCTGCTTTATGTCTTTCTTCCATCGGCAAGTCATTGGGATTAAAACTACGGTCAGCAGCTTTGCGATAAATAAACATAACAATATCAGCGTCTTGTTCAATTGAACCGGAGTCACGTAAGTGAGATAACTTAGGAATAGCCGGACTAGTTTGCTCCACAGCCCGAGAAAGTTGGGCTAAAGCCAAAATAGGAATATCTAATTCACGTGCAATTGATTTTAAACCACGACTAATTTCAGCAATTTCTTGAACACGATTATCAGAGAAACGACCGCGACCTTCCATAAGTTGCAAGTAGTCAATAATTATTAAACCTAAACCTTTTTCCATTTGTAAACGTCGGGCTTTAGTTCTAATTTCCATAATTGATAAACTACCGGAATCATCAATATAAATCGGCGCTTCGGCTAATTTACCCATGGCTTCGCCGATTTTAGCAAAATCATTATCTTCTTCTTTATCAGATAAATTGCCGGTACGCATTTTCCATAAACTAACATTGGCTTGAGAACAAAGCATGCGATCAACCAATTGTTCCTTGCTCATTTCTAAAGAAAAAATTCCCACCCCTTGTTTACTTTTAATAGCGGCTTGACGAGCAATATCTAGAGCTAAAGAAGTTTTGCCTACACTAGGACGAGCGGCTAAAATAATTAAATCAGATTTTTGTAAACCAGCCAATAAATTATCTAAATCAGCAAAACCAGTTGGTAGACCACGTAGCCGGCCGCTATATTTATGTAAATCATCAATGCGATCAAAAGCTTCCGCTAAAAGACTATCAATGGGAGTAAAAGTATTTTTTAAATATTTTTTTGAAACTGAGAAAACCGAGCTTTCGGCTTCATCTAAAATATTATCAATATCTTGATCTTCATTAAAACTAATTTGGGAAATTTTTGCAGCTGCTTGTTGCAGGCGGCGTAAAGTCGCTTTCTTTTGAATAATGTTGGCATAGTTTACCACATTACCGGCTGTGGCCACGGCATTGGATAACTTTGCCAAATAACTACGCCCGCCCACTTCCATTAACTTTTTCTTGTCTTCTAATTTATTGGAAAGAGTAATAACATCAATTGGCTCTTGGCTATTGTATAGTTCTTTAATTGCCTCAAAAATAATTTTATGACTGTCGCGATAAAAATCATCGGCTGTTATATTATCAACAATTTTAATAATGGCATCCTTATCAATCAAAAGACAACCGAGTAGTGATTCTTCGGCTTCTAGACTATTAGGTGGGATTCTTTCTAAAATATTTTTATCTTCGGCCATAGACAATTTATATTAACGCTCTTATCTTAACCCAAGAACAGCTTTTATTCAAGGATTTGAAATAACAGTTTTTCCATTGCCTATCCACAATAATTTAAATTAAAAAAACCGCGCCCGGCGGTTTAATCGATTAATTTGCCCGAGAAAAAGAGCAATTAGAGCCGACTGTCGGGCTTGAACCGACGACCTGCTGTTTACAAGACAGCTGCTCTACCAGCTGAGCTAAGTCGGCTTATAGTACGCCCAGTAGGATTCGAACCTACGACCTTCTCCTTAAAAGGGAGCTGCTCTACCAGCTGAGCTATGAGCGCAAACAAATAATGGCTAAATGTGTTAGCCGTTTTATGTTTTGAATAATAACAAAACTTTTATTTTTTGGCAAGGTTTTT
>DAONYH010000004.1:0-21377 GCA_035414245.1 bacterium | reverse complement strand
GTTTGCTTAAAGATTATCAATGTTTTAGACTATAAATAGATTAAATTTATGAAGAAAATTAATTATCAAATTTATTCTTTGGGTTGTAAAGTGAACCAATATGATGGGGCGGTTTTAGCTCGACTTTTAGAAGAGCAGGGATTTGCTAAGGGAGTAAAACCCAAATTAGTAATTATCAATACTTGTTCGGTTACACAGCGAGCCATTACTAAAGATAGACAATTAATTAATGAATTAAGACGCAAATTTCCTCAGGCCAAATTTTTAATTATGGGTTGCTGGCCACAGACTGATAAAGAAATATCAACTCAATTTTTGGATAAAGATTTTATTTTTTGGGGAGTGGGAGAGCTTAAAAAATTAAGTCAAAAAATACAAACGATTTTTAAAAAAGAATTGGCCTTAGTATCTACTAAATTAGCACCGGCTAAATTAGCATCTACTAAATTAACATCGCCCCAGTTAGCAGCGGCTAAGCAAAAGAAGCAAAAGAGTCAATTAATGATTTCTGGTCTCTTAGCCCCAACTGATCGTTCGCGTTATTTTTTGAAAGTAGCGGATGGTTGTAATCAATTTTGTGCCTACTGTCTTATTCCTTTTGCCCGCGGTCCCTTGCAAAGTCGTCCTTTAGCAGAAATAGTAAAAGAAGCAGAGGAGGCGATTAAGGCCGGTTATCGCGAAATAGTTTTAAGTGGTATTCATTTGGGGCGTTATGGCCAAGATTTGGATTCTTCTAAAAATAATTTAGTAGTTTTGTTAAAAGAAATTTTAAAGTTACCTAATTTAGGACGTTTACGTTTGAGTTCCATAGAAATTAATGAAGTTGATGCTAAATTAATTAAATTGATTGTTCAGAATCCTAAAATTTGTCGTCATTTACATATTTCTTTGCAATCAGGCAGTGATAAAATTCTAAAATTAATGAAGCGCCCTTATACCACTCAATATTTTTCTAACCGAGTACAAAAAATTAGACAGTTTTTGCCGGAGATAGCGATTTCCACTGATATTATCGTTGGTTTTCCCGGTGAAGAGGAAAATGATTTTAAAGCCACCTATGACTTTGCTAAAAAAATAAATTTTAGCAAAATTCATGTTTTTTCTTTTTCCGCTCATAAAATAACGGCTGCCTATAAATTACCCAATCCGGTCTCGGCTCAAGAAATAAAAAAACGTTCTCAGGTTTTAAGAAAACTATCTGCGCAGTTGGAAAGTGATTATCAAAAACGAATTTTAAATCTTTATCGTCATAAACCCCTGGAGCTTATTAAAGAACAATCTCGTAAATCAGGTAAAATTAGAGCAAAAACTGAGTATGGTTTTGATTTGCAACTTAGCCCTCAGACTGTTAAAAAACACCGCTTTATTTAATAATGTTACTTTTTTATATTTCTGACGTTTGGTATAATGGAGATAATAATATGGCCATAATTCCCGAGCAAGCAGACATGCAGGCAGACATTTCAATTTTATCGGCAGCTAAAAGTGGTGATGCCACCGCCTTTGGCAAGCTTTATGATTTATACATTAAAAAAATTTACGACTTTATTTACTATAAAACTTTGAATAAGGAAGTAGCTGAGGATATAACTAGTACTGTGTTTATGAAAGCCTGGAAGAATATTCAGCAGTTTTCTTCCGGTAGTTTTGCTGCTTGGCTTTATGCCATTGCTCGTAATGCGACCTCCGATTACTATCGTAGCTTACAAAATAATTTAGATATTGAGGATTGTTGGGATTTAGCTGATAAAACCAATTTTTTAGAACAAATTGATGTTGATTTAAAAGTAGATAGTATTAAAGAAGCCATGCAATCTTTAAGAAGCCAAGATAGAGAGATTATTATTATGCGTTTCTGGTTGGACTTATCTTTTAAAGAAATCGCTGAACAGCTTAATAGGCAAGAAGGGGCGGTAAAAATGTCTTTAAGTCGCGCCCTAAAAAAATTGCGTGAGCAGTTACCCTTAGTATCTTTAATTTTTTGGCCGGTAATAATAAATATATGCAAGAAGATAAACTAAAACAATTACTCCTTGAGCTATATGAGCTTGATCCAAGTTTAAAAGAACATGAAGCCAGTGTGATTAAGCTAATTACGCGCATGGAAGAAATAAAACCTGATACTAAATTTGATGAAGCTTTTGTAGCTCAACTCAAAGAACAAATTATTAATAGTGAACAAGCGATTAACAGCGAACAAGCGATTGCTAGTTCAAACAAAACAAAAAAATTATTTAATTTTAATTTTATGAACAAAAAAATTTATTTAGCCGCTGGCTCTTTAGTCATTGCGAGCTTACTCTTGGTGATTCTTATTTTGCCAAAAAGCAAAACTGCACCAAAATCAGTTTCTTTAAATTTTGGTGATTTAATTAGTAGTACAGTAAATCAAAAAGAAATTAATAAATTGAAAGCGGGTGCTTTTGGCAGCTTATCCAGTTTAGCAAACAAAAGCGAGGGAACGGAAAATAAATCAGAGTTAGCCTATGTTCAAACAGTTGCTTCTGCAGCGACTCCTATGGGAATGGGCGATGGTCGTGGTAGTGCTACTGCCAAACTAGTGGCTGTTGAAACTCTTGATACTTATAATGAAGCCGCTGAAGTTGATAGCACAATGGAGGCAATGATTCCTTTTTGGGGATTTAAATATGTTTATGAAGGTGATGAACTAACTTTGACCGAAGAAAGTGCTGATGTTTATCGACGCCTTAAAGGGCAGAATGATTTAACTAAAAATTTAGCTAAATATTTAAGCTCCATTGGTTTTTCGGAAATTAGTTTAAATACTTTTGAAAATTTAAACTTAACTAACTTTTCTTTAACAGAAGATAAAGATTTAGGTTTAATTATCAGTTTTGATTTTAATGAAGATAATATTTATGTTTATGAAAATTGGGAGAAGTGGCGTGATCCAGATCGAGAAGCATGTAATGATCAAGCTTGCTACGATCGTTATCGTTTAAAACTCAGTGATATTCCGGCTGATAATGAATTGTTAAATATTGCTAAAAACTTTTTAAGCAGTCATAAAGTATCTTTAAAAAATTATGGCGCGCCCAAAGTAGAAAATTATTGGCGAGAACAATATGAGGCTTCAACGGACAAAGCCAACTTCTATATTCCAGAATACGTCTCTGTTGTTTACCCCTTGCTTATTAATGGCGAGGAAGTAAGAGATCAGGTTGGTAATTATGCCGGTCTTAGAGTGAATATCAGTGTTGTAAAAAAAGTGGCTTCTGGTTTAAACGGTCTAGCCCCTTATCGATATGAAACTTCTTCTTATGCTCTTGAAACCGATGTTTCAGAAGTAATTAAATCAGCTGAAAAAGGAGGTTTCTCTAGTAACTATTGGTATCCAGAACAAGAAGCAAATTTACAAACCGTTTCTTTAGGAACGCCAACAAAAGCTTATGTCCAAACTTATCGTTACGAAAATGGTCGAGCTGATGAATTATTAGTGCCGGCTCTTATTTTCCCAATTACTAAACGACCACAAAATGATTTCTATTATTATGAAAACTATGTGATTGTTCCTTTAGTAAAAGATATTTTAGCTGAATTAAATAAGGAACCAGATTGGTGGCCAAGAGATAATGTTATTATTGAACCAACGCCAATGCCTGTGCCTTATGATGATACTACCAGTGGATCTTCAGGCGGCGTAGTTTCTTCTGACGGTGTTAATGCTGTAGATGCTACTATTCCTAATCAAGTCAGAACCGCACCGGCTGGTGAACCCGCGCTCAAATAAAAACCTTCGCGCTTAAATAAAATCTTATTGAATAATAATGAATATAAAAAAGACCTTGTTATTAGCAGGGTCTTTTTTTATGTTTATTTTTTTTATTTAGTTTTACTTTTTGTTTTTTTCTTTTTTTGTTTTATTTTTGGCTAGTATCTGTGGTGGTTGATTGAGAATAAGAACAGTGGTGATTAAGAAAAAGTAGAGCGGATAAAAATCAACCATAATCCAAATAAAAGTTAAAAAACCATCAATATCGTACATTTCTCCGTATAGCAAATTAGTGGGAGTATAAATATTTGCCCAACTGAAAAAAGTATGTACGATAAATATCAAAATAAGAGTTAATAGAATACGTAAATATCGTATTATTCTATAATTTCTTGGGTAATAAACAATGTAAATGATCATCAGAACTGCAATGATAGAGAAAATTATCGCATTTAAATCTCTATATCCACCGGTGAGCAAATATAAAATACTTAAATAAGTTGCTAGAGCCATAATCATGAGTTGCGATATCTGAGTTTTTAGTAATTTGGTTTTTGATAGAATTTTCTCTTCTTCTTTTATCAGCAATTTATTTATTTCTTTTATGCTGTGCATAGATTTTTGTCTATATTTTGATTATAACACTTTTATTTTTAAAATACACATAAATATAATTTATAAATATAATTTTATAAAAAAAGACGTGTCTGATGATACGTCTTTTTTGTTTATGATTGGCAGTCCCTAGGGGAATCGAACCCCTGTTGTCAGGATGAGAACCTGATGTCCTAACCACTAGACGAAGGGACCATTCTTATTAATTTGTCTTTGATTTTAATTCAAAACTACTGATCTTAATGAGGAACCTCTAATTCTAATGTAAAACTTCTGACCTTAATTTAAAGCTCTTAACTCTAATGTAAAACTTCGCCAAGCAAATTTTGATGTCCGCTCAAGAAGGTTTTCGCATCCAGCGCTTTTCCACCTTCGATTTGTAATTCTAATATAATTAAATAATCTTGTCCACACTTGATTGCTAATTCATTTCCAGCCAAGAAAAATTGTCCCGGCTGATAGTTTTTGGTAGTTGAATCATCAACACCAACTTTATTTTTGACCGCCAAAATTTTTAAAATTTTATTTTCTTTTGTTAAGCCATAAGTACCGGGCCAAGGATTAAGTCCGCGTATCATTCTCTCAATTTCTCGCGCTGATTTTTGCCAGTTTATTTGCCCATCTTTTTTAGCAAGCATTTTAACATAACTAGCTTGCTCATCAGTCTGCGCGGTTGGCTTAATTTTTCCCTCAATAAAATCTTTAATGGTCGTTGGTAAAACTTGCGCGCCTAAATTAGCCAGTTTATCATGCAATTCTTCTAAAGTTTCACGATCGGACAAAGCAATTTTAACTTGTTTAATAATCGGTCCAGTATCAAGACCGGCGTCCATTTTCATAATAGTAATTCCAGTTTCTGCATCACCGTTTAAAATGGGTGCGTTTAAACAAGCAGCGCCACGATATTTAGGTAACAGGGAAGCATGAACATTAATGCAGCCATAAAGTGGAATATTTAAAATATCTGGAGGAATAATTTTTCCGTAAGCAATCACGACAATTAAATCCGGTTCTAAATTTTTTATGATTTCAGTTTGATTTTTTATTTTTTCTGGCTGGAAAATTGGCAGCTGATATTTTAGGGCCAAATTTTTAACTGGCGGTGAACTTAAAATTTGTTTTCGCCCGACAGGCTTGTCTGGTTGAGTAAAAACACCCACTAGCTCAAAACTAGAATCTTTAATTAAAGCTTCAAAACCCGGGCAAGCAAATTCCGGTGTGCCCATAAAAATTGTTTTGATTTTTTTTACTTCGTTTAAACTAGACATAGCCAGAAGATATTTGATATATTTAAATTATGTTATCAGAATTTTTTAATTTTTTACTATCTATTACAGCCAACCTGGGTTATTGGGGGGTAGGTATTTTAATGGCGATTGAAAGTTCTTTTATTCCTATGCCATCAGAAATTATTGTTCCGCCCGCCGCTTATTTAGCCAGTTTAGGCAAGATGAATATTTGGTTAATTATTATCGCCGGCGTACTAGGTAGTGTAGTAGGAGCGATATTTAATTATGTGATTGGTTATTATTTAGGTCGTCCCTTGGTTTATAAGTTAGCTGCTCATCCTTTTGCTAAATTTTTGCTTATTAACCCAGAGAAAATAAAAAAAGCAGAAAAATATTTTTTTGATAATGCTACTTCGGCCACCTTTATAGGACGTTTAATCCCAGTTATTCGTCAGTTAATTTCTATTCCGGCAGGTTTTTCTAAAATGCCTTTTGGCCCCTTTGTTTTTTATACTGCTCTTGGTTCAACGATTTGGGTCTCTATTTTAGCAGCCCTGGGTTATTTTATTGGCGCCAATCAGGAACTGCTCGCTCGTTACTATAAAGAAATTATCTGGGTATTATTTATTTTTGGGGTGCTTTGGTTTGGCTGGAAGTTTTTCCAAACGATCAATAAAAAGAATTCCGTCTAAATGATCAATTTCATGTTGAATAACTCTAGCTAGTAATTTTTGTGCTGCTAGAGTTTTTTTATTACCTTTTCTATCTAAATAAAGACAGTTTATTTTTTTATGGCGAGACACTGGTCCATAAATTATTTCCCCTTTTTCATTTACTACTGACAAACAACCCTCATCTTCAATTTCTCTTGCCCAAGAACGTTTGGTAATTTTGGGATTAATTAAAAATAGGGTTTTATTATTTTCATCATTAATAACAACCAGACGAATATTTTTGCCCACTTGTGGAGCAGCTAAACCAGCACCATCTTTTTGTTTCATGGTTTCTTCCATATCTAAAAGAAACTCTTTCATTTCTTTGGTTGAGAGTTCTTCTTTTTTTATTTCCTCAGATTTTTTTCGTAAAATCGGGTGAGGACTGATGATTATGTCTAATTGTTTAGGCATATATTTATTTTTTATTTTTTTGGTTTTTTTGAGCTGTGTCTATCACTTTGAAAAAATATTGCCATTTTGAACCACTTTGACAAAGCTCTTTGGTATCGTTTAAAGCGCGTTCAATCACATTGGCCGGCAAATCACGCGCCACTTTAAATACTGAGGAGCGCTTGAATTCAGGAATTGATAATTCTTTAATCACTCTTAAGGCTAATTCTTGCCAAGGATAAGCAGGCGGCTTAACAACTTTTCTTTTTTTAAATATGTCGGAAAATAATTCAAAATCTTTTTCCATACTTATAATTCTTTTAAAGGAATCGGATTAAAATTTAATTTTTGTTTACTAAGTTTTGTCTCTTCTTTTTCCGCATCAGCTTTAGCCTCAACTCTTGCTTCATTTTTAAGTATAAATTCTAAACTTAAATAACCTACACCAAAATCAGTTTGATAAGCTAAGATGTCCGGCTCATAGTAATAGTTTTCTAAAATACCAAGAGCAATCATTAAGGGTCTCAAAGCACATTCACTGGCATCAAGCACTAGACGCTTGTCCATTTTTAATAGATTGGCGATGGCTGTTTCTGGTTCACTTAAGTATTCAATAATTTTATTATCAAATTTAGAGCCACGAGGCGAATAACCACCAGGTGATTTTCTTTTCAGGCGATGAGAAAGATTACCAGAGACAATTAGGGCAGTTTGACGTGGATTATCTTTTAGCAGTTCACCAATTTTTTTTCCTAAAGCAAGATGTTCTTCTAATTCTAATTTATCCGCCGGTGTAATCACAACGGTTTTAAAAGCTTGTTCCGGATTTTTTATAAGATACAAAGGAATACCACTGCCATAATCAAGCTTCATCTCCAAAGATGATTTAATAGGAAAATCGTTTTTTAAATAATTTTTTAAACTATCAGCCAAAGGAATATCACCTTTAATAATTGTTTTAGGAGGAATAAAACCAAAATCTTGAAAACTAATTTCCATTTCCGGAGCGCAGTTAATTAAGAAAAAATTTTCTTGAATATGACTATGAAGAGAAATAACTATGACTGTTTCAATATTTTCCGTAATAAAACCATTCTTGGCTTGCTCGTAGGCCAGCAAAGTTTTTTGTAAAAAAATATTATTAGCCTTTCCGATCTCGGGGATAAGAAGAGGGGAACGAGGCAAAAGATAGGCTTTTTTTAGAGGCATAGATTATTGAACAATTTCTTGAATCGGGGTTCCCATGGGATAGAAAGAAAGAATTTTAGAACTCACCGTGAGAATATTTTCCATTTTATAGCCTAAATTTCTAAAAATAGTTTCTTCGGTAAAGGGACGTTTTTCACCGTTAGAAATTAAGTAAACTGTAGGGAAACTATCTGATTTAAGTAGTGCGCCATCATTAAATTTTACTGGATCAACTGTAGGGTAAGTGTTTAAAATTTCGGGCGAGACTTTCGTGATTGGTTTACCTTTAAATTTAGTAGTTAAGAAAATGCGATCTACTAAAGGAGCCTTGGTACCGTTTTCAACGTAGTAAACACCGCCGGTTTTTGAATCTTGAAGCAAGGCGCCTGTTACGTAAGTGGTTTTAGCGGTAATCGTTGTACCGGTTCTGTAACCAGCCAATTCTTCTACACTAGCTGGCTCAATTTCTTCAACATTAAAGCCAATGGTTTTAAAGGCAGTCAAATTTTCAAAAGGTCGTTTCTCATTACCAACTAACAGATAGATTTGTTTGTCCGGTGTTTGTACTAATGAATAGTCAGGGAATTTTACACTTTGACCAATCGGATAAGATTCAATCGTACTTCTGGTAGTGGTTAAAATTTGTTTAGGATCAAAACGAGAAATAAAGGATGACCAGTTTAAGAAGAGTCGACGTTTACCATTTTCAATTAACCAAACTCCGGGGTCACCTTCAACTTTTAAAAGCGAACTGTCAGGATAAATAGCTACAAAAGTTGTTTCAGGAAAGTATTCTTTGTAGAGTCGATAGAAATTATAATTGCCGTTATAAACATGCGGGGTGTAATTATATAAAGCGGCCGTGGCTTGGTTTTCAACGGTGACAGCAACAAAGCCGGGGGAAGAGATAATGGAATTATATTCGCCATTATTAATCGCGTCAGCCACACTTTTTAACATTGAATATTTATCCTTGGCAATGTAAGTGGTGTTAGATTTAAAACGATATTTATTTGGTTCTTGCATGTAGGCTAAAAATTGTAGAGCGGCACTGTTTACTTGTTTGCCAAAACCTTTCCAATAAGGATTACAACTTTGGCCAGTCGGACAACCATAGCCGGTTGCTTCGTCTAAAGCTTTTTGTGTGGGAGCAGGATTTTGAATTAAACTTTGTTCTTTTTGTAATAAAACTAATAAAACTTTTGGATTAATAGTTGTAATTAATCGGCATTTTAAAAGTCGTTCAGCTTCAGTCGGAGTATCGCTTAAGGTAGCGCCGCTGCAATCATAATTATTTCTAACCGCGTTATAAATTATTTCTGAAGCAGTTTTTAAATCACCATAAGCATTGGGAATTTGTAAATTTGCTAAATAACTGCCCTTGGATTGTAAAAAGGCCTGAATATCACCTAAACTCATTGAATAAACATCAAGCATTTCCGCATCAGAAATAATATTGTTAGGATTGTAACCGGTATCAATGCTTGTTTGTGCTTGAGCTGAATTATTAATTGATGATAAAAAATAAATTGCGCTTCCTAATATTAGCGAAATAGTTATAAGTTTCAAGGTTTTCATGTTAATTACAAATTAAAGTATTTTTTAGATTTTTAAGATGTTTTAATTATAATATATTTTCTTAAGCTTATCAACCAAAAAACCCGCTGCTTGAGGCGGGTTTTTCTTTTTTATTTAGCCAAGTTTATTAATTTTATTTAGCTAAGTTTATCAATACTTTGTCCCGGTCGCCCAGATCAATTTTTACCTTAGCGCCTTCCTTTATTTTTCCCTCAATAATATTAAGAGCCAGTTCATCTAAAATTAAATTTTGAATAATTCTTTTAAGCGGTCTGGCACCATAAGTAATATCATAACCTTTTTCCGCTAACATTTTTTTCACTTTCGCGCCGATTTTTAAACTAATATTTTTTCCCGCTAAGCGTTTTTCAATTTTGTTTAGTTCTAAGTCAACAATTTTTTCTAGTGCCTCTGGCGTTAAACTTTGGAAGAGAATAATTTCATCAATGCGATTTAAAAATTCCAACTTAAAGTTTTCTTTTAGGATTTTATCAATTTTATCTTTCATTTCCTTGGTGCGAGCCTGACTGTTTGTTTTTTGTTCAGCGTCATCATTAAAGCCAATTGAATATTGTTTAATTATTTCATTGCCCAAATTAGAGGTCATGATAATAATGGTATTTTTAAAATTAACTGTTCGTCCCTTGGAATCAGTTAAGCGTCCATCATCAAGAATTTGCAGTAAAATATTAAACATATCAGGATGCGCTTTTTCAATTTCATCAAATAAAATCACACTGTAGGGATGGCGACGAACTTTATCAGTTAGTTGTCCACCTTCATCATAACCAACATAGCCTGGCGGGGAACCAATTAATTTCGCCACTGAATGTTTTTCCATAAACTCACTCATATCTAAACGAATGAGAGCTTTTTCTTGGTCAAACATGAAGCGTGCCAAAGATTTGGCCAGTTCAGTTTTGCCCACGCCGGTTGGACCGATAAATAAAAAGGAACCAATTGGTTTTTTCTCTTCGTTAATCCCGGCGCGAGAACGTCTTAAAGCATTGGCAATCGCCTTGATTGCTTCTTCTTGGCCAACTACTTCTTGATTTAATACTTTTTCCGCTTCACTTAATTTACGAATTTCATCTTGAAGCATTTTATTTAAAGGCACACCAGTCCAACGCGCTACCACTTTTGCAATATCTTCTTCATCAACCTCTTCTTTCAAGATTCTTTGTCCTTTCTTTTGAATTTTTAATAACTCCGCTTGCAAGTTATTAATTTTATTTTCTAAATCAGGAATTAAACTATATTTAATTTTAGCTACTTCGGTTAAATCCGCTCCTTGGCGTTGTGAGATTTCCGCTTTAATTTTTAAATCTTCAATTTCTTTTTTTGATTCACGAATTTGGGAGATAATATTTTTTTCGTTATTCCAATGAAGTTCCAATTGATTGGATTTTTCTTTTAATTTTGCCAGTTCTTGATTTATAGCTCTAATTTTGGCTGTTTTCTTTTCTGCGGTCATAAGAGCAGCTTTGTTTAACTCCAGTTGTTTGATTTTTCTTTTTAATTGATCAAGTTCATCCGGCATAGAATCAATTTCCATTCTTAAAGATGAAGTTGCTTCATCAATTAAATCAACCGCTTTGTCCGGTAAAAAGCGATCGCTTATATAACGATTAGATAATTTAGCAGCCGCAATCACTGCGTTATCAGTAATTCTCACGCCATGATGGACTTCGTATTTTTCTTTAAGACCGCGTAGCATACTTATTGTATTTTCTACGCTTGGTTCAGCTACATAAATTGGTTGAAAACGTCTTTCCAAAGCCGCATCTTTTTCAATATGCTTTTGGTATTCTTTGGTAGTGGTGGCGCCAATCGTTCTCAGTTCACCGCGCGCTAAGGCCGGTTTTAACATGTTGGACGCGTCAATTGAACCCTCTGAAGCGCCGGCGCCGATTAAGGTGTGAAGTTCATCAATAAATAAAATAAAGCGTCCGTCTGAGGATTTAACTTCTTTGAGAACATTTTTTAAACGATCTTCAAATTCACCGCGAAATTTAGCGCCCGCGATTAAAGCACCTAAGTCAAGTGAAATTACTTCTTTGTTTTTTAAATTTTCCGGAACATCACCGGAGATAATTCTTTGCGCCAACCCTTCAACAATGGCGGTTTTTCCGGTTCCGGCTTCACCAATCAGCACTGGATTATTTTTAGTCCGTCTCAGTAGTACTTGCATGATGCGTCTTATTTCTTGGTCGCGACCAATGACCGGATCTAATTTTTCTTGACGAGCCAGTTCGGTTAAATTAGTAGTATATTTTTCTAAAACCCGAAATTTATTTTCTGGGAAAGGATCATTAATAGTTTGTGAGCCACGTAATTCTTTCAAAATATCTTTAACTGTTTGATATTCAACTTTAAAATCCAAGAGAATTTTTTGGGCCGGGGAATTGACACCAATTAAAGCTAACAGGATGTGCTCAGTAGAAATATATTCATCATTCATTCCATCCGCCTCTTTTTTAGCTCTTTCTAAAACAGCCGCTGTTTCCGCGGTGCCTGAAACCGCTTGAACTGGTCCGTTTAGGGGATTAGTTTTTACTTTAGGCAAACTTTTTAAGGCCAGGATGGTTTTTTCTTCAATCATTTCCGGATCAATTTTCATTTTTTCTAAAATCGGTTTAACTAATCCTTCATTTTGTTCCAGAAGGGCTAAAAAAATATGCAAGGCCTCAATATTCGCTTGACCATAAGTGGAAGCAATTATTTGCGAATTAATGATTACTTCTTGTGATTTGTCAGTAAATTTATTGAACATAAAATTAGTAATTATTTATTAGCAGTCATTATATTAGAGTGCTAAATTAATCATAATATATGGCTAAACTTATGTCAATCCTTTCCAAAAAATTGTTTAGGAATTTAAGCATTTTTCTTTTAATTTTCGGGCGCTAAACCTCATAAAAATAAATTGTGATAATTTTGATTTTATGGTAAAATTAAATTAATGATTTAATTTATGTTTAGACATAATTTTTTAACTTACGGTAGCAAAATTATAATAAAAATTTTTTTAGAAATCGCCTATTTTCCTATCTGGTGGTATAGCGTTGGTTTAATTGAAACCGGAAAAAAATTGTGGTCCTTTTTTCTCAACCAAGAAAAAATTCTTGGTTTTCGAATTTGGTGTAAAAATATTTTCGTGCCGATGTATGGTCAATATGATTGGGCCGGCCGCCTAATTAGCTTTTTTATTCGCTTAGTACAAATAGTTTTTAGAGGATTAATATTAATCTTTTGGTTTTTTATTGCTTTAGCTGGATTTTTACTATGGTTAATCGTACCAATATTTTTATTTATCGCTCTCATGTTTCAAATTAGATTTTAATTATGGCCGCTAAGTTTGAAAAAATTGAAAAAGAAAAATTAGATTTTATTAAAGACAATGCCGGCCCCGGTCAAGGCGCCTGGTTTTTAGGTCGATTTTTATTTTGGGATAAAACTATCAAGCGTTCGCTGATTGCTTTAGAAAAAACACAACGCCAATTTAATAAATTATTGGGGATTTTTTCTTGGATAATAATTTTTGCTGGTTGGGCGGCTTTTTTTGCTTGGATTTATTTACATAAAGCTAGTCTTCAACTGGAGCCGCTTAATTTATTTTTCTTTTGGACAAAACCTCATCTCTTAATTACTTTTTTTCTTTTGTCTTTGTGGTTTGATTTATTTTTATTTTACAAAGCCAGTTCAGCGGCGGCTTCAAAGAAGAGAATTAATTATAAATTATTTCAGGATGATAAAAATAAACAAGAAGTTAGACGTTATAATGTAGCCCGTAGTTTTTCCGAAGATACTTGGCGAGTGGTTGAAGATGCTTTTTTACTCGCTAAAAAATTAGGTAAAAAGCAAGCCAACATTATTCATTTTTTTCGAGCCGCTCTTAAAAACAAAGAGGTACAAACTTTATTTATTCGTCTTGATGTTGATGCTACTAAATTAGTCGCTATGGTTGATCGTCAGTTAGCTAAAGAAATTGGTCAGGAAGAAACCGGTCATGGAGCAATCGCCGATTCTTTGCAAGAAGTTTTTATTTCCGCCTTTACCGATGCTTATTATCGTCAGCAGAAAAGTGTTGATATTTTAAATGTGATTTTATTTTGTGCAGAAAAAGATGAAAATTTAGCTGAGATTTTGTATGAGCTTGAAGTAGATGCTGATAAAATTATTAATACTATTTCTTGGTTTAGGGTCAGTAAAAAATTAAGTGATCGTTATCATGAATATCGTAAATTAGCCTTTTTCAAACCCGGTACCGGCATGAATCGTTCTTATACTGCGATTGCCACTCCAACGCTTGATTATTTTTCTCATGATTTGACTTTGCGTGCTAAGGCCGGTTCATTAGATTTATGTGTGGGTCGTGAAAAAGAAATAGATTCTATTTTTGAAGCTTTTAGTGCTGGCTATAACGGAGTTTTATTGGTTGGCCCGGTGGGAGTGGGAAAAACTTCAATTGTTGGCGGTTTAGCGCAACTTATGGTAGAGGAAAATGTACCGGATTTTTTGAAAGATAAACGTTTGGTAGAAATAGATGTATCACGTTTAGTGAGTGGTGCCGGTCCGGCGATAGCTGAGGAAAGATTGTTAAGTTCAATTAATGAAGCGGCTCGTAGTGGCAACATAATTTTCTATATTGATAATATTGAAAACTTGATTGGGATTAGTGCTGGTAGTCAAGAGAGTTTGGATTTATCAGAAGTTCTAGCTGAAGCGATTAGTCGTCAAAAAATAATGTGCATTTCTTCGGTGACTAGTGAGAATTACCATCGTTATGTGGAAAACAGAGCGATTGGAACGGTTATGAACATGATTAATATTGCTGAACCAGATACTAATTCCGCTATTCAAATTTTAGAGAGTCGCGTTGGATTTTTAGAAGCTAAGTATGATATCTATATTGTTTATAGTGCCTTAGAGCAGGCGGTTAAAATGGCCGACCGTTATTTGAAGGATAAATTTTTGCCGCTTAAAGCCATTAATTTATTAGAAAAGGCCGCTATTATTGCTGCCAAGAATAGTCGTAATAATCCTGAGAATGCTTTTTGTTCTGGCGAAGAAGTGGCTTTGGCTGTGGAAGAGATGACTGGCATTCCTGCTAATAAAGTAAGTGCTGAAGAAAGTGCTAAACTTTTAAATTTAGAAGAAGAAATCAAACAGCGCTTAGTAGGACAAGAAGAAGCAGTCAAAGCGGTCGCGTCTAGTTTAAGACGAGCTCGCGCTGCTTTCAAAGATAGTCAAAAACCAATTGCTTCTTTTTTATTTTTAGGACCGACTGGTGTGGGGAAAACCGAACTGGCTAAATCAGTTTCGGAAGTTTATTTTGGCAGTGAAGAATACATGATTAGATTAGATATGAGTGAATATCAACATCAGGATAGTGTTCATAAAATGATTGGTGATGTTGATGGCACTTTAGGTTATTTGACTGAGGCAGTTAGAAAAAAACCCTTCTCATTAATACTGCTTGATGAAATTGAAAAAGCCGATTCAAATATTTTAAATTTATTTTTACAACTTCTAGACGATGGACGTCTAACTGACGGGCAGGGCAGAACGATTAGCTTTTCCGAATCCATTATTATCGCGACCTCCAATATCGGTGCCAATTTTATTCAAGATCAAATCAAAGCCAAGGCGGAATTAAATGTTATTAAACAAGAATTGATTGATAATTATTTGCGCGAGAAAATGCGTCCCGAATTAATTAATCGTTTTGATGGCATTATTGTTTTTAGACCACTAGTTGAAGCGGAAATTTTCAAAATTGCTACTTTAATGCTCAAAAAAATAAAGAAATCTTTAGCTAATCAGGGCATTGGTCTGAAAGCAGATAAAGATGGCGTGGCAATTTTGGCGCGCCAAGGACATGATCCTAAATTTGGCGCCCGTCCTTTAAGACGTTTACTGCAAGAAAAAGTGGAGGATGAAATTGCTAATAAAATTTTAAGTGGTGAACTTAAACGTCGTGATCAAGTTTTAATTGATAATCAGGCAAAAATAATAATTGAAAAAGCCAGTCAGCTTTAAATTTAAATTATGATTTTAGCGCTTGCTTTTGTCGCCAGTTTTTTACTTTCTCTAGGTCTCACTCTCTTAGTAAAAAGATTGGCTCTAAAATTTAAGATTGTTGATTCACCAAGTGAAACGAGAAAAATTCATACCCAAGCCATCCCGTTACTCGGTGGCTTGGCCGTTTTTTTAGCCTTTTTTATTGTTTTATTTATATTTAATGATTATTTTTTAGTAGGTGATTTAGAATGGCGACATCTTTTAGGTTTTTTTGGTGGCGGTTTAATTATAATGATTGGTGGTTTCTTGGATGATAAATATAATTTATCAGCCAAGAAACAAATAATTTTTCCCTTACTAGCAATTTTAGTGGTAATTTTAGGAGGCGTGGAAATTGAAAAAATCACCAATCCCTTTGGTGGTTATTTAAATTTTCAAGAAATTTTTTGGCTCAGTCCACTGTTAATTTTAGTTTGGCTACTGGGCATGATGTACACGACTAAATTACTTGATGGCGTTGATGGTTTAGTAACCGGCATTGGCGCCATCGGCAGTTTTATAATTTTTCTTTTTACTTTAACGACTCAATATTATCAGCCGGACATTGCTCTAGCTGCCTTAATTTTAACGGGTGCTGCGTTAGGATTTTTAATTTTTAATTTTTATCCGGCGAAAATTTTTTTGGGAGAAGGCGGATCATTATTTTTCGGCTACGCCCTAGGTGTTTTAGCGATTATTTCCGGTGGAAAGATTGCCATTGCCCTTTTAATTATGGGCATCCCCATTCTTGATGTGCTTTGGACAATAATGCGTCGCCTTTTGGCCGGGAAAAATCCTTTTAAATTTGCGGATAAAAAACATTTACATCATCGTTTGCTGAATTTAGGTTTATCGCAAAGACAAACCGTTTTTGTTTTTTATTTTTTAGCCTCAATTTTTGGGATAAGCGGTTTGTTTTTACAAAGTCGTGGCAAAATTTTTGCTTTAGGAATTTTAATTGTAATTATGTTAGTCGTGGTTTTGTTTTTTCGTCGCTTTGATCATCTTAAAGAAACAAAAAAACCATCATTACTATTACATATTTGCTGCGCTCCCTGTGGAACTTATATTACTGAAGAAGTGTTACTGCCCAAATATAAAGTAACTTGGTTTTTTTACAATCCTAATTTGAATTCTGAAGAGGAATATGATTTGCGCTTAAAATATGTGCGACAGATGGCCGAGCGCTTAAAAATAAAGTTAAGAGTAGTTCCTTATAATCATTCAGTTTGGTTAGAAAAAATCAAAGGGCGCGAAGCGGATCAGGAAAAAGGAAGGCGTTGCCAAATTTGTTATTTAGATCGCTTAAGAGAAACAGTTGCTCTGGCTAAAAAAGATAAATTTGATTTTTTTGGCACTACTTTGCTCGTCAGTCCTTATAAAGACGGAGCGGCGATAAAAAAACAAGCCCATGATTTAGCTGATAGTTTTGGTGTTAAATTTTTAGAAGATGATTTTTTAGCTAATGGTGTTTATCGTAAATCGCAAGAATTAGCTAAACAACTCGGCATATATAGACAAAAATATTGTGGTTGCGAATTTTCTTTAAATAAAAACAATGAATAATTATTATAAAAAAATTGTTTTTAGTTTTAGCTTGATAATTATTATTTTATTAGGAGCCTATTTTTTTAGTTCGCCCGTTGAATCAGTTGTTTTTGCTGATCCTGATACTGATGGTGATGGTTATAGCGATATTTTAGAAATTGCTTCTGGTTATTCACCTTTTAACCCAGAGCCAGTTTTATTAACCGAAAGCGATGTTGATAACGATGGTTTAAGCGATTATTTAGAAATGGTTTTTAGAAGTGATCCTTTTAAAGCCGATACCGATGGTGATGGCTTTGATGATTTTACTGAAGTGGATAATGGTTATAGTCCGGTTTCTAGCAAGCGCGAAAGATTGGAAAGAAAAATTGAGATTATTTTAGCGACTCAGGAGTTAAATTATTATGTTAATGGAGTAAAATGGCGTACTTTTTCTGTTTCTACCGGCAAGCCCAGCATGCCCACACCGACCGGTGAATTTACTATTGTTAACAAAAGTAAAAAAGCTTGGTCTAAAGCTTATGGTTTGTGGATGCCGTTTTGGTTAGGACTTGATCGAGGGCGAATTGGTATTCATGAATTGCCGGTTTGGCCCAGCGGTTATCGTGAGGGAGAAGATCATTTAGGAAAGGCCGTCTCTCATGGTTGTATTCGATTGGGGGTTGGATCAGCCGAGTATTTATTTAATCGAGTTGATATTGGCACCAAAGTGTTAATTAAAAATAAGTAAATTTTTCTTTATTTTTAGTGATACATAAGCTAATTTTAGGAAAATAGTGTTGATTCATGCTATAATTAAGAAGATAAGTAAATATCTATATGTCTAAAAAAATATTTTATCTAAGTTTTCTGGCGCTGTTATTCAGTTTGACTCTCAGTGGTTGCTCTTTTCCTTGGGAGAAAAAAAGAGAACCAATGACTATGGAAAATAATAATGAAGCAGAAAATTTCGGTGAAGTGAAAATAAGTTCTTCCTCGGGAGATTTAAGGAAATTTTCTAGTGATGAAGCTTTAAAAACTTTTTTAGCTTCTGCATCTACCGGAGGAGGATTTAGTGCTAGTTGGTTACTGGCTGAAACCGGCTATGGTTTGATTGATCAGTCCAATTTAGATGCGACCACTAATAATCAAGAGCAAGCGTTTAATAGCGCAGATATTATTAAATATGAAAATGGTTATATTTATGCTTTAGTAAAAAACGAACTATTTATTATTAGTGCTTCACCGGCTAGCGACGCTAAGATAATGAGCAAAATTTCTTTTTCTTCACGTCCTTTAGAATTAGTAGTAGCTGATGGTCGTTTAGCAGTCTTAGGCAATGACTCTGACCTAAAAGATTCCGACGCGTATCGCTCTTTCAATCGTAAAAATGATTTTACTTTCTTAAAGATATTTGATGTTTTTGATCCGGCCGATCCCAAAGAAATCAGAGCTTTTTATTTTGAAGGTGGTTATAGTGGTTTAAAATTAGCGGGTAATTATATTTATTTATTAACCGCCAGCCCAGCTTTCTATTCTGAGCGAGATCCATTAACTCCGAGAATTATTGAAAATAATAAAATAATTAGTGGTGGTTGCGGAAGTGACAAAGATTGTGTTAAACCAACTGTTTATTATTTTGATCATGTTTATTCAAATTATAATTATTTAAGTTTAAGTGCTATTAGTTTAGCTGATCGCAATGAACCGATAAGTAATAATTTATTTTTAGTTGATTCAAATTATAGTTTTAATATTTCTAGCACGGGCAATCTTTATCTTTCTCGTTTTAGTTCTTTGAGTGCTTATGATTTAGAACAAGAAATCAGAAGAGATAAAATTTTACCGAAATTAAATAAAACTGATCAAGGGATAATAAAAGAGATTGAAGCTTCGCCTGACTATATGTTAAGCGCGGGCGAGAAAACAACCAAAGTGGGAGTCTTGTTGAGTCGTTATGTTAATTCTTTAACCGACTCTGAAAAGGAAGCCTTGCAAACTGAAATTAAAGGCGCCTTGCTCAATAAAATCAAACAGCGGATTGATGATTTAGAAACAACGGATGTTTATAAATTCTCTCTAAAATCAGGCAAGATTGAATATCAAGCTCGCGGTCAAGTATTGGGACAGATTTTGAATCGTTTAGCTATGACTGAACAGAATGGAAATTTATATTTAGTTACGGTTCGCAATAATTTTTGGTCCATGCTTTTTGAAGAAAGTGATAAGCGCTACAGCAATGTTTATATTTTAGATGATGCTTTAAAATCAGTTGGCGTTTTAGAAAATATTGCTACTGAAAAAGAACTATTGAGAGCCCGATTTTTAGGAAATCGAGTTTATCTTTCAACTTCCGAGGCTGATGTGCCCGTCTATGTGGTAAGTTTAGAAAATAAAAGTGAGCCCAAGATTGTTGGAGCAATAAAAATTGCTAACTTTGACACACTTTATTCATTTGATAAAACAGGGGGAAAAATTTTAGGTTTTGGTCGAGAAGTTAATGGAACAACAGAAAATAGTCAGGGATTAAAATTATCATTATTTGATTTTTCTGATTTACAAAAGCCTAAAGAACTTAGTGGTTATTTAATTGGTGATTCAAGTAGTGAGTCAGCCGCTTTAAAAGACTATCGCTCATTTGTCTATTCACCAGAGAAAAAGATAATAATTTTACCGACTGTTTTCCAAACTGATAATTTGTTAAATTTTACCGGCGTTTTGGTTTTGGATACTGACGGAGAATCCTTTGAATTAAAAGGACGAATTGATCATCTATATGGTAGCAATTATTCGTTAGTTGATTATTGGCGGGGCTTTAATTATTACGAGAATGCTGTTAAACGAAGTTTTATTGAAGGCGATAATCTCTTTACTTTTTCTAATAAATACATAAGAATTAACAATCTAAGTGATTTGACAGATATACAAACTATTTCTTTAACGCCAGAAGCAGAAAGAATTTTTATTCCTAAACCAGTTTCAGGAACTGAAGGTGAGGGAGTTAGTAATGAAGAGACTAATAATGAAGAGACTAGTAATGCAGATGAAGCAACGGAATCAACCTCAGAATCCGCTTCTAACTCAGAAACTTCTTCAGCCTCTGAGCAAGCTACCTCTACTTTAGAAACTTCTATTTCAGAAACTTCTTCAGCCTCTGAGCAAGCCACTTCGTCTGATGAATAAGCTACTAACCCCGAATCAATTGATTAGTAAATAATTTTAGTGATATAAATATTTTTTTAATTATTTTTTAGGTATAAAATATAACTAAGATGAATATTGGTCAAACATTTTTAAATAGTTATAATCGTATCAAATTATTTTTTAGTAAAGTGTTTTCTCAACGGAAAATAATTTTTTTAACACCTTTGATTTTATGGTTGCTTAATCAATTATTTTTATGGCGACCGAGAATGTTTTTTTTCGCCTTAGCAGTTGGTTTTTTTCTAATCGCGGTGACGGTAATGGGTTTAACTGCGGGCAAGCGACAAGCTGACTGGCCATTATTTTTTTATTTTCCTTTTATCTTTTTTCTTAGCAGTTCTTTATATTCAACTTTGCTTCCTAGTTTTTACGTAATTCAAATAATTTTTTTCTTTGCTAATCTGTATATTTTTTGGTATTTTAAAAATTTGTATTATTTATTTAGATATGAAGCGCCAGAACGAGCTCATAAATTAGATACTTTAACTCTTCTGGGGAACTTTTTGGCAGTTTTCTTTTTAGCTTCAACGATTTATGGTTTACCCGCATTTTTAGGCTGGAGTTTTTGGCCATTGTTGTTCGGTTTTATAGTTTTGACTTTTCCTCTTTTTTTCCAACCATTTGTTATTTTTGAGATTAAACTCAAAATTAATTGGCCTTTAATAATCGCAAGTGCTCTGGTGCTTTTAGAATTAGCAGCGATTATTCATTTTCTACCTTTAGCTTATAACGTGCTAGGGTTATTTGTCGGCATTTTCTTTTATTTATTAATTTATATTTTAAGAAATATTTTAGCGGGTGATTTAAGTGGTTATAAGTTACGTCTACCTTTAGTTTTTTGCTTGTCAATCATTGTTATCCTTCTTTTATCATTACGTTGGTTCTAATTTATTATTAATTTTTATTATATGTCAGCTCAGAAAAATCGTTTATTGCCCATGATAATAGTCGCTTTTGTTTGCGGCTTTATCGCCGGGGTAGCTGGTGAAATTATTACGCGTGTTTATATTTTGAATGACTATTCAATTCCTTATTTTTATAATGAAGTAAATTTAGATGACTTAAATTATAATCGTCCCGGTCTAATAATTAGAGATGCAAAAAAAGTAGTTGTGAATCATGATGTAAAAGTTG
>DAONYH010000003.1:92145-96419 GCA_035414245.1 bacterium | reverse complement strand
ATAAGAACTAATTTATTTAAATTAGCTGGTTTATTATGAAAAAAATTATCAAATTAAAATCAATTTTTTATCTCTTTTTAATCTTTAACTTTTTATTAGCTAGCTTCCCTATGTCCGCTCTTGCTTATCCAGCTTATATTCAAGATAGTGCTAATTTAGCGGTGGTAGGACCATACGATCAAGCAACTATTGGTGTTGCTAATTGGGGAACAGATATGGAAGACGAATCTGCATCTTTATCTTATGACTACTTAACTGCTGGACGAATGTATCGTATTAGACAAACCGGCACAATCTCTAGAATTCGTATTTATACAGCTAGTACAACTAATATAACCGGTTTTTATTTAAAAATTTGGCGTCAGGGAACAGGAACAAATTCTTATACATTAGTTGGTACTAGTGAAAATTTGGCTAGCCAATTAGTTGATAATAATTTTGCCACTATTGATTTAAGCTCGCCTATTACCGGAGTACAAGAAGGTGATTTTTATGGTTATCGAATTGAAACTAGTAGTAGAGGGAAAAATTTTTATGCAAAATCAACAAATAATAATTCCGGCACTTTTTTTACAACTAATGATACTGGCTCTAGTTTTTATTGGGAGAATCCATCTCCTGGAATTTCTCTTAAGAATTATGTTTTACCTATTGAACTATATATGACCGCTCCACAAGCTGTTTTTATTGGCGACTCCATTATTGCCGGACGCACTGCTCATTATAGTTATGTTGATGATATTATTAGTCCTTTAAATAATGCTACCTCTACAATTGGATGGCAATTTAAAAATCTGACCGGGTATTCATACCAAAACATGGGTATTAGTTCGGGACAAACCACTACAGTTATCGCCAATCGTTTTACTAAAGATGTTATTAATTTAAAACCAAAAATTGTCGTTATTGAAGGGGGTGTTAATGATTTGGCCGGAAACGCAACTCAAGAAACTTTCATTACCAATTGGACCAATATGTTAAATGCGGCTCAAGATAGTTCTGATATAGAAACTGTTATTGTTCTTAAAATCTTACCCTGGACAAATGGAACTACCACTAAAATGCAAATGCGTGATACTTGGAATACAGCTCTTGAGACTTTAGTAGCTGATCCTAAATATACTAAAGCAATTATTGTTGATGCTGGACCTTATGTTGGTAAATTTAGAGAAGGTGGTGACCCGGGTAATTTTTGGGATATAAAATTTGAAGCTAACGATGATACTCCGAAAATGCACTTTAATCAAGCTGGTCATACTGAAATTGCTCGAGTAATTGCTGACCATCTACCAAAACCAACTGCTACTTTTGATAATGATTTTCTTACTTGGAATAAGGGCAATATTACTGTTAATTATAATTTAATTCAAACTGGCGGAAATACTAATCTTAACATTTTCCAAACAGCTACTTCAGGTATTGAATATTCAACTGATAATATAAGTTGGCAGGATGCTACTAAAGGAGTTGGTGGTGATTCAATGACTGGTTTAACTGCTTCGGCTTCTGGTGTAGACCATTCTTTTGTTTGGGACAGCACAAGTAATTTACCAAATACAGAAGATAGTTCTGTCTATTTAAGAATTAGACCAAACGGAGCAACTGCTTGGGCAACAAGCACCTCTTTTGGTATAGATAATGTTGCTCCTTCCTCTGTCTCTGATAATGTACCGGCTACTTGGCAAGCAAATAATGTAACTATAACTCTCACTTGTACTGATGGTGGTTCAGGTTGTGATAAAGTTTATTACACCTTAGACGGTTCTGATCCCACAACTGCTTCAAGTAAGGTAGATGCGAATAATAGTTGGCAATTTACTTATTCTACAGAAGCAACTAGTACTTTAAAGTATCGCGGTGAAGATAAATTGGGAAATCTTGGCAATGTAGTTACAGCGGCCAATCAACTTCAATTAGATAAAACTGTTCCGACAATTGACGCTGGTGCTAATCAAAGTCAAAGCTCTGTCTTCACTCAAACAGCGACTGCCTCAGATTCTGGCAGTGGTCTTGATACCACTAGTTATCAATGGGCACAAGTTTCTGGTCCGGGAACAATAACTTTTGGCACAGCTGATACTTTAAGCACTACTATTGAAGCTGATAGAGATGGAGATTATGTTATTAGTTTCACAGCTGATGATAATGCTGGAAATTCAGCTTCAGCTAATTTCACTTTAACTTGGACTAATCCAGTTATTCCTCCAACGCCAACTCCAAACATCGGTGGTGGCTCGTCTATTAGTTTTTCTGACCCCATTATTCCCACTGGTGGTTTCACAGCTAGTATCAATAATGGCTCTGCGATCGCTAATATTGATGATGACGCCATTATAGTTCCAAATAGAAATATCACTTTGGAATTTAATGCGGGTGATGATATAAAAAGGATGGCCATTTCCATGACCGGCGACTTCACTGATGCTAGTCAAGAAGATTATACACCAGTAAAGCAATGGGATTTATGTTCTCAGTTTGGTGGTGCGTCTAAGAGCAAAGATTGTCCGGATGGTAAATATACTGTTTATGTTAAATTCTATACTGCTCATGGTCGGTCATCTGCGGCCGCGACTGTCAGAAAAAATATTATTTTAAAATCAGAAGTTAAAGAAGAAGTGAAAAAAGAAGAAGGACTAAAGTCAGCTCTGGCTGATTTTAAACTTTTTACTAAATACTTAAAGCGTGGACAAATTGATTTTGATGTAAAACGTTTACAGATTTTCCTTAACATGGATCCTGATACCAGAGTAGCTAATACAGATGCTGGTTCTCCGGGTAAAGAAACAAATTACTTTGGCGCCTTAACTTATGAAGCAGTTATTAGATTTCAAGAAAAATACGCGCCTGATGTTTTAGCTCCCTGGGGTTTAACTAAAGGAACAGGTTATGCTGCTAAAACGACTATCAATAAAATAAATGAATTGTTAAGAAAATAAAAAAAGAAGTGGGCTAAAAACCCACTTCTTTTTTAGATAAAAAACAACTTTATAAGGGTTGTTTTTTAATCTTGACAGAAGCGAATAAGTTCTGTATTATAAGGATGATAATTAAATATTCCGCCTTTAATAAAATCTTCGGGCAAGAGCAAAAAAGCTCAATCAGGCGGCCGAAGAACTCTGTTTTTACGGGGTTTAGCACGTTTTTTTTATTGTTAAAAATAAAAAAACGGTTTTAAAATGATATGGAAAATCAAAATAATAACCAAGGTCTTGATTTTGGTAAATTATTAGAAAAAGACAATATTAATATTCCTCAAGTAGGCGATATTATTAAAGCGACTGTTGTTTCTGCTTCAAAAGCTGAAGTAAAACTTGATGTTGCCGGCGTTTTAATGGGAGTGGTTCGCGGGCCAGAATTATATAATGAGGTACCAGAATATTCAGAATTAAAACCAGGTGATGAAATTGAAGCTGCCGTAGTTGATGATGAAAATGAAAATGGCGAGCTAGAATTATCCTTTCGCTTAGTTGGTCAAGAAAAAGCTTGGAAAAATTTACGTCAAGCCTTTAAAGATAAAGAGGCAATCAAAGTTAAAGTAGTTGATGCTAATAAAGGTGGACTACTTAGTCGCTATCGTCAGATTGATGGTTTTTTACCGGTCTCACAGTTAGCTCCGGAAAATTATCCTCGTATCTCCGGGGGTGACAAAAGTCGTATTTTAGAAAAATTAAAATCTTTTATTGGTCAAGAACTAGAAGTTTCGGTTATGACTTTAAATGAAGAAGATAATAAAATTATTTTTAGTGAAAAAGAAGTTTGGAATAAAAGACAACAACCAGCCCTTGATAAATATAAAGTTAATATGGAAGTTGATGGTAAAATTACCGCCATTACTAATTTTGGTGTTTTCATTTCTTTTGGCGAGGGAATTGAAGGTTTGATTCATATTTCTGAATTAGCTTGGCAAAGAATTGATTCGCCAAGCGAAATGTATAAAGTTGGAGACAGTATAAAAGCGGAAATTATTTCTATTGACGGCGCAAAAGTATTTTTAAGTGCGAAGAAATTATTAAAAGATCCTTGGTTAGAAGCAAGCGCTAAATATAAAACCGGTCAAATTGTTCCGGGAACAATTTTGAAAGTTAACCCCTTTGGTTTATTTGTAAAACTTGATGAAGAAATTCACGGCTTAGCTCATATCAGTCAGTTAAATTTAGGACCAAAAGAAAAAATTGCTGATTTATTTAAGGCCGATGAAGTAAAGAATTTTGAGATTGTTAGTATTTCTCCGGCCGAGCATCGTTTAGGTTTGAAATTAGCTGATGGTAAAAAGA
>DAONYH010000003.1:0-92045 GCA_035414245.1 bacterium | reverse complement strand
AGTATTTCTCCGGCCGAGCATCGTTTAGGTTTGAAATTAGCTGATGGTAAAAAGAAAACCAAGGAGGATGACAAAAAGAGCACTAAAGATGATGATAAAAAAGAAACTGATAAAAAAGAAGCAGACGAGGTAAAGAAAGCTAAAACTAAAACTGAAAAAGTTGATAGTGAAAAAAAGGGAAAAGTTGTGAAAGCTGAAAAAAAAGAAGAGAAAAAAGAGGAAAAAAAGAAAAAAATCACTAAGAAAGAAAAGACTGAGACAAAAAAATAATAATCCTAATGAATATAAAAATTCCTCAACTATGGGGAATTTTTATTAGCTACTATTTAGTTAATATTATTAAAGAAAATTGTATTTTTGCTTAATTTAAGAATTGCCAAAAGGCGTTTTTACGCTTATAATTAAAATGATAAATAAAATCCAATAACATGAAGACCTTAATTAAAAATTTTTTTCTATTGTTAGGTATTTTTTTGCTAATCACCGTTGTTTTTAGTTTTTTTGCCGAACAGGCGGTTAAGCCCAGCGTGGTTGGTATTGAAACATTGGTTAATCGAATTAATCAAGAAGAGGTAAGCGAGTTAATTGTAAGTGGTGATAAGGTTATGATTATTTTAAAAGATGGTAGTGAAGAAATAGCCAGAAAAGAACCAAGTGAATCACTAACAACTTTATTAAGTAATTTTCAAGTTGATCCTGCCAAAACCACTGATGTTAAGATCCAAATAAAAGAAGAAGATGGTTGGAATTATTTTTTGATTAATATTTTGCCTTTCCTTTTACCATTTTTGTTAATCACCGGTTTTTTTATTTTCATGATGCGCGGCATCCAAGGCTCAAACTCAAAAGCGATGAGTTTTGGTCAGTCAACGGCTAAAGATTTTAAACCGGATGCGAAAAATAAAACTACTTTTAAAGATGTAGCTGGCGCCAAAGAAGCTAAAGAAGAATTAGCTGAGGTGGTTGAGTTTTTGCGTTTTCCAAAAAAGTTTCATGATTTGGGAGCGAAAATTCCCCGCGGTGTATTATTGTTGGGTTCTCCGGGTACAGGAAAAACATTATTAGCGCGTTCTGTGGCTGGCGAAGCAGGTGTTCCTTTTTTTCACATGTCTGGTTCGGAATTTGTGGAAATGTTTGTTGGTGTGGGTGCTTCACGGGTTCGTTCTTTATTTGAAAAAGCCAAAAAGAACGCACCTTGCATTGTTTTTATTGATGAAATAGACGCGGTTGGTCGTCGGCGCGGAGCTGGTGTGGGCGGTAGTCATGACGAAAGAGAACAAACTTTGAATCAAATTTTAGTTGAGATGGATGGCTTTGAACCAACACAAAATATTATTGTGATTGCTGCAACTAATCGACCGGATGTTTTAGATCCAGCTTTGCTTCGTCCCGGTCGCTTTGATAGACGAGTCATGATTGATTTACCTGATTTAAAAGATCGCGAAGATATATTAAAAGTACATGCTCGCAAGAAACCTTTGGCCGCGGATGTTAATTTAAAAACCATTGCTGAGCGAACAGCCGGTTTTTCCGGAGCTGATTTAGCCAATGTTTTAAATGAGGCAGCTATCTTAGCAGCGCGAGAAAATCGCAAGGAAATTTTAAATCAAGATTTATTTGAAGCGATTGAAAAAGTGATGATTGGTCCAGAAAGAAAAAGTCGTATAATTACTGACAAAGAAAAGAAAATAACCGCTTATCACGAAGCCGGACACGCGCTGGTCGCTCATTTTTTGCCGCTCGCTGATCCAGTGCATAAGATATCAATTATTTCTCGGGGCGCAGCCGGTGGCTATACTTTGAAAGCGCCTAAAGAAGATAAACACATGCACACTAAAGCGGAATTTATTTCTGAAATTGCTGTTTTATTAGCCGGTCATGTAACAGAAAAAGAAATTTTCCAAGAGGTAACAACTGGCGCGACTTCAGATTTAAGACGAGCGACTGCTTTAGCGAGATTACTGATTACTGATTATGGCATGAGTGAAAAATTAGGACCCAGAACATACGGTGAAAAAGAAGAAATGATTTTCTTAGGTCGAGAAATTCATGAACAAAGAGACTATAGCGAAAAAGTAGCTGAGAAAATTGACGAAGAGATAAATAATTTTATTAATCAAGCGATAACTAAAGCAACAGAAATTATTAGAAGCAAAAAAGAGGAATTGGAAAAGATTGTAGCTACCTTGTTAGAGAAGGAAACAATTGAAAAAGATGAATTTGAAAAAATTGTAGGCGAGAAACCAACTAAATAGGCGAGAAACCAGTTAAATAAATAATTTTTTTATTGACTATTATCGTCTTTACGTTATACTAAAATTATAAGTTAATTAAAAATTTATATGGCCAATCCAAAGAAAAGAAAAACTCATAGTAAGTCGCGCATGGGACGTGCTCATCAAGCTCTTAAAAAAGTGACTCTGAAAAAATGTCCAAAATGTGGGGAATTTAGAAAGCCCCATACAGCTTGTCAATTTTGTGGCACTTATAAGGGCAAGGCAGTTGTTAAACCCAAGACCAAAGCCACTAAGAAAAAATAAATTATGTCTAATCGACACTTGGCACGAACCATTGCTCTGCAAACTTTGTTTGCTTGGGATTTCAATGGTCGCAATGATAATAATTTAGAAGAATTAATCGCGGATAATTTTTCTAATTTTGCTCCTCAGTTTGATGATGGTGGTTTTGTGAAAGATTTAGTGTTTGGTGTCAAAGAAAAAATCCAAGAAATTGATAAACATATTATTAGATATGCTACTGAATGGCCGCTTGATCAGATTACAGCGGTTGATCGTAATATTTTACGCTTAGGCATGTACGAACTTTTATTTACTGAAATTCCGCCTCGGGTAGCGATTAACGAATCAATTGAAATCGCTAAAAGTTTTGGCGGTGATTCTTCGGGCAAATTTATCAATGGTGTTTTAGGCGCTTTGTATGCCGATGAACCAGAGATTCAAAAAAGAGATAATAAAGAAAAAATAGCTAATCAGGAAGCAAATAAAAAAGAAAGCCAAAAATCAAATCAAGAGGCGCCTATTAATTAGGCCCTTTTGTGTTTATATGGAAGAAAAAAATTTAGAAAAACTACAAAAGAATATTGCAATTAATTTTAAGAATAAGATTTTATTACGTCAGGCTATGACGCATCGTTCTTATATTAATGAACACTTGGATACTAAAATCGGTCACAATGAGAGATTGGAATTTTTAGGTGATGCGGTTTTGGAAATAGTGGTCACTGAATATTTATTTTTAAATTTTAAAAATATTCCGGAAGGTGATTTAACTAATTGGCGCGCCTCTTTAGTGAATGCTAAGATGTTGCATGAAGTGGCCGGAGATTTAAAAATTGAAGATTTTTTGTATCTGTCTAAAGGAGAGGCTAAAGATAAAAATAAAAAATCACGTCAATTTATTTTAGCGAACGCAATTGAAGCAATTATTGGCGCTATTTATTTAGATCAGGGAATGGCCGCGGCCAAAAAGTTTATTTTAAAAAATATAATTTGTAAGCTAGATAAAATATTAGCTAATCATCTTTACCTTGATCCTAAATCTCATTTTCAAGAAAAAGCACAAGAAATAAAAGGAGTGACCCCGAGCTATAAAATATTGGAAGAGTCAGGTCCGGATCATGCCAAAATATTCAAGGTTGGTCTTTATTTAAATGAAGACTTAATTTCTAAAGGTCAAGGATCATCTAAACAAGAAGCACAGGTTGATGCTGCCAGAAAAGGTTTAAAAAAATTAAATTGGTAAACTATTTTAGCAATACGTCTTTAGCAATAAGTCTAAGTTATTAAATTATAACTACTAAATTTATTTAATTGAATTTAATAAAAATATGGATATTAGAAATTTATTAAAATTGGCCGCAGAAAAAAATGCTTCTGATTTACATATCTTAGCGTATCACTTACCGATTTTAAGAGTTGATGGCGAGCTTTATAATATTAATAAAATTGTTCCCGATGGTAATTTTGACAATGTTAGTGAACATGATTTAACTAATTTTGTTAATACTATCTTGGATAAAGATCAAAAGAAAAGATTTTTTGATAAAAAAGATCTTGACTTGAGTTATCAAGTTGATTCTTATCGTTTTCGTTTAAATTTTTCTTTTGAAAAAAGTAATATTTGTATTGTCGCTCGAGTTATTAAAGAAGAAGAACCAACCTTAGAAGATTTAGGCATGCCCATTGAGATTACTAAATTACTTGAAGCGCGCCAAGGTTTGGTTTTGGTCACGGGACCGACCGGTTGCGGTAAATCAACTACTTTAGCCGCCATGATTAATCATATTAATACCAATAAAAGTGCCAACATTATTACTCTTGAAGATCCAATTGAATTTGTTTTTAAATCAAAGAAAAGTATTATTTCGCAACGACAACTGGGTACAGATATGAATAGTTTTTCCAGTGGATTAAAACATGTTTTGCGTCAAGATCCGAATGTGATTATGTTAGGCGAAATGAGAGATTTAGAAACAATTTCTACTGCGATTACCATTGCGGAAACTGGTCATTTAGTTTTAGCGACTCTACATACTTTTAGTGCCATTCAAACTATTGATCGTATTATTGATATTTTTCCTCCACATCAACAGGCACAAATTAAATCACAATTATCTTTTGTTTTATCAGCGGTTATTTCACAAAGGTTATTACCAAAAATTGGTGGTGGCAGAATTGCGGCTCGAGAAATACTGTTTAATAATCCGGCCATCGCTAATTTAATTAGAGAGGGGAAAATTGCCCAAATTAAAAGCTCCATTGAAACGGGCGCCAATATGGGCATGATTACTTTAGATAAACATATCAGACAATTATATCAATCCGGTTTGATTGCCGAGGAAGTGGCGCTTGGCTATGTTGAAAATCCCAATATTTTAGAAGGGTAAGTAAAGAATTGCTTTGGAAGGATTTTAGTAGGGATATTTATTAGGGATATTTAGAATTTAAATATAATAAAACAGTCCTAAATGGGCTGTTTTTTGTTGTCTAAATAACCTTTTATTTAAACGGGAAAGCTGGAAAAAGCATTAAAAAATGGGGATATTCCAGCTCTTGACATAATTTTTAAAAACGCTATAATTATTATCAGTTTTAAAAAGGGCCAAAAATGGCAAAAATTATGATAAATCAACTAGAAATGAAATTAAAAAAGCGATTCTAATAATTGTCTATTTTGCGATTACTTAGAACCGCTTACGAGCGGTTTTTTTGCGCCCTAAGCACCTTAACAACTTAATGTTAGAGTAAAGACATCAAAAATAAAAAAATATAAAAGGCGTATTTTGGTTCGGAGGGTCCAACCTCTGGCTGTAAGCCAAAATACGGCACACTTTTGCAATTAATTTTTAAAAGTAAAAGTGTGAGAAAATCACGTTAAGAGTGTATGGCGGATGCCTAGACATAAGAAGACGATGAAGGACGTAGCAGCCTGCGATAAGCTGCGGTAAGGTGGCAAGCAACCTTTGACCCGCAGATTTCCGAATGGGGAAACCCCCTTGATTGAAGATCAAGGAAGCTTAGCTTTTTGAGCGAGCTTGAACACCCGGCGAACTGAAACATCTTAGTAGCTGGAGGAAAAGAGAATAATAATCATTCCCTGAGTAGTGGCGAGCGAAAGGGGAGAAGCCTAAACCGAAATAACTGCGGATAAAACTTGTTTTTAATAAGTTTTGTCCTGAAGGTTCTGGGACCACATGTTTTCTCGGGGTTGCAAGGCCTTAATTCCTGTTTCCAGACAAATGGGGCGAAGTCAAAAAAGATATTTTTTAACAGAATGAACTGGAAAGTTCAGCCAGAGACGGTGATAGCCCGGTAAGTAAAAAGAAATATCTCTTCGTTTTAAGGTTCTTAAGTAGGGCGGGACTCGTGAAATCCCGTCTGAAGCCAGGTCGACTATGACCTAAGGCTAAATACTTCTTATGATCAATAGTGAACAAGTACCGTGAGGGAAAGGTGAAAAGCATCCCGTTTAGGGAGGTGAAATAGTACCTGAAACCATATACTTACAAAGAGTCGGAGCCCCGCAAGGGGTGACGGCGTGCCTATTGAAGAATGAGCCAATGAGTTTGTTCTATGTGGCTTACATAATCTCCGTTTGGAGAGCATGTGGAGTGAAAGCGAGGGTTAACTGCCCGTTTGTGCTTCGCTTTCGTCATCGTTATTTATTAGCGAGACGGAAGCGTAGCATTCGTCGCATAGACAAGACCCGAAGCCGAGTGATCTAACCATGAGCAGGTTGAAGTTTGTCGAAAGACAAATGGAGGACCGAACCCGTTAGTTGTGCAACACTATGGGATGACTTGTGGCTAGCGCAGAAATTGCAATCGAACTCGGCAATAGCTGGTTCTCCTCGAAATAGCTTTAGGGCTAGCCTCGGATGTTGATCTCAGGGGGTAGAGCACTGGATGAGGGCGGGTCGCAAGATACCGTTTTCAATCAAACTCCGAATACTTGAGAGTAGAGTCCGGGAGTTAGACAATGGGCGCTAAGGTCCATTAGTCAAAAGGGAAACAGCCCAGACCGCAAGCTAAGGTCCCTAAATCAAAGCTAAGTGTAAAAGGTGGTGTTGCGACTACGACAGTTAGGAGGTTGGCTTAGAAGCAGCCATCCTTTAAAGATAGCGTAATAGCTCACTAATCAAGTTGTTTCGCGCCGAAAATTTATCGGGGCTAAGCTTTGTACCGAAGCTGCGGATTCTTCACTTTTTGTGAAGAGTGGTAGAGGAGCGTTTTCTTCAGCGTTGAAGCTACGTCGTGAGGCGTAGTGGAGCGGAGAGAAGTGAGAATGTTGGCATGAGTAGCAAAAAGGCGGGTGAAAACCCCGCCCATCGAAAATCTAAGGTTTCCTGGGCAACGTAAATCGACCCAGGGTTAGTCGATCCTAAGGCGCAACCTGTGTAGTGCAGGTGTTAGCCGATGGAAGAGCTGGTTAATATTCCAGCACTACTGTTGTTTTCCGAAGGGGGGACGCGGTTCTAAGGTTTAAGCGTACTATGATACTTACGTCCATTGCCTCAAGAAAGGATCTAGGCAAATCCGGATCCATCATTTCAAGAGGTTGTGGGGAGATGAAGTCGCAAGGCGGAGTCAACTTAAGCGGCAGAGCCGACTAGAAAAACCTCTAGGGCTAAGGCAACAGTAACCGTACCGTAAACCGACACAGGTGGATGAGGCGAGAAGCCTCAGATGTACGAGAGAAACTTCGTTAAGGAACTCGGCAAAACAGCGGCCGTAATTTAGAGATAAGGCCTGCCCCAGCAATGGGGCCGCAGCTAAAGAGCCCAAGGGACTGTTTATCAAAAACACAGCTCTCTGCTAACTCGTAAGAGGATGTATAGAGGGTGATGCCTGGCCAGTGTCCGAACGTTAAGAGGAGAGGTCAACACTTCGGTGTGAAGCCTTGAATCCAAGCGCGGATGAACGCCGGCGATAACTATAATCGTCCTAAGGTTTTGTTTTTTAACTTTGTTAGAAGACAAAAGGACTGGGACGGTTATGTAAAATTCGCTGCCTATTTATAATGTGAATTATAAATGTCCTAAAATACTCAGAAAAATGCGAGAAAATCCTCAAAAGATTTTCAGTACTTAGTTAAATATTTAATTAAGTAAAAATCTGAAAATACACGGGGGCAACTCGCAGGATTAATAAATTAATTAATATTAATCCTCAGAGACCAAAAACTGAGGTTCTTGAAAAATATGAAGCTAAATCCTTATTGGGTTAGTGGATTTGTTGATGGAGAAGGAACTTTTTATGTTGGAATAAATAAAAACGAAACAATGTCTAATAAGTTTCAGGTTTTACCAGAATTTAGAGTTGTCCAACATAAAAAAGATATAAAAGTTTTATATGCTTTAAAAGAATTTTTTAAGTCTGGTGTTGTTAGAGTTAATCATGACGATCGTTATGAATTAAGAATTAGATCTTTAGAGTGTATTAACAATTATGTAATTCCCCATTTTGACAAATTTAAACTAATGACAAATAAAAAATTTGATTTCATTAAATTTAAAAAAATTATAAATTTAATAAACCAAAAACAGCATTTGCAAATTGAGGGTTTAAAAAAGATAATAAAAATTTCTTTAGAAATGAATCGACAGAATAAGGTAAAGGCTAAAGAAATTTTAAATAGCTTTAATCAAGAATAAGAAAGAGTCCATACTTAGTAGAAATATTAAGAGGAGATAGAGCGAAATTCCTTGTCGGGTAAGTTCCGACCTGCACGAATGGCTCAACCACTTGGGCACTGTCTCAACGAAGTACTCGGTGAAATTGCAATACGAGTAAAGATGCTCGTTAACCATAGTTGGACGAAAAGACCCCGTGAAGCTTTACTACAACTTGATATTGAATTAGGGATATGTATGTTCAGAATAGGTGGGAGCCTTCGGGCAACAGTGAGATACCACCCTTATATGTTTTTAATTCTCACCCGCCTTTTGGCGGGGACAGTGTCTGGTGGGTAGTTTGTCTGGGGCGGATGCCTCCCAAAAAGTAACGGAGGCGTTTACAAAGGTCGGCTATCCCGGAATGGAAACCCGGGAGATAGTGTAAAGGCATAAGCCAGCTTTACTGCGAGACTTACCAGTCAAGCAGTCGCGAAAGCGGAACTTAGTGATCCGACCATTCAATATAGGATGGTGGAAGCTCAACGGATAAAAGCTACTCTGGGGATAACAGGCTAGTCACGCCCAAGCGTCCACAGCGACGGCGTGGTTCGGCACCTCGATGTCGGCTCGTCGCATCCTGGGGGTGGAGAAGCTCCCAAGGGTTGGGCTGTTCGCCCATTAAAGCGGCACGCGAGCTGGGTTCAGACCGTCGTAAGACAGGTCGGTCTCCTATCCACTATGGTCGTGGAAACTTGAGAGGGCCCTTCCTTAGTACGAGAGGACCGGGAAGGACGAAGCTCTAGTGTACCAGCTGTTCCATCAGGGGCATTGCTGGGTAGCTACCTTCGGTTAAGATAAGTGCTGAAAGCATCTAAGCGCGAAGCTGTCCTCAAGATTAGGTTTCATAGACTGGTTAGAGAATATAACCTTGATAGGCCACAGGTGTAAGTCCAGTAATGGATTGAGCCGAGTGGTACTAATATGTCATTTGATTTTCTCACGCTTTTATTTTTAAAATAAATTGTTTTTGCTCATAAATAGAGACAATGGTTTAGCACTAAAAAGTGTTTAAGATAAAAAAGACACCATTGTTCTGGTGGTTTAAGCGTCGGGGTCACACCTGATCCCTTCTCGAACTCAGAAGTTAAGCCCGATAGCGCTGATGATACTTGGGCCTGAGCCCTGGGAAAGTAGGTCGCCGCCAGAACAATGGTGTTTTTTGTTTGTCTTAAATTATGTTTTTTGTTAAATTATGTTTTTATTTTTAATTTTATTTTGTTTGTCTCAAGTTGCGCTTTGGGGTAGAATAATTATAAGGAAGAATTTTGTAGAATTTTAAAGTTTATTTATAACAATATGTCACTTATTAAATCAATTTCCGGAATACGGGGAATTGTCGGCGCTCAACCCGGTGAAAATTTAACTCCACTTGATGTTTTTAAATTTGCTTGCGCTTATGGGCAGTTTGTAAAAAATAATAATCCAGACAGCAAAGTAAAAATAGTTATTGGTCGTGATTCTCGACCATCTGGGGAAATGATAAAAAATATTGTGATTGGTGCTTTATTGAGTCTGGGGTTAGATGTGATTGATTTAGGTATTTCATCCACGCCCACTGTTGAATTAGCAGTTGTTTCTCAAGAAGCGCAAGGGGGAATAATAATTACCGCTTCTCATAATCCGCAAGGTTGGAATGGTCTTAAATTTTTAAATCAGGAGGGCGAATTTTTATCTGGTGAAAATGGCGCTGAAGTTTTGATGTTAGCCGAGCAAGCCAATTTTAATCATTTAAGCGACACTCAAGTTGGCGCTTATTTTTTTAATCCTTATTTGGAATGGGAACACATTAATAAAATAATGACCCTGCCGTTAATCAATAAAGAAGCAGTGGAAAAACAAAATTTTAAAATTGTTGTTGATGGAATAAATTCAATTGGTGGACGCGCCATTCCTCATGTTTTAGAAGCGTTAGGAATTAAAAACATAATTATTATTAATGATTCTTTGGATGGTAAATTTGCTCACCGACCCGAGCCTTTAGCAGAAAATTTATCAGAAATTTTACAAAGAGTTAAACAGGAAAAAGCGGATTTGGGAATTGTGGTTGATCCTGATGTTGATCGTTTAGTTTTTATTGATGAGCGTGGAGAAATGTTTGGCGAGGAATATACTTTAGTTGCGATTGCTGATTATGTTTTAACTAACTTTGAAAAAATTGAGACGGTTTATCCAGGACAATATGTGAAAGCGACGGTTTCTAATTTATCTTCTTCACGTGCCCTAAAAGATATTAGCACCAAGCATAATGCTCATTACGAAGCCGCGGCTGTGGGTGAAGTGCATGTCGTTAATAAGATGAAAGAAATTAAGGCGGTTATTGGCGGTGAGGGAAATGGTGGAATAATTTTTCCGGCGCTTCATTATGGACGTGATGCTTTAGTGGGTACTGCTTTATTTTTAAGCGCCCTAGCGCAAGCAAAACAAAAAGCTTCGGCTTTAAGAAAGACATTGCCGGAATATTTTATGATTAAAGACAAAATAGAATTAACCGCTGAAATCACTAAAATTAAATTAAATGAAATTTTGGAAAAAATTAAAAATGATTATCAAACGGAAAAAATTACCGAGATTGATGGTTTGAAAATTGATTTTGAAGATTCCTGGGTTCATTTACGAGCTTCTAATACTGAACCAATTATTAGAATATATGCTGAAGCTAAAAGTCAGGCCTTGGCAGCCGCTCAAGTTAAGGCATTAAAAGACAAAATTTTGGCTTATATAAGGTAAATTTTGTCAAAGAAGTGATTTGCTTGAAAATTTAAAAAATGATAAAATATAAGGGAATTTCTTTTGAGATTTTCCTTTTATTTTTACTAAATTAATATGACACAAATTGTTATTTTAGCAGCTGGCAAGGGAACGCGCATGGGGCAAGACATTCCTAAAGTGCTGGTGCCTTTAAATGGTAAGCCCATGATTCAATATTTAATGGAACAAGTTAAAGAAGCAGCGGTTGATCCTCAACCAATTGTCATTGTTTCACCGGAAAATAAAGAAATTATCAAACAAGCTTTAAGTAATTATAAGGCTGAATACGCTATTCAAGACCAACAACTAGGTACTGGTCATGCTGTTTCTTGCGCGCAGCCCAAGATAAAACCAGAAACAAAAAAGATTATTGTTTTGTATGGCGACCATCCATTTTTAACTGCCAATTCAATTAAAAAATTTGCTGCTCTTGAACCAGAAGCAGTTACAGTTATGCCTACGATTTTACCGGATTTTTCTGGCTGGCATCACAATTTTTATGGCTGGGGACGTTTTGTGAGAAATGAAAAAGGAGAAATCAAAGCAATTATTGAAGCCAAGGATGCGAGTGAAGTTGAAAAACAAATAACCGAAGTTAATCCCGGTTTTATGTGTTTTAATAAAGATTGGTTGTTTGCCAATATTAATAAATTAAAAAATGAAAATAAAGCCAAAGAGTTTTATTTAACTGATATGGTTGGTATTGCTTTTAAAGAGGGCTATAAAGTCGGCTCCGTGACTATTGAACCTCGAGAAGCAATGGGAATTAATAGTCCTGATGAGTTAAAAATCGCGGAAAATTTAATCAATTCTTAAAATAAATGAAATCTTAAAATAAATGAAACAAGTTTTGGATCTTCATATTCACTCTCCTTATTCTCGCGCTTGTTCGCCGCAGTTAACCTTAGCTAATATTGATAAAACCTGTCGCGAAAAAGGAGTTAACATAATTGCCACTGGAGATTTTACTTATCCGGATTGGTTTAGAGCGATTAATCAAGAACTGGAAGAAACATTTGCGGGTAGTGGATTATACAAATTAAAATCAGCCACCGATGATTTAGTTAAATTTATTTTTTCTACCGAAGTAGCTTTAATTTATAAAGATAATGAAAAAACGCGGCGCATCCATTTAGTGATTCATGCCCCTAATTTGAAAGCGGCTCGGGAATTAAATAATTTTTTAGATAAAAAATATAATATTCGTTCAGACGGGCGACCGATTTTAGGAATTAAGGCACCGGATTTTGTTCGTTTACTTTTAAATATTCATCCCCAGTTTTTAATTTATCCAGCTCATATTTGGACACCTTGGTTTGCGGTTTTTGGCTCTAAGTCTGGCTTTGATACCTTAGAGGAATGTTTTAAAGAAGAAACAAAAAATATTTTTGCTTATGAAACCGGCCTATCTAGTGATCCCGCCATGAATTGGCGCTTATCCGCCCTAGATAAACTAACAGTTTTATCTAGTTCAGATGCTCATAGCCCGGTTAACATTGGTCGCGAAGCAACAGTAATGAATTTGCTTGAGCCAATTACTTACGAGCAAATTTATGAGATTATAAAAGAGAAAAAACAAACCGTGGAGCAAGGGTTAGCTTATACAATTGAATTTTATCCTGAAGAGGGTATGTACCATTTTGATGGCCATCGCGATTGTAATTTTTCCTGCGCGCCTCAAGAAAGTAAAAAGTTAAATAATCTTTGTCCGGTTTGCCATAAACCCTTGGTAATCGGAGTTTTAAATCGGGTTGAGTCCTTAGCTGACCGACCTGAAGGATATAAGCCGCAAAAAGCTGTTCCCTTTAAAAAGCTGATAGAATTAGATAAAATAATAAAGGAGGCTTTAGGGATTAAAAGCCGCGGTGCCTTGAAAGTGAGACAGGAATATGAACGTTTAATCAGAGATTTTGGCAATGAATTACATATTTTATTGGATTTAGATTTAGAATCAGTAAAAAAAGAAATTGATGCTAGAATAATTTTGGGAATTGAAAAAATGAGAAATCAAGATTTATTAATTACACCCGGGTTTGATGGACAATACGGAGAAATAAAATTATTTAATAATGAAAATCGTCCCTTTACCACTAAGTCACTTTGGCAGTAAGCCATTTTGGTAGTTTAATATGAGTAAATATTTAAACAAACCACTAGTAATCATCATTCTTTTGGCATTATTTTTTGCTTTAACGCTGATGGTTAGCTATCGTTATAGTAATAATGAAGAGGGAAGAGAAAAAATTCGTCAGTCAATTTGGTATCGTGGTGCTGATTGGGGTGTTAAACAAGGAGAAAAAATTTTTGGTAGCCACTCAGAAGTAACTGAGTCGGCAACTACTACTGAGAGTGGAAACATTGATAATAAACCTCAAGGTTTAAAAGAAAAATTTAAAAAATATATCAGATTTGAAAGAGATGAGGAGGGGTTAACTTTAATATTAGAAAATTCAGAAGGAATTTTTTGGCAAAGAACTTGGCGACTTTTTCCTAAGTCAAAAGAAAATAGCTCAAGAGAAAGTGGTTCAAGAGAAAATAATTCGGGAGAAAGCAGTTTAGGAGAAAATAATAATGAAAAAGAGGAGTAAACGTGAGAAAAATAAGAAAGTTGAATTAAACGACCGCAAGTTAAGCAGATAAGCATCAAACGACATTTAAAAATAGATAATAATTTTTTTAAAAAAGATTCAGCTGTTACTTGATAATATAGAATAATGGTAATATCAAATAATTAATTAATAATTTTAGAAATAATTTTATGGCTAAAGAAAAAACAAAGAAAACCCTAAGCGAGAAGGGCGAAGATATTAGCAGTAAGCAAGCCGCTGCTTTAAGCGCCATTGAACAAATAAAAAATAAATTTGGCGAAGGAGCTATTATGCGTTTTGGTGAAGCGCGTAAAACTAATGTGGATACTATTTCTACTGGTTGTTTGTCTTTGGATATCGCGTTTGGGATTGGTGGCGTGCCTCGGGGAAGAATTATTGAAATTTATGGGCCTGAATCCTCCGGTAAAACTACTTTGGCACAACACATTGTAGCTGAAGTACAAAAAACTGGTGGGATTGCCGCCTTCGTTGACGCAGAGCATGCTCTTGATCCGGATTACGCGGCTAAAATTGGAGTCAATGTCAAAGAGATGTTGCTCTCACAACCAGACAGTGGTGAACAAGCACTGGAAATTGTTGAGACTTTGGTTCGCTCCAATGCCGTAGATGTAATTGTGGTTGATAGTGTGGCTGCTTTAGTACCACAAAAAGAAATTGAAGGTGATATGGGCGACCAACACATGGGTCTACAAGCGCGACTAATGAGTCAGGCTTTAAGAAAATTAACCGCCATCATTGCCAAAACTAAAACCGTGGTTATTTTTATTAACCAAATTAGAAATAAAATTGGTGTTTTCTTCGGTAATCCTGAAACTACTACCGGCGGTAATGCTTTGAAGTTTTATTGCTCAGTGCGCGTTGAAGTGAGACGCGCCGCACAGATTAAACAGGGTGACAAAATAATTGGTAATCGCGTTAAAGTTAAGATTGTAAAAAATAAAGTAGCTGCTCCTTTCAAAACCTGTGAATTTGATATTATGTATAACGAAGGTATTTCAGTGGCCGGTGATTTGGTTGATTTAGGAACCGAATATGGCGTAATTAAAAAGAGTGGCAATTCCTATTCTTTTGGTGAGATTAAGTTAGGTACTGGACGAGAAGTGGCTAAAAAGACAATAAAAGATGATAAAAAATTAATGGCTGAGATTAGAAAAGCAATTTTAGCGGAAATCAAAAGCAAGGAAGTTGAACAAGCGAAAGAGGATAAATAGCTGAATGCGATGTCATCAGTTGTGATTGTCATCAGTTGCAATTGTCATTATTTGTAGTCGCCTTGGTTGTTTGGTTGATTGCTTCGGGAAAATAATTGCTTCAATAAAGCAAGTATAATTAATTCAATAAAAAATCGGGCCTGTAGTTTAGGTCCGATTTTTTTTATTTCTAATAATTTATTTTTTAATTTTTGTTTCGGTTTTTATTTGATTTTTTTGTAAATCTTTAATCAGCGCATTTATTTTTTTATTGACTAAAGCGATACTGGGGCGACCATCAATAGTAATTAGTTTTCCTTGTTTAGCGTAATATTTTAATAAAGGTTTGGTTTCTTGTTCGTAAATTTTAAATCTATTTTTTATCACTTTTAAATTATCATCTTTTCGTCCCGAGGATAAGCCGCGACTAAGAATTCTTTCTACGGCCGCTTCTTCTTCAAGCTGAAGATTAATTACTGCTGTTAAAGGTGATTTTAGTTTTTTAAGTAATTTATTTAAAGATGAAGCTTGCCTAATGGTTCGGGGATAGCCATCAAAAATTAACCCTGGTTCTTTTATTTTTTCTTTGACTTTTTTTTCAATAATTCCAATTATTAAATCATCAGGAACCAAAGAGCCTTGGTTAATAAATTTAGTAATACTTTCTTTATATTTTTTTGAACTTGATTCGGCTCGTAAAATTTCACCGGAAGAAATATGATAAAGATGATGTTTTTCAGCAATTAACTCGGCTTGTGTTCCTTTGCCTGCACCCGGAGAACCAAAGATGATAAGATTTATCATAATTATTTTAACAAATTAAAACAGGCATTTGGCCTGCTCTTGGTGCGCCCAGTAGGATTCGAACCTACGACCGTTTGCTTAAGAGGCAACTGCTCTACCAGCTGAGCTATGAGCGCCTATCTAACGGAAATTTTTTTATAAACAGTTTCCGTAAATCAATACAGAAAATTCTTTATCACCAGTTTCCGTAAATCAATACAGAAAATTTTTTTACAGCCGGTTTCCGTAAGTCAGTTTGGTATTTAATTTTTTAAATAAAAAGTGGCGGGGGCGGGGATTGAACCCGCGACCTCGGCGTTATGAGTGCCGCGCTCTAACCAGCTGAGCTACCCAGCCCAATAATTGTAATGAAAAAGGTGCGCCCGGCAGGACTCGAACCTGCAACCCCTTGGTCCGAAGCCAAGTACTCTATCCAGTTGAGCTACGAGCGCACAACAACACGCCCTTAGCAATTAGAGGGGTTGTCTAGCGTTTAAGGGCGGCAAATTATCGGCGACCTTTTAAGGCCTGCTTCAAATGATAGCCAGTCTTAAATTTAGCCACCTTTACTTCAGGAATAGTAATTCTCTCGTTTGGTTTTTGGGGATTTACACCGCCTCGCGCGTAGCGAACTCGGGATAAAAATGTTCCAAAACCAGCGATAGTTACTTCACGATCGTTTTTTAACTCTTCAATGATGGTGTTGGTTAAGACATCAATCATTTTTTCGGCCTGTTTTTTATTCAAGCCCTCGACTTCACGATAGATTTTGTCGATGAGTTGCGCTTTGTTCATATTGTTATGATTTTAGCTAGTTTAATTATAATTGGCAAGTTAGCGGGCATATTCAGTGACTCGCATTTCCCGAATTACATTGATTTTAATCTCCCCTGGGTATTTTAACTCATTTTCTATCTTTTTTGCAATATCTCTAGCCAAATTATGTGCTTTGAGGTCATTTATTTCCTCAGGGTGAACAAAGATGCGCACTTCGCGCCCAGCTTGAATGGCATAGGCTTTTTCTATGCCTTCAAAGCTTAAAGCAATCTTTTCTAACTCCTCTAAGCGTTGTAAATAGTTTTCAAAGCTATCACTGCGCGCACCCGGACGAGCAGAAGAGATGGCATCAGCTACTTTAACAATGACCGAGATTAAAGAAGCAGGATGATCTTCATGATGAGTTTCAATAGGAGCAATTATTTCCGGTGGCAAGTTAAATTTCTTGGCTATGTCACGGCCAATTTCAGTATGGTTACCCTGAACTTCATGATCAACCGCTTTGCCAATGTCATGAAGTAAGCCGCCTTTTTTAGCTAAGGTAACATCAGCTCCAAGTTGGTTAGCTAACATAGCGGATAAATGAGCGACCTCAATTGAATGGCGTAAAGCATTTTGGCCATAACTAGTGCGGTATTTTAAACGTCCTAAAATTTGAATTAATTTCGGATCAAAGCCGGTGACGCCAACTTCATACATCGCCTCTTCACCTGCTTTTTTAATGTCAATCGCAATATCTTTTTTAGCATTTTCCACTGCTTCTTCAATTTTAGTGGGATGGATACGCCCGTCTTTTATTAAATATTCCAGAGTTTTTTTCGCAATATGACGTCTAATTAAGGAAAAACCGGATACAGTAATAGCGTTAGGGGTGTCATCAACAATAATTTCCACGCCAGTCATGTTCTCAATCGCTTTAATATTTCGTCCTTCACGACCAATAATACGCCCTTTCATTTCATCATTGGGTAAATCAATAGTAGTAGTGGTAAGTTCAACTGTGTAAGAGGAAACCATTCTTTGCATAGCTGAAGCCAATAAATCTCGTGACTTCTCTTCAATTTTATCTTCACTTTCTTGCTCCAGTTTTCTGATACGAATCATTAAATCTTCAGCTGATTTTTCCTCCACTTCTTTTATTAGCAGCTCTTTTGCTTCTTCACGACTCAATTTAGATACTTCTTCCAACTTAGCTGATTGTTCTTCTTGAATACTTTTAATTTTCTCTTTAATTTCTTGGACTTCTGTCACTTTGTCGTAAAGTTTTTGTTGTTTGTCTTGTAACTCTAAGAGTTTTTGGGAAAAGGAATTTTCTCTTTGCTCTAGACGTTTTTGCATTTGTTGAATTTCATTACGTCTTCGTGATTCTTCACGTTTTGATTCTTCAATTACTTTGATTGCCTTATCCTGAGCTTTCAAGAGTAATTCTTTTTCCTTCATGCGCGCCTCATTAACGATTTTGTCAGCTCTTTCTTTGGCGCTATTGATTTTTGTATCAGCTGATTTTTTGTAGAATAAATATCCAATAAAAAAACCGCCAATAGCCAAAACCAGGTACAGAGCATAATTTAAAAATTGCATATAATGTTTGGCCGTTTTTGGAACGGTTGGGAGATCTGAGAAAAATATTCAATTTTAATATAAAACAACCGCTTTTTTAAAGCGTTACTTTGAGAAGATTAGTTAATTTTTTAATTTTTTTGTTTAATGTCAGCGAAAATCTGTGATAATGCATAATATTAATTTATCTTCAAAAAATAATGTTTTTCCGTAAACAACGGCTATTTTCTCCCGATTTTCCAAAAACAGGTAATTAAATAATAATATCTATTTCTATTTTAGCACTAGTTTTTTAGTTTGTAAATATTTGAATTTAGGCCTATTTTAGTTGACTAAAAGGAAAAATTAAAGTAATATTAAGAAATAAGACGCTATTTTTAGTCTTTTTTAATTATATTTTACATTTTTTTCATGAATATTACTGAATTAGCTAGAATTTTACGAATCAGTCCTCAAGAGTTACGCGATTTATTGCCGGAACTCGGTTTTTCAATTGGTCAAAAAGCGATTAAGGTTGATAATAATACGGCCAAGAAAATTATTAAAAATTGGTCAGTTTTAAGAAGGGAATGGGAGCAAAAGAAAATGGCAGAAACAATAAAGAAACAAGATGAAGTTTTACCCAAGGAAAAAAAGACCATTTTTGTGCCGGCAGTGTTAACAGTCAGGGCTTATGCCGAGATTGCCGGTATTCCGGTTAATCGAGTGTTGGCGGAATTAATGAAAAACGGTGTTTTTACCTCAATCAATGAAAAAATTGACCTTGATACAGCTATAATTATTGGTGAAAATTTAAATTTAGATGTTAGATTGGCTGAAGAAAGTAATTTAGAGGAATCAGAAAAAGAAGATAAGAAGTTAGAAGAAATTTTAGCACTGGAAAAAGAAGATTCTTTAATTGCCCGACCACCGGTCATTGTAGTTATGGGCCATGTTGATCATGGTAAAACTAAATTACTAGATTCCATTCGTCAAACCGATGTGGCGGCTGGTGAAGCAGGGGGAATTACTCAACATATTGGCGCTTATCAAGTTCATCGTAAAGGGCAAGTGTTAACTTTTATTGATACTCCCGGGCACGAAGCTTTTACCGCCATGCGTAGTCGAGGCGCTAAGGTGGCGGACATTGCTATTTTAGTAGTGGCCGCTGATGATGGTGTCATGCCCCAAACCGTAGAAGCTTTTCGCATTATTGAAGCCGCTAAAATTCCTTATTTGGTCGCTATCAATAAAATTGATAAACCAACGGCCGATATCAATAAAACTAAACAAGAATTATCTACTAAATTAAATATTACTCCCGAGGATTGGGGTGGAAAAACAATTTGTTCACCGATTTCCGCTAAAGAAGGTACAGGCATTGAAGAATTATTGGATATGGTTTTGTTAGTGGCGGAAACAGAGTCCAATAATTTAAAAGCTAATCCCGAAGCGGCCGCCGCCGGCACAGTGGTTGAATCGAATGTTGATAAAGGCGCCGGTCCTTTAGCAACTATTTTAATCCAAAATGGCACTTTGTATGTTGGCGATCAGTTATGTTTTAATAATATTGTTTACGGAAAAGTTAAAGCTTTGAAAAACTATAAGGGTGAAGATATTGATTCAGCCGGTCCATCAGTACCGGCAAAAATAATTGGTTTAAAGATTTCACCGGCTGTGGGTGATATTTTAACTGTGGGTGAGGGAGAGAAGGTGAGGGTGAAAAAAATTAAATCTGCTTCCATTCAAGAAAATGTAATAGTTGGCAATGAGGAAAGTATTGATGACCAAACGCCAAAAGTTAATGTGATAATTAAAGCTGATTATTTGGGTTCAGCCGAAGCTATTGAAGAATCACTTTTGAAATTAAATAATGAAAAAGTAAAAGTAAAAGTCATTGCCAAAAATTTGGGCTATATTACCGAAGGTGATATTAAGCGCGCTGAAGATTCAGAGGCAAAAATTTTAGGTTTCAATGTTAAAGTTTCACCGATGGTGGAAAATTTACTGCGCGAAAAACAAGTAACCGTCAAAACTTTTTCTATTATCTATGATTTAATTGAATATGTAAAAGAAGAGATGCAACTTTTAGTTAAACCAGATATTAAGCGTGTTGATTTAGGCAGATTAAAAGTATTAGCAATTTTTAGAACGGAAAATCACCGTCAAATTGTGGGTGGTAAAGTTTTAGACGGAGAAATAAAAAATAATAGTCTAGTTGAAGTTTATCGTGGCGATAATTTAATAACCACTGGCCGCTTAACTAAACTGCAAAGCGGGAAACAAGATGTAGATTTAGTGGAAAAAGATTCAGAGGCCGGATTGATGTTTGAAGGCAAGCCAGTAATTGAAGAAGGTGATATTTTATCTTTTTATATTGAAGAGCGATCAATGGAGAAAATTTAAATTTAAATTATCGGATTAACCAGCATGTCCAAGATTGATAAAATCAATGATTTGTTACTCAGTGAATTAGCCTCAGCAGTTAATCGTGAATTAGTAATGCCTGAAGCATTGATTACTATTACTTATGTTGATTGTTCAACTGATTTAAAACGTGCTAAAGTCGGTTTTTCAGTTTTGCCAGACAGATTAGCGGGAACAGCTTTCAGAAAATTAATTGCCAGCACTAAAAATATTGTGGAGATTTTGAAAAAAAGAACTAATTTGCGTCAACTACCTAAATTAGTTTGGGAATTTGACGCGACTGAAAAAGAAGCCAGCGAATTAGAAGAGATTATTCGTCAGGCCAATGAAAATAAAGATAAATAATTAAAATAATGTTTTAGTCCTAACTAATTAATAACCGTAAAAACCCCATAAAATAAAGGAAAAATTCAGTCTTTCGGACTGGACTTTTTTTTAAATTTAGCATAAGATAATAGGTTATAAGTAGATGGAAAAAGATTATGACTGAGCGTGAAAAACTACAATTAGCTTATCAAAAAATAAAAAATGCCCAATCAATTTTACTGGTTGGGCATAATTATCCTGACCCTGATGCTTTAGCTTCAATCGGCGCTTTGAGCGAGCTTTTAGATTCTTTAAAGATTAAAAAAAGCGCTTATGCGCAAAATAAACCAGTTGGTATTTATGACTTCATTCCGCATTCACAACTAGTTTCCGGAACAATATCCGGCAAGTTAGAAGATTTTTCCCTGATTATTATTTTAGATTGCGGTTCTTTGGCGCGGACGGGTTTACTTGAGGAAATTAATAACTTACTGCTTTTACCAGAGCGACCTTATATTATTGAATTTGATCATCATCAACCTCAAGATAAATTTGCTGATTTAGAAATCAGGCTACCGAAAAAAGCTTCTACCACGGAAGTGATTTATGATTTTTTTGTGGCTAATTCTTTAGCTATTAATAAAACGGTTGCGGAGTGTATTTTAATTGGTTTAATTTCTGATACTGGTCATTTTCTTCACGCTAACGCTACGCACCAAGCATTGGCGATTGCTTCCAAGATGTTACTTAAAGGCGCTTCTTTAAATAAATTAAGTAGTAAGGTTAGAGGGAGTAGTAGTTTGTCCACGCTCAAAGTTTGGGGTCGGGCTCTGGAAAAATTAAAATTCAATCCGCAAACCGGTTTTGCTTATACCGCCTTAACTAATGAAGAACTCAAAGAATTATTGAGTGCTGAAGAAAGAGCGGCTGCGACTGATATTTTTGGCGACATTGCATCTTTTATTAGTTATTTATCAGGAGTTAAAGTCGCTTTATTTTTACGAGAAGAAGAGGGAAAAGTGAAGGGTAGTTTAAGAACTAATACTGATGAGATTGATGTAGCTTTGTTGGCACGTCAATTTAATGGCGGGGGACATCGACGAGCAGCTGGTTTTTCTATTATTGGTCGTTTAAAGGAAACAGCTACTGGTTGGTCGGTAGTTAAATCTAAAGAATAAAAATATAAGTTATTATTTTAAAAACACCCGATTTTTTCGGGTGTTTTGTTATGTTGATTTTTTGCTTTTTAATTATGTCAGCTTTCCTCTTTTAATTATTTTAATTTTTTCGTTTTCTTTTTTCGCCATTCATTAATTTTTTGATGATTACCAGAGAGCAGAACTTTGGGAACACGATATTTTTTATTTTGGGCGATAAATATTTCTGGTCGCGTGTATTGTGGGTATTCTCCTAAGCCAAGTTGTGAATGTGATTCTTCTAAAGCACTGTCTTTATTTCCCAATACTCCGGGTAAAAGTCGGGTGATTGAATCTATCATTACTAAAGCGGGTAATTCACCGCCAGTCAAAACATAATCACCAATAGAAATCTCTTCATCAATAAAATTTTTTAAACGAGCGTCAACTCCTTCGTAGCGACCACAAATAAAAATTACTTCGGCTAATTTAGAATATTTAGTCGCCAGTGTTTGATTCCATTTTTTTCCGCTGGCCGACAAAAGCACTATTTTTCTTTTGTTTTTTGGAGTCTTGCTCTTTTTTTGTAAAGCGGTAATTGCTTTATAAAGCGGTTCAATTTTCATGAGCATACCCGCCCCACCTCCATAAGGAGCATCATCAACCGTTTTGTGTTTGTCTGTAGTGTAAAAACGTAAATCATGAGTTTTAACACTAATAATTTTTTTTGCTTGTGCTCTTTTTAAAATACTTTCGTCTAAATAAGACTTAAATATTTCCGGAAAGATGCTAATTATTTGAAATTTCATAAACATTTATCTTATGTAATCAGTATAACAAAAAAACCCTGTTTTGACAGGGTCTTTTTGTTTATACAATTTTTTAGATTTTTAAATCATCAATTGCTGAAGTATCAATATCATCGCGACGATCATGGCGTTCATTTGAACGACGATTGCCACCCTCTGGGTCATAAATTTTTAAATTGACGCGAGAGTTGTTTTTCGCACCGACAATTTTGAGTAAAGTTCTAATCGCTTGTGCGGTTTGACCTTTACGTCCAATGACATAACCCATGTCAGCGGGATTGATTTTGAGGGTTAAAAGTACACCTCTTTCATCAATCGTTCTTTCCACGGCAACATCATTAGGATTGCCCACGATGTTCTTGACGATAATTTCAAGAAACTTCTTGTCTTGTTCTTCCATATTTTTTCTTACTCTTTTGTTATTGATCAATAAATTGTTCAAAACAGAAAGATTTATTAAATAACTGTAGATTAACAGTCTTATAAATTATTCTAACATACTTTATCAATTTGTCAATTTACTAATATTGGTAAGTTATGTTGTAATAATGACTAAAAACAATATTAGTTAGCACTTGTTTCATTATTTTCGGCCGGAGCGGTTGTCTCTTCAGCTTTAATTTCAGGTTCACTGGACTTTACCTCTTCAACAGGTTTCGCCTCTTCAGCAGGTCTCGCCTCTTCAGCAGGAGCTGGTTCTGGAGCAGTAGCTTCTTTCTTATCAGCTTTAACTTTTAGTTGCGCTAAACGTTTTTCACTTTTTGGTTTAGCTTTAGAGGCGACCACTTTTTCACCAGCTACTACTTTTTTCCCAACCAAAAGATTATTAACTGTGGCGGTCATCTGCGCGCCTTTTCCTAGCCAATAATTAACACGTTCTTCTTTAACCTGTAATTCCTTAGAATAGGGATTATAAGAACCTAAGATTTCCAAAACATGACCATAAGGATCACGGCTTTTTTCGGAAACAATTAGGCGAAACATTTTTTTGTTTGTTTTTCCTACTTTTGATAATTTAATCACTAACATAGTATTTTCTGAATTAATTTATATTGAGAAATAATAGCTAAATATTGAGTAAAAGTCAAGATTTAGCCTTTCTCTATTATTTATTATTAATTTGTCTTCTAAAGCCACCGCGAGAACCACCCAAGCGATTATTATTAAATCGACTAGAACGACCAAAACCACCCGAATTAGCTTGACCGCTTGATTTACCTCTTTCATCTTTGTAAAGATGAGCGTTTTCTGCTAAATTTTTCATGGTTAAGTTAATTCTACCTTGTTCATCAATTTCCTTAATTCTAACTGTTACTTCATCACCTATGCTAAGGAAGTCGCCTGGTTTATCAATGCGATAGGGAGCTAATTCACTAACATGAATCATACCATCTTGATTAGCATTTAAAGCAACAAAGGCGCCGAAGTCCAAAAGTCTTACCACCTTGCCTTTTATTACTTCATCAACCGTAAAGACATGAACAATATCTTTCACTTGGCGAACAGCCTCTTCAACCATTTCCACGTTAGCGCCACAAATGATTACTAAACCATCATCTTCAATATCAATACTAACACCGGTCTCATCAATTATTTTATTAATAACTTTTCCTCCAGGTCCAATAATTGAACCGATTTTTTCCGGATCAACATGAAAACTGATAATGCGGGGCGCATATTTAGATAACTCGGCTCGGGGAGCAGGAAGGGCAGCAGTGATGACTTGAAGAATTTGATTTAGAGCCGCTCTGCCTTGAGTTAAAGTTTTAGCAATTATTTCTTCAGTTAAACCATTAGTTTTAGTATCAAGTTGGATAGCGGTTAGACCAGCATCAGTTCCAGTAATTTTAAAGTCCATTCCGCCTTCGCCATCTTCTAGGTCTTGAATATCAGTTAAAACTTCATAGCGACTCATGTCAGCATTGGAGGCAAGACCCATGGCAATCCCCGCTACCGGTTTTTTGATTGGCACGCCAGCATCCATTAAAGCTAAAGTAGTGGCGCAAGTGGAAGCCATGGATGAAGAACCATTAGAACCCATGGTTTCACTAACTACTCGGATTGCGTAAGCAAACTCTTCTTTGTTTGGAATAACTGGGAGTAAAGCTTTTTCCGCTAAAGCACCATGACCGATTTCACGACGACCTGTCCCACGTAGAGGAGAGGCCTCACCAACACAGTAAGGAGGAAAATTATAATGATGCATGAATCTTTTTTTGCTTTGTCCTTCAATTCCTTCTAAAGACTGTTCTAAACCGGGAGCGCCTAAAGTGACTATCGACATCACCTGAGTTTCGCCGCGTGAAAAAAGAGAAGTACCATGATCGCGAGGCAAAATTGCTACTTCCGCGCTTAGATTTCTAATTTCATCTAGAGCACGACCATCAACACGTTTTTTTTCTTCAATGATAGCACGTGTTACTTCTGCTTCTACCATTTTTTCAACTAATTTATTAATGATAAAATTACGCTTTTCCGTACTCAAACCTTCTTGACTTAAATGAGCATCTAAACCTTCTTTAATAGCGGAAACAGCGGCTTTGCGTTCGCCTTTTGTATAGTAAATTTTATCAAATAAAATATTTTTGATATTTTTTTCCAACCAAGCCTTCCCTAAGTTTAAGAGATTTTCTTTTTCTTGGTCAGCTTCCAGTTCAGTAGCGGTTTTTTCCGCTACTAAACGAGGAGTTTTTTTAATTTCAACTCCAGCTTGTAATTCTTTGATTAAATTAATTGCTCCTTGCATTTCTTTTTGACCAGCCATAATCGCTTGCAACATTATATCTTCTTGAACTTCATTAGCTCCTGCTTCAATCATAATCACTTTTTTTTCTGTTCCCGCCACAATTAAATCAAGCGCGCTTTTAGTTTGTTCTTCATAAGTTGGATTAAAGATAAATTTATCTTCAATCAAACCAACTCTAATTCCGCCAATCGGTCCTTGCCAATCAAGACCGGCAATTGATAGGGCAGCTGAAGCAGCCAACAAAGAAACAATGTCATAATCATTTTCTTGATCAAGCGCTAACACCGTAATAATAACTTGAACGTCACGATTATCTTCTTTGCCAAATAAAGGTCTGATTGAACGATCAATCATGCGTCCAGTTAAAATTGATTGATCAGTTGGACGACCTTCGCGTTTTACCCAGCGCGAACCTTTAATAATACCTGCTGCGTAAAGTTTTTCCTCAAACTCAACCATTAGGGGAAAGAAATCAATTCCTTCTCTTTCAGTTTTAGCTTGAACAACCGTTGCTTGCACAACTGTTTCACCGTATTGAACCCAAACCGCCGCATCGGCTTGTTTGGCAACCTTTCCGGTTTTGATAATGAGAGGGCGACCAAGCCACTCCGCTTTAAATATTTTTTCCATAAGTTTGTTAGTGCCTGGCCGCTAAATTACAGGACTGTAAATTATTACAGCACTATCTATTTACCGGTCAGGCTATTAATTATTAATATTTTAATTATTTTTTTGTTTTGTTTACTTTAGATTTAGAATAAATCAAAAATTTACGACTAGAACTAAGATCAATAAAATCATCTGCTTCCTCAATTAATTTTGCAGAACAGGTTTTTCTAAAAGCCATAATTTCAACTAAGCAACCTTTATTGTTTTGCAGATAGGAAACTAAAGGCACATAATCTCCGTCACCAGAAACAAGCACAATCACGTCTAACTTGTCAGCTAGCTTAATCGCATCAATAGCAATGCCAACATCCCAGTCAGCTTTTTTCACGCCGCCGGCAAAAATTTGCAGATCTTTCATTTTGACCTCAAATCCTTGTTGTTCTAAGGCCTCTGTGAAGGGAAGCTCTTCTTGATTTTCGGTCTTTATAGCATAAGCAGTGGCCCGAATAAGCTTACGGTTAGCCACTGCTTTTAGTAAGATTTCTTTAAAATTCACTTTTCGTCCATAGAGATTTTTAGCGGAATGATACATATTAGAAACATCCACTAAAATTCCCACTCGTTGTTCGGTATGTTTTATCATAATTATTATTCTAACTCATCTTCTTTAATTTCTTCAGCTTCATCAGGATTAATATATTTCTTTTCTTTTTTCTTTTCCTCTTCTTCCTCTTCTTCTAATTTTTGCGCTATTTTTAATTTTAGTTTATCAGCCAAATCTTTAAATTGTTCAGCGCTTTCTTTTTGTAAGTATTTTAATAATTTTCGTCTCTCGCCCACTTTTTTAAGCAAACCACGACGAGAAGAGAAGTCATGTTTATGTTTTTTTAAATGGTCGGTTAACTGTTTAATTTCTTCGGTCAAAATAGCAATTTGAACTTGCGAAGAACCAGTGTCGGTGTCATGCACACGAAATTTTTTAATGATTTTTTCTTTGATTTTTTTATCTAACATAGATTTACTTCTAACCGAGAAACGGGTTCCAATCCGTATCCAAGAAAGAGTGACTTATTAAATTTATTTTAAGGAATTAAAAAAATTATTTCAGGGAATTAATGCGTTTCATTAAGCGAGATTTTTTACGGCTAGCGGTATTTTTTTTAATAACACCTTTTTTAGCCGCCTTATCAATCGCTTTAATGGTTAAAGGTATTTTTTCAATTACACTTTTATCACCAGCGTTAATTTGTTTAATATTAGCCTTAACAGTTGCTTTTAATTTGTCAGCAAAGGTTTTATTAGCTGCTTTTCTTTTAATATTTTTGCGTAATTCTTTTTCCGCAGACTTCTTATTTGGCATAAGGGGTTAAAATTTAACAATTTTTAATTAATTATTAAGAAGAGAGCCCTCAGGCTCACTAGAACGAGAGTATCATAATAATAAATAAAAATCAAGTGGCTAAAGGCCAAACTTGATTTTTTATTTGGTCGGGGTGGCGAGATTTGAACTCACGATCTTCTGGTCCCAAACCAGACGCCTTAGACCAACTGGGCCACACCCCGTATATAAAAATAGTTCGTTAAAAAATCGAACTTATTTTTATTTTGGTGCCTCGGGTCAGAATCGAACTGACGACACAAGGATTTTCAGTCCTTTGCTCTACCACTGAGCTACCGAGGCATATATTTTTAATTTTCAATCGTTTTATTAGTTGCGGGAGTCGGACTCGAACCGACGACCTCCAGGTTATGGGCCTGGCGAGCTGCCAACTGCTCTATCCCGCGTCACAAACACACTTCAAAGTGATTCAAAAGTGATTTACACTCCAAGGCGGTTAAAGTGGGCAATGGAGGATTCGAACCTCCGACCTCAACATTATCAGTGTTGCGCTCTAACCAACTGAGCTAATTGCCCTTTTTTAAAATAAAAAAACTAATTTTTCATTGCTAAAATTCTGAGTAAAAATATAACAGACATTAAATAAAAAAGCAAGTGTTAGATAAAATTAAATTTGAGCGATTAATAGAGATAATTCCGTTCTAATTTCACTTTGACCAGTCTTGTTGGCGTAATCTAAAAAAAGCAAACGATTCAAGAAATATTTTAATTCTTCTTTTTTAAAATTACGTGTTTGCAATAATCCTTTTTTAACAACAAAGGGATGAAGGCCGAGTTGTTTAGCTGTTTGGTCAGGTTTTACCTTATTTTCTACAGCATCTTTTATCATCAGTAAATTTTTAAATTGCCTGACTAATATTGTTAATAAATATTCATCACCACTTCCAGCCGCATATTGTTCTTCAAGTATTTTTAAAGCTAACTTTTTATTTTTAGCGCTAATCGCATCCGTTAAAGAAAAAATATCTTCATTAAATATTTCGGTAGCAGTTGCGTTTATTGTTTCTAGGGAAATAATTTTTTCTTCTTGGCTTAAAGCGGCTTTTTTAATGCTCTGACTAATAAGCCATAAATCAGATCCGGTTTTTTTAATTAATTCTAAAGCGGCCGAAGGACTTATTTCTTTATGATAACTGTTAGCTTCTTTTTTTATAAAATTCATTAAACCCGCATTAGTTAGGGGCTTAAATTCTTGAATGAATTTTTGTTTTGCCAAAAAATTAAATAATTTTTTTTGCTCTGTTGTCAGAGGTGTTTTTTTAGTATTTAATTCATCATCAACAAAAACTATTATTTTATCATCTTCATTGGCGATTTTTGCTAAATAAGTAGCTAGCTCAGAAAAAATTTTACTCTTTTTATTTTTAAAAATTTGGTTAATAATAATCATTCGCTTAGCAGTAAACAAAGAACCAGTATTAATTTTTTCGTTTAAAGTTTTTAAATCAATCGTTTGTCCATCAAGCACTTCTAAACTATTCGATTCAACATCGATTTCTTTAATAAATCTATCTTTTAATTCTTGGAGCTTTCTTTTTTTCAAGAAAGACTCCGGACCGTAGAAAAAAATTATCATAGTTTAGTACCGTTTAGTGTCCTGTGCGTTTAGTTATTTATATTTTTAGTATATTTTAAGTATGTTTTTTAACATACTCTTTAAACAAATTGCCTCTTTCTTTGTAGTTTTTAAAAATTCCAAAACTAGCGCAAGCGGTTGAAAGTAAAACCACAATTTTTGTTTTTGGATTTTCTTTTTGGATATGTTTGGCTTTTTTTTGTGCCAGTTTAACCGCTTCTTCCATATTATTAACACGGATAATATTTTTAGCGGGAAAATTAATTTTCGTCAATTCATTAATAATACGATTAGAGCCTTTGCCCGGCAGCATAATTAAAAAAACTTGTTTTTGTTTGATAGTTTTTGCTAAAGCAGAAAAATCAGCGCCCTTGTCAGCTCCACCCGCAATCTGAATAATTGTTTCAGGAAAAGATTTTAAATCCAAAATAGTACTTTCCGGAGTAGTGGAAAAACTATTATCAAAATATTTAATATTGTTTGTCTCCTTTACTAATTCTAAACGATGTTCAAGATTAGAAAAATTAGCAATCACTTTTTGATAAATTGAAGTTTTAATTTTTAGTATTTTCGCCACAGCTACCGCAGCGCCCACATTTTCTTGATTGTAAGCACCACTTAATTTTGATTTTAAATTATTAGCGGAAAAGAAAATAATTTTCGTATCAAGTTTACTGCTTTTTATTTTTGCTTTCAGACTTTGGTTGATTACTAAAAACTTATTAGCTTTGTGTTTAGCGATATTAAGTTTAGCTTGCCAATATTTTTGTAATGAAGAATGATAATTCGGATTATTAGGGTCAGCCGGCGCCAAATGTTCTTTAAATAAATTGGTGATTACAGCAATTTTGGGTGAATATTTTAAATCTTCTAACTGAAAACTAGATAACTCCAAGACAACAAAGTCAGTGGGATTAATTTTTTCTAAAAATGAAAGCGGAGCAACGCCAATGTTTCCGCCTAAAAAGACCTGGCGTTTAACAAGCGATTTTTTATTAGTCAATTTATTTTTTGCTTCTAAAATTTTAAAAATTAAACTAGCGGTTGTTCCTTTGCCTTTAGTGCCAGTCACGCCAATTATATTTTTACTTGGACAAAGTTCAAAAAATAAATTTAGTGGACTGCTCAGCTTGGTGTTTTTATTTTTTAAGGCCGCTTGAATGCCGGGGCAGGCTATGGGCCAGCCCGGAGAGCGAAAAAGTAAAGAAAAATCAGATAAATTTTGGTTGAATTGAGCGCCAAGGCGATAATTTATTTTCAAGTTTTTTGTTTTTATGATCGGCAGTTGTGCTTTGGCGCGAAAATCACAAACCGTAATTTCAACTGGAGCGCGATGCTTGTCTAATAAATTTAAAAGAGCAAGGTTATCAAGTCCAAGTCCCAATAAGGCAATTTTTGAATTTTTTGTTTTTTGTTTTTTAGTTGTCATTATATTGAAATTAAATATTTATTTTAACTCACCCCAATTTTTTCCCCATGAAACATCAACCACAATTGGCACTTTCAGTTTCATAATTTCTTCCATTACTTTTTTAATTTTTTTGGCATAGTAATCCAACTTTTCTTCTTTTACTTCAAAAATTAATTCATCATGAACTTGGAGTAATAAATGAATCTCGTCACTTTTAGGCTCAATTAAATCACCAATTTTTATCATCGCCAACTTAATCAAATCCGCTGCTGTCCCTTGAATAGGAGTGTTTATAGCCATGCGTTCTGCCGCTTTTTTCACCATCGGTAAACTAGAATTGATATCCGGCAGAGGACGTTTGCGACCAAAAAGAGTAATCGCGTAATTATTTTTTTCTGCTTCTTTTATAAAATGATCAACCATTTTTTTAATACCAGGATAACTAGCAAAATATTTTTTTATAAATTCCTTGGCATTAAAAAAATTAATGCCCGCTGCTTGACTTAGGCCATGAGGTCCTTGTCCATAAAGAATACCAAAGTTTGTTGCCTTAGCTTCACGTCTTTGTTGTTTAGAAACTTTTTCAAGCGGAATGTCGTTTATTTTAGCTGCAGTAGCCGCATGAATATCTTCGCCATCATTGAAAGCCTTAATCATGTTTTTATCTTGAGACATGTGTGCTGCTAAACGTAATTCAATTTGTGAATAATCCAGACCAAGTAATTTAAACCCTTTTTCCGCCACAAAGGCCTCTCTAATTTTTCGTCCCTCTTCGGTACGAGCGGGAATATTTTGTAAATTCGGATCGTTGGAAGAAAGACGACCAGTAGCCGTAACAGCTTGATTAAAATGAGTGTGAATTTTTCCGGTTTTCGTATTAATAATTTTTGGTAGCGCGCTCAAATAAGTTGTTTCTAATTTTGTCAGTTCACGATAATCTTGCAAATAGGGAATTATGGGATGCAAATCTTTTAATTTTATCAGTTCTTCTTCAGCAGTAGAGAAACCGGTTTTAGTTTTTTTAATGCCAAAAGTGGGAATTTCCAAATCAATAAATAAAATTTCTTTTAGTTGTTTGGTTGAATTAATATTAAATTTTTTGCCCGCTAAAAAATAAATTTCTGTTTCTAATTTTTTTATTTTTGCAATTACTTCTTTATGGAATTTTTTAATTGGTTCAAGATCAATTTTTATTCCTGTGTATTCCATTTTAGCCAAAACTTTTATCAGTGGCATCTCAATCGTGGTAAAAATTTCTTTGAGTTTTAAATTAATTAACTTTTTTTCCAAAGATTTTTTTAATTGTCCAATTAAATCCGCCCCCTCGTTAGTTAAAAGAGCTATTTTTTCTTGGTCAGGTTTTGAGAAGTCAAAACTTAATTGCGTTTTATCGGTTGGGGCAATATCTTTATTGGTTAATTTGTCTATTCCTAGTTCTAAAAAAGCCAGCGCGTCTAAATCATGACGTCTTTCACCCGGATTAAGTAAATATGAGGCTAACATTACATCAAATCCTAATCCTTGAAAATCTATGTTGAGATTTTTAAAGACCTGCCAAGTGGTTTTTAAATCGTGGCCGGTTTTTAGAATTTGTTTGTTTTCTAAAATCGGTTTTAAAGCTTTTATTTTTTTATCATCCACCAAAACAAAAAATGCTTGATTTTTCAACCAAGAAAAAGATAGGCCGGTTAAGGATGTTTCAAAATTATTAATGGTCTCCAGTTTTAAATTAATGGCAAATTCTTTTCTTTTCTTTAGTGTCTTTAAAAAATTAGCAAACTCTTTTTCTGTTTTTAAAAAATGATAATCATTTTTTTCTTTTTTAGCGCTAATTTTTTGTTCTTTAATTTCTAGGCTATCACTTTGTTTTTTTTGGTGATAATCTCTGAGAGATTTCGCTTTATCAAGCAAGGATCTAAATTCTAATTTTCTAAATAATTCTAAAATCTCATCTAAATTAAAACCCGCAAAAGCCGCTTCTTTTAAAGACAGTTCAATTGGTGCGTTGCAATTTATGGTTGCCAAAGATTTGCTTAAGAAAACATCATCTCTTGAGGCCTTTAATAATTCCAAGGTACGTTCTTTTATTTTTTTATCTTTTTTATCAACCGCTTGATAAACACCTTCAATATTTTTGAAATTAACTAAGAGATCAGTGGCGGTTTTAAGACCTATGCCTTTAGCGCCAGGAATATTATCACTTTGATCGCCGGCCAAAGCTTTTAAGTCAATAATTTGTTTGGGGTTTAAGTTGAAGCGGGTTTTAATTTTTTCTACATCATAGAGAACACTTTCTGATAAACCGCGACTAGTCGTATAAACCTTGGTTTTATGACTAACGAGTTGCAGAGTATCAAGATCGCCGGTAATAATAATGGTTTCTAAATTTTTTTCTTTTTCCGCTTGAAGACAAAGAGTGCCGATTAAATCATCCGCTTCAAAACCGGTTTTTTCAAAAATTGGAATCGCAAAAACGCGCGCAATTTGTTTAACCAAAGGAATTTGTTCATATAATTCATCCGGCGCTTTGATACGCGTTGCCTTGTAATCAGCAAAAGTTTCATGACGGAAAGTTGCCCCCTTTTTATCTAGAGCTAAAATAATATATTCAGGATGAAATTCATTAAGAGCAGTTAAAAGAAAGGAGGTAAAACCATAGACCGCATTTACCAAGGTTCCATCTTTAGTTCTTAAAGTTGGTGGCAAAGCATGAAAACTGCGGTGAATTATCGCATTACCATCAATTATTAGTAGTTTTGGTTTTGTTTTAGACATGAGTTTATTTTATCATTTTTCAAGATTTTTGGCTAAATAAAAACGCCCTAATAAACAAGCTGTTTAGGGGCGTTTTTAGGTACAGATTAAGGTGGACCCTAAGGGATTCGAACCCTTGACCCCCTGCTTGCAAAGCAGGTGCTCTAGCCAGCTGAGCTAAGGGCCCATGATTTTTTATTTATACATTAAAATCTAGTAAACTGTAAAAAGATTAGCAACTAGTATTATTTTGGTCAAGTAAAATTGTTTACTTCCTCTATTTTTTTTCCACTTCAACTTCTTTTAATTACCCTCACTTTCAAATTTTTACATTCTCCTCTTAATAAAAGGGGAAAGCAACCAGGCAGCAAAACTTTCACCACTCCCAGTCATAAATATTATGCCGACAATTAATAATAGAACGCCAATCAGCTTATATCCTAAACGAGAGCCACCTTCAAAACCGAGTTTAGCTTCAAACCAAGCCAAGCGACCAAAATTATTTATAAACCATTCGGTTTTCATTACTAAAACTGCGCCGGCAGCCACTAAGGCGATGCCAATCAAAATTTCCACCATATTATTTTATATAATTTAAAGGATTTTGTTTTGTCCCATTAATTATAACCTCAAAATGAATGTGTGGTCCAGTTGACCAACCGGTTGAACCCATATCTGCAATCGTATCACCTCTGGTTACCACATCACCCGCTGATACATGAAGTTTGCTGGCATGAGCATAGCGAGTTTTTTTGCCACCCCCGTGATCAATCAAAATATTATAACCATATCCCTTGTTCCAACCGGCAAATTCAACTGTTCCATCTTCGGCAGCGTATAAAGGAGTACCGGTTTTATTAGCAATATCTAAACCAGTGTGACGCCAAGAATAATATTGTGTAATTCTTTGTCCCTCGGTTGGCCATAACATTTTTCCCCCTTCAGAACTGGCAGCTGTAGCAGCGGGAGTTTTTACTAAATCACGAATAATTGAGAGACCGGTAGTATTGCTGGGCGCCGAAGTTGTTTTGGCAATTGTGACAATTTTTCTACCGCCCGGCACCATTATTTTATCTCCAATTTTCAAAGTGTTGCCTAGATTATTGCTACTAGTTATTTCATTTTCATCTACTCCATATAATTTTGCGATTTTAGAAATCGTATCACCACTTTTTACCGTATGCATCACACCGCTTTTGGGCAAAATTGTTAGTGAATCCCCGGGTCTAATTAAACTGTATGAACTCAAATTGTTGGCCCATAAAATTGTGTTGATGGTAATATCAAATTTGCGGGCAATGGTGCTAACTGTGTCACCCGCTTGAACAGTGTAATAAACAATTTCTTTTCTTTCTGGAATTATGCCATCATCAGCTAAAACATCATCTGAAACAGCCAGTGGTTTTACTGCTACCGCCTCTTCATTTACTAAAACCAAAGGATTATATTCAGTTTGTTGCGATCCAGTAGTTGAGCTAATGTTTTCTAAGTTTGGAGTTTTTTTAATGGCGACTAAAATATCAGTATCGTATTTTTCTTGGCCAGCTGTTTTCAAACTACCGGGAGTATAACCTTCTTCAATTAACTCTTCATCATTTAAAATACTAAATTCATTTTTTACCAAATTAGCCATCACTGTTTTTGATACATTATTTACGGTAGCCGCGCTAACCTCGTTGCGTGTTTTTACATTGTTATAAATAAAAAAGGCGGCTAAGAAAAAAATAAAGAAATAAGCTAAGTTTTTATTCAATAATTGAGAAGAACTTTTTTCTTTTAAAATATTGTTTTTAAAACGAAAAATACCAAAATAAATTTTTACTAAAATTCGAGAAAATAAAAATTTAAAGAGTAGACTAAAAAAGCCGGCTACCAGCCGGACCAATTTGACTATAAGATCTCCTAAAAAATGGAGCACCTTTATCGTCATTAAGCCGATTTCTACGGCTATTTTCTTAAATTGGCTAGCTTTAGATGTTTTTATATCAGTTTGTTTAAACTTATGTTTATACTATCATTTTTCAACTTTTGTCGTCAATTTATGATATAATCAAAATAAAGTTAATTTATAAAAAAATATATGATAAAAATTGTTTTATTGCGCCACGGAGAGAGTACTTGGAATAAAAAAGGGTTGTTTACTGGTTGGGTGGATGTGGGTTTAACTGAGAAGGGCAAACAAGAAGCAAAAAAAGCTGGTCAATCTTTGAAGAAAGCTAATATTAATTTTGATGTTGCCTTTACTTCTTTATTAAAAAGAGCTTCACTCACAATGAACATCACTCTTAAAGAAATGGGTTTAGCAAATATTAAAAAAATTACTGATTGGCGTTTAAACGAAAGACATTATGGCAATCTTCAGGGTTTAAATAAAAAAGAAATGGCTGCTAAGTTTGGTGAGAAACAGGTTTTAATTTGGCGGCGGAGCTATTCGGTGCGACCACCAGAAATTTCTAAAAATAATAAGTATAATCAACTAGGTGAATTAAAATATAAAAATATTCCCGTACCCAAAGCCGAAAGTTTGAAAGACGTAGTAGGACGCATCATTCCTTTTTGGCGAGAACAAATTATTCCTCGTTTAAAAAATCAGGAAAGAATTTTGATCACTGGCAGCGGTAATAGTTTAAGAGCCTTAATTAAATATTTAGACAAAATGTCAGCTAAAGAAATTTTAGAAGTCAATGTTCCGACTGGTATTCCTTTGGTTTATGAATTAGATAATAAATTTAAACCTTTGCGCCATTATTATTTAGCGGATAAAAAAATTTTGCAGATGGAGATGAAGAAGGTAAAAAATCAGGGCAAGAAATAAGCAGGAGCGAAGAAAAAAATACACCTTACTTTGTTTATCTAGATTTATATAAAAAAATACGCTTTCTCTCGCGTATTTTTTATTATATGAATACTGCTTATATAAAAATGATTGTATTTTAATTACCTGGGACTATTATTGCAAAAGGTTTTTTTCGCCCATAAGCCTTAGGCCCTTCTAAACAATATTTAGCAATGTTTTGTTTGTAATAAGGTTTTTTACTCGCTTGAATTTTGCCAATTAAATAATAAGTTAAAGCCATCACCAATCCTGGACCATAATTTTTCGGCAAGTTAATTTCCAAGCGCTGATTTTTAAAGCCAAAATAATTATTTTTTCCCAAACTAATTACTAACTCTTTTTCCCAGGGCATAACAAATTTAGCATGCCGAGCATCACCAAAGCTAAAAGAACGAATTGATAGATATGGACCAAAAAGTTCATGTTTTTTTATGTCTAACATCGGTGTTATTTCAGCCATTTCATCAGGAACAATAAATGAATAGGCGTTGTAATCAGCAAACTTTTTGGGCAGTTTTATTTTTTGCAAGAATTTTTTGATTGCCTCTGGTTTTTCTTTGCTAACCGAAATAATCATCCCTAAGTAAGTGGAGATATTGTAAGTTTGCGGTTCAGCAATTTTTCTATAAACTAAAACTCGGTCAGCTACTTTTGCGCCTGAAGAATCAGCTCCACAAGTCATTAAAATAGTTTTTAGACCATATTTTTTGGCTTCTGCTATTTCCCAAACTGCATCCTTTTCTCCGGAGGCAGAAATAATAATCGCTTGCTTAATTACACCCGCATTAATTAATTTTTTATGAGCTTTTAATTTGGTTTTTAGATTACTTTCATTAGCAAAAACAGCTGGTTGCTGAGAAAAAATTATTTTGCCAGTATTATAAGCATTGCCACTGCCGATTATAAAAGGCAAATCAGTGATTTTGAGATTAAATTTAGGTGGGGTATTTTTGCTAAAAAAATTTAGGGCGGACATGACGCTTTCATCTAAATTAGGAAGTTGCTTGGTATCCATATTTTTATGTTATTTTATTATATTTTCATTATAATTCATCTTGATTTTTATTTCAATTTAAGTTAAAGTTTTCTTAGCTGGAAAACAGTATTTTTCGGTGTTTTATCATTAATTAAATAAAAGTTTATGTCCGGACATTCTAAGTGGGCAACCACTCATCGACAAAAAGAATTGGTTGATGCTAAAAGAGGCGCAGTTTTTACGAAAATAGCTAACGTGATTACGATTGCCGCTAAAAAAGGTGGTGACCCGGAAACTAATTCCGCTTTACGTTCCGCAATTGAAAAGGCCAAGAGTGTTAACATGCCTAAGGATAATATTGAAAGAGCAATAAAAAAAGGAACTGGTGAATTAGCTGGCGATCAAGTTGAGGAACTATATTATGAAGGTCTTATTCCACCCGGAGTACAAGTGATTGTTAAATGTATAACCGATAATCGTAATCGCAGTGGTTCAACCGTGCGTCATTTATTTACTAAAAATGGTGGCGCTTTTGGATCGGTAATGTGGAATTTTTCTCAATTAGGAGTTATTCAGATTTCTAAAAGTGAAATAAAAGACAAACATATAAATAATGAAGAACTGGAATTAGAATTAATTGATCAAGGTATTGTTGATTTTGAAAAAGAAGAAGAGGGAGTTAGTGTTTATACAGAAATGAAAGATTTGCAAATAATTAAAGAATTTTTAGAAGGCAAAGGTTTGAAATTAGAAAGAGCGGAAATAGATTATGTACCAAAAGAAAAGATTACTCTTAATGATGAGGATTTACAAAAAATAGAAAAATTTATTGAAGAACTGGAAGATAATGAAGATGTAAATGATTATTATACAAACCTAAACTAATAATTAAATGACTAAGGTTATTTTAGGAATTGACCCCGGCATTGCTGACACCGGCTTTGGAGTTATTAAAGAAGAAAGAGGTAAATTAAGTTGTCTTTGTTATGGAACTATTAAAACTTCAGCTAAAGATAATTTAGCTGATCGTTTATTTTTTCTTCATAAAGAATTAAGTAAGATTATAAAAAAGTATCAACCTCAGGCCGCCGCTGTTGAGCAACTTTTTTTCAATAAAAATGTTAAAACGGCTTTGATAGTTGGTCAGGCGCGCGGTGTGGCTATTCTAACTTTAAAACAAGGATTATTACCCGTGCTTGAATATACACCTTCGCAAGTAAAGCAGGCGGTTTCTTCTTATGGCCAAGCGAGCAAACTCCAAGTACAAAAAATGGTTAAACTAATTTTAGGCTTGAAAGAGTTGCCCAAACCAGATGATGCCGCCGATGCCTTGGCGATTGCGATTTGTGCTTTAAATTCTAATTTATGTCTAAAACCAAAAAATTAAAAATAGTTCATATTGCTTCGGAAGTAGCGCCTTTTTCTAAAACCGGCGGGTTGGGAGATGTAACGAGAAGTTTACCTAAAGCTTTGAAAAGATTAGGACATGATGTTTCAATTATTACTCCTCTTTATGGGCGTTTGATTGATAAAGAAGAAAAAGATCTAAAATTGATTTTTTCTGATGTTAATTTATCTTTAAATAGCAAAGAAAGTATTACGGTTAATTATTGGCAAGGTTTTTTAATGGAAGATTTGCCGGTATATTTTGTTGAGTGTAAAAAGTTTTTTTCTAAACATAAAAAAATATACGGTTCAGGCAGAGAAAACGCTCGCTTCTTGGTTTTTAATGTAGCGGCTTTAAAATTATTAACAATTTTAAAAAAACAAGTTGATATTATTCATTGTCATGATTGGCAAACCGGTCTTATTCCTTATTATTTAAAAAATGATTTTCGTTATTCAAAAACTTTAAAAAAAGCTAAAACGGTTTTTACCATTCATAATTTAATTTTTCAATTTGGTCATAATTGGTGGGAGGTGCCGCTTAAGAAAAAAGATTATGGTCGCAGCCGTTTACCTCATATTGATAATCCCGAGATTGAAAATATAAATTTTGCTAAACGCGCCATTTTGTCAGCTGATATTATTAATACGGTTAGTGAACAATATCGCGATGAAATTATGACTAAAAAGTTTGGGCAGGATTTACATCGTATTTTAAAAAATCGTTCCAAGCGACTTTTTGGTATCATCAACGGCATTGATTATAATACCTATAATCCAGAAAACGATCAGAAGCTGCATAAAACTTATACTCATAATAATCCTGAAGCTAAAGTAAATAACAAAACATTTTTGCAGAAGAAGATCGGTTTGCCCGTTAACGGTCAAATTCCAATGTTATGTACGACTTCGCGCGTAACTTTTCAAAAAGGTTTTAATTTAATTGTTAAAGTAATAGAGCCGCTTTTGAAAATGGATTTACAATTAGTTTTTATGGGTGACGGCAGCGAAGAATATATTAAGCCCATAAAAAAATTACAACGAAAGTTTCCGGAAAAAATTATTTGGTTGCCCTTTGATCAAAATCGTGAGACTTTACTTTATGCGGCCAGTGATTTATTTCTTTTGCCGTCCAATCATGAGCCATGCGGCATTAATCAGTTAATTGCGATGCGCTATGGTTGTATTCCGGTGGTGAGAGAAATTGGCGGTCTTCATGATACAGTAGAAAATTTTAATCCGGTTAATAAAGAGGGAAATGGTTTTACTTTTAAAGCCGAAGATCCATACATGTTTTACTCAGCCATCGTGCGCGCTTTAGAGAATCGAAAGCATAAAAGAATTTGGACGAGTTTAGTAAAAAAAGTAATGCGTCAATCTAATAGCTGGGAAATCCCAGCCTCAAAATACGTGGAGCTTTATCAAAAGGTGTTAAAAAAATAACATTATGTTGTGGATTAATTTTTTGCATCTCTATCAACCAGCTAATATTGATTCTTATAATATTAAGTTAGCGCTTAATAAAAGTTACTATCGTCTTTTGCGTTTGATGGAAGAAAATAGTGCTTTGAAAATGACTTGGAATATTTCCGGCTGTCTACTGGTCAGACTTAAAGTTGAAGGCGAAAATGATTTTCTAACACGACTACAAGCTTTAGTAAAAACCGGGCGCTTAGAATTAACTTCATCCGCTGCTTATCATGCTTTTCTTCCGCTTTTAACTAAAGCTGAAATTGTTCGTCAGATAAAAGAAAATGAAAAGATTCTGAAAGATTTTTTTGGCGTCAATTTTAAGCCCGCCGGTTTTTTTCTTCCGGAGATGGCTTATTCAAGTGCTGTCGCTAAAATTATCAAAAGTTTGGGGTATAAATGGCTTATTTTGGATGAATTAGCTTTTGCCGGCGGAAAGAAAAGGCCTGATTTTAAAAAATATTATTTAGACGCCGCGAGCGGTTTAAAAATTGTTTTTCGAGACAGAGATTTTTCCAGCTCTTATCCGCCTCATAATTTATTTGAATTATTAAAAAAAGAAAATAAAGAGAAGCAAGTGATAATTACCGCTACTGATGCTGAGCTTTATGGTTTAAGACATGAAGATCCAACGGCAGAGTTGGAAAAAATTGTTAAAGAAACTAATTTAAAAACTAAAACTATTTCCAAATTTATTAGTGAACAAGAAAAAGCCAAATTAAAAGCGGAAAAAATAAAATTAATTTCTTGTTCTTGGGAATCAAGTCGTCAGGAGGTTTCAAGTGGCCAACCTTTTGCTCTCTGGTCTGGCCGGAATAATAAAATTCATAAATTATTATGGCGACTAACTTATTTAGCTTTGGACTTAGGTGAAAAATATAAAAAAGATAAAAATTATAAATGGTATCGTTGGCATTTGGTGCGAGGAATAGCCAGTTGTACTTTTTGGTGGGCGAGCGCGCACGATTTTTCGAAAATATTTGGACCATTTGCTTGGAGTCCGGATGGAATTGAACGAGGATTAGAAGATTTAATCAGATCAGTTCGCTCTTTCAATAGTCCAAAAACTAAAAAAGATAAATTGAAAGCGGAAAGATATTATTTAAAAATTAAAAAATTGATTTGGGAAGAGCATTGGCGCAAGCATTGGCAGAAGAGTGCCTAAATTTCTTCTCTTATAAATTATGAATAAGATATTGTCGTTATTTGACGAGAACTATGTGCGTGAATTATTTACTGAAAAAGTTTTACCACTTTATCCTAAATTTTCTGGTATTGAAAAAATTGAAATCAAACCATATAAAAAAATGGTTTGGAACACAACTTATCATGTGGTAATAAGTTATGATGTTTATTTCACAAGACCAGATAGAAATTCTAAAAAAATGCTTATTGTTTGCTCGGCTCATAGTGAAGAACCGCGTGATAATGTTTTAAAAGCTTTAGAGTTTTTATGGAAGCATAATTTTAATCAGGAGCACATAAATATTCCACGCCCACTTTTTTATTCTGAATATTTTCGGGGGACTTTTTATCGTGGAATTGAAGGAGAAACCTTATTATACTATATTAAAAAAGCGCAGTATCAAGAAGTGGAAAAATTATTGCCATTAGCTGCTGAAGTATTTGTGCGCTTGCATCAATTACCAGCTGGCACAGCCGTTAATTTTAATCCAATTAATTCTAGAATTCGAACCGTTGTTCCCGGAGTAAATAATATTCTGCACGAGATTTCTTTGCGTTATCAGGGCAAGTTTGATAGAGATTTGATAAAAATTTACGATTACTTGATTGCTGAAGAAGATTATTTTTTTAAAAAGAATTTAAATTTAAATTTAATTCATGGCGATGCACACACCGAGAATATTATAAAAACCGGTGAAGGGCGAGTTGGTTTGATTGATTTTACTGATTTTTGTTTGGGTGATTTTGCTCGTGATTTAGGTACTTTTTTGCAGCAATTGGAATATAAAGTAATTATAAAGTTAAATGATAAAGAATTGGCGGAAAAATTTAAGAAAATTTTTCTTGACTCTTATCTAAAACTAGCTGAAGTTAAACATAGTGCTCAGCTCGAAAAAAGAATCAGACTTTATTACAATTGGACCGCGATTAGAACAGTTGTTTTTCTCTTTTTAAAACACGATAGTGACCCAGAGCGGGGAGAAGCGCTTCTTAATAAGGTAAAAAAAGATTTAAACATAAACTAATTTATTTAGGTTTTTAAAATGGCAAAAAAAACTTTAACTATCGCTCATATTCATGTTTGGGATCAAAAAAATAAAGGCGATTACGCCATAGTTTTGGCTGTTCAAGAATTATTAAGAAGTAAATCTAAATTTCTTAAAATAATTGATTTTCCGGTTGAAGTTTTAAAAACCGATGATGAGTTAATCCTAAAGAAATTAAACTCGGCGGATTTAATTTTTATTGGTGGGGGAGGAATTTTTTATTCTTATTTTCTACCTTTTAATGAGCGTCTTATTAAAGCCATTAAAACTCCAATTTATCTTTTTGGTTTAGGTTATATTAAAGAAGTTGATGCTCTGGCTTGGCCCGCAAAAAATACAGCCAGTGTTTTAACTTTGGCAAAACAGGCAGCCGGGGTTGGTGTTCGTGATTTAAATACTAAACGATTTTTAATTAAAAATGGTTTAGCGGCTAAAAAAGTTAAAGTGATTGGTGATCCAGCCGCGTTGTTAAAAGAAAAAAAGTTAAGTCCGGTTCAGATTAAAAAATTAAAATTAAATTCGCGACAAATTAAGATTGGTTTAAATTTAAATTATTCTGGTTGGCTGGGCTTTGGTCATTGGCGTGATGATATTTTAAACGCTTATCGAGAAGTAGCGGAATATTTTTTGAAACAAGGGGCACAAATTTATTATTTAAAACATCATCCTGGCGAGGAAAATATTTATCACGAATTGGGCATAAAAAATATTATCAAAATTGATTTAGCGCCGGCTGAACAAAAATATGTTTATTCTCAATTAGATTTAGTGATTGGTATGATGCTTCATGTCGGGGTAATGTCATTTGGAGCCTTAACTCCAGAAATAAGTGTGGCGTATGATATTCGCAATTATGGTTTTGCCGAATTCATTAAGGCTAAGGAATTAGTGGTTGATTTAGAAAAATTAAAATCCGGCGCTCTGCTAAAAAGAGCGAAGCTGGTATTTAGTAAAAAAGATGTTTATAGAAATAAATTTAAGCGTGAAAAACAATTAATTAAAGAAAAGACAGAAAAATTTTTACAGTCAGCCTTAGCTCACAAAAGCTGAAGGTAGATTAATTTATAACTGAGAGTAGGTTAATTTATTAAGGCAGATTAATTTATAATTGAAGGCAGGTTAAATAGTTTACAGCAAGATAATTTTAAGTGTGATATAATAAAAAATAGGTGAATTAATTTAATTATTAGTAATTTTGCTAATATGGGCAGAAAAAAGAAAAACCAAAATCCCTTTGACTATGTTTCTTGGCCAGATTTTGAGCTAGATGAAAGAGCTAAGAAAAGTATTATATTTGTATTTTTATTAGTTTTTGGCTTAATAAGTTTGCTGGGTCTTTTTGATTTGGCTGGTAATTTTGGAAAGTTTTTGACCAAATGGCTAGCTTTGGCTTTTGGTTATGGTAAATGGTTAATTCCGCTAGTCTTCTTTTATTGGGCTTTAATTGTTATCAGACGTCAACGTCCCCCTCTGAAATTTACTGATTACTTAGGTTTAGGGATTCTATTTATTTCTTATCAAACTTTGTTTCATTTTTTTCTCGCTCCGGAAAAATGGTTAGACAGTGCTCAGGCTGGCGTCGGTGGCGGTTATTTAGGTTATTATTTAAGTCGTTTATTTTTTAGTGTGTTTGGTTTTTGGGGCGGTGTGATTGTCTTGATCGCTTTGTTGTTGATTGCGCTCGTTTTATTTTTTAATACTTCTTTAGAAAAAATTATTGGTCGAGAAAGTTTTCTGGCCAAATTTTTTAAACCATTTGCTTTATTTTTCAAAGAATTATTTTCGCGATCAAAAGCAAGACAAGATGATGATGAAACAGAAGATGAGCGAGCTAGCTTGATTGCTTCTGCCCGCGAAGAAGTTTTAAGTGCTTGGCGAGAAAGAGATATGGATGAAGAAGCAGAAGATGAGGAAGAGGAAGAAGAGGAGGAAGAAGAGCCAGTCTTGCCCTTAGCCGCTAAATATAAAAATAAAAAACCGGTTCAAGAAAAAATTACTTGGCCGAAACAATCAGTAAAAATTGATTTGCCGATTGAAATTTTAAATAATAAATTTTCTAAAGCCGTGGGTGGAGATATTGAATTTAATGCGCAGAAAATTAAAAACACTTTAGAAAAATTTGGCATTGAAGTAGAAATGGGAGAAACAAAAGTTGGACCAACTGTTACGCAATATGCTTTTCGTCCAGCTGAAGGGGTGAAATTATCTCGCATTACTACTTTAAGTAATGATTTATCTTTAGCCCTAGCCGCTCATCCCATTCGTATTGAAGCACCAATTCCGGGTAAATCTTTGGTGGGTGTGGAAGTGCCTAATCGAGCCAAGGCGATTGTTGGTTTAAGAGAAGTTTTAGAAGATGAAGCCTTCAAAACACGCAAGAATAATATGTTCATTGCCTTAGGAAAAGATGTCGCTGGTCAGGCTTGGTTATATGATTTAACTAAAATGCCTCATCTTTTAGTCGCTGGTGCTACTAATTCTGGTAAATCAGTTTGTTTGAACGCCATTATTGTTAGCTTGCTTTATCAAAATAATCCTGATGCCCTTAGATTTATTATGGTTGATCCTAAAAGAGTGGAACTGCCAACCTATAATGGCATTCCACATTTACTCACTCCAGTAATAACAGAAGTTTCTAAAACAATTAATTCTTTGAAATGGTGTTTGAATGAAATGGATAGACGATATGATTTGTTAAATAAGTCGGGCAAGAAAAATATTCAAGCCTATAATCAAACCGCCACCGAAAAATTACCTTTCATTGTCTATATTATTGATGAGTTAGCTGACTTTATGATGACGGCCGGTAAAGAAATGGAAGCAGCTATTATTAGATTAGCGCAAATGTCGCGCGCTATTGGTATCCATTTAATTTTAGCTACACAACGTCCTAGTGTGGATGTTATCACTGGTTTAATCAAAGCCAACATTCCGACACGCATCGCTTTCTCTGTTGCTTCGCTGGTTGATTCAAAAACAATTTTAGATTCTTCGGGCGCTGAGAAATTACTTGGTCAAGGAGACATGCTTTTTTCCACGGCCGAATTGGCTAAGCCAAAAAGAATTCAAGGCGCTTATTTGAGTGATAATGAAATTAATGATGTGGTTAATTATATTAAAGAGAAGAGTGGTGAAGCAGAATATTTAGAAGGCATCACTGACAGACAAAAGGTCGGAGGTGTGGCCGGAGTTGGTTTGGATGGTAATTATGGCGATGAAGATGAATTATTTGAAGAGGCAAAAGAAATTATTATTAAAGCCAATAAAGCCTCAACTTCAATGTTACAACGTCGTTTGTCAATTGGTTATGGACGAGCCGCGAAAATTTTAGATATGTTGGAGGAAGCCGGCATTGTTGGACCACCCAATGGCTCAAAACCGCGTGAAGTTATGATTAGTGAAGAACAATACGAAGCCGGGAAAGCTTCGCTTAGTTCCTTTCCGCTTCATGATCGTGCCAAATCAGTGGCGCCCAGTTCTTATTTAGGCGAGGATGAAAACGAAGAAGATGAAGAAGAGGAGGACGAAGTTTTAGATTTTAGTCGAGACGAAAATTCATCAGAAGAGTTAGAAGACGATGATTCTTCATCTGACGAAGAAGAACAAGAAGATGTTGAAGAAGAACAAGAAGATGTTGAAGAAGAGGAAGAAGATAATTCTGAAATTGCTTCCGCTTTAGAATTAAGCGAAGAAGAACAGGAGGAAATAATTGATGATGAAAATGAAATTTTAGAGGAAATAAGAGAGAAAAAAGAAGATGCTGCTGTTAAGAAAAAAAGCACTCCTCTTGATGATGACGATGAAATGTTTTTCTCTAAATAATAAATATCTAAATAATAAATATTAGTGCGATTGATAATGTTATTTGTTAATACAGATTGTTTTGTTAAGGTGATTATTGCTATTTTATGACAGAAAAAATAAAAAAATTAATTCCTAAAAAAATATTTAAAGCGCTTCAACCGACTTATCATTTTCTGTTAAGTTTTTTAGCGGCTGTGATTTATTTTTTTCCCAGTCGTAAATTAATTGTCGTAGGTGTGACCGGTACAGCGGGGAAAACTTCCACTGCTTATTTAATAAAAAAAGTATTTGAGCAGGCTGGTTATAAAACCGGTTTAACTTCTACCGCGATTTTTTCTGATGGCAATAAAGAATGGTTGAATGACAAAAAAATGACCATGCCGGGTCGGTTTTTTATTCAAAAAATATTAAAACAGATGGTAAAGAACGGTTGTTGTTATGCAATCGTGGAAACAACTTCGGAAGGCATTAAACAGTTTCGCCATCGATTTATAAATTATGACACCCTGGTTTTTACCGGCCTTTATCCGGAGCATATTGAAGCACATGGTAGTTTTGAAAAATATAAAGAAGCGAAAGGAAAGTTATTCGCTCATTTAAAACATTTTAAAAATAAATACATTGATGAGAATAAAAAAGTTTGTGCGGTTAAGAATGGTTTAAAAAAATTAGAACGGGAACGAGTTAAAAAAACTATTATTGTTAACGGTGATGATGAACAGGCTGATTATTTTTTAAATTTTTGGAGTGAAGTAAAAATTATTTATTCTTTTAATCCAGAACTTGAATTAGAGAAAGTAACGAAAAATTTATCCAGTGAATCTTTAGTTAAAGAGATGTTTTTAGTTAAAGCGGAATTTAAAAATGAAGAGGAAGGAGATTTGTCAGGAGTAAAATTTGCCATTGGTTCGGAAAATTTTAATTTGCAGTTGCTGGGGAATTTTAATGCTTTAAATGCCCTTGCTGCTTACTGTGTTGCTTTAAGTCATGGTTTAAATAAAGAAACAATTAAATTAGGTTTAGAGAGTGTAACATCTTTAGCAGGGAAGATGGAGTTAATTAAGGAAGGACAAAATTTTATTGCTATGGTTGATTATTCCTTTGAACCAAAAGCGTTGGAAAAATTATATGAGACTATTAAAGCTATTCCGTATCGTCGTTTAATCCATATTTTAGGCTCAACGGGTGGTGGTCGTGATAAGTCGCGACGTCCAATTTTAGGTCGCTTAGCAGCGGAAAGAGCGCAAATCGTAATTATTACCAATGAAGACCCCTATGACGAGGAACCGGCTCAAATTATCAATCAAGTCGCAGCCGGCGCTGAAATGGCTGGGAAAATTAAAGATAAGAATTTATTTAAAATTTTAGATCGTCGTGAAGCCATTAAAAAAGCTCTAGAATTAGCCCAAGAAGATGATTTAGTGCTTTTAACCGGCAAGGGCGCTGAACAATATATTTGTTTAGCCAGAGGGCAAAAAATGCCCTGGGATGACAGAGAAGAGCTAAGACGGGCAATTGTGGACAAAATGTGTATTGACAAATAGATAAGATTATAATATTATAATACCAGCTTACACTTTTTTAAATAAAAAAAGTGATATATAAACAAGGAATAAATTAAATATTTTAAAAAACTCAAGCCTATTTGGGGTGGGGGTTTTTTTATTTAAATCCTACTAAAATTTTTTATTTTAAAGTTGGCTAAATTTTTGTTCATTTTTTTATCATTTTTAGTTTTTCCTTGTTTCTCCTTCATATATTTTTAAAAAATTACTATATATTTATGTCTAAGTTTAAGCGCAAATCATTTTCGGAAATCAATGACATCCTCCCCATGCCGGATTTAATTGAGATTCAAAAAGATTCCTACACTTGGTTTTTGAAAGAAGGTTTAGCCGAACTCTTTGATGAAATAAACCCAGTGGTTGATTTTATCGGTCGTGATTTAGAATTATATTTTGATGATTATTACTTAGATGAACCAAAATTTTCCGAAATTGAAAGTCGGGAAAAAAATATTACCTACGAGGCCCCTATACGTGTTAAGGCGAGATTATTGAACAAGAAAACAAAAAAAGCAATTAATCAAGAAGTTTTCTTGGGCGATTTTCCTTTAATGACCGATAAGGGGACTTTTATTATCAACGGTATTGAGCGAGTTGTAGTTTCTCAATTAATTCGTTCCGCTGGAGTGATGTTCACCGCTGAATTCGTGAAAGGCAAAAAATGTTATGGCGCGAAAATTATTCCTAATCGCGGCGCTTGGTTGGAAATAGAAACTGATTCCAATAAAGTATTGTGGGTAAGAATTGATCGCAAAAGAAAAGTGGCTGTGACTTCTTTACTGCGCGCCTTTGGTTATAGCAGCGATGAAGAATTAATTAAATTATTTAAAGACGTTGATTTACCGATTGATAAAAATGATAAGGAGGAAAAAACTTTCATTGAAGCGACCATTGAAAAAGATGCGGCTAAAGATTCAGCAGAAGGATTACAAGAAGTCTATCGTCGTATTCGTCCGGGTGATTTAGCTTCAGTAGAAAATGCGCGCCAACTTATTGAATCAATGTTTTTCCGTTTTGATCGTTATGATTTTGGTCGGGTTGGTCGCTATAAATTAAATCGTCGTTTTAATTTGGACTTACCAACCAATAAAAAAGAATTCCGCACTTTACGCAAAGAAGATTTAGTTCTCATTATTAAAGAAGTGATTCGTTTAAATATTACTAAAGACCCGGAAGATGATATTGATCATCTTGGTAATCGTCGTGTCCGCGCGATTGGCGGCTTAATTCAAAATCGTTTTCGCGTTGGTTTAGCGAGAATGGAAAGAATTATTAAAGATAGAATGTCCACTTCGGATATTTTGACTTTAACTCCTTCTAAACTCATTAATGCTCGTCCGGTGATTGGTGTGGTGCGTGAATTTTTTATGTCTTCACAATTATCACAGTTCATGGATCAAACTAATCCGCTAGCTGAGCTTGAGCATAAACGACGTTTATCAGCCATGGGTCCGGGAGGTCTAACTCGAGAAAGAGCCGGCTTTGATGTGCGTGATGTGCATACTACTCACTATGGTCGTATTTGTCCGATTGCTACTCCTGAGGGACCAAACATTGGTTTAGTTGGTCACTTATCAAGCTATGCCCGCTTAAATAGTTACGGCTTTTTAGAAACTCCTTATCGTCGTGTTATTAAAGATAAAAAAGGACCGAAGTTAACTGATGAAATAGTTTATTTAGATGCTTTTGAAGAAGAAAAATATGTGATTGTTGATTCCACCATTCCCACTGACAAAGAGGGAAGATTTTTAGTCTCTAAATATGAAGCTCGTTATCATGGCGAGCCGGGCATGGAAGAAGTGAAAAATATTGATTTTGTTGGGGTGGCTGCGAATCAAATTATTTCTATTGCTACTTCTTTAATTCCTTTCATGGAACATAACGATGGACAAAGATCACTAATGGGCACGAACATGCAACGTCAGGCTGTGCCTTTAGTGAAAAATGAAGCACCAATTGTAGGTACCGGGGTTGAAGAAAGAGCGGCGCGTGATAGTGGTCATTTAGTTATTGCCGCTGAAGATGGCATTATCACCAAAGTTGATGCGGCTGTGATTGAAATGCAAACCAAAAAAGGCCAATTCCTTTCTTATAACTTAAATAAATTTGTTCGCTCCAATTCTTCAACTTGTATTAATCAACATCCGATTGTGGAAGTTGGCGAAAAAGTAAAGAAGGGACAAATTTTGTCGGATGGACCGGCAATTGATAATGGGGAATTGTCTTTGGGCAGAAATGTGTTGGTCGCTTTCATGACTTGGGAAGGATTTAACTATGAAGACGCGATTATTATTTCCGAACGTTTAGTAAAAGACGATATCTATTCTTCAATTCATATTGAAAATTATACGATTGATGTTCGTGATACAAAATTGGGTCCGGAAATTGTCACTAATGATATTCCTAATATCAGTGAAGAGAAATTAAAAAATTTAGATGAAGAAGGTATTATTCGTATTGGCGCGGAAGTTTCCAGTGGTGATATTTTGGTTGGTAAAATTACTCCGAAAGGAGAAACAACTTTATCTGCTGAAGAAAAATTGTTGCGCGCTATTTTTGGTGAGAAAGCCAAGGATGTTCGTGATTCATCTTTATACTTAGAGCACGGCGAACACGGTAAGGTGGTTGATGTAAAAGTTTTTTCTCGTGATGAGGGTGATAAACTTTCAGCTGGTGTTTTGCAATCCATTCAAGTTTCAGTTGCTAATCTAAGAAAGATTCAAGTTGGTGATAAAATGTCTGGTCGTCACGGAAACAAAGGTGTTATTTCAAAAATTGTGCCGATTGAAGATATGCCTTATATGGAAGATGGAACACCGGTTGATATTATTCTTTCTCCGCTCGGCATTATTTCTCGTATGAACCTTGGTCAGCTTTTAGAAACCCATCTTGGTTTTGCCGCTAAAAAATTAGGTTATCGTGCCATGTCTCCGGCTCTAAACGGTATTTCCGAAGAACAAATCAAGGAAGAATTAATTAAAGCGGGCTTGCCTGAAGATGGAAAAATTACTTTATATGATGGTAAAACCGGCCAAGCTTATGATAATAAAATTACCGTTGGTTATAAGTATATGTTGAAACTCAACCACATGGTTGAAGATAAGATTCACCAACGTTCAATTGGCCCTTATTCTTTGATTACTCAACAACCTTTGGGTGGTAAAGCGCAGTTTGGTGGACAAAGATTTGGAGAAATGGAAGTTTGGGCGTTGGAAGGTTATGGAGCTGCTCATACGCTTCAAGAAATTTTAACGATTAAATCTGATGATATCCCCGGTCGCAGTAAAGCTTATGAATCAATTATTAAAGGTGAAGAAATTGAAAAATTAAATGTTCCTGAATCCTTCAATGTTTTAATTAGAGAGTTAAAAGGTTTGAGTTTGAATGTTGAATTATTAGGCGGTCCTGATGATGCGCCGTCTTCGGAAGTTTTAACTGATTTAGATGAAGAAATAACCGAAGAAAATAAATTAGATTATGATAAGCCGGAGATTATTGCTACTTTAAATGAAAATGAAGTTACGGATCAAGAATAAATTCGGCTTTTGAAGCTTTGAATAAAAATTCCATTTTTATTCCATTATTAAATAATCATTTACATATTTATGTTAAACCCAATTAAAACCAGCGATTTTTCCGCTGTTCGCCTAAAGCTTGCCAGTCCGGAGGAAATTTTGTCTTGGTCAAACGGTGAAGTTTTGCGTCCGGAAACAATTAATTATCGCACACAAAAACCAGAAAAGGATGGTTTGTTTTGTGAAAAGATTTTTGGTCCTACCAAAGACTGGGAATGCGCTTGCGGTAAATATAAAAAAATCAGATACAAAGGAATTGTTTGTGATAAATGCGGCGTTGAAGTTACCAGAAGTATTGTCAGACGCGAACGCTTTGGTCATATTAATCTTCAGGTTCCGGCTTCACACATTTGGTTTCTAAGAGGTTTATCATCTAAGATTGGTTTACTTTTGAATTTAGGGATTCAATCTTTGGAAAAAGTTATATATTACGCCAGCTTTATTGTGATTGATGTAGACGAAAATTTGAAAAACGCAGCCATCAATCAAATTAAGGCGGAATACAAAAGTAAATTAAAAAGCATTGAAAACGAATATAATAATCAAGTTAAAAAAGCCAAGGAAGAAAAAGAAGAAATTGATTTAAAAGAAGCTTTAAAAATAAAAGAAGATAAAATAGCGCGCTTAGATGAAGACTATGCTCAGACACAGAAGGAATTGAAAGACTTAAAACCACTGCTTATTTTATCTGAACAACAATATCAAGATTTAAGTCTAAAATTCGGTCATCTTTTTGAAGCGGCGATTGGCGCTGATGCAATTCGTCAACTTTTGAGTAAAATTGATTTAGAAAAAAGTATTGCTAACCTTGAAGAAAAACTAAAAGATGCAGTTGAATCAAAAAAAGAGAAAATTATTAAAAGACTTAGACTTTTAAAAAGTTTTAAAAATAATAATTTAAGACCGGAATGGATGATTCTTAGTGTTTTGCCGGTTGTACCACCAGATTTAAGACCGATGGTGGCGCTTGATGGAGGACGATTTGCCGCTTCTGATTTGAATGATTTATATCGTCGCGTTATCAATCGTAATAATCGTTTAAAACAATTAATTGATTTAAACGCGCCGGAAGTTATTTGTCGCAATGAAAAAAGAATGCTTCAAGAAGCAGTTGATGCTTTAATTGATAATTCTGCTCGTCATACTAAAACCGTGACCGCTTCTACCGGTCAAAAAAGACAACTTAAATCTTTGGCTGATACTTTGAAAGGTAAACAAGGTCGTTTTCGTCAGAACTTATTAGGTAAGCGTGTTGATTATTCCGGTCGTTCCGTTATTGTGGTTAATCCTAAATTAAATCTTGATCAATGTGGTTTGCCGAAAATCATGGCTTTAGAATTGTTCAAACCATTCATTATTGCGCAATTAATCAAAAGGGAAATAGTTCATAATGTTCGTTCCGCTTCTCGTTATATTGAAGCAGGCCATGATGAAGTTTGGGATATTTTGGAAGAGATTATTTTAGGCGCCTATGTTTTGTTAAATCGCGCTCCGACCTTGCATCGTTTAGGCATTCAAGCTTTTCGTCCGGTTTTGATTGAAGGAAAGGCGATCCAAATTCATCCGCTTGTTTGTACAGCTTTTAATGCAGACTTTGATGGCGACCAAATGGCCGTTCATGTTCCTTTAACAAAAGAAGCCAGAGCTGAAGCGGAAAATTTAATGCTCTCTACTCATAATCTTCTTAAGCCGGCCACGGGTGATCCGATTATTGCGCCTGCCCAAGATATTGTTTGGGGAACATATTATATAACTTTAGTTGATAAAGATTTTGAAACCAGAAAAAAAGAAGACATTAAACATTTCTATCATGAAGACGAAGCTTATTTAGCTTATGATGGTAATTTTATTGGTTTACATGAGCCAATCTTTGTTAAGCATGAAGGTGAAATGTTAAAAACTACGGTTGGTCGTTTGATTTTTAATTCAATTTTACCACCTAAATTACGTTTCATTAATGAAGTTGTAGGTAAAGGCAAGTTAAAAGATTTAATTCGCGATTGTTTACATCTTTATAATGAAGAGGAAACAGTTAAATTTATTGATGACTTGAAGAACCGCAGTTTTGCTTTCATTACCAAATCAGGTTTATCCTGGGGCTTTGGTGATTTGCCGGATTTACCGGAGAAAGATCGTTTAATTGAGGAAGCCAATAAAAAAATTGATGTTATAAAAGAACAATATGAAGATGGTTTATTAACTGAAAGCGAGCGCTATTCTAAAGTAGTAGAAGAATGGAATAATACTAAAGATAAAATTGCCAGTGTTTGTAAGAAGGGTTTGACTGATATTTTACCGGTTTTCTCCATGATTGATTCAGGAGCGCGTGGTTCTTGGGCACAGCCAGTACAAATTTTAGGTATGAAAGGCTTAGTAACTTCACCATCGGGAGCAATTTTGGAATTACCGGTTAAGGGAAATTTCAAAAAAGGTTTTGGTGTGCTGGAATATTTTATTTCCACTCATGGTGTGCGTAAAGGTTTATCCGATACCGCTCTTAGAACGGCAAACGCCGGTTATTTAACGCGTCGTTTAGTTGATGTCTCACAAGATGTGATTGTTTCCAGTGAGGATTGCGGTGATAAGGAGGGTGTTGTTATTTCTCGTCAAGAAGCCGAACAAAGTGGCGAGGATTTCTTCAAAAAAATAATTGGTCGCTACTTGGCTAAAGATGTAAAAGATAAAGATAAAAAAACCATTCTTAAGGCAGGTGAAATTATTAATGAAGACGCAATTGTTAGTTTAAAGGCTGCTCAAGTTGATCAGGTCTGCATTCGTTCAATTCTAAGTTGTAAAATTCATAAAGGAGTTTGTGTTAAATGTTATGGTTGGGACTTGGCTTATAATCAACCGGTTAAAATTGGTGCGACTGTTGGTGTTATTGCCGCTCAATCAATTGGTGAACCGGGTACGCAGTTAACGATGAGAACTTTCCATGGTGGTGGTGTAGCCGGTCAAGATGATATTACCCAAGGTTTGCCCAGAGTGGAAGAAATTTTTGAAGCACGCAGTCCTAAGAAAAAAGCTTTAATTTCTAATGTCGCCGGAAAAGTCAAAGTTCAATTCGCACAAAAAATTATTCGTGATGAAGATGGCAAGGAAATCTTAGTTGATAATCCTCAGTCTAAAATTTTAAGCATTCATTATCGGGGCGAAGAAAGTGATAAATATTATTTTTCGGAAAAGATTAATGAAGTTAAATTAGCAAGCGGGCTAACTGCTAAAGATAAAAAGAATTTAGAAGTTAAAGTTTTAGTGAAGGATGGCGATAAAGTGGCTAAAAATACTGATTTGTTTCAGGTTAATGGTGATCCAGTTAAAGCGAAAGATGCCGGCAAAGTAAAAGTAACGGAAAAATATGTTAGTATTACTAAAGAAGTTGATAAGAGTAAAGAATTTTCCATTTTGAAAGGTACTATGTTGCTAGTTAATGATGGCGATACTGTTGAACGCGGTACGCAACTTACTGAAGGTAGCTTAGATTTGCGTGAACTTTATAAATTAAAAGGACGACTGGAAACTCAGAAGTATATCATTAAGGAAATCCAATACGTTTATTCTTCGCAAGGGCAACCTTTGAATGATAAACATGTGGAAATTATTGCGCGCCAAATGTTTTCCCGTTATTTCATTACCGAAGCCGGAGACACTAATTTATTACCTGGTGAAACAGTGGAAGATGAAGTTTTTCACCAAGCTAATAAAAATGTGAAGAATGCATCTAAGGGTGATCGTTTGCTTTTAGGTATTACCAAAGCTTCTTTAACAACCGATAGCTTTTTATCAGCTGCCTCATTCCAAGAAACTTCACGGGTCTTAATTGATGCCGCGGTGAGTGGCAAAATTGATTATCTTGAAGGTTTGAAGGAAAATGTTATCATTGGTTGTCTAATTCCGGCCGGAACAGGTTATAAAGGCAAGAAACCACGTGCTGAATATGAAAAATAAATAAAATTTAGCTTATATTAAAGATAAAAATACTCTCACTTATTAATTGTGGGAGTATTTTTTTAATTTTTTATACATTGTTTTTTTGGTCAAAATAACGTAAAATATAAGATATATGGTTTGTTTATTATCAGGGAAAAAGACGCCTCAACAAAAAATGCGCCGGTTTTGGTTGTTGCTTATTTTTTTATTTTTTGGCATCTTCTTGTTTTTGAAAATTGTTCCTTTTGGTCATATCAGCTACCGAAAAGATTTTACTCGTATTTTACAATCAGGCAAAGGATTTATTTATAATTTCACCCCCGTGGAAAGAGTATCTGATGAGAATAATCGTCCGCGCTTAATAGGCGACCCGGTTTATTTTTCTGTTTTTACCCCCCGCACTTTTACGAAAGCCAAACTCACACTTAGTTATTATTCTAATTTAACTGATCAGACGCCAATTATTGAAGCTGGTGTTTTAGTTGATAAACAAGTTTGGCGTTATGATTTACAACCACTCAAAAATCAAATTTTAGACGATTTGAAAAATACTTGGTTTAAAATTGAGCAGGACAATTTAGTTTTGCTACAAAAAAATAAAAATTACGAAAGCCTTGATCAATTTTTAATTGCTTTAGAAAATAATGACTTAAAAGATTGTTCATCCGGAGTGACCACTTGTTTAGCCACTTATAATTTTAATCCTAATTATCAATTTAAATCGACTAAAAGCAAAGCAACAGCCACTAACTTAGATATTGCTCTCCGAGGTAATCATGTTCTTTGGCTTTATCTAAACGATGGTGCTTGGCAATTTAAAACTAATTTCAGTGCTTATTCGCCAGAAACAAAAAACAGTCCACTTAAATTAATTTTAACGAAAGACCAGGAAGTGATAAAAGAAGTAATTATTGAGGGCGAAAAAGTTGATTGGCAAAATCAAAAATCACAGACTTTAAATTTAGAAGGTAATTTTTCAGCTGGTTTATATAAGTTGGAAATTAAAATTAGCGATGATGTTATTATTGATAATATCTATAGTTCGTCTGGTTTGATGGTTTTTACTCATAAATTTTGGCCTGTTAGCGCTTCAGACGAGATAAAAGTTTTTACTGAGGCAAACTATTTACAAGTTAAAGCTCTTGATCCGGCTAATTTGCAAGATATTTATTTTGGTGAGCAAAGCTTTACTGTTTCCGCGCCCTATGAACAGTTTGAATATGTTGTTTCTGGTAATGATTTAAAGGAAATTAAATTTGCTAAAGCGGATTTGATTTTAGAAAATAACGGAGTTTTTTCTTTATCTGCTGAAGATTATTTTAATCCCTTGTTAAAAAAAGTTGATCGTCATTTTGTTTTAGCTGATGATTTAGAATATGTAATTTTTGATTATCAAACACCGTCGCTTGATGTAAAAGATAGACAATTGAATATTGCTTCAGCTGAATTTAGAACTAAGGGAACTTATCGAGAGAAAGGGAAGTATAGTTTTATGTTGTCTATTCCCGGGCTCAAGACGGAAAACGGGGAAGACGATTATTTAGAAATAAAAGAAATAAAAATAGAATTTACCGGACGCAGTCTTTGGCAAAAAATTTTTAAGATAGATGATTAAATTTAGAATAGGTGATAAATTTAGTAAAAGCGATTAAATTTAAAACAGACATTGAATTTAGCGATTAAATTTAACAATTAAGCAATGAAAACATTTTTAAAAACAATTAAACCTTTCTTTTTTCAAGAACTATTTTATTTTTCCGTCAGTCTGTATATTGTCTTTACTATAATGGAAATAATCGCCCCCAATATTATTTTGGCTTATTTTAATTTGAACTATTTATTTTTATTAATAATTTTTTCCGGTTTAATGACTTTAAAAAATAATAATTAGTTAGTTTAATTTTTAATATATGAATTTAAAAAACTTTTTTACTCCTTCTGCCATTGCGGTGGTGGGCGCTTCTCAAAATCCGAAAAAAGTCGGGCGGCAAGTTTTAGATAATATTATTTCCAGTGGTTATCAAGGTAAAATTTTTCCTATTAATTTACAGGAAAAAACTATTGCCTCTTTGCCGGTTTTTTCTGACTTAGAAAAATTACCGATTAAAGATTGGTCAAGTTTATTAGTAATGATAGTTATTCCCGCCGCCTTTGTTTTACCGGAAATAGAAAAATGCGGGCGATTGGGAATTAAAAATATTATTATTATCAGTGCCGGATTTAAAGAAAGTGATGCCAAAGGCAAGAAGCGCGAAGCAGAACTTAAAGTTTTAATCAATAAATATGGCTTAAATGTTTTAGGTCCAAATTGCCTTGGTTTTATTAATAATTTTAATCATTTTAATGCTAGTTTCTCTCATCGCGCCAATATTAATTCCAAAGTGGCCTTCATTTCTCAATCCGGAGCGATTGGCAGTTCAGTGCTTGATTGGCTTAAAGCACAAAATTTAGGATTAGGATATTTTATCAGCTTAGGAAATAAAGCTGGGTTAAATGAAAATGATTTTCTAGAATATTTAGGTAAAGATAAAAATATTGATTCAATTATTTTATATTTAGAAGAAGTGGCAGACGGTGAAAAATTTATGCAGATTGTTTCTCAAATAGTTCCCGAGAAAACGGTCGCTATTTTAAAAGCCGGTACCAGTGCGAGCGGACAAGCTTTAGCTAAATCTCATACCGGAGCCTTGGCCGGTGAATCAATGGCGACTAAAATTGGTTTAAAGCGAGCGGGAGCAATTTTAATTGATAATCTCAATGATTTATTTAATTTAGTTATTATTTTGCGTTCGCCGTCAGTGGTAAAAAATAAATTAAGTAATAAATTACAAATTATTACTAACGCTGGTGGCTTAGCGGTTTTATCAGCCGATGCCGCCGCTGAACAGGATATAAATTTAGTTGGCAATTTTGATTTGTTTGGTAATGCTAGCCCCGAGGATTATGAGAAAGCTTTAAAAAAATCGCTCAATACTAATAAAGAAACTAATATTTTAATTTTGCTCAGCCCTCAACTAGGCACTGAACCTTTAAGAACCGCGGAAGTGATTGCAAAATTAGCTAAACAAAATCCAAAACGCCTAATTATGACTAGCTTTTTGGGGGGTGATACCATTGCCGAAGCTCGAGAGTATTTAATCAGTGAAGGTTTACCTTTCTTTTCTTATCCAGAAGAAGCAATTAAGTCCTTGGGCGCTTTAATAAAAAATGCGCAGAATCTATCTCAATTTACTCCTTATAATTCAATTAATTATGAAGTAGTTGCCGAAATCAAAAAGAAAAAAGACTATGACTATTTAGAACTTTTTGCGCTTTTAAATAAATATAAAATTAAGAGCGTTAAAACGTTAAAATATAATCCCCGAATAAAAGAAAAATTAACTTTTCCGCTTGTTCTAAAAGCGGTTGGTCCGGATTTTAATCATAAAAGCGATAAAAAGGCGATTGTTTTAAATCTCAATAATTTAACTGAATTAAAAACTGCCGCTGAGAAATTGCAACAAAAATATAAAACCGCTTTTTCAAAGCAAGACAATTATTTAGTTATCCAGCCGCAAATTAAAGATAAGTTAGAATTGATTTTAGGCTTTAAACAAGATGCCTCGTTCGGACCGGTTTTACTTTTTGGTTTAGGTGGCATATATGCGGAGATATTAAAGGAAGTAAAATTAACGATTGCTGATTTAGATGAAAAAAGAGCGTTGGAATTTATAAAAGAATCAGCCTTTTTTCCAATTTTAAATGGTGCGCGCGGGGGGATTAAATATGATATTCATAAGTTGGCTAAAGTATTAGTTAATTTTTCTCATTTAGCCAATCAAAATAGACAAATAAAAGAATTTGATATTAACCCCCTCTTTTTAACAGCTCAGGAAATTTTAGCGGCTGATGTGCGCGCTTTTTAAAATAATTTTTGTATTTCAGAATTAAGGTTTGCTTAGAATTATAAATAAAGGTTTGCGTTAGAATTATAAATATATGTATCATGATCAAAAAATAGTGGTAGTTTTGCCCGCTTATAATGCGGCCGCTACTTTAGAAAAAACAGTTAATGATTTGCCGTCAATAGTTGATGAGATTATTTTGGTTGATGACAGAAGTGGTGATGATACAGTGGCAGTGGCTAAGCGTTTAGGGATTTCTGTTTTTGAACATGAAGCCAACAAAGGTTATGGTGGAAATCAAAAAACTTGCTATCGCCTCGCTTTGGAAAGAGGAGGAGATATTATTGTGATGATTCATCCTGATTATCAATATGATCCGCGGCTGGTAAAATATTTTGCTGAATTTATTGCTGACAACTATTTTGAGGTGATGTTGGGTACGAGAATTAGAAGTCGGCAGGAAGCTTTGGCTGGCGGTATGCCCAAATATAAATATTTTTCTAATCGCGTCTTAACAATTTTCCAAAATTTAATTAGTGGTCGCAATTTATCTGAATGGCATACGGGAATGCGCGCTTATAAACGTGAAGTGTTAGAAAAAATTGATTGGCAAAATAATTCTGATGATTTTGTTTTTGATAGTCAGATGTTATTCAAAATTGTTGCTAAGGGTTATCGCATTGGTGAAATTCCTGTGCCAGTACGTTATTTTAAAGAAGCTTCATCAATTAATTTTTCGCGTAGTTTAAAATATGGTTTAGCGACTGTTTGGACCGGACTTAAATACTGGCTTGGTTTTTATAAATAATTTCTATGTCTCCGAAGCGATTACCTTTTTATATTATTATTATCGTTGGTTTGTTATTGTATTTAGGTACAGTGTTTTTTGATTTTTCATATTTAGATGATCAGAGTTTAATTTTAGAAAATCAATTTATTATAGGAAATTTGTCTAATATTGGTCAAATTTTTACAGAAGACGCCTTTTTTTCGGACAAAAATTTTTATTACCGACCTTTATTAAATTTATCTTTAATGCTTGATGCTCAAGTTTCCGGTTTTCATGCTTGGGGCTATCACTTGACCAATGTTTTTATTCATATTTTAGTAGCCAGTTTATTGTTTGCTTTACTCAAGCGCTTAAAAGTTTCTGAAAAACGTTCTTTATTTTTATCTTTATTTTTTTTAGTGCATCCGGTTTTAGTTCAGGCTGTCGCTTGGATTCCGGGGCGCAATGATTCCTTGTTAGCGGTTTTTGTTTTAGCTACTTTTTTATTTTTCTTGAAGTTTTTAGAAAAATCACGCCCTAAAGATTATGTCTGGTGTTTAATCTTTTTTCTTTTGGCAATTTTCACTAAAGAAGCAGCTATTGTTATTCCGTTTTTGTTAGGATTTTATTATTTATTTTTAAATGAGAAGAAAATTAGTGTTCAAGATAAGGCCATGTTTTTTTTGGGAGCGGGTGCCGTTATTTTTTTATGGTATGTGATGCGTAGTTTGGCGATTGATCAAGGGATTGGCGGTTTAAAACAAGTTTATATTTCAATTTTAGAAAATTCTCCCGCCTTGATTGTCGGCTTTGGTAAATTTTTCTTGCCCTTTAACTTGGCAATTATGCCGGTTTTAAGAGATGTTAATATATATTATGGTTTAAGCGCGGTAGTTTTGTTTTTAATATTCGTTTTCACCAAACGTTTAGCTAAGAAATGGATTGCTTTTGGTTTGGTTTGGTTTATTTTATTTATGTTGCCCGCCTTTGTTAATCCTAACCCAGTTGATTTTTATTATTTATTATTATTAGAACATCGTTTATATTTACCGTTCATTGGTTTAATTTTAATGTTTAGTAGTTTTAAATTACCTGAACGAGGTTTGGCTAGGAAAATTTTAATAGAAAAGGCAAGTGTTTGTTTGGGAGCATTAGTGCTTATTTTATTTTTAGTTTTAGCCGCTCTTCATTTACCAAATTATCAGAACCGCATTACTTTTTGGGAATTTGCTGTTCAAAAATCTCCTACTTCGCCTTTGGCTAATCGAAATTTAGGCGCCATGTATTATTTTGATAATCGTACCGAAGAAGCGCGACAACATTTTTTAAAAGCCCTAGAGCTTAATCCTTTGGAAGTGATGGCACACAATAATTTAGCGGTGATTTATTTGGATGAAGGTCAACTAGATGAAGCCGAGGCAGAACTAAAAGCAGAATTAGAAATAAATCCCGGCTATGATAAAGCCTTAAATAATCTGCAACGTTTGTATATTTTGAAAAACGAGGTAAGATAGAAATATGTTTAAAAAATTTTTTCTAAAAAGATTTTTCAATCAATCAATCAATAATATTACGGTCGCAGCCGCGCTCGTTGCTTTGTCGTCTTTAACATCTCGTCTTTTAGGGGTTGTTCGAGATAGAATTTTAGCTGGTCGTTTTAACGCAGGCACAACCTTAGATATTTATTATGCCGCTTTTCGTATTCCGGATTTGATTTTTAATTTGATTGTTTTAGGAGCTTTATCAGCCGGCTTTATCCCTATATTTAGCAGCTTAATAAAAAATAAGGCAAGCGATAGAAAAAATGGTCAGAAGGAAAATCAGGAAGCTTGGCAGTTGGCCAGTAATGTCGCTAATTCTTTATTGATTAGTTTAATTGCTCTTTCTTTAATCGGAATTATTTTTGCGCCGCAATTAGTTAAAATTATTGCTCCCGGTTTTGGCGTCAGCGAACAACAAAGCACTGTCGCCTTAACTAGAATAATGTTTTTATCGCCGATTTTTTTAGGGATGTCCGGTATTTTAGGAGGTATTTTGCAATCGTTTAAAAAGTTTTTTGTTTATTCATTAGCGCCAATTTTCTATAACATCGGTATTATCATTGGTGCTCTTTATTTTGTTGATATTTTTGGCATCACAGGTTTGGCTTGGGGAGTGGTTTTAGGCGCTGCTCTACACTTTTTAATTCAACTTCCCGCAGTTTATAATTTAGGATTCAAATATTCTTTTGTTTTAAATTGGAAAAATGAAAAGCTGAGAAAAATCGGTAAAATGATGGTTCCTAGAACCATGAGTTTGGCTATTTCCCAAATCAATTTAGTAGTAATCACAATTATCGCCTCTACTTTGCCCAGTGGCTCTTTAACCGCTTTCAATTTTGCTAATAATTTACAGTCTTTTCCCGTAGGAATTTTTGGTATTTCTTTTGCCATTGCCGCCTTTCCGTCCTTAGCTGAAAATGCTCATAACAAAGAAAAATTGACGCAACATTTTTCTAGCACCATGAGACAAATTTTATTTTTTATTATTCCCGCTACGATTTTGATTATTGCTTTACGCGCTCAGATTGTGCGCGTTATTTTAGGGACGGGTAATTTTGATTGGCGAGCCACTTTTATGACCATGGATGCTTTAGGATTTTTTACGATTAGTATTTTTGCTCAAGCTACGATTCCTTTAGTGACGCGTGTTTTTTATGCTCTTCATAATTCACGCACTCCTTTTTATTTTGGTTTGGTTTCAATTGTTATTAATATTATTTTGTCTTTTTATCTAGGGAAATTAATGGGTGTGGCCGGTTTAGCTTTAGCTTTTTCCGTCGCTAATATTTTAAATTTAATCTTGCTCTCTTTCTGGCTTTATGTTAAAGTAGGAACCTTAGATTTTAATAAGATAATGTTTTCTTCCTTGAAATTTATCGCAGCCGCCATTGCTGCGGGCATAACCGCACAAATTATGAAAGTGGTGGTTTGGCCTTATATTGATATGACTAAATTTAGTGGTGTATTTACTCAGTTAGTCGCTTCCTTTGGTTCTGGAGTCTTAGTTTATGCTTGGTTCTGTTATTTATTAAATAGTGAAGAATTTTTTTGGTTCATTGATGCACTTAAAAATCGTTGGCCATTTAAAAAAGTTAAAGTCGGTGATCAAGGTGAAGCCCGTGGAGTTTAATAGCGTAATTTAGTGAAGTTTAAATAGCGAAGCAGAAATTTATTAACTGTAAAACAGATTATAAATAAAACAGATTGTAAATATTTTTGATAATTATGTCTGATAATAAAGATATAAAAAAAATTAGAAATTTTTCTATTATTGCTCATATTGACCATGGTAAATCAACTTTGGCTGATCGCATGTTGGAATTGACCGGCACGGTGGAAAAAAGAAAGATGAAGGAGCAATTGTTGGATGGTATGGACATTGAAAGAGAGCGAGGTATCACTATCAAATTGACGCCAGTTAATATGCAGTATCAAGGCTATAATTTAAATCTTATTGATACGCCCGGACATGTTGATTTTTCTTATGAAGTTTCTCGTTCTTTAGCGGCGGTTGAGACCGCTTTGTTATTAGTTGATTCAACACAAGGCATTCAAGCACAAACTCTAGCTAATCTTTATTTAGCCCTTGATCAAGATTTAACCATTATTCCTATTATCAATAAAATTGATTTACCCGCGGCGGATATTGTTAAAACAAAAAATGAAATTATTAAATTAATTGGTTGTCGCGAGGAAGAAATTTTTGCTACTTCCGGGAAAACCGGGGAAGGTGTAGCTCAAGTTTTGGAAGAGATAATTCGTCGCGGTGGTGCTCCGCGTGAACCAGAGTTTCCTGTAGCTCATCATTATTCACGCTCTTTAATTTTTGATTCCAAATATGATACTTATCGCGGCGTGGTGGCCTATATCCGAGTTTTTAATGGCACGATTAAAAAAGGCGATAAAATAAAGTTAGTTTCTGTTCAAGCAGAAAGTGAAGTTTTGGATTGTGGTATTTTTAATCCCGGCTATGTTTCCACTAAAGAACTGCGCTCGGGACAAATTGGTTATGTGGTGACTGGTTTTAAGCAAGTGGCTGATTGTCGTGTCGGTGATACGATTATTTCCGGTTCAAATATTAGCGCTGATGAAAATTTTGAACCTTTGCCCGGCTATAAAGAAGTAAAGCCCATGGTTTTTGCCGGTATTTTTCCTAAAGAAGGAAATGATTTTAAAGAATTACGAGAGGCTATGGAAAAATTAAAATTAAATGACTCGGCCCTATCGTATGAACCGGAAAGATCAGACGCTCTTGGTTTTGGTTTTCGTTGTGGGTTTTTAGGTCTTTTGCATTTGGAAGTTTTTCAGGAGCGTTTACGTCGTGAATATAATTTAGATTTAATTGTTACTGTGCCGAGTGTTGCCTATAAGGTTTTTAAAACCAATGGTGAGGAAATGATTGTCAGAACTCCGCAACGTTTGCCTGAGCAAAATCATTTAATAAAAATTGAAGAACCCTGGGTGACTTTAGATATAATTAGTCCTAAAGAATACTTAGGCAATATTATTAAATTAGCTCAAGAAAAAAGAGGTATTTATAAAAATACGCAGTATATTTCGGTTGGTGATGAAGGAGGAAGAGCTATTTTGCATTATGAAATGCCTTTATCAGCTATTTTGACCGACTTCTATGATAAAATTAAAAGTGTTTCTTCGGGGTATGCATCCATTAATTATGAATATTTAGATTATCGTCCGGCGGATGTGGTTAGAATGGATATTTTAGTGGCTGAAGAGCCGATTGAATCATTAGCAACCATTGTTTATCGTGATGATGCTTATCGCCAAGGACGAGAAATGGTAGATATTTTAAAGGAGAATTTGCCTCGTCAAATGTTTGCCATTAAAATTCAGGCCGCTATCGGCAGTAAAATAATTGCTGCCGAAAAATTATCGGCTTTAAGAAAAGATGTGACCGCTAAATTATATGGTGGTGATGTGACACGCAAAAGAAAATTATTAGAAAAACAAAAAAGGGGTAAGAAAAAAATGTTAGTCGCCGGCAAGGGAAGTGTTGAAATACCGCCGGATACTTTTGTTAAAATTTTAAAAAGATAAAAATATGAAGAAAAAAAAGGCAACCAGAGTTTTTTGGATTGTTGTTTCCTTAATCGTCGGCATTTCCATGGTTTTTTTACCGGTGTTGTTTGGTTTTTAGTTTTTTAGTTTATGAGAGAATGGCGCGTTTTGCCAAAAATTAAAGATGAGCAATGCGAGGCTTATCCGAACATGAGTCGGATTTTTTTGCAATTACTTTTTAATCGTGGCTTAAAGTCGGAAGAAGAAATAAAAACTTTTTTGAATGGAGAATTAGCTGATAATTTGGCGCGCACTTTTTCTAGTCAAGCTGATTACGCTTTTTATGATCCGTTTTTGTTTAAAGATATGGAACAAGCGGTTGATATTATTATTAAACACATCAAAGACGGTAATCCAATTGTGGTTTATGGCGATTATGACGCGGACGGAGTTACTGCCTCAGTCATTTTACTGGAAACTTTAAAATTACTACACGCACAAGTGGAAGTTTATTTACCAGATCGTGTTAGCGAGGGCTATGGTTTAAATAAAATGGCAATTAATCAAATTTTGGAAGCTGGCTTTAAATTAGTAATTACCGTTGATAATGGTATTAGAAATAAAGAAGAAGTGGAATATGCCAAGGCTAAGGGTTTAGAAATAATTATTACCGACCATCATGTTCTACCGGAAGAAATAAAAGATTTACCTGATTGTCCCATAATTAATCCCGCTGATAAACGCAATAATTATCCCTGTCCATTTTTGGCCGGTGTGGGTGTTTCCTTTAAGTTAATTAGCGCCTTGCTTTTTAAATCAAATTTATCAGATAAACAAAAACAACTAATTGCCGAAAAATGTTTAGATTTAGTGGCGGTTGGAACAATTGCTGATATGGTTAGTTTGTTAGGTGAAAATCGTTTGTTAGTTAAAAAAGGTTTGGAAGTTTTAAATGAAAATCGCAGGTTGGGATTAAAAGAATTAATAAATTCTACAAAAGCTAATGGTGATAAAAAGTTAGAAGCCTGGAATGTTAGTTGGCAGATTGCCCCTCGACTTAATGCGGCCAGTCGTTTAAGTCATGCCAATACTGCCTTTGCGCTTTTAACAACCACTGATGAGAATGAAGCTAAAGAATTAGCCGAGGAATTAAATCGACGTAATGCCAGTCGCCAAGAAATCACTAAAGAAATAATCGCGCAAGTTGAGAAACAAATTGATTCAGAAAATTTACCCGACATCATCATTGGCGTTGCGGGCGAAGATGAAATTTGGAATGAAGGGGTGATTGGCTTAGTAGCGGGAAAAATTGCGGAAAAATATTATCGGCCCACTTTAATAATTACTCGTTTAATTGAATCAGCCGAGTTTGATCCGGAAAAAAAGAAATTAATTCCTAAAAAAGTTAGCTTTAAAGGTTCGGGACGTTCAATCCCAGAATTGAATTTGATTGCTGTTATTGAAGACTGTGCCGAAGAGTTAGATAAATATGGCGGACATCCTATGGCTTGCGGTTTTTCCATCAATAACGAAGATAATTTAACTAAATTTACGACCAAGATTGAACGTTTGGTGAGTGAAAAATTAGCTGGTCAAAATTTAGTGCCTAAAATAGAAATAGAAGCAGAAGTAAAAATGTCAGAAATCAGTTTACATTTAGCGGAAGAAATTAATCAACTCGCGCCTTTTGGTCAAAATAATCTGCAACCTAAACTGGTTAGTTATGATTTAACGATTGAAGATATTGTTTTCATGGGTTTTGAAAATCAACACATTAAAATACGGGTAGCTGGTTTTTGGGCGATAGCATTTGGTTTAGCTGAACAATATAAACAATTCCAAGTAGGCGATCAAGTTGATTTAGCTTATTATTTAGAGATAAATGATTTTAATGGTCGTCGCGAAGCGCAATTAAAAATTATTGATTTAAAATTTAGTAAATAACCGTTTAATAAATAGTCGGCAAGCGATATGAAAAATAAAAAAATTATTATTTATACTGATGGCGGGGCGCGTGGTAATCCTGGACCGGCCGGGGTAGGCGCAGTTTTATATAATGAAAATCAAGAAGTGCTCGCTAAAATATCTAAGTATTTAGGAGTGGCAACTAATAATCAAGCCGAGTATCAGGCTTTAATTTTGGCTCTAAAAAAAGCCATAGAGCTTGGGGCTGAAGAAGTAAATTGTTATTTGGATAGTGAACTGGTAGTTTGTCAGTTGAATCGAGAATATAAAGTTAAAAACAAAGATTTGGCGCCATTATTTTTAGATATTTATAATTTAAGTTTAAGTTTTAAAAAAATAACCTTTACCCATATTCCACGTGAAAGAAATAAGCTTGCAGATCAATTAGCGAACGAAGCTATGGACAGAGGCGCTTAGAAGACAGAAATATTTTTAGTATTCAGAAATAAAAAAATATAGTTTAAGAATAAAAAAACCGACTCATTAATTACCAGTCGGTTTTTATAAACAAAATTTATTTATCTTCCGGTTGGCGACCAGTGCCAGGGTTCGTTATCAAGATTAGAATACAATCCGGCCTCATTCATACAAGCAGTTAATCCAGTGCTATCATTGTAGCTTTTGCTCATCAGTTGTCCGTCTTTTCTTTTAATATCAATGGCTACTCCAGAACTGTGATTTGAACAACAAGGAGTGGCAGCGTTTTGTGGCGCCCCTTTTCCAATCCATTCTTCTTTAACTTTTATTTGATCAAGGGCAGAACGAAAACCCTCGTTAATAGAAAATAAAACTTCGCCATTATTTTTTCTACTTACACAAGCCATTGCTCGGTTAAATTTAGCCAGTGTATCAGAATTAACTAAAATACCTCCCGGAGCCTTAGCTAAATTACTTGGCGCTGATTTACCAAGTGCTTGGCATGGCCCCAAATCTCCAGCTTTAGCAGCCGCGCAAGCATCTCGAAATTCTTCCGGTAAAGCAGTTCCGCCTTCTGTTGCCTCTGTATCAGGAAAATTTTTATCTTGAGCCACGTTTAAATCTAACTCGTTAAAATTAACTAAATTAGGATTAACAAGAGCTAATAAAAGATAAGATGATAGAAGAATGGTAAGACCAATTATACTGCCTGCTAAAATATCTTTAGCTTGACTAACTTTGCTAACATCCCCTCCTGAAACAAGCCATAAAATACCACCGACCATTAACATAATGGCCGCAATTAAGCCGCCCATTTTAATCGCCAAATTATAGACACCACTTACGTATTCTCCTAGCCAATTAACTTTACAAACTGTTTCCCCTTTAACATTAGTTGTACAATCAGGCGGAGAATAGTTAAATCCTAAATTAACTTGCGGTTCAGGAATAATAATTTTTGGCTTAGCAGCATTAACAAAAGGAATTGACGTTAAAAAAATAGTTAAAAAAAGAATAGAAAATATTAATAAATTTAAATTGAATTTAATTTTTTTCATAATTGATATTTATCAATATTTTTATTAGCCAACATTTGAATAGCCTCTATTTCCTTTTTGCTTAAATGTTTAAATCGTCCTTGTTTTTTTAAATATTCGCTAACCGGTTTTGGTTTAAAATTTTTATTTATACTGGAAGAAACTAAATTGCCATCAATATATTCTAAAATCGGATACAAACCAGTTTGAACCGCTAACTTACCCAGCTGAGCAGCTTCATCATAATTAATTTTCCAACCGGGAATACAAGGACTTAAAATTTGGATATAAGTTGGTCCAGAAATAGCCAGTGCTTTTTTAACTTTGTTAGTAATATCATCAGGGAAGCCAGAGACAGTTTGAGCTACATATTTCAAACCATGAGCCAAAGCAATTCCTAACATATCTTTTTTTGTTTGTTGAGAGCCAATTGATTTGTCACCACTGGGAGTAGTGGAGGTAGCTGAACCATAGGGAGTAGAGCCGGACGCTTGAATACCGGTATTGGAATATGATTCTGTGTCATAACAAACATATAAAATATTTTCACCGCGAGTCCACATTCCGCTGATTAAACCAAGGCCAATATCATAAGTTCCGCCATCACCTGCTTGTACTAAAATTTTGGTTTTTTTATCCTTTTTTTGCTTTAAAGCGGCGCTAATTCCTGAAGCAACCGCAGCTGCATTTTCAAATAAAGAATGTATCCAAGGTAAGCCCCAAGCACTCTGCGGATAAGCAGTGGTTGTTACTTCTAAACAACCGGTCGCATTAGCGATAATTGTATCCGGAGTTAAAGCGCGCATGACTGCCTGAACCGCTGATAATTGGCCACAACCAGAACAAGCGTTATGACCGGGAGCAAGAAATTGATTAGTTTTTTTATTCATAAAATATTATAGGATTTTATTTTTATTGACATACTACCAACTTCCTCCGCCGCCTCCACCGCTTCTACCTCCTCCACTGCTTCCACCACTTCCTCCAGCTTCAATTTTTTTTGGAGCAACCGTTTCCATTTCTAATGAACTTAAGTTTAATAAATCAGGATTAATCGTATTTAAAATAAGGTAAGAGGCAAATACTAAGACTAAGCCAATTATACTACCGAAAATTAAATCTTTAGCTTGCGTAACTCGACTTTCATTGCCACCGGAAGTGAGCCAAAGCAAGCCCCCGCCCATCATTACCACAGCCGCTAAAATACCGGCAATGATAATTAAATAATCATATATAGATTTAACGTACCTACTTAATAAGTCAACTTTAAAACTTCCGTTTGCTTCTGAGCCAATCGGTGAATTAGCAGGAATAGAATTAGGCCCGGGAATAGGTATTTGCGGAGTAAATTTAATTAGATCAGCACTATAAACAACTTTAAAACTTAAAATAAAAAATAAAAAAATAAATAAACTAATAATTAAAGTGAATTTATTTTTTTTGCTGTTTAAAAAACGCATACTTTATTTTAATTTATTTTTGAAAAATTAAATTTTTATTTTTCTGTTCCGCCTTTTCAATAATATCTCTTATTTCTTTTTCACTAATATTTTTTCCCCCTAAACCAACAATATAATTTTTAATATTTTTTTTCTGACCTGATAAAGCGGCTTTAATTTCTAAAGTCAAAGGACCACCACTGCCCGGGCTAACCGCTTTTTCTAAAATTATAATATTGGAACCAGAAGCCGTTGCTTTAATAAGTTCTTGTTCAGGAAAAGGGCGCAGAGTCATGATTTTTATTAAACCGACATTCGGATATTGAGTTAAGACAGTTTTAATCGTGCCCGCTAATGAGCCCATGGTGATTAAAATTGTTTTTGGTTTTTTTGGTCCGGTATATTCAATTAAACCATCACTGTTATTTTTAATTTTAAATATTTTTTTAAGTAAAGCGTATTCTTTTTTAATTAATGATAAGCTAGTTTGAAAATCTTGGTATAAATCTTTTCTAACTCCGGTATAAGAGTCTGGCCCGAAAAGAGCTCCTAAAGTAACTGGATTTTTTGGGTCAAGAAAAGTGCCTTTGGCTGGTTTATAGTCCGGCAAGTATTTTTTTATTAATTTTTTATCAGGAATAGAAACCGGTTCATAAGAATGGGTTAAAATAAAACCATCAACATTTACTATGGCCGGCAAGCCAATTTGCTCGGCGACTTTATAAGCTAATAAATGAGCATAAACTGCTTCTTGATGATTTTCGGCAAAAAATTGTAACCAACCACTATCTCTAATAGCCATCACATCGGCATGATCATTCCAAATATTAATTGGTGAAGAAATGGAGCGATTAGCGCATGTCATCACTACTGGCAAGCGTAAACCGGAAATGTTGTATAAAACTTCAGTCATTAGTAGTAAGCCTTGCGAACTAGTGGCACTGTAAGCTCTAACACCGGCGGCACTTGCTCCTAAGACAATTGAGGCTGCGGCAAATTCACTTTCGGCGCGCGCATATTCATAATTAGCTTGTCCATCAGCTTTAAATTGCGCCAGATCTTCAACAATATGAGTTTGAGGAGTAATTGGATAAGCGGAAACAACTTGGACACCAATATTTTTAATTGTTAAGGCGATGGCTCGGGAACCTTCTAAAATTTGGTGGCCAGTTTTTTTGTTGTTAGTATTTTTAGACATTTTCATATTTTTAATTAACGCTCCTTTTAGTATTCCTTTTCCATTTTAATTGCCTTAACCGGACATTCTTTAGCGCATAAACCGCAGCCTTTGCAATAATCATAATCAGGGCGTGGTTTTAATTCATTGTTTATTTTTATCATTTCAATACATGCTTCAGGACAAAGTTTGGCGCATAGAGAACAGCCAACACATTTTTGATAATCAGCGACTGGTCGATAAGTTCGCCAAGCGCCGGTTTTATTATTTACAGAACTGAGAGGCTGAGCAATGGTTTTGTTTATATTTTTTTTCATAGTTTTGTTTGATAAGCCGTAGTAATCGCTTGGATATTTTTTTCAATTATTGTTTGTCCTTTTTCTTTAAATTTTTCGGCAATTGCTTTTTTTAGAGAGGAAAGACTAATTAATCCCGAGTGTTTGGCAAAGGCGCCTAAAATAACAGTATTAACAATATTTTTGCCAATAATTTTTAAAGCAATTTCCGTAGCCGGAGTATAATATATTTTTTTAGTGGGTAAATTTTTTTCTAAGAAAAAGTTTTTCGGGACATTAATAATTAACAAAGTATCTTGGTTAATACCCGCTAAAACTTCGGGTTCGTCCAAGAGAGTATGATCTTGAATAATTAAAATATCAGGGCGCTCAACTTGTTCTCGGGTTAAAATTGGTTGTTTAGCGATTCGTGCATAAGATCTAATTGGTGCACCGCTTCTTTCCACACCAAAATGAGGGAAAGCTTGAGAATAATAACCTTCATGAAAAGCGGCAATCGCAATAATTTCCGCGGCTGTTACCACTCCTTGTCCACCTCGTCCATGAATTCTTATTTGTTTCATATATTATTATAAAATATCAAATTTATTTCGCTTTACTCCGTTATGTTATAAATTTATTTTGTTATATTATGAAGAAGATCAGTAATTAAAGATTCAAGATTTTTTTTGGTAATAGAACCAATCAAACGATTGTTATTTATAAACCAAGTCGGTGTGCCTTCAATATCTAAGAAGGAGCCATCTTCATAGTCTTGTTTAATTTGTGGAAAATGACGTTGGTTTCTTATACAAGAACTAAATCGAGTGGCGTCTATTTCTAAAAGAGAAGCAATTTCCGGCATCACTATTTCTAATTCACTCTGACTTTTATCGCTAAATTGATCAAAATTATCAAAAAATAAATCATGCATTTGCCAAAATTTTCCTTGTTCGCCAGCGCAACGAGCCGATAAAGCTAAAAAAATTGAATTATCATGCAAGGGATAGTCGCGATAAACAATTTTTACTTGATCACCGTATTTTTCCCGAATATTTTTTAAACCTTCATGTGAATCACGGCAAAAAGGGCAGGCAAAATCAGAGAAAATAACAATTGTTACTTTAGCATTTGTTGGTCCGTAAGTGTTGGCGCTATTGCGATTTATAGCGGCCAAATATTTTTCTCTTTGTTCTTCTAAAAAGCGAGTTGATTTTCCTTCGTTAATTCTATTAGCTTCAATAAAAACATAAATACTGGCAGCCACTAAGAAAATCGCCGTCAAAAAGAAAACTGTAATCATTATTTTTCCCCACCATTTTTTATACCAAGGAGTGAGTTTTTTTCGATGTCGAGATTTCATCTCGGCATACTTTATTCTTTCTTCTAAACTCATAAATATAAATTGAAAAAATATCTGCTTTCCAGTATGCTTATATTATAGCACAGATTAGATTATATGAAATTGATTTCTTGGAATGTTAATGGAATAAGAGCCATCAGGAAAAAAGGTTTTTTAGATTTTTTGCAAAGTGAAAAACCGGATATTTTATGTTTGCAAGAAGTGAAGATTTCAGAGACAGCCCGTTTAGAAGCGGATTTGGATTTTCCCGGTTATTTAGAGTATTGGCACAGCGCTAAAAGACCCGGTTATAGTGGCACAGCTATTTTAGTTAAAGAAGGTTTTAAGTATTTGAAAAAAGTGACTAATGGTTTTGGTCAAAGTATATTTGACGATGAAGGACGAGTACAAACCGCTGATACTCATCATTTTTTTCTCTTGAATGCTTATTTTCCTAATGCTAATGCTGAACTCAGTCGTTTAACCTATAAACTGAATTTTAACGAAGCTTTGTTAAAATATATTAAAAAGTTAGTTAAGCAAAAACCGGTTATCATCACCGGTGATTTTAATGTAGCGCATCAAGAAATTGATTTGGCTCGTCCTAAGGAAAATGTGGGCAGTCCTGGTTTTACCCCTGAAGAAAGAGCGTCAATGGATAAATATTTAAAATCCGGTTTGATAGATACTTTCCGCGCTTTAAATGGAAATAAAATTAAGTATTCTTGGTGGAGTTTCCGTTCTAATGCCCGAGAACGTAATGTAGGTTGGCGGATTGACTATTTTTGTGTATCCGATAAACTTAAAAAATACCTAAAAAAAGCTGATATTTTAACGGAAGTAACGGGTTCTGATCATGCTCCCGTGCTTTTAGAACTAGATTTATAACAATATGTATAAGCATCAAACAATTGAAAAAAAATGGCAAAAAATTTGGGAAAAAACCGCCCTGTATCGCACTAAAGAGGATAAAAATAAACCCAAGTACTATATTTTAGACATGTTTCCTTATCCCTCAGGAGTTGGTTTACACGTTGGCCATCCCAAGGGCTATATTGCGACTGATATCTTTGCTCGTCATAAACTAATGCAAGGTTATAATGTTTTACATCCCATGGGTTTTGACGCTTTTGGTTTACCAGCTGAAAACTATGCTCTAAAAAATAAAGTTAATCCCAAAATTTCCGTGGCGGAAAGTGTGAAGCGTTTTAAAAAGCAACTAGAAATTCTTGGTTTTAGTTATGATTGGGAAAGGGAAGTGAATACAACTGAACCAACTTATTATAAATGGACGCAGTGGATTTTTTTACAGATGTTTAAACATGGTTTAGCTTTTGAATCAGATGAGCCAATTAATTGGTGTCCATCATGTAAAACCGGTTTGGCTAATGAGGATTTAGAAGATGGACTTTGTGAACGTTGTGGGAGCGAGATTGAACAAAAGCCAATGCGTCAATGGGTTTTAAAAATTACGGCCTATGCGGATCGTTTGTTAAATGATTTAGAAAAATTACCTGCTTGGGAAGAATCAACTAAGGAAATGCAAAAAAACTGGATAGGGCGTAGTGAAGGTGCAGAAATAGTTTTTAAAATCACGACTGATAAAACTGATGATGAAGAAAAAACAATTGCTTCAGAAGAAAAAATAACCGTTTTTACCACCAGAGTTGATACGATTTTTGGTTGTACCTATGTAGTTTTAGCGCCGGAACATAATTTAGTGGAAAAATTAAAGTCCCAAATTAGCAATTGGTCAGAAGTGGAAGAATACATTGCTTCTTTGCAAGATGTTTCTGAAACAGAAAGAACCAGTTTACATCGCGAAAAAACCGGTGTTTTGTTAAAAGGTATTCAAGCAATCAATCCTTTTAATCAAGAAGCCGTGCCGATTTTTATTGCCGATTATGTTTTAGTTTCTTATGGCACCGGTGCGGTGATGGCGGTTCCCGCCCATGATGAACGAGATTATGATTTTGCCAAAAAATATGCGTTAAGAATAAAACCAGTTATTTTTCCGGCTTCTGATAATAACAATAGTTATGATGGTAAAAGCGCCTTTGCCGAAGATGGCTTTTTGCAATCATCAGGTGAATTTGATGGCTTGAGCTCTGAGGAGGCAAGACAAAAAATGACTGCTTGGTTAGAAAAAAATAAACTGGGCGCTAAAAAAGTAAATTATCGTTTGCGCGATTGGGTTTTCTCTCGCCAACGTTATTGGGGAGAGCCGATTCCTTTAGTTCATTGTCCCAAATGCGGAGTGGTTCCTGTTCCAGAAGCAGAGTTGCCTGTTAAATTGCCGGATGTAGAAAGTTATGAGCCAACCGGTACAGGCGAGTCGCCTTTAGCCGCGATTACTGATTGGGTTAATGTAGCTTGTCCTAAATGCGGTGCGCCGGCTAAGCGCGAAACCAACACCATGCCTCAGTGGGCCGGATCTTGTTGGTATTATTTACGCTACCTTGATCCTAATAATGAAATAGCTTTAGTTGATAAAGAAAAAGAAAAATATTGGTCACCGGTTGATTTTTATGTTGGTGGCGCTGAACATGCGACACGTCATTTAATCTATGCGCGTTTTTGGCATAAATTTTTATTTGATATCGGAGTAGTTAATTATGAAGAGCCCTTTATTAAATTAAAACATGTTGGTTTAATCATGGGCGAAGACGGTCGAAAAATGAGCAAACGTTGGGGAAATGTGGTTAATCCTGATGAAGTAGCGGCTAAATTTGGCGCTGATTCACTTCGAGTTTATGAAATGTTTATGGGACCTTTTGAGCAAGCTTGTAATTGGAACACTAATGGCTTGGTGGGAGTGCGTAAATTTTTAGAGAAAATTTTAAATTTAACCAAGGTGAAAAAATATCAGGATGATAAAAAAACCATCTCTTTACTACATAAGACAATTAAAAAAGTTTCAACTGATATTGAAGATTTTCGTTTTAATACGGCTATTTCCGCTTTAATGATTTTAATTAATGAATTAACTGAGTATAAAAATAAAAATCAGGCTTTACCCATCAGCCAAGCAGATTTTTTAAGTATTATTAAACTGCTAGCTCCTTTCGCCCCTCATTTAGCCGAAGAAATTTGGGAGCAGCAGGGAAATAAAGAAAGTATTTTTCTAAATTCTTGGCCGGTTTATGATGCTGAGTTGGCTAAAGATGAGTTAATTAATTTGGTTGTCCAAATTAATGGTAAATTACGTGCGACTTTAGAGGTGGCAGCTGATATTTCTGAAGAAGCTGCTTTTCAAGTTGCTCAAGAACAGGAAAATGTAAAACGTTGGTTAGAAGATAAGGAAGTGAAAAAGAAAATATTTATTCCCGGAAAATTATTAAATATCGTTGTTAAATAATTAGCAAAATCAACCCCTGTTTTTAAGGGGTGATTTTTTATAAAAATGCTTGATTTATTAGGAAAAACAAAAGAAATCTGTCAATTTTTAGACGTTAAACCAACTCGTTCCAAGGGGCAAAATTTTTTAGTTAATAGTCAGATTTATGAAGATATTATTAAGGCTTCTGATTTAAAAGCGACAGATGAAGTTTTAGAAGTCGGACCGGGTTTAGGTTTTTTGACCGTTCGTTTGAACAAAAAAGTTAAACGCGTAGTGGCGGTTGAATTGGATAAAAAATTAGCCGAATATTTACTGTCTGGATTTGGGGTGAGTGGTGGAGAAAAAGTAAAAATTATTCAAGAAGATGTTTTACGTTTTAATCCCCAAACTGAATTCCGCAATGATTATAAAATTGTTGCCAATTTACCGTATAACATTAGTTCAATTTTTTTAAGACAATTTTTATCAAATCCGAAAAAACCAAAACTATTAGTTTTAATGTTACAAAAAGAAGTGGCGCAAAGAATCGTTGCTTGTCCCGGTGAAATGAGTTTGTTAGCTGTTTCAGTTCAACATTATTGTACGGCACAAATAGTCAAAGAAGTGAGAGCCGCTAATTTTTGGCCGGTTCCCGAGGTTGATAGCGCCATAATGAAATTAAAAACTAAGCCTAATAAATTCTCGCCTGCGGAAGATAAATTATTTTTTCGTCTAGTTAAAGCCGGCTTTAGCGCTAAGCGAAAAATGCTCAAAAATAATTTGCAAGGCGGTCTTATTTTAGATGCTAAAAAAATTAGAGAAGCCATGATTTTAGTCAATCTTGATGTCTCAGTACGAGCCGAGCGATTAAGTTTGGAAGATTGGTATAAATTATTTGCTCAGCTAAGCAAATTTATGGTATAATAAAATCAAATTCGTTTATTTGTACGGTTTGATTTTAATTTATGATGTCGGCTAATTTTTTAGATAAAAATAACGATAATTACGATTTTGGGAAAAGACAAAAAAATAGGCAAACAGTAATTATTGTTTTGTCTATTTTAAGTACAGTCATAATTTTTTTTGGTGTTTGGCAAATTAGAAACAGAATTGTTTCTCCTTTTATTTTAGATGAGGTGTTAATCGCGAAAAAAAATAGCAGTGAGGCAGCTCTGAGTGATTATATTGATTCTATAAATATTGATACTGATGGTGATGGTTTAAGTGATTATGATGAACAATATATTTATGGAACTTCGCCCTTTCTTGAAGATACTGACAGTGATGGAATTCCGGATAAGGTTGAAATAGAGCGTGGTACTGACCCAAATTGTCCAGAAGGGCAAAATTGTTCAGGAAGTTATTTTGCTGAACAAAATGCTGATGTTGAAACAACTCCTAATAATGATTTAGATTTAACTAATTTAAATGGTGATAAAGAATTAACTGAAGAGGAATTGCGAGCTGCACTGGCCGGCCAAGTAGATGCTGCAGTTTTAAGAACTTTTTTATTGGAAGGTGGTGTTGATCAAGAGGTTTTAGCCGGTATTAGTGATGAAGAATTATTAGCAAGCTATCAGGAAGTTTTAAATAAACAAAATGAATAATAAAATGATGCCTTCTTTCAATTTAAAAAAGAAGCGCCCCAATAAAAGCAAACAATTTGTGATTGTTTTGCTATTGTTGTTGTTTTTTTCCGGAGCAATATTAGCGCCTGTTCGGCCGGTTAAAGCCGTGATACCGGTTACTGATATTCCTAAATTAGTTTGGGATAAAATTACTGATTTAGCTAAAAAATTATGGCAAAAGGGTGGATCTTTAGCTTTCCAGCAAACCCTAAGAACAACTTTAAATAAAGTCGCCTATGATACGGCAACTTGGATTGGCTCAGGTGGAGAAGGGCAAAAACCCTTATTTGTTACCCAAGATTGGGGAACTTATATGGCCCAAATTGGCGATGAGGCAGCTGGCAGTTTTTTAGAAAATTTTGCCAGCAACCTTTCTCAAAGCAATTCGCCAGCGCAGTGTGATAGAAATTATGAAACTTGTCTGAGCAACTGTCGTTCAAGCGATGATGCATGTAAGGATAAATGTGCCACAAAAAGAAATTCATGTATTAGTAAAGTAGGCACTGAATCTTTTACTTTTAATGTTTGTCAGCCATCTTCTTTAGATGCGCAAGTAAAAATTGGTTTAGGTTTGGCCCAGCAATATCGTCCGACTGCTCCTACTTGTACTGCTTCAAAAATGATTAGTAATTGGTCAGATGCTTATCAAAAATATTCTGATTTTCAAGACCCGCAATTTTTAACTAAATTTGCTGATATTTTTGATCCGGCTTCCACTGACCTCGGTATTTATTGGACGGGCATGAATTTGATTAGTGAAGAAAAACAAAAAGCGGTTGAAGATGCTCGAACAAAATTATTAGGTAAAGGCGGTTGGCTAGATCCAATAAAAATTGATGGCAAACCGGCTTCTTTGCCTAATCAAGCTGAGCTCCAAGTTCAAGGCGCCTATGAAAACTATGCGGATAATTTTGGAAAATATACGGGCGATGCTTTTATTGATGCGGCTAATTTATTTTTAAATCAACTGGCCTTTTCTGCTTTTAATAATTTAATGCAAAATATTGGTCGTAAATCAAGCGGCGGCCCACCAAAGACTTCAACAAGTTTTACTGAAAGTTTTCAAGCTGACCCAAGTCATTCCCAAGGAGAGCAAGCAATTAAAGAATCAGCCGTTAAACTCACTCAAGCTGATTTTGGCATTAAAGCCGATTATGATATTTTGTCTGAATTAGTTGTTTGTCCTGATAAATCCAACCCCGGGCCGACTAATTGTGTAATTGATAATCGATTCATGCAGGCCATCACCGAGAAGAAAACCGTTATTGAAGCAATTGAAGAGGGATATTTAAACGGTGATTGGTTATTAACTTTTGATAATGAACCGGGTAGTTATGAAAACAGTTATAATTGGCGCAATATTTCAATTTTAAGAAAATATCGTATTTTGCCGGCCAGCTGGGAAAACGCGGTAGAAAAAATTAAACTTTTTTACGACCTATCAATTTCCAACCCTTCTTTATATCAAGCAAAAAAAGCAACCTTAATGGATTTGGTTTCTTGTTTTGATCCTTATGATGAATACGCTAAATTTAGTGCTGGTTTTGATGCTTTTGATCAGGCCTGGTGTACGGGTTTGATTGATCCGCATTGGGTATTAAAAGCGCCCCATAATTATTGTAAAAAAGAAGGTATTAGTTCACAAATTACTTCTAAATATATTGTTCCTTCTCAACCTGCTTATGGCACTAATCCTTATGTCCCCAGTGAAATAAATATAACTCGCGCGGATAATTATTGTGCTGATCACCAAACTTGTATCAAGGAGAGTGATGATGGCAGTTGTGAAGTTTATGGTTATTGTAATGAAGAAAAAAGAACTTGGAGTTTTGCTGGTAGTGAATCCTGTGATCCAATTGATAATACTTGCCAATCATTTACCAAGCCCAGTACCGGACAAAAAGTGGCTTATTTAAAAAACACTTTAAACTATGCGGATTGTAGTGCAGATACTGCTGGTTGTCGGGCTTATGCTACTTTTGGCACTTATAATCAAAACACTTCGCAAGTAAATTGGAGTGCTAGTGAGATTGGTTATTTTAATAAAAAAATTGAAAATTGTTCGTCTAGTGAAGAAGGCTGTTCAGAATATATTCGCGTTAAACCTTCTTGGGGCACTAACTTGGTTATGAATTCTAATTTTGCTAACGATAATATAGGCGATACTTCAACCTCTAATTATTTGAATGATTGGCCAATTTATTCCAGTACTGGTAGTCGTCGTTCAACGATTGTTGATTCTAGTGTTAACCCTGGTCAAAATAATGGTCCAGCTTTAAGAATTGAAGCCAGTGGCAGCGGAACAATATCTGTGTCAGTTTACTCAGATGAAAATCATTCTTTAGTGCCACGCAATCTAGCAGTTTTACCCGGTCAAGCTTATACAGTGAGCGCTGATGTTTATTTAGCGCGCGGAAATAGAACCGCTATTTCTTTGGGCAGCGGTTCTAATAGAAGAACTTATGAAAACACCGTGGTTAATGCTTGGCAACATATTAGCGTAACTAGAACCGCTGATAATAATTTTCTAGTTCCCAGTTTTTCCATCGCCGGTTATAGCACCAATGGAAATGTAGTTTTGTATGTAAAAAATATTAAGTTAGAAATGAGTAGTTGGGATACCGGTTTTAGTGATTATGGTGCAGTAAAAATCTATCAAAGAGTCTTGCCTAATTATTTAGCAAGCGTTTGTTATATTGGCGGTACTACTAATAATTATGAATTAAGACCGAATGCTCCAGAGATTTGTTATAATTATGCCCGCCAATGTAATCAAAGCGAAGTTGGTTGCTCTTTATTTAAATCAGACAAAAATAATTTTGATGTTCCGGCTAAAGTGGTGAGTGCTGATTATTGTCCTAGCGAATGTGTTGGTTATGATGTTTATGTTTCACGCGCCACCCATTTTACTTCTTCACAAGCCGAAAATTTAATTCCGGAAAAGGCTGCTAGTTGTAATGCGGAAGCGGTTGGTTGTAGTGAATTTACCAATTTAGATGATTTGGGCATGGGCGGAGAACAACGTGAATATTATTCTGCTTTAAAACATTGCGCTAAGCCCGGTCAAACCACTTGTGGTAATTTTTACGCTTGGGAGGGAACTGATAATGGTTATCAACTTCGTCTTTATACTTTGCAAATGGGCAGTGGCGGTCATCCAGCTACTATTTCCAATGATAGTGCTTTATGTAATGCCACTATTTTTCATGCCCCAGTCACCAGTCCTTTATATAATCCTGATTGTCAAGAATTTTATAATGCGGCTGGACAATCATTCTATCATTTAAGTTCTTTAGTAATCACTTGTTCAGATGATTGTCGTTCTTATCGCATGACGGAGAAAAACTATGATTACAGTATTACTTCGGCTTCTGGTTGTACTGGTTCAAGCAGACATTGGGATACACGTGAGAGAGCCTGCGTATCTTGTATTAATGGCGGTGTTTGGAGCGCCACTCATGATTCTTGTGTTTATCAAGGTATCCCGGGCGAAGGCAAGGTTTGCACAGCTGAACAAAAAGGTTGTCGCGAGTATAATGGTAACAATGGCAATAATGTTCGTTTAGTGGCAGCCTATAATTTTGAACAAGGAAATCCACTTTGGACATCAAATTGTTCAAACGCAATTTCCATTCAACCAATTTCCAATAATCGTGATGGTCATTCCTTAGCTTATAATAGTTCAGCCTCTGGTTGTTCATCAATTGGCACGGAAAATTCTACTTTAATTGGTAGAATTGACAAAAAAAATCCTTTGATTAAACAAATTGTGGCCGGTGACAATCAAGCCATACAATTAAAAGTTGGCCGATCAGTTAGTCGTGATAAAGCTTATATTGTTAAGTTTTGGGCTCGCGCCACGACTGATACTAATGTGAGAATTTCTTTCTATAATCGCGATAATGGTGGCCGTGCTTGGTTTAACAATAATACGCCCATCAGAATCAGAGGCGGTAATACTTGGAATCTTTATTCTGTTAATTTAGATAATCTTAATCATGCGATTTCTGAAAATGAAATGTTAATTATAACCGCTGATCGCAATTTCTATTTAGATAATTTTCTTTTAACTGAGGTAACCAATCGATATTATTTGTTAAAAGGTTCAAGTTCCATTCCTAATATTTGTTATTATGATATTGAAGATGTTTATCGCGGAGCCGATTATAATTTGGGTTGTAAAGCCTATGTTGATCAAGCTGGTTTAGGTCATAACTTGCATTCTTTCAGCCAAATTTGTTCTGAAGATTCGGTTGGTTGCGAACAGGTAATTAGTACGGAAAACTATGCTCCTTATGGAAGAGGAATTTGGGGAGATCTTAATTCTAATGGTGTTTGTGGAGCTAATGAGCCGGATTGTTTTGAAGTCGGTTCTGACCGCGCCATGTATTTAATTTTTGATCCGACTAAATTATGTAATCAAGGCAGTTTAGGTTGTTCTCGTTTAGGTCAATCACAAACTACTACTAATCCGCCGGTTTGGTCTGATGTTTTCAAAAAGAATGATCCTAATCGTTATGATTTAATGTTGTGTACCCAAGGTAGCGTTGGTTGTGAAGAGTGGCAAGATGTTGATAACGGAAGTTTTAGTTATTTTCATGACCCCGGAAACGATATTTGTGTATATCGCACGAGTGCTTCTCAACCGGGTGGCAAAAAAAATTGGTATAAAGCACCAGTCAAGCGTTGTGATTTAAATGCTAATAACATTATTGATAGTAATGAAGCTGCTTCCGGGGTTTGTTTAACAAACAAAGATTGTGCTTCCGGCAATTGTATTCTTGATAGTGGCGATTATCCTTGCTCAGTTTCATACTTAAAAACGATTGGTTATGGTGGAGAGGGAAGCGCTATTCCTGTTCCTAGTAATTTAGTCGGTCTATGTAGCGCTAAAAGTTCGGGTTGTACAGAATATATTGATCCGGTGAGTAAGTTTAATCCTAATTTAACCAGTAGCACAACTAATAATATTGTCATTAAACCAAATAAACTTTATATATTTTCTTCCACAGTTAAAACAGGGACAGCACCAACCGTTAATATAACATTCTCTTCATCTTCAACTGCTTCTTCCTTAGTTTCTCCATTATTAACTAATAATACTTTTGGCACGCCTGTAAACCGATTGCAGATTAATAATTCAGTAAGATCAATTGTTTTTAATTCTTTAACCAGCGCCAGAATAAATTATACTCAGGGAGATTATAGTCGATTTGAAATTAAAGAAGCGGCCCTAGATTATCAAATCGCTAGTGAAGTTGATAAAAAGAGTTGTAATGGTATTACTAATTTTGATAGTGGTTGTATTTTATTTAACGAAAGAAGTATTGCCGGGTCTAGCGGCTACTCAAGTTTAAGCACTGGTTTTGATCCATTTACAAGCGTAAATTTAAGCGCCCCGCAAAATTGTAATCCGGCGGTGTTGGGTTCCTGTGCTGCTAATACAATTATTAAAGCTCGTCCCGATCGAGTTTGCGCAAGTTGGTTAGATTGCCAGACTTATACTTATGATGAGAAAACTGGAGAAAAGATTTGCTATTCTTTAGGTCAGTGCAATAGTTTAAATGATGCTGGTGAATGTAATAATTTCTTAGCCAGTAATTATGAACCTAATTTAGCTAATGCTTCCGGTTATTATTTACTTAATAAATACAATATTGGTGCCATGCGCGAAGTGGGCTTGAATAGTCAAGTACATTTTGATTTTGAAGAACCAATCCCATCTCTAACTTGTTCTACTCAACAAGGATCACCCTGTATTTTTAGTAATATAGTTAAGGAGTTAATAGTTAGAGAACCGGAAAAAGCCAAGGTTGATTATCCGGTTTCGGGTAAAAGTTATTTGAAAGTACCAGTGTCTTTCAATGTTTCGCCAATGGCTGAAAGCGCTTGGTTAAATTTAGCGCCCAATCAAAATTATTATTTAAGCTATTTACTCAATACTAAAAATGCCGGTAGTCGCGCCCAAGTGATTATTTTCAAAAAAGATGTTCAAACCGGCACTTCCTTCTTTGCCACCAGCAATGATGGTTGGAAAAGAGTGACTCATGTCTTTAATTCTGGTGCGGCCGGCGCTAATAATCTTTTACAAATAAGAATTGTCTTGCGCGCTGAAAATCCAAATGCTTCCGGTGAAATATATTTTGATAATATTAATATTGAGCCGGTTTTAAATATTGGCGAGGGACAATATGTTTCACGTGATTGTCGTCTTTACCCAACCACTGACAGTTTAACTTGTCAAAATTATAGCGCTAGCGCGATTCAAAATGGTTTAGAAGGTTATTGCTTGGAATATGATCGTTATAATCCTCAAGTTTGTTTGACTTGGTATCCGGCCGATCGAATCAGCTCTTCTTTCTTGGGCGCTCAAAGCACCGGTTATGTAGGGCCGAATAATTTAAGTTATTGTTCCAACATTAATGTTAATATTGATTTTGTTAAAAAAGTTACGACGAAATTAGTGTATTTTAATAGAGACGAAACAAGAAGAGGAAGCGGCGGTCTTTTCCCCATTAATCGCCCTGAATGTTTTGTTTTGGAAAGTGGAGATCCAAATTCTGATCAAACTTGTGAGTATCATTGCGGTGATTGTGAATATTATGATGCTATCTTTATTAATTCCAATGATGCGTCAGAATTAAATTGGTGGAGAGAATTTGTTTTTTGTGTGCCAAAGAAATCATCTCCGAGATTACGTTTACCGGTTGGCGAGCTTAAAACAGCTAAAATGTTAAATACTAGTCATGTTAATCCTGATAGGTGTGAAGATATAACATATTTTGATAGCGCTTGGATGGATCATGACGGCACCTTTGCTCAAATACCAGTAAAATTTTGCAGCAATGATCCTAGTACCTTTCAAGATTGTGAAGTAATTGATGAATTTGCCAATGCTGATCCGCCAATTAGAGTTTTCAATCGCGATTTCCCGCCGGCTGAAGAAGGTGGTCTACAATTATTAGCTGAATCTCAAAGTAGCCAAGGTCAAGTATTTAAATTTACTTGCAGTAATTTCTTACAAACAGTTTCTAGTAGTGGTGATAATAAGGCTTGGGTTTTAAGAACCGGTTCTTCAGCTAATGAGAGTTGGAATTTTGACACCCCCAGTTTCTTTAATTCAGCCTTGCCGCCTAGAACAATTATAAATAGCTATGGTCGCTTAAGGTTAACTGTTCCTTATGGGGCAGCCACTTTCCCGGATGGTTATGATTTATTAAATAGTGGTCCGATTTACTTGCAAGATCAGTATTATCAGAAAAATAAAGATACAGCCGCTGTCTTCGGCGGTCGACCCTATGGTTGTTCTGGTTCAACTTGTGATAAGGTTGGTTATTGTAGCGGTAACCCCAATGTGATTTGTGCCTATGATTCACAAGGTGATCCAGCTAAGAGCTATATCAATTCTCGAACTTGTGCTGATGGTGGCTTTGGTGTTTGTATGCCACTATGGCAATTCTCCAGTTTAAGCGGTGAACAATTTGCCGGTTCAGTTTTACCACAAATTTTCCGCCAAACCTATGGATCATTTAGATTTGAGTCCGGATCCTATGTACCTGATGCAAGCGGTTCTTATCAAATTACGACCAGTCGTAATCGTCCGAGAATTTCCAATGTTTCACTCAATTACAACAATAATAATGTTAATTTCAATGTTTCTCGAACTGGTATTTATGCTTTGAAATTTAATACTACTGTTGATCCTGAACAACAACCACTCAGAATGATTTATATTGATTGGGGTGATGGCAACACGCAAGCCTTTACCGGTCTTGATTATCGACCCAATACTAATAACCCCCATGTTTTTTATCATTATTATTCAAGGACTATAAATCGCGCCCGAATGACAATCAGAGTTTGGGATAACTGGGATAATAATACCAGTTGGTCGAATTAAAAAGTTGGTTGAATTAAAATTTTGTTTATGGCTGATAATACAAAAAGCACTGCTTCTGAAATTGATTCTAATTTAGATAGCAGATTGCTAAATCCATTTAAGAAAAAAGGCCAGGAAACAAGTGACCTTAAAAATAGCGATTCAGCTCAGTCAGGTGATAGTTCTTCAAGGGCAGGTGATTTAAGAGAGAGAAAGAAAAATAAATCAGGAGATCAGAGTGCTAGTGCTACGCTCAGCTTGCGAGAAAAGGTTATGTCGGCTAAAAGACAAGAGCAAAGTCGCGCTGATAAAAAAGGCGGAGTAGGAAAAGCCGTTGCTACACCGATGCGCAGAGGAACCAGTTCTTTACTTAGGTCAGCTTGGATAAATTTGATTCCTAGTTGTGGTTTAACCGTGATTTGGATAAATATTCATGTTTTTCTAGGGAAGGTAATAGGCAATAATTTTTTTTGTAAACTAGGTGAGGAATGGATGGACAGACCTGGTGCAGCCGGGAAGAATAATCAGGCTACTGAAAAAGCAGGAAAAGCGATTGGTACTTTTGAATCAATGGGTTTAGGATGTGTAAATCTTGGTTGCTTAATGATTTTATTATTGATTTTCGCTATTTTTTATTTACTTTATTATTTAATAGAAAAATCTATTGGCGTAATAATAGAATTTCCAGCTGAATTGGCATCAATTTTAGAAGAGATGTGGGCCAAATTATTTAATTAATTTTTATTAAATGTTTTAAGAAATTAATCTAAAATGAAAATTATAGAAAAAATAAAAAAAGTAAAGCATTTTAATCTCAAATTTTCTTTTTTGGTGGCAATTTTTTTAGTTGTTATTTTTTTCATTGCTAAGCCGGCGGCAGCTGGATTTATGGTTAAATTAGTTGGTTCTTTAGCACAAGCAGCCGTATCTGCCTTTGGTTGGATTTTAATACAAGTAATCGGAATTTTAATTAAGATTGCAAGTTATAATGAATTCATTAAGGAGCCAGCGGTTACTAATGGTTGGGTGATAGTACGTGATATTGCCAACATGTTCTTTGTGATAATTTTATTAGTTATTGCTTTTGCGACAATTTTAAGAATTGAACGTTATAACTATAAAAAATGGTTGCCTAAGTTATTGATAATGGCGGTTTTGATTAATTTTTCCAAAACTATCTGTGGTTTATTAATTGATGCGGCCCAAATTATCATGCTTACCTTTGTCGGCGCCTTTTCTAATATCGGTGAAGGAAGTATGGTGGATTTACTTGGTATATCTGGTTGGGGGAAATTACATGATGATTTAGAAGGTGTTAAAACATGGAATGTGGCCGCTCTTTTAGTTCTATCAGCTATCTATGTTCTTATTTCTTTGGTAGTAGTAGTAGCTATGTTAGCCATGTTGGTGATGCGTATGATTATGCTTTGGATATATGTTGTTTTATCGCCACTGGCATTTTTATTGTCTTCATTTCCTGATGGTGCTAAATACGCTTCACAATGGTGGTCGGAATTTACAAGAAATTTAATTGTTGGCCCGGTTTTAGCATTTTTTATTTGGCTATCATTCACTTCTACTTCTTCTAACACCTTAACTGCGAACACGGCTGCAACTAATATAGATTTTAAAGATGGATCTAGCCAAGTTGAACAAGTGAAACAAAACACTGGTGATTTAATGACTAAATTCATAATCGGTATTGGCATGTTGATTGGTGGAATGACTGTGGCGCAATCAATTGGCGGAGCTGCGGCTAGCGCGGCGTTAAACAAAGGAAAGGGGTTTGCGATGGCAGCACTTGGAGGTGCAACAGGTTATAATTTTGCTAAGAGGCGTTTTAGTAATTGGCGAGATGAATCAAAGAAAAAGGTTCAAAAAACTTCAGATTTAGTTTATGAAACTGCAAAAGGTGGTTTAGCTACTCTTGGGGTTGGTGCTGGTCGTGCTTTAACGAATCTTGGGCGTGGCGGGCCTAAACAAACAGATTCTAAAGAAGAAAAGAAAAAGCAAGATGATTTAAAACTAAAACAAGAACGTAGACAGGAAAGAAAAGCTAGAAGGGCTGCTTTTCAAACTGGCGAATATATAGATAACAGCGGCAAATCTTATCAATATGATTCTAAAAAAGAAAGATTTATAGCAGATGATGGCAGTATAGCTAGAGATTCTAAAGGTGAAATTAAAAATACTATGTTGAATCGCATGGATGCAGGATGGTATAGTGCCAAAGATGATCAAATGACTAAAGCTAGCGCCTTAAGAAATCAAATTCGTGATGAGAAAACGAGTAAAGAACAAAAGATTTTTGAATCGGCCGGTTCCTCAGTGATTGATTTGAAACGCGTTATGAATAATTCTCTTGAGAGTCGTGACAAGCGTGTAGCAGCGGCTATACAGTTAGCTAATAAGGAAGGTTTTAAGAATAAAGATTTAAATGTGGGCAGACGTGATGTAGCAACTGCTAAAAAATTAATGACTGGCAACGAGCCAATGTTGCAAAAATTTGAAGAACAGATTAATAAACGATTTGCGGCTTTAAATTTTAATGTTGATGTAGATGCTGAAAATTTAGGTGAAAAATTTAAGGAGGCTTTGGCTAGTGGAAAAATCAATGGCTACAGTCAAGATGCCAGTACTTATGATGAACAAATGATTAGATCATTAAAAGATTATTCCGGACGCGATTTTGCTAAAAATATTAAAAGCACTATGTCTAATTCCGGCGAACATCGCAATAGAGTAACTGCCGCCTTGTTAAATGCCAGAAATACAGATATGAGAAAAGGAAAACCCATGTTTAACACAGAAACTGGTGAAATCAATGATTTTGCTAAAATTTTAGCTCGTGATGGTGAAATAGTAAAAGCTTTTAATAATACTACTAATTTAAACGAGGTTAAATTTGATGATAAATCAACAGAAGCTTTGAGTAAATATTTTGAAACAGCTAAAGCAGAGCATATTGGCAATATAAATGGAGATGTTTTAGATTCTAATAAATTGGCGGAAATATTAAAAAAGAGCAATATTAGCGCTTCTGATAATGAGAGAAAGAATATTGTAAATAATATTAATATTTCTCTTGCTAAAGGATTAGATACTAATAAATTAGCTAATTTAGAGCGCTCTGACGCTAATCCAGAAATGGTTAAAAGAACTTTGGGAGCAATTGAGAAGTATGGTTCAAATGAGAAAAAAAACGAAATTAGAAAAAACAATATACTCAAAAATATTGAACCAATTTCGGCAGCTTAAAATTATTATCATGGACTATTATAAATTACTATGGACTATTTAGCGGATTTAAAAAAATTACCAGATTATATTCAAGATATTCTTATATCTCCTTTTGGCGCTAACTTAAACAGGGAAATAGGAGAAAAATATTTTTTAAATGATGAGCAGATTGAGGCAATGATAGATTTAACTAATGAAGTTTATTTAGGAATTTTAAAAATTGATAGTTTGTCTGACGCCATATCTAGTCGTTTAAAAATTGATCCTAAAAAATCAGCATCTTTAGCTATTGAGCTGGCGGGTAAAAAACTTTTAATTTCTGATGATTATTTTAAAGGCAAAATAAGCGCTTTTTTAAAAGAGAAAGCAGTAAATTTGGCTGATTTTTCTGAAATAATCGCCAAACAAAAAGAAGCTCTAAATGAAGAAATAGAAAAAATTGAACCCCAGGAAAATCAGGAAGCTTTTCAAGATATTTTAACCGATCCTTTAAGCAATGAAGATTTTTTTAAACAAAGCCAAGAAGACACTTTGAATTTATTTAGAGAAGATTTAGTTAAGATTTTGTCATTAGGTTCGGAGTTTAATGATTTAGTTGATGAATTAAATGATGATATTTTTGAGTTTATTGAAGATGATAATTATCGACAAAAATTAGAAAGTGCTTTATATAACAATAATCAAGAAAATGTTACCAGAATAAAGCCTATAATCAACAATAATCCAGAAAGAGGCACCATTGCCAATTGGCTTAAAGATTTTATTGCTTTCCATGGTAGTGATAATTTTAGCGATATTGTTTTAGCGGAATATTTAGTTAACTCAGCTAATGCCAAAAAATTATCAGCTAATGATAAAAAGAAAATTAAAAAATTATTGAAAATTTATCGCAATTTAGTATTTTTTCCTGATAGCTTTAAAGATAAGGGGCCGGATTGGGGGGTTATACCCTTAGAAATTGATTATTCTAAAACGGAAGGAAAAAAAGAAACAAAGCCTTCAGATATCATGAAGTCGGATAAAGAAGGAAGATCAAAGAGTATTCCTATTAGAAAAGGAGTTATTGAAGATAGTGAGATGAAAAATAATAAGACTTTAGAACCAGCCAAAATCACTTTATTAGATGAATTACAGATAATGTTAAAAGATTATCCGGAAAATAGTTTGGAATATAAAGCTATTGAACAAGAAATTAAACATCTAAGCAGTAAAATAAATAAAAAATAAATTTATCATATTAAATTTTTATTAAAATTTCTCAATAAAAAAAGCTAAAATTTAAGATTTTGGCTTTTTTATTTTATCACCAGTTCCTCTTTTCTCTTTTGAGTAAAATATGCTAAAATAATAAGCAGAGGAACATTCATGCTTCTGATTATTTTTTTAGCTTTTTTGTAGCTAATGTTTGATTATTTGCAACAATTCAATAGCCTTCCCAAAGACCTGAAAGACAAGGTTTCTTCGCCTCAAGCAATGGCGGCTTTAGCCGAGATTGAAAATCATTATCAAGTTGACTTGGCAATGATTGTTATGAAGGTGATGATTAAAAGTCTGACAATAAAAGATTTGCCAGCAATTTTTGTTGGTGAGTTTTCACTTTCCGCTCCGCAAGCCGAAGCCCTGACTAAAGACTTAAAAGAAAAAATATTTAAACCAGTAGCCGACTATGTTGGTCTAGGCTCAGAAACCAAAGAACTTGATTTAAATAAAGATATTAATTTATTAATTAAAGAAGCGGGTTTGACTATTCCCAGTGAGTTTTTGATTGAAAGATTGAAAAAAATTATTGCCACTTATTTAAAAGGTGTGCGCAGTCGAATTGATACCCGTGGATCTTTAGCCAAAGATATAGAAACTGGCGGTTTAGGTTTAAGTGCGGAAGAAACCGATCGGATTTTAAAAGTATGTGATTTACAAAAATTTAAAGATAATGAAAATTTACGTTCATTTTCAGTCGCGACCCCACCCGGCAGTCGTCTTGATAAAATAATTTCTTCTCAGGAACAAGCTATACATAAGCCACTCGCTGAGTATGATTTTAAAAAAGCTTTAGCATCAGGAGAAGTGAAGCGTATCTCATCACCCGCAGGGGCTGGCGCGGCTATTGCGGCTGCGCATAGTAAAGGTGTCGGTGAAACTTCTAACCAAACTCAAACTCCAAGTCAAGCCATTGCTTCAACTCAAGCTTCACGTCAAGCTCCTGTTTCAGCCCCGACTCAAACAGCAACTAAGCCAAGCTCTCTTGAAAGCCGGGGCATAGTGCACAAGCCCGAAAGCACCAGTTTATTTAAAAAAATATTTACTGAAGAACAAAAACAAGCTAGTCCAGAATCGGTTAAATTTGCTACCGCAGCGCCAATTCCCGATATTCCTGCTGCCGCACTTTCCTCTGCTCAAGTAGCGACTACCACCAAGTCATCTGTTGCCCCTAGAAGAGCGCCAGGAACAAGTGTTAGACCAACTGCCTCAGTCGCTTCCGCGCGCATAGCCGCTAATGCTCAGCAAACAACCACCCCTCAAAGCCAAGCAGAATTTTTAGCCAAACAAAAAACAGCAGCCATGAGTCGTCCGCGCGTGGAAGATGTTAGAGCAGTGCCAAAAGTGATGGGTCCGATTGAAGAGTTGCAATTTTTAGATTTGGTTAATTTCCGTCGTTTAGGAAGAACACCGGAAGAAATAACTGAGAAAATTTTTAATAAGATAAAGTTATTAGAGAAAGATGGTTATGACAAAATGATTGCCGGAATAATTGCCTGGAAGAAAAGTCCGGTTTGTCTTTTGTATTTAAAAATGGTTCAAGAAGCAGTCGCTTCGGGTAAAACTTTGAAAGAAAGCGTGGCTTTAAGACAAGAAAAAAATCAGGACGTTTTAACTATGGAAGAAATTGAAGCGATTATGAATTTTAATAGCAAGTTAGTGTTTTAAATATGCAACAATTTACCGTTCCTCAATTTATTGATGTTGAAAGTAAAATTATCGGTCCAATCACGACGCGCCAATTTTTGATTATTTTAATTTCCGCAATTTTAATCGGTCTTTGCTATCGCTTGTTTGATTTTGCTTTGTTTCTTTTGTGTGCAGTTTTAATTGGAATTATCGCTGTTGTTTTTTCTTTTGTTAAAATTAATGGTCGGCCCTTTCACTTTTTTGTTTTAAACATGGTACAAACTTTTCGCCGTCCGCGATTAAGAGTTTGGAATAATGCGGAAAGCGCTAATTTGATTGAAGAAAAAACCAAGCTTGATAGCTTACCAGAAGTAAAGCCGATGGTGAAAGAATATTATAAAAAATCTCGTTTAGCCGAAGTCGCTCTCATTGTTGATACGAAGGGGCGATATAAGGGAAAACAATAAATATATGGCCAATAAATCAGCTAGCAATAAAATAGCCGCTTCCACTCAACAATATTTAGATATCGCCGAGATTAAAGATAATACAGTGGTGATGAAAGATGGAACCTTAAGAGCGGTGCTAATGGTTTCCAGTATTAATTTTGCCTTAAAAAGCGAAGAAGAGCAGAACGCGGTGATTGGTTCTTATGTACGTTTTCTAAATAATCTCGCTTTTACTTTGCAAATTGTAGTTCAATCGCGAGAACTTGATATTGATAATTATTTAAACTATTTGAAAGAGAAAGAAAAAGAACAAATTAATAAATTATTAAAAATTCAAACAGCTGATTATATTGAATACATTCAAGAATTAACTTCTTTGGGCAGAATTATGAGTAAAAGATTTTTTGTGGTTGTTCCTTACGACCCAGTAACCGACAAGCACAAAGGATTTTTTAGTTCAATTAAAGAAGCGCTCCGGCCGGCGACCATTATCA
>DAONYH010000002.1:28759-96583 GCA_035414245.1 bacterium | reverse complement strand
TTACAGCAATTAATTAATATTATGAAAGTTAGATCTAGTGCTAAGAAAATTTGTAAAGATTGCAAGGTTGTGCGACGTAAAGGTCGGGTCCACGTAATTTGCAAAAACCCTAAACATAAACAAAGACAAGGGTAATTTTTATTTTATATAAGCGGCTTGGCTAGTTAAAAAATATTTTTACTCCTAGTCAGCTGAAATTAATAATTGAGATATGGCAGTTAGAATCGCTGGAGTTAATCTCCCTAATGACAAAAGAATTGAAGTTGCTTTAACTTATATTTATGGTATAGGTCGTAGTCGAGCAGCTAAAATTTTAGGAATAGCTAAAATTGATCGTGATATTCGCGTTAGTGATTTAAAAGAAGACGCAGTTAATACTTTAAGAGAAATAATAGAAAAGAAATTCACGGTGGAAGGAGATTTACGTCGAGAAACTCAAAGTAATATTAAGCGTTTAAAAGAAATTAATTGTTATCGCGGTTCTCGCCATAGCAAGCGTTTACCGGCTAGAGGTCAAAGAACAAAAACGAATAGTCGTACGATTAGAGGTAATAAACGTATTACCATGGGAAGCGGCAAGAGTAAGGCCGGTATGCAAAAGACTTAATTTTAAAAGATAAAGATTTTAATATGTCCGACAAAGAAAACAAAGATTTAGAAAAACAACCAAATGTATCCGCAGAAAATACGGAAGTGGTTGCTAAGAGCGAAGCAAATGTCACCGATCAGATTGGTGAGAAAAAAGAAAAAGACGAGCGTGATGAGCTAGCGACTTTTTCTTTTGATTCTTCTGATGAAGAGTTGCCTGAAGAAATTAAACAGAAATTAGAAAAAAATAAGGCGGCTCGCGCCAAGAAAAAATTAATAAAAAAGAAAAAGAAGAAAGTGGCCAAAACTGTTAAAGTTGGTCGTGCTTATATCCAAGCGACTTATAATAACACTATGGTTACCTTAACTGATAATGTGGGTGATGTTATTTCTTGGGCTTCGGCTGGTTTAGCTGGTTTTAAAGGTGCTAAGAAAGCTACTCCTTATGCTGCGCAAATTATTACTAAAATTGCTTGTCAAAAAGCTAAGGAAGAATATGGTTTACAGGAAGTAAGTGTGTTTGTTTCTGGAGTCGGCACTGGCCGAGAAGCAGCAATTCGCGCGCTCAATGCTAATGGTTTAGAGGTTTCCTCAATTAAAGATACTACTCCGGTACCGCATAATGGTTGCCGACCAAAGAAACCAAGAAGGGTTTAATTTTTAAATAAGTATTAATTAATATGGGTAGAAATATTGATAATAAATGTAAGCAATGTCGACGTGTCGGCGAAAAACTTTTCCTTAAAGGCGAACGTTGTTTTTCTCCTAAATGCGCCATGGTAAAGCGTAACTATGTTCCTGGTTTTCATGGTCCTAAGGGTCGCAAGCGTTTAAGTGATTACGGAACACAATTAGCGGAAAAACAAAAAGCAAAAAAATATTACGGTCTTTCTGAAAAGCAATTTCATTTAACTTTTGATAAAGCTTTTAAAAAACAAGGTGATGCCGGTAAAAATTTCTTAAAAGCTTTAGAATCAAGACTTGATAATGTTATTTTCCGTTTAGGTTTTGCTAAATCTCGTGCTCAAGCGCGACAATTAGTTAATCATGGTCATTTTACCGTCAATGATCGAAAAGCGAATATTCCTTCCTATTCTGTTAAAGAAGGGCAGACCATTAAAATTAAAAAAACCAGTCAGAAAAATCCTTATTTCAAAAATATAAATGAAAAGTTAGCGCAGGCGGAAAGACCAAGCTGGTTGCATCTTGATGTTAAAGAATTAGCCGGTAAAGTCTTACATGAACCAAAAGATGAAGATTTACCACAAAACATCAACGTTCAAATGATTATTGAGTATTATTCAAAATAAAAAATAATATGCAAAACATTGCTAACCCTAAAAAAATTGATTTTAAAACCACCGCGAATGACAATTCGGGAATTATTACGATTGAGCCCTTATTTCCGGGCTATGGTATGACACTAGGTAATTCCTTGCGTCGCGTTCTTTTATCGTCTCTTCCGGGAGCGGCGGTTACTGGTGTCAAAATTAAGGGCGCTAGTCATGAATTCATGGCTCTTTCCGGTATTAAGGAAGATGTTTTAGAAATGATTTTGAATTTCAAACAACTAAGACTCAAGATGTTTACTGATGAAGATGTGCGTTTATCCTTAAAAGTAAAAGGAAAAAAAGTGGTTACCGCAGGCGACATCGCTAAGAACAGTGAAGTTGAAATTGTTAATCCGGATTTAATAATCGCGCACATCACTGATGAGGCGGGTAGTTTAGATGCGGAAATAATTGTCAAAAGTGGTCGTGGTTATAAAATGGTTGAAGGCAGTAAACGAGAAAACAAAGAAATTGGTTTTATTGAAGTTGATTCCGTTTTTTCGCCAGTGGTTAATGTGAGTATTAAGGTAGAAAATACTCGCGTTGGTAAAATGACTAACTGGGATAAATTAATTTTGGATGTCAAAACAGATGGTACTATTTCTCCGGAAACCGCTTTTAATGAATCCATTAAAATTTTAGTTGATCAATTTAGCGCGCTTTTACCCGGTGCTTTAGCTAAACAAGCGGAAGAACAAGAAGGAGAAGAAAAAAAGGAAACACCGGAAATGAATGATGAGGAAGTTTTAGAAACAGAAGAAGAGAAAAAAGAAGACAAAAAAGAAGAGAAAGAAGAAAAAAAAGAAAAAGAAGAAAAGGCCAAACCAGAGAAAAAAGAAAAAAAAGTTAAGAAAACAAAGAAATAATAGAAATAATAAATTTGTAAGCCGCCCGCTTTATAAGCGATTCGGATAATCCTAGGGACTTATGCGTCACAGAAATAAAAATAAAATTCTTGATCGAAAAAAAGGACCACGCGAATTAATGTTACGAAATTTAGCGTCCAGTCTTATTTTATACGAAAAAGTGAAAACTACTAAAGCGAAAGCCGCCGCGGTTAGACCGTTGGTAGAAAAAATGATTACTTCGTCTAAAGCCGGCGATTTAGCCGCTCGACGTGGTTTAATTAAAGTTTTATTACAAAAGAATGCTGTTAGAAAAGCTATGGAAGTTTTAGGTGAACGTTATAAAAGTCGTCCCGGTGGTTATACTAGAATTACCAAGCTTGGACCCAGACAGGGCGACGGCGCGGAAATGGTTCAAATTGAATTAGTTTAAAAATATGAAGAAAGTAGAAAGGAAAACACATCAAATTGATGCTACTGATCAAACCGTTGGTCGCTTAGCAACAAAAATTGCCCATCTTTTACGTGGTAAAAATAAACCTGAATACCAAGCGCATTTAGATTTGGGTGATATTGTTGAAGTAATAAATATTTCTAAACTTAAATTTACTGGCAAGAAATTAGAACAGAAAGAATATCATCATTATTCTGGTTATTTGAGTGGTTTAAAAACAAAGAAAATGTCGGCAATTTATGCGTTAAATCCGGGCGAAGTGTTAAGACGCGCGGTTAAAGAAATGCTTCCTCCAACAAAATTGCGCCCTGACATGCTCAAAAGATTAATTATCAAATAAATATGGCAGAAAAAAAGACAAAAGTTGCCAAGGAAGAAGAGTTGGCAGCCGCTACACAAGATAATCAAGTTGACGAAAAAGACTGGGCGAAAAATGAAACCGCTGAATTTAAAGGCGATTATATTAAAGCCATTGGTCGTCGCAAACAATCCGTTGCTCAAGTGCGTTTATATAAAAAAGGTAAAGGCATTATTATGGTTAATGGTAAGCGAGCCGCTGAATATTTTACTGGCGAAGGTTATAGTGTAATTGCTCAACCGCTTAAAGTAACCGGTCATCAACGTGATTATAATTTTTCGGTTTTAGTAAAAGGCGGTGGTCAATCTGGCCAAATAGGAGCAATAAAATTAGGAATTGCCCGTGCAATTTTAGCGACTGATCCAGAAACCAAGGAAGCTTTAAAGGTTAATGGTTTCTTAACTCGTGATCCTCGACAAGTAGAAAGAAAGAAACCAGGTTTAAAGAAGGCAAGAAAAGCACCACAATGGTCAAAACGTTAAACCGAATTATTTTTGATATTGTATTCGTTTATATATTAAAATCCCCTAATTTAGGGGATTTTTGTATAAAGAGGGATTTTATAAGAATTTAAAATATTCGTCTTAGTGTGTGTGCGTTTTAAATTTATTTTGTTATACTTTAATTATGGCTATACTTTAAATACGGTTATGCTTTAAATAAGGTTATACTTTAAATGTGGTTATGTTTTAATTAAATTTTAATTATGGAAGTTTTATTAAAAAAAATTGAAGATTTGCGTCAGCGTTTTTTACAAATAAAAGCGCTCTTAGATATTGATGGAAAACAAGTCAAAGAAAGGGAACTGCGTTTAAAAATGAGTGCTCCTGATTTTTGGTCTGATCAAACTCAAGCTGTCAAAGTTAGTAAGGAAGTAGAGGAATTGGCGGATGAAATTAATACTTGGGAGAAAATCGGACTAGAAATAAGAGAACTAGAAGAGATGATTGCTTTAACCAGTAGAGAAGATAATAGTGATTTATCTTTAACTGATTTAAGTCAGGATTTAGAAAATAAATATTTGGAATTGGAAAAAGAATTTTCTCGTTTAGAATTTTTATCATTATTTTCCGGCGAGTTTGATCGCTTAAATGCCATTTTATCAATTCACGCCGGTACCGGCGGGGTTGATGCGCAAGATTGGACACAAATGTTAGAGCGCATGTATCTCAGATTTAGTGAAAGAGAAAAGTTTAAAGTAGAAATTTTAGATCGTAATTATGGAACCGAGGCCGGCCTTAAAAGTGTGGACTTAAGAATTGTTGGCGCCTATGCTTATGGTTATTTGAAAAGTGAAAACGGGGTGCATCGCTTATTGCGCAATTCGCCTTTCAATGCTGATGGTTTGCGTCAAACTTCTTTTGCTTTAGTGGAAGTTATTCCCGAGTTGAGTGAGAGCGAAGTGGAGTTGAAGGAAGATGATTTACGCCTTGATGTTTTTCGCTCCAGTGGTCCGGGCGGTCAAAGCGTTAATACCACTGATTCAGCCGTTAGAATTACGCATTTGCCAACCGGCCTGGTGGTTAGTTGTCAAACTGAACGTTCTCAACATCAGAATCGTGAGAATGCACTCAAGTTGTTAAAAGCCAAACTTAATCAACGTTTATTAACTAAACGTGAAGAACAGGAAAAAGTTTTAAAGGGTGGTGTAAAAAAAGCGGAATGGGGAAAACAAATTAGATCATATTTTTTGTATGGCAATAAATTAATTAAAGATCACCGTAGCAATGAAGAAACAACCGATGTTGAGGCGGTGCTAGATGGTGATTTAGAATTATTTATTGAGGCTTATTTAAAATATTTAAAACAATAATTTAAGTTTAGATTAAGCTTGTTATTTTAAAATACCTCCTGCAAGAGGTATTTTATGTTATCAAAATCACGAATATTTTTTTACTTCAACTTAACTTTGATTGGGTTGATTTTTATTGTTGGTTTTAAATCTAATTCTTTTTCCAAACAGAAATTAGCCAGTGATTTACTTGCTTATCATGGGCAAAAAATTACTTTTCAGGGGCGGGTTTGCGAGGAGGCAGAAGTGGATTATAAAACTCGGCGTTTAATAGTTTGTTTACCAGACAAAATTTTAATCACGACTAATTTATATCCTCAATATAATTATGGTGATGTTTTAGAAATCACAGGACAATTGGAAGCGCCACCAATTTTAGAAAATTTTGATTATCAGCGCTATTTAGGAAAAAGTAATATTTATTCAGTGATGTATTATCCTAAGTTGAAGCTGATTAAAAAAGCATCAATTAATAATTGGAGTCAGTTTTTATTTTTCCCCCTTTTTAAATTTAAACAAAAAATTAAAATAATTTTTGAGCGCTCCCTAGAAGAACCGGAAGCAGGTTTGGCTAAGGCTATATTTTTAGGAGAAAAGCGACAAATTTTGGCAGCTGACCAAGAAGCTTTTGCGCGCACCGGCTTAAGTCATTTAATTGCTATTTCTGGTACTCACTTGGTTGTTTTAAGTGCTTTGATAGTAAAATTAACTTTATTTTTTAGGTTTCCACGTCGGCTAGCATTACTGGTTAACTCAATTTTTTTAATTATCTATCCTATTTTTACAGGTTTAAGTGCTTCAGCGGTCAGAGCGGGTTTAATGGGTTTGTTGGTGCTGTTGGCTTTTTATGAAGGACGACTAATCACTTCAATCCGAGCAGTAGTGTTTTCGGCGGCACTCATGCTAATTTTTAATCCTCAACTTTTAAGAGCGGATCTGGGTTTTCAATTATCATATTTAGCAGTTTTAGGTATCATCTATCTTTATCCGCTTTTTAGTGCCATTAAAAAAATATATCCTAAATATTTAAATGGGTTTCTGCTTACATTTTTCAAAAATCTGACTGATGTTTTAAGTATTACTTTGGCCTGTCAAATAACTACCATGCCAATTATGCTTATTAATTTTAAACAAGTATCGCTTATTTCACCCTTGGCCAATATTTTAGTGATTTGGACTTTTCCTTTTTTATTCATCGCCTTAATAGCACCACTCATCTTGATATCACTGATTCCGGGGGCAATTTTTCCTTTGCTTGGTCCTTGGTTATTCGCGCCCGCCTACTTTTTATTGTTTTATATTTTTTCTCTGGCGCGTTATTTAGCTGCTTTTCCTTGGGCAGTAAAAATAGTTGAGGATTTTAATTGGTTTGAAGCGTTTATTTATTATTTATTGTTAAGTTTAATTATTTTTTTATTCCAGAGAAAAATTAAACAGGGCAGTCAAACAAAAGCCCCGCCTTAAAGTTTGAGGCGGGGTTTTAAATTAATTCAATTAATTGTTTTTTTATTTTGTCGTTTATTTTTTAACCGTCTTTTTAATTTTTTTAACTTTTTTAACTGCTTGAGCAACCGGTTTTCGGGGAGTTTTGACGCGTTTTGGTTTATTCATCGTTCTAAGACAAGCCGTACAGAATTTAAATTTAATTCCGTCTATTTCCTTAGTTTGTAAATTGATGTTTTGTTTTTTGAGCGTTTTTACTTTAGAGTGAGAACGACTAGCTCCTTTAGTTGCGCCGCGTCCGCATAAATCACATTTTTTCGCCATATTGGTTTATTCACTTATTTAGCTTATTTTAATGGTTTTATTCTAACAGCATTTTAAAAATTAATCAAGTTATGTTATATTTATTTTATGATAATTGCTTTTCAAATCATTGTTTTAATATTTTCGGCCATTATCCATGAATACATGCATGGTTTTGCGGCTTATCGCTTAGGTGATAACACAGCTAAAAATGCTGGACGCCTGACCATTAATCCGCTCGCCCATCTTGATTTATTTGGATCTTTTTTATTGCCGGTGATGATGATTTTGACTAATTTGGGTTTTGTGATTGGTTGGGCAAAACCAGTCCCTTATAATCCCTATAATTTACGGGATAAAAAATACGGGGAAGCCAAGGTTGCCCTAGCTGGTCCCTTGTCTAATTTAGCCATGGCTTTGATTTTTGGCTTAATTCTTAGATTTGCTCCGTTTTTTAGCCTAACGTTTGCCGGTTTAATCGGCGTAGTGATTTATATTAATTTATTATTAATGGTGTTTAATTTGCTGCCTATTCCGCCTCTGGATGGCTCTAAGGTTATAGCCGCCTTTTTACCGAATCATTTAAGAGTTAAATATTTGAGTGCTGACCGTTTTGGCTTTATTTTGGTTATTTTAGTGGTCATGTTGGCTAGTTGGCTGATTACTGTGCCAGTTAATTTTTTGTTTAATCTTATTACGCTTAGTTGAGGATAAAACCAGGTTTTTGACCCCTATCTTGTCTTGACTTATATTTTATATTTTGTTAAATTAAATTAGTATAAAAAAGTAAACATCCTGAATTGTCAGGATTATTTTAATATATTAAAAATATTTAAAATCAGTTAGAAGTAAGTTTCCGTTTCGGCCTCGGCCCAGTTAGCGGAATCAATTAGTGAAAAATTATGCCAACCATCAATCAATTAGTGAAAAAAGGCAGAAAGAAAGTTGAAGCCAGAAAGAAATCTTTAGCGCTTCATGTTACCCTTGATTCTTTACATCGCAAGAGAAAAGAAACAGCCAAAGGAGCTCCTTTTAAACAGGGGGTTTGTTTAAAGGTAACTACTACTACGCCCAAAAAACCAAACTCAGCTTTAAGAAAAATTGCTCGTGTTCGCTTGTCTAATGGCATGGAAGTCACCGCTTATATTCCCGGTATGGGTCATAATTTGCAAGAACACTCCATTGTTCTTGTTAAAGGTGGAAAAACAAAAGATCTTCCTGGTGTACGTTATAAAGTAGTGCGTGGCGTTTACGATGCTTCCGGAGTTGAGGCGCGCAGAAATAGTCGTAGTTCTTATGGCGCAAAAAAACCAAAAGCTGCTGCTAAAGAATAAAGAATGATGCAGTAAAAAATGATGCAATAAAATAATACTATTTAAAAATATAATTTTTATAAAAACATATAACTAATAAAGCGCGATTTTAGGATAGCTGTTAATCTCGCGACCATCACAAATATGAGAGGAAAACCAGCCCCAAAAAGAAATATTGAAAGCGATGTCAAATATAATGATAAGAATATTACCAAGTTTATTAACTATGTCATGGAACAAGGTAAAAAAAGTGTCGCGGAAAATATTGTTTATAAGGCTTTTGAAATTATAAAAGAAAAAACTAAACAAGATCCCCGCCATATTTTTAATAAAGCGATTAAAAAAGTTTCGCCTTTAGTTGAGGTACGTGGCAAGCGAGTAGGTGGCGCTAACTATCAAGTGCCATTTCAAGTACGTGGTGAAAGACGTTATTTTTTAGGTTGCAATTGGATTATTAAAGCAGCCCAAGATCGCAAAGGTCGTTCAATGGCCGAAAGATTGGCTTTGGAAATTTTAGACGCTTCCAATGGTGAAGGTAACGCAGTGAAAAAGAGGGAAGCAGTCCACAAGATGGCGGAAGCAAACAAGGCTTTTGCTCATTTTTCTCGCTAATTAATAAATATAAATTTATAACATTTAATTTTTAACTTAAAATATGGCCCGAGATTATACCCTGGAAAACATTAGAAATATTGGCATCATGGCTCACATTGATGCCGGAAAAACTACTTTTACCGAGCGTGTTCTTTTTTATACCGGTAAAAAACATAAAATCGGAGAAGTACACGAAGGAGCAGCGGAAATGGATTGGATGGAACAAGAGAAAGAAAGAGGTATAACCATTACCTCCGCCGCCACAACTTGTTTTTGGAAAAATAAAAAAATAAATATTATTGATACTCCAGGGCACGTTGACTTTACCGTGGAAGTGGAAAGATCCTTGCGCGTTTTGGACGGAGCTGTCGCTGTTTTTGATGGACAAGCCGGGGTTGAACCGCAATCCGAAACCGTTTGGCGTCAAGCGGATAAATATCATGTTCCTCGTCTTTGTTTTGTTAATAAAATGGACAAGATGGGAGCGGATTTTTATATGAGTCTTGATTCCATTCGCAAACGATTAAGTCCTAAGGCCGTGGCCATTCAATTGCCAATCGGAGCGGAAAATAATTTGCAAGGCGTAATTGATATTTTGAATAAAAAAGCTTATCAATTTGAAGGGAATTTTGGTGTTAACATGATTGAAATTCCCATTCCTGATGATTTGAAAGACAAAGTTGATCAGTTTTATGCGGAATTAGTTGAAAAAGCAGTAGAATGCGATGAAGCAACCATGGAAAAATATTTAAATGGACAAGAAGTATCTATTGAAGAATTAAAAGTTGCTATTCGCAAAGGTGTAATCGCTAATGAATTATATCCGGTTTTATGCGGATCTGTTTTACAAAATATTGGTGTTCAATTAGCGCTTGATGCGGTAGTTGATTATTTACCTTCGCCACTTGATGTTCCGTCTGTTTTTGGTACTGATGTGCGCAATGAAGAAATTAAAATAGAAGTAAAAGCTGATGATAATAAACCCTTTGTTGGTTTAGCTTTTAAAATTGCTACTGATCCCTTTGTTGGTAAATTATGTTTTGTCCGTGTTTATCAAGGTGTTTTAGAGTCCGGTTCATATATCATTAACTCTTCAACCGGCAACAAAGAAAGAATTGGTCGTTTAGTGCGTATGCACTCAAATCATCGGGAAGAAATTAAAGAAATTTATGCGGGTGATATTGCCGCCATTATTGGTTTGAAAAATACTACGACCGGTAATACGCTTTGCGCGGAAAATGCGCCGATGCTTCTGGAATCAATTAATTTTCCTGAGCCGGTTATTAAAATTGCGGTGGAACCAAAAACTAAAGCTGATCAAGAAAAAATGGGTGTGGCTTTATCACGTTTGGCTGAAGAAGATCCGACTTTTAGAGTAGAAACTGATGAGGAAACAAACCAAGTCTTAATTTCCGGAATGGGTGAATTACATTTAGATATTATTGTTGACCGCATGAAAAGAGAATTCAGTGTGGAAGCTAATGTTGGTAAACCACAAGTTTCATATCGCGAAACAATTACTAAAGTAGCGGAAGCTGAACATAAATATGCCAAGCAATCCGGTGGTCGCGGTCAATATGGTCATTGTTCTTTGCGCGTTGAACCGCTTGAGCAAGGTAAAGGCTTTGAATTTGTTGATGAAATTAAGGGTGGTATTATTCCACGTGAATATATTCCGGCAATTGAAAAAGGAGTCAAAGAAGCTATTCAAGGCGGTGTTTTGGTTGGTTATCCAATGGTTGATGTTAGGGCAGCGGTTTTCTATGGTTCTTATCATGAAGTTGATTCATCGGAAATTGCCTTTAAAATGGCGGCCATTTTTGCCTTTAAGGAAGCTTGTCAGAAAGCCGGTCCAATTTTATTGGAACCGATTATGAAAGTTGAAGTTACTACGCCAGAAGAATATATGGGTAACATCATGGGAGATTTAAATAGCAAACGTGGTCAAATTGAAGAAATGTCTGATCGGGTGAATATTAAGGTTGTCAAAGCCAAGGTGCCGTTAGCGGAAATGTTTGGCTATTCCACCAGTTTACGTTCTATGAGTCAAGGCCGTGCCAACTATACTATGGAATTCTCTCATTATGCTGAAGTACCAAAGAGTATTCTAGAAACTCTCAAAGAGAAGAGCGGCAAATAAAAAATTAAGTAATTTAATATAACGCCTATGTTTCCTGAACAATTAAAAAAGATTTTACAACTGATTAAACAAACTGGCGATCGAGTAATAATTTATGATGGAGCTAATCCGGACGATTCTTATGTGGTAATGGATGTTAATCATTACTTAAAAACAGTTACTTTGAATCCTCATAAAAACAGTGAAAAAGATGATTTTATTGAGGAAAAAAAGGAAAAGACAGCTCCAAAATCTGATTTGACAGATGAAGATTTAACTGATAAAATTAATCAGGAAATCTCGATGTGGAAGAATCAAGATAAGGCCAGCGCTCTCTCTGAAGAAGACAAAGTCAAGAAGAGTTGGCAGATTCCTCCCGCCGTTAAGAATAAGGCGCATAATATCGAGTAAATTTTTGGTAAAAAATAATTTAATAAATAATTTAATAAATATTTAATTTAGTTCGGCTGGTTTCCTAGTATAGGAAAGAAACCCCGTGTTAACGGGGGCCGTACAACAAAAACATGGCAGACAAATTTGAACGCACAAAACCCCATGTTAACGTCGGTACTATCGGCCACGTTGACCATGGGAAAACTACTTTAACCGCCGCAATGCTGGCTGTTTTCAATGCTAAGGGAATGAAAGCTTCCCATAAAAATGTCAGTGAAATTGATGCCGCTCCCGAAGAAAAAGAGAGAGGTATTACAATTGCAACAGCACACGTTGAATACGAATCAGATGCCCGACATTATGCGCACGTTGATTGTCCTGGTCACGCTGATTATGTTAAGAACATGATCACTGGTGCCGCACAAATGGACGGTGCTATTTTAGTTGTTTCTGCAACTGATGGTCCTATGCCTCAAACTAGAGAGCACATCTTACTTGCTCGTCAAGTTGGTGTGCCCCATATTGTTGTTTTCTTAAACAAATGCGACATGGTTGAAGACAAGGAATTAATTGATTTAGTTGAAGAAGAGGTTCGTGATTTATTAAAGAAATACGAATTCCCAGGCGACACTACTCCGATTATTCGCGGTAGTGCTTTAAAGGCTTTGGAAAATCCAACCGGACCAGAAGCAGAACCGATTTTAGAATTAATGAAACAATTGGATCAATCTATTCCTGAACCAAAAAGAGATATTGATCATGCTTTCTTAATGCCGATTGAAGACATCTTCTCAATTGAAGGTCGCGGTACAGTAGTTACCGGCCGTATTGAAAGAGGTATTGTCAAAGTTGGCGATGAAGTGGAAATTGTTGGTTTAATGGAAACTAAGAAAACAACTATCACTGGCGTAGAAATGTTTAATAAACAATTAGACCAAGGTCAAGCTGGTGATAATGCCGGTTTACTATTACGTGGTACCAAGAAGAATGAGGTTGAAAGAGGACAAGTCCTTTGTAAACCGGGTTCTATTACTCCACACACTGAATTTAGTGCCGAAGTTTATGTTTTATCCAAAGATGAAGGTGGTCGTCACAAACCATTCTTCAATGGTTATAAACCACAATTTTATATCAGAACCACTGACGTTACCGGCGACATTACTTTACCAGCCGGAACCGAAATGGTAATGCCCGGCGACACTGTTAATTTAAATGTTAAATTAATTGCCCCGATTGCTCTTGAAGAAAAAATGAGATTCGCGATTCGCGAAGGTGGTCGCACTGTGGGCGCTGGTGTAGTAACTAAAATTTTGAAGTAATTGCTTTGGCTCACTCTTTTAATAAAAAGGGTGAGCTGGTAGCGATTATTTAAGCTAAAAAATAATTTCAAAAATTTACAACAAACAACAATCAAGTATGTCCGAACACAAAAAAGATGAAAAAGAATTTAAGCAGCGAATCAGGATTAAAATTAAATCTTTTGATCATAAAATTATTGATCAATCGACTAAGACTATCATTGATACGATAGAACGTTCTGATGCTCATTTTTTCGGTCCCATCCCTTTGCCAATTGAAAAGAAAAAATATACGGTCAACCGTTCTACTTTTGTGCATAAAGATGCGCGTGATCAATATGAAATGCGTATCCATAAAAGAATGATTGACATTATTGACCCAAGCGCGAAAACGATTGAAGATTTGACTAATTTAAACTTGCCAGCCGGGGTTGACGTTGAAATAAAAATGTAGTAGTATTTAAAAATAAATTAAAGTTTGCTGACAGGTGTCTTGATAACTCTGTTTATCAGAAAGTATCTTGGCTAATATCAGCAAAATATTGGAGGTAAATCAGCAAAATTCAAAATAGACAAATTAAAATCGCGGTTAGACCAAGATTTTTTGTTGAATTTTAGATTATATTGAGCTGGTTTATAGACCAGTTTTTTTGTTAAATTAGAGCAAGTATTTAAGAAATAAGAGCAAGTATTTAAGAAATATATGAAGTTTATAATCGGAAAAAAGAAGATGATGACCCAAATCTGGAAAGGAGATAATGTTTTTGCTGTGACTCCAGTTTTAGCTGGGCCATGTCAAATTACCCAAATTAAAAAACAAGCTACTGATGGGTATGAGGCGGTGCAAATTGCTTTTGGTACGAGAAAAGCAAAAAATATTAAAAAACCGCAGAGTGGTCATGTTAAAACACTTGATTTAAAACCGGCTCATCTTCGCGAGTTTAGGGTAAAGGAAACTCCAGATATTAAAATTGGTGATACAATTACCGTGGAAACTTTTGCGGTGGGTGATAAAATCAATGTGGTTGGCACTTCAAAGGGCAAGGGTTTTCAAGGCGTAGTCAAACGTCATGGTTTTGGCGGTTTTAGAAAAACTCATGGTAATAAAGATCAAGAAAGAATGCCTGGTTCAATCGGACCAAAAGGACCGGCTCATGTTTTCAAAGGTACAAAAATGGCTGGTCGTATGGGTGGTAATAGAATTACGATTCCTAATTTAGAAATTATTGAAGTTGATGCGGAAAATAATCTTATTTATATTAAAGGCGCTATTCCGGGAGCGATTAATAGTTTAATTTTAATTAGCGGGGAAGGTGAATTAAAAGTTAATTTAAAAAAAGAAGCTACCCCAGAAGCTACCCCAGAAGCTACCTCAGAAGTTGCTAAAGAATCAGAAGCTGAAGAAGTGAAAGCAGAAGTTAAAAAAGAAACAGAAGAAATAAAAACAGAAGAAAAAAAAGAAGAAGCTAAGACCGAAGAAACAAAGGTTGAGACAAAAGAAGAAACAAAGGCTGAAGAAGCAAAAACTGAAGCCAGTGCTTCCTAAATTTACTATAAGTATTATTAGTATATGTCATTAAAGATAAAAGTTTACAATCAAGCCGCTGAACCAGTTAAAGATTTAGCTTTAGAGCCAAAGATTTTTGCGGTTGAGCCAAACTTAGAATTATTACATCAAGCCTTAGTGACGCAAACGGCTAACAGTCGTCAAATTTTAGCTCACACTAAAGATCGTAGCGAGGTTTCTGGTGGCGGTCGCAAACCTTGGAAACAAAAGGGAACTGGTCGCGCTCGAGCTGGCTCAAATCGTTCACCGATTTGGATTGGTGGTGGCGTTACTTTTGGTCCTCGCAGTGAGCGTAATTTTAAAAAGAAAATTAATCAGAAGATGAAACAGAAAGCTTTATTTATGGCTTTGTCTGATAAAGTTAAAACTAATTCTTTAGTGGTCTTAGATGATTTCACGATTGCTGAATTTAAAACCAAGAAATTTAATGAAGTTTTGAGCGCAATTGAGAAGAAAGTTTTAGAAAGTAATCGCCGCAATATTTTAGTGATCAATGACAAAAAAGATGAAAAGTTAAAATATTCCGGTCGCAATTTAACTGGTGTTAAAATTATAAATTTAGAAAATATTAATCTCGCCGACTTGTTGGCTCATAAGAATTTACTTTTAACAGAAGAGGCGATTAGCGTTTTAACTAAGCGTTATAACAAATAAAAATATGGCGTTATTCGGATTTAAAAAAACAAGCACTGACGATAAAAAGACTAAAGCGGCCAAAACTGAAGACAAGAAAAAAAATGAAGAAAAGAAAGTGAAGAAAGAAAAGAAGGCAGCTGCACCAGAAGTAACCAGCATGAAAGATTTATATGCTGGTTCAGTTGATGGAAAGGTGAAAAGCAAAAAAACCGGTACTGGTAAATATGCCGCCGCCAGTCATTTATTAATTAAACCTTTAGTCACAGAAAAAGCGACTAATCTTTCCGCCGAAAATAAATATGTTTTTGTGGTGGAAAATAAAGCGAATAAAATTGAAGTGGCGAAAGCAATTGAATCAGTTTACGGTGTTAAACCAATTAGTGTAGATATTATTAGAAATAAAGGGAAGCGAGTTAGTCGCGGTCGCATTCATGGTCAACGCAAAGATTGGAAAAAAGCGATTGTTACTTTAGCTAAAGGAGAGACCATTACTATTTACGAAGGTATCTAATACGAAGGTATTTAAGCGACTAAAAAATAAATTTCAAGTATCAATTAGAAATTGAATTAATATGGGAATTAAAAAAGTAAAAGCTAATACTCCGGGACGTCGTGACGCGACTTTTGATGACTTTAAAGATATTACCAAGTCAAGTCCGGAAAAAAAGCTGGTGGTTATCAAAAAAAGAAAAAGTGGACGCAACTCAAGCGGAAAAATAACCGTTCGTCATCGTGGTGGTGGCGCTAAACGTTATGTCCGTTTGGTTGATTTTAAACGTGATAAATTTGATATTGAAGCAACGGTGGCCGGAATTGAATATGATCCAAATCGGGGCGCTCGTTTAGCTTTATTACATTATGCGGATGGTGAAAAACGATATATTATTGCCCCGACCGATGTAAAGGTAGGCGATAAATTGATGAGTTCCAAGAATTTGATTGAAATAAAAAATGGTAATGCCATGCCTTTAAAGTTTATTCCGGCTGGTATGCCGATTAGTTCAGTTGAGCTTGAACCTGGTCAAGGAGCAAAAATTGCTCGTGGCGCCGGTAATGTTGTTTATGTGATGGGTGTGGAAAACAAATATGCGCAAGTTAAAATGCCATCCGGTGAAATAAGATTAATCAAGAAAGATTGTTTATGCACAATTGGTCAAGTTAGTAATCCAGATAAACGTCATATTTCTTTAGGGAAAGCTGGACGAAAACGTTATTTAGGTTTTAGACCAACTGTTCGCGGAACCGCTATGAATCCGGTTGATCATCCTCATGGTGGTGGTGAAGGAAAACAACCAATTGGTATGAAACATCCCAAAACTCCTTGGGGTAAGCCAGCTTTTGGAGTTAAAACTCGACGTCAGCATCCTAGTGATCGTTTAATTATTAAACGTCGCAGCAGCAAACGTCGCGGTCGCAAATAAGATTGCAATAAAAGCACATATTAATTTTTATAATTATGTCCAGAAGTTCAAAAAAAGGCCCTTACGTTAATCAACGGCTAATCAATAAAATAAAAAATTTAAAACCAGACAGTAAGGAAGTGATAAAAGTTTGGGATAGAGCTTGCACGGTTACTCCGGAAATGGTCGGTCATACTCTTGGTGTTCATAATGGCAAACAACATGTCCCTGTTTATATTGTTGAAAATATGATTGGTCATCGCTTGGGAGAATTTGCCCCGACCAGAAAATTTGTTTCTCATGGCGGTAAAATGGCTAAAACTCAAGCGCAAGCTAAAAAATAATCTAATTATATGGAAGTAAAAGCAAGCTTAAAACATTTAAGAATATCAGCGCAAAAAGTGCGTTTGGTGATTGACGTGGTAAGAGGACTAACGGTTGATGAAGCTTTGAGTCAGCTTAAGTTTATGAATAAGAAAGCTGCTCAGCCAATTATTAAATTAATAAATTCAGCGGTCGCTAACGCGGTTAATACTTATAATTTAGATAAATCTAATTTAAAAATTGCTTCAATTAAAGCTGATGAAGGATTAACCATGAAACGTTGGATGCCAAGAGCACAAGGACGAGCAACTGCGATTCGCAAACGCGGTTCGCATGTGTCTTTAGTTTTGAAAGAAATTAAAGCCAGTCAGAAAGTAGAGAAGAAAGCGGTTGAAGTAGCTGAACCGGTTAAACTGGAGAAATTAGTTAAAGAAGGAGAAAAGACTGCGAAAACACTTGGCAAAGCAAAGAAAGATGATAAAGGTAAAAAATCCGCTTCCAGCAAGGCAGCGCCGGAAAAACCAAAGATTTTTCAAAGAAAAGCCGGTTAATAATATAAGTAATTCGCCTAATTAAACATATATGGGAAAAAAAGTTAATCCGAAAATAATGCGCATGGGTATCACCAAGACTTGGCCGTCTGTTTGGTTTGAGCAAGGTGATCAATATGTCAAGAATATTAAACAAGATATCAATATCCGTAAACATTTAATTAAAGAGTTTAGAGAAGCGGGTGTTGATAAAGTAGAAATTATTCGTGGCATCAATCGGATCGAAATCACAATTCATACTGCCAAGCCGGGTGTAATTATTGGTCGTGGTGGAAATGGTATTGAAGAATTAAAAAGAAAATTACATAAAAAGTTTTTAAAGAATTTTCGTTTGCAAGAAATTAATTTAAATATCAAGGAAGTCAGTCGCCCTAATTTGAGCGCTCAGATTATTGTTCAAAACATGATTATGGAAATTGAAAAAAGAGTTCCGTTTAGAAAAGTAATGAAACAAGCTCTTGGTCGGGTTGAAAGAGGGGGCGCCTTAGGATGTAAAACAGTGGTTTCCGGTCGCTTAAATGGCGCGGAAATTGCCCGCAGCGAAAAATTAGTTTGGGGCAAAGTACCACTACAAACTTTAAGAGCTGACATTGATTACGCTCGTGGAGCCGCTCATACTACTTATGGTACCATCGGAATCAAGGTTTGGATTTATAAGGGAGAAGTTTTTGAAAAAGAAAAAGCCGCTGGTGAAGTAATTGAGAGTTAAATTTATTTCAATTTGATTTTTGAGTATACAAAAATATGTTAATGCCAAAGAAAACTAAATGGAGAAAAGATCATAAAAGACGTCGCGGTGGAAAAGCGAGTCGTCATTTAAATATCAGTTTTGGTAGCTATGGTCTAAAAAGCCTGGGTGCTTGTTGGGTCAATTCTCGTCAAATTGAAGCCGCTCGTCGTGTTATTACTAAATACGTAAAAAAAGGCGGCAAGATTTGGATTAGAATTTTTCCTGATAAACCAGTGACGGCTCATGGCGGAGAAATTCCTATGGGTAAAGGTAAGGGCTCAGTTGACCACTATGTGGCGATTGTTAAACCGGGCATGGTTTTGTTTGAAATGGAAGGTGTTGACAAAGAAACAGCTAAGAAAGCATTGGAATTGGCTGGTTATAAATTACCCGTAAAATGTAAATTCATTAGTAAGGAATAATTAAAATAATATGGATAAGAAAGAATTATTGACTAAAGATATTGGTGAATTAAATAAATTATTAATTGCCAGTCAAGAAAAATTGCGTGATTTACGTTTTAAAGATTCTAACAAGCAATTAAAAAATATTCGGGAAATAAGAGCGGTTAGACGACTTATCGCCCAGATTTTAACGATAATAAATAAGAAAAAATAATATGTCCGTGAAAACAGAGAAAAATTTAACTGTCAAAGAAAAGATTAATCGTCGATTTAGTGGTGTAGTGGTTAGTGACAAAAATGATAAGACCATCGTCGTTAAAGTAGAAACAGTCAAAGTTCATCCTAAATATAAAAAGCGTTACACAGTTAGTCGTCGCTATAAAGTTCATGATGAAAATAATAAATTTAAAGTTGGTGATAAAGTCACTTTTGTTGAATGTCGTCCTTTAAGTCGAGATAAGAGATGGCGAGTTATTGCTTAAAAAGGACGATGATAATTTTAAAAAGGACGATGATAATTTTAAAAAGATAAATATATGATACAAGTTCAATCATATTTAAAAGTAGCTGATAATTCAGGCGCCAAAGAAGTGCAGTGTATTAAGGTTTTAGGTGGAACCGGCAGACGTTATGCCAGAATAGGTGATGTTTTTGTGGCGACGGTGAAAAGCGCGGCACCGCATGCGGCTGTGAAAAAAGGTGATGTGGTCAAGGCGGTGGTGGTCAGAACTAAAAAAGAAATCAGACGCAAAGACGGCTCTTATTTAAGATTTGATGATAACGCCTGTGTGATTATTGTTGATGTGGAAAAGAAAGAGCCAAAAGGAACTCGTATTTTTGGTCCGGTGGCACGCGAAATAAGACGCGCCGGTTTTGTTAAAATTGCTTCCTTAGCTCCTGAAGTTTTATAAAAACAAGTCAAGTTTAAGAAATATATGCATATCAAAAAGAATGACAAAGTAAAAATATTAACCGGAAAAGATAAGGGTAAAGTCGGTAAGGTTTTGCAAGTGCTTCCTAAGGAAGGCAAGGTTAGTATTGAGGGCTTAAATCTTTTAATTAAACATTTAAGACCGCAAAAAAGAGGAGAAAAGGGACAAAGAATTGAATTTCCGGCTTTTATTAATATTTCCAATGTTGCTTTGGTTTGTTCCAATTGTGGTCGAACTACTAGAATCGCGAGAAAAATTGTAAAAGTAGACGGCGCAAAAGATAAAAAATTTCGCGTTTGCAAGAAATGTCAGGAAATAATCGAGTAATAATAAATTTATGAGACTTAAAGAAAAATATCAAAAAGAAATATTACCGAAATTAAAGAAAGAGTTTAATTTTAAAAATGATTATGTTGCCCCTCGTTTAACTCAGGTGGTAATCAATGTTGGTTTTGGTTCACATGCTAAAGAAAAGGAGTATCAACAAAATATTGCTGATAATCTTACTAAAATCACTGGCCAAAAACCGGTTTTTACCTTGGCGAAAAAATCAATTTCCGCTTTTAAAATTAGAGAAGGCATGACCATCGGCGCTAAGGTTACTTTACGTGGTGATCGAATGTATGATTTTGTGGAAAAATTAGTGAACATCACTTTCCCGCGCGTGCGTGATTTTCGTGGCATTAGCGAGAAAGCAGTTGATTCAACCGGCAACTTAACGATTGGCATTAAAGATCAAGCTGCTTTTCCTGAACTTAAAGTTGAAGATATTGTTAGTAATTTTGGTTTAGAGATTTGTTTATCAACCAGTACTAAAAATAGAGCCGAAGGTTTAGAACTTTTCCGTTTACTTGGCTTTCCCTTTAAAAAAGACAGTAAATAATTTCAAATAAATATGGCAAGAACAGCATTAATTGTTAAATCTAAAAGAAAACCGAAATTTTCCACTCGTAAAATCAATCGTTGTTGGCGTTGTGGCCGCAATCGTGGTTTTATGCGTGATTTTAAATTATGCCGTATCTGTTTCCGCGAATTAGCCGACAACGGTGATTTACCAGGAATCAGAAAATCAAGCTGGTAATAATCAAGCTGGTAATTTAGAAATTTAAGTTTAATTTAAAAATATGATGGATCCCATCGCAGACATGTTCACAAGAATTAGAAACGCTTCCGCCGTCAAAAAATCGGAGATTGTTTTGCCTATGAGCAAATTGAAATATGAAGTGGCGAAAATTTTAGAAAGTGAAGGTTGGATTAGAAAAGTTGAAGTTATTCCCGGCGGTTTTAAAGGCAAGCGCAACAATTTTGACGAACTTCTTATCCAGTTAAAATATCGCAAGAATGGCAAGCCACAGATTAATTCTATTAAGCGCGTCAGCAAGCCAGGATTAAAAATATATGTTTCCAAAACAGAAATTCCTACTGTCTTGAATAATTTTGGCACCGCGATTATTTCTACTTCTTCTGGTATTATGACTGGCAAAGAAGCGAAAAAACAACAAATCGGTGGCGAAGTCATTGGTGAGGTTTATTAATTATTAAATTATTTCTTCTATGTCACGTTTAGGAAAATTACCAATTCAAATACCGGCCGGAGTTACTGCCACTGTAAGCGGCGATACTTTTTCTGTTAAAGGGCCAAAAGGAGAATTGAAAATAAAAATTCAAGAATTAATTGAGGTTAAAGTTGAAGGAGCAGAAGTGATAGTTAAACCAAAAGATTTAGAGGCTAAAAATGCGAGCGCTATGTGGGGTCTAGTTTGGAGTTTGGTGAGAAACGCGGTTAAAGGAGTAAGCGAGGGCTTTTCTAAAAAGTTAGAAATTAGTGGTGTTGGTTATCGCGTCAGTGTGTCTGGTAATAAATTAAATATGAATTTAGGCTTTTCTCATCCAGTTGTTTTTAACTTACCGACTGGCGTAAGTGCTACGGTTGAAGGCAATTCTGTTACTTTAATGAGCGCTGATAAAGAGCTTTTAGGAGAAACAGCCGCCCAAATTAGAAAAATTAGAAAACCAGAACCTTATAAAGGCAAGGGAATTAAATATTCTAATGAGGTTGTTCGTCGCAAAGCTGGTAAGGCCGCGATAAAAGGAAAGTAAAAATTGTCATTAAACTATTATTAATTATATGGATAAAAATAAGGTAAAAAATGAAAAACGGGCTCGCCGTCATGAAAAAGTTAGATCAAAAATTTCCGGCACTGCCAGTCGTCCTCGTTTGAGTGTTTTTCGTTCTAACCGCGGGATGTTTTTACAAATTATTGATGATAGCGCTGGTCAGACTTTAGTGAGCGCTTCTTCAGCCGAAGTAAAAAAAGCGGGGAAGAAAGTAGAAATTTGTAAAGAGTTGGGTAAATTAATTGCGGAAAAAGCCAAGGCCAAAAAAATTAGCACTGTTGTTTTTGACCGTAGTTTTTATAAATATCATGGTCGTGTTAAAGCGGTGGCTGAAGGTGCTCGTGAAGGTGGTTTAATTTTTTAATAGATTTTTAGGTTAGAATATTAAAATCAAGAATATATGTCTGAAGATAAAAAAATAGCAAAGAATAAAGTAGAGCAAGATACTCCTTCCACTGGCGCGGCTAAAACAGTGGCCAAGGATGTTTTTGGCGAGAAAAAACGTTCCTTTCGCGGCAGAAGAGGCGATCGCCGTGATGACCGCCGTGATGAATTTGAACAAAGAATCTTAGAGGTGGCTCGGGTTACTCGGGTTATGGCGGGTGGAAAAAGAATGAATTTTCGCGCTTGTGTGGCGATTGGTGATAAAAAAGGCAATGTCGGTGTTGGTTTAGGAAAGGGCGCGGATGTAACTATTGCGGTTAATAAGGCAGTAAATAAAGCTAAAAAAGCGATGATAAATGTGCCGATTGTTCGTGACACCATTCCTCACGAAGTTTATCATAAAAAAGGCGCCGCAAAAATTTTAATTAAACCGGCTAGAAAAGGGAGCGGTGTTATTTCTGGTGGAGTAACTCGGGTTATTTTTGAATTAGCTGGAGTAAAGAATGCTACCACTAAAACTTTAGGCACTAATAATAAAGTTAATAATGCTCGTTGTACTATTGAGGCTTTAACAATGTTGCGTCGTGTAGAAAAGAAAGCGGATAAGGGAAGCAATCAAGTTGAATCAACTAAGGAAGCAAAAGGGAATAAGGAGGGCAAAGAGAAAAAGGTTGCTGAAGAAACCGGCAAAGTAAAAAAATAATTTAAGCAGTGGCCAGTGGTTATAAATTAGTTTTAAAAATATGTTATCACTTAACACAATAAAAAAGAGTAAAGGTTCTCATAAGAATAAAAAGCGTGTGGGTCGCGGTAATGCTTCGGGTCGCGGCACTTATAGTACCAGAGGTCAAAAAGGCCAAAGACAACGCGCCGGTGTTTCTAATTTAAAACGTTTAGGAATGAAATCTCAATTACTGCAAACTCCTAAAGTACGCGGCTTTAAATCAGATAAACCTAAGAATCAAATTGTGAGTGTCAAAGCCATTAATAATAATTTTAAAGATGGAGATGTAGTGAACGCAGCTACTTTATTGGAGAAAAATTTAATTTCCACGCTTGATAAACCAGTAAAAATTTTAGGTAAAGAAAAATTGACAGTCAAAGTTAAATTTGAGAGCATTAAGATGAGTGCTAGCGTTAAAGAACAAGCTAAATAAATTTTAGTTTTGTAGAAAAATAATTAGTTTTTTATGTTTGATAAAATAATTCAAATTTGGAAAGCCAAAGATGTACGAAAAAAAGTTCTCTTTGTGATCGGCATGTTGGTTATTTTTCGTTTTTTAGCTCATATTCCCATTCCCGGAGTTAATCAGGCCGCTCTAAAAAGTTTATTTGCTTCCAATCAAATTTTGGGTCTCATGAATCTTTTTTCCGGTGGTGGCATGGAGAATTTTTCAATTGTGATGATGGGCGTAGCCCCGTACATTACCGCTTCCATTATTTTTCAACTTTTAGGTATGATTATACCTAAGATTGAAGAAATGCAAAAAGAAGAATCCGGACGACAAAAAATTAATAGTTGGACTCGTCTTCTAACTGTGCCCCTTGGTATTTTGCAATCTTACGGCATGATTACTTTACTGCGTCGTTCCGCGGCTGGTGTTTTAGGTACAGTGAGCGAATTTGATATGTTTATCATGTTAATTACGATTACCGCCGGCACAATTTTATTAGTTTGGATTGGTGAACTTATTTCTGAACAAAAAGTTGGTAATGGTATTTCTTTATTGATTTTTGCCGGAATCGTTTCTTCTTTACCGCAAGTTGTACAACAGATTATTGTTACTTTTGATCAAACTCAACTTTTTACTTTAATTGGTTTCATTGTCATTGCTCTTATTACGATTGTGGGTGTAGTTATTATTAATGAAGGGCAGAGAAATATTCCTGTTCAATACGCGCGTCAAGTTCGAGGCAATCGAACTTTTGGCGGTACCAATACCCATCTACCTTTAAGAGTGAATATGGCCGGAGTAATTCCTATCATCTTTGCTGTGTCTGTTGTTTTGTTTCCTTCCATGATTGCCCAATTTTTAGTTCATGCTAAAACCGCTTGGATTGCTTCAAGCGCAGAATTTGTGATTCGTTTATTTGAGAATCAATTATTTTACGGAGTCGTCTATTTCTTAATGGTCTTTGCCTTTACTTATTTTTATACTGAAGTGGTTTTCCATCCTGATCAAATTGCGGAAAATTTACAAAAACAAGGGGGCTTTATTCCGGGGATTAGACCGGGAAAAAATACCAGTGAATATTTAGCTGCTACCACCCATAAAATTATTTTAGTGGGCGCTTTGTTCTTGGGTACTATTGCTGTTTTACCGTTAATTATGAAATATATTACCGGCGTTCAAGCTTTTGCCATTGGTGGCACCAGCTTGTTAATCGTTGTTTCGGTGGTTATTGAAACGGTTAAACAAATTCAAGCGCAACTTACCATGCGCGAATACGACGGACTTTAAAGAATTTAAAAATTTTTTAAATAAAATAGCGGCCTTAAAGGTCGCTGTTTTTTGTGGTATAATTAGCTTAGGAATAGTGACAAAATAGAAAGGGAAGGTATTTTAAAAATAGACTCTTAAACAAACCCTTTATTTTTTGTAAAATTATGCTAAAATTATGCAACTTAAAGATGTTACAAAAAATCTAAAAGATCAGACCGACTATCGTCTTGATCAACGTTTAGACAAAATGTTTCGCGTTAATCCGCGCTATAAACATTTGGATGCTCAAGATAGAGAAATTATTCTTGATTTACTAAAGAAGTATAAGGAAAAAAGAAGACGCGGAATCAAGGCTTCCAGATTGTCAATTAAAAATGACATGTATTATCTTTATCATAATCGCATTAAATTAGGTTTAACTAAAAATGATTTAGATGATATTAGAGATTTGTTGCTTAGTCTTAAAGAATAATTTATTTTGGTTTTAATATTAATTTTTAGCCTATGACCAGAATCACTGATTTGCCAGGTGCCAGTCTAAAATTTCGTGCCAATGCGGGTGTTGGCAGTTTTTCTAAAAAATTAAGTTCAGCAACGCGCCTTGGTCATTTAAGTCATTTAAGTGATAACAAAGATAGTATTGTTAAGGTTTTGAAGAAAAACGAAGCCGCGATCAGAAGCGGTTCTTTCAGCGCCACCAGACGAGCTAGAGCTTGGAATGAAATTAAAAGATTAGAAGGTAGTAAACTAACTAGTGGTGATGCTAAACAGATAAAAAAATTACTAAAACATTTAAGTGAGGGTCAAGCTAGTAAAGACGATGATAAGCCGAAAATAAAAATTCAAAAACAATTAGCTAAGGATCAAAGTTTTGAAGAGGATAGAAGAAAAGAAGCAGAAGAGAAAGGCGGTAAAGTAAAACGTCAATTAGACACTAGCACCGGACGTCTTAGTCGACCCGGTTTTGCTAATCAAGAACAAGATAGCCAAGGTTTTTCTTTTAGTGATCAATTAATAGAACGACGTTTAAAAAATAAAGAAGAAGTGCGCATAAACAAACGTTTAGAAAGAATACAAAACGCTGGTCTAGGATCCTCACAAGATATTTCCTATGGCAATCAGCCGGTTAGTCGATCAGGATTTACCACTCCTGAACGAAAATTGACTGCTGCCAGTGGAGGATTTGCTACTCCGGATAGAATGAAAAAAGTTGATCCAGGACGAGAAAAAGGTTTAGAGCCGGGTAGGATGCAATTTAAAAAAAATATATCCGGATCTTTTGATGCAAAAGGAAGTGGTCCGGCTTCTCCTTCTTCGCCCTCCTCGCCTTCTTCACCTTTTCAAAATTTATAAATAAAAATTTAATTTAAAGATAAATTAATATAATTTAGAGATAAATTGATGGTTTACATAAAGAAAAAATCAGAAATTGCTGTGATAAGAGCCGGCGGACAACGTTTGGCGCAGATTTTGCAAGCCTTAGCTAAAGAGATTAAACCGGGTTTAAGAACTGCGCGGTTAGAAGATTTAGCTCTGCGTTTAATTAAATCGGCCGGGGGCGCGCCTGCTTTTAAAGACTATCCAATGGGCGATGGTTTGTTTTTTCCTTCCGCTCTTTGTGTTTCTATTAATGATGAAGTTGTCCATGGCAGTGCTTTACCGGATCGAGAAATAAAAAGTGGCGATATTGTTGATTTAGATATTGGCATGGAATGGCCGATTAATAAAGAAGAGCGAGAAAAATATAATTATCCCACCAATCCTCATTCTCAACACGGCGGATATTTTACCGATACTTGTTTAACTGTTCCCGCGGGGAAGATCAGTAAGGAAGCCAGAAAGCTATTAAATGTTACACATCTCTCTTTAACTGAAGCTATCAAAGCAGCTGGCCCGGGGAAGCGTTTAAATGATATTGCCAGAGCAATTACTAAAGTGGTTGATAAATATAATTATGGCATTGTGCGTGATTTAGTTGGTCATGGCGTTGGCTATTTTGCGCACGAAGCGCCAGATGTATTTAATTTTGTCATCAAAGATAATTCGGCTGAAAATATTATTTTAGAGCCGGGAATGGTGATTGCGATTGAGCCGATGATCAATAGTGGTGATTGGCGCGTAAAAATTGCGGACAATGGCTATACTATTTTAACGGCTGATGGATCATTGAGCGCTCATTTTGAACATACGGTGGCTATTACTGAAACCGGTGTAGAAATTTTGACCAGTTTGTAATCTATGGCTAAGAATTTCAAAAAATATTTAGGCATTGATTGGGGTGAAAAACGTATTGGCTTAGCTTCAGCTGATAGTGAAACAAAATTAGCCCTGCCTTTTAAAACGGTTAGTAATTTGCTAGAATTAATTTCTGTTATTAGCGCAGAAGAAATTGATTGTTTGGTTTTGGGTTATCCGCGAAAAATGAGTGGCGAACAAGCTGATAATCCTAATTGGCAGATTTTTGTTGACCAACTAGAAAAACAAGTTGATATACCAATTGTTTTTTTAGATGAGCGTTTAAGTAGTTTAGCAGCCGATGCTTTAGGGAAAAAAAATAAGGCTAAGGCCGGACGAGACGAAATTGCCGCCGCTCTTATTTTACAAAACTATCTAGACGGCGCGCGTTAATTTATTTTTTAGAGAAATAGTTTATTTTATATGGAAACAAGTCGAAAAACACAAGCGATTGTTCTAAGCCATCAAGATTATCGCGAGAATGATTCTTTGGTGGGATTTTATACGCTTGACTATGGCAAGTTATCTTTGATTGTTCGGGGCAGTAAAAAATTGCAATCAAAGCTGGCTGGTCATTTAGAGCCTTTCAATTTTGTTGACTTAATGATTATCTCCGGCAAAAGTCGTGATTATGTGGGGAGCGCGGTTTTGCGCGAGTCATTTTTAACTTTGAAAGATGATTTAAATAGTCTTTATTACGCTGGTCAGGGTTTGAATTGGCTTAATCGTCTCAGTGAAGAAGGAGAGGCTGACCAAGAAATATTTTCCTTGTTGCTTGGTTATTTGAGTTTTTTTAACAATAAAAAAAATCAAACTTTAAGTCAGGAAGAAGGAGAAATATTATTTTCTTTTTTCATGTTTAAAGTTTTGAGTAAATTAGGTTATAAACCTCAATTGCAGACCTGTCTAAATTGTGCACAAAAATTAAAACCGGGTAAAAATTATTTTAATTTGAAAAACGGTGGCCTAATTTGCGCTAATTGTTTTAAGACGATCAAAGAAGCAGAAAAAATAGAATTACTAGCCATTTCAGATAATTGTATAAAATTACTTCGCTTATTGACTGATGAAGAAACCCCCACCATTCCCAATTTAAAAATTGATAAAAAATTAATAAAAGAATTGTCAATTTTAACCTTAGGCTTTTTAAATTACCGATTTTAAGATTAATTTATTATTAGATTTTTAATTATTTTTTGACCGATTTCCAATTTTTTATTGATTACTTCTTGACCGCTTTTCGTCTTTTTTGCCTAATAAATCGCAAAAAATATGAGCGGTCTTTTCTTGCTAAAAGGCCTAAAATGCGATAAGATTTAAGTAAATTAATAATATAAAAATATGAGGGGAAAAAATAACCCAAAATACGCTTTTTATTACCTTTTATCCTTGGTAGCCTTAATTTTTATGGCGGTTTCAGTCGGTTTGGTGGCCTTTGGCATTATAAATCGGACCGTGGCCGATGTTTTGGCGACCAGTGGATATAGTAGTTTTAATAGTCAGTTTAAATTTGCCATTTCGGCGCTGCTTATTGCTACACCTGTTTTTTATATTGTCACCAATCTTATTTATCGTGGTTTGCGTCGAGAGGAAATCAGCACTGATTCCGACATTAGACGTTGGTTAACCTATTTCATTATTTTTGTTTCTTCAATAATTATTTTAGGTGTTTTTATCGGCATTATTAATAATTTTTTATCCGGTGAACTTAGCACCCGTTTTATTTTAAAAGCCTTAGCCATCTTGGTTATTGCGGCGGCGGTTTTTTCTTTTTATTTTTATGACATCAAGCGAACTGATGTAATTAAAAAAGATAAAGTGGTTAAATTATTTTTCTTTGTTTCTTTGGCGATTGTTTTAAGCGCTTTTATTGCGGCTTGTTTTTTTGTTGAATCACCACAAAAAGCGAGAAACCGTCGTTTAGATCAAATTGTGGTTGATAATATGTATAGTTTAGAGAGCGTCATTAACACTTATTATACTCGTTATGGAAAATTGCCCGCTGACCTAGATCAATTGAGAGCAGAAAAAGATTTATATTTTGAGGAGAGATTTATTCTTAATCCAGAAACTCAAGAAAGAATAGAATATAAGTTAACCGGTGAAAATAATGATGGTTTTGAATTATGCGCTGAATTTAGAACCAGTAGTTATGAAAATGGCGAGCCTGGTATTCCATATTTTTCGGGTAATAAAAATCATGACAGCGGTTATCAATGTCTGCCCGGTTATTTATGGGCTAAAGAAGAAAGTAGAGCGCTTGAAGCACCAATGGAAACATATTTAGATTAAAGATTAAGGCGGATTAGTTTCAAATTATGATAGAAATTATTACTGAAAAATTTTCCGGCCCTCTAGGATTGCTTTTATCCCTGATTGAGAGGGAAGAAATGGATATAACAGAAATCAATTTAGCTAAAATTGCCGATGATTATGTTGCTCATGTAAAAGCGGCGGAAGATATTGATCCGGACGAATTAGCTGATTTTTTAGTAGTCGCCGCTAAATTATTATATATTAAATCAAAAGCGCTTTTGCCTTATCTTTATCATGATAGTGAAGAAGATGAGGGAGATGATTTGGAAAGACAATTGCGCATGTATAAAGATTTTATTGAGGCGAGTGAAAAAATAAAGAGTTTAATTGCTCAAGAGAAATTTTCTTTTTTGCCACCGCTAATTAAAAGTCGTCGTCCCAGTTCAACTGAACCAAGTTTTTCTCCACCCAATAAAATTCATCCGCTTATTTTAAAACAAGAATTGGAAAGATTGATTGCTCAACTGGAAAAAAATAAAGAAGTGGCTTTAGAGGAGAGGCGTTTAGAACCAAAAATAAATATTGAAGATAAGATTTCTTCAATTAAAAAAATATTATTTGAAAAAATAAAAGTAAATTTTACCAGATTGCTTAAAGAAGCTAAAAATAAAACTGAGGTGATTGTTAGCTTTTTGGCTGTTTTAGAATTAGCCAAACAAAAAGAATTAATCTTTGAACAAGAGGATTTGTTCAGTGATATCCATATTTTAAAAAATCAAAATTAAGTATGAATTTAAAATCTAAACTTGAATCATTACTATTTGTCGCGATTAAACCCCTGACTTTAAAAGAGTTGATTTCTGCGACGGATGAGAAAAAACAAGCGGTTGAAGAAGCTTTAAATGCACTCGCTCAAGATTATGAACAATCCGGCAGTGGTTTAAGATTGTTAATCAATAATCATAGCTATCAATTAAGTACTGCTCCGGAAAACGCCAACTTGGTGAAAGATTTTTTAAAGAGCGAGTTTAGCGGTGAATTATCACAACCCAGCTTAGAAGCCCTAACAATTATTGCCTATCGTGGACCAATAAGCAAAATAGAGTTAGATAGAATCAGAGGCGTTAATTGCAGTTTAATAATTCGTAATTTACTTTTACGTGGTTTGATTGAAGAAAAATTTGATAAATTAAAAAATGAAAATTTTTACACCGTGACTATGGATTTTGTGCGCTTTTTGGGAATTAGCAAAATTGAAGATTTACCTGATTACGAAAGATTGAATAAATCAGAAGTTTTGCAAGAAGCGACCTTTGTCTCCGAAGACGAACTTAATAAATAAAATTGTTTTACGAGAAAATGATTACCGCTTTTATTTTTAATTTGATACTGACTCTTTTTACCGCTAATGCCAATTTACCGATAATTACCAATCAGGGTTGGGAATTAATGTCTTTGCCTAAAGAAGCGAGTCGAGAAATAGTGGCGGCCGATAAAGCGGCCGTTTTATCGCCTGATGGTCGCTATCTCTTGTTTGATAAAAGAGCGGATATAGTGCAACCGATTGCCAGTATTACCAAATTAATGACTGCTTTAGTTTTTTTAGAAACTAAACCAGACTGGGAAAGTACTTACACAATTACCACAGCCGATATGATTAGCGGCGGGCGCTTGAATTTATTTCCCGGTGATACTGTTTCCCTAAAAGATTTATTTTTAACCAGTTTAGTCGCTTCTGATAATGGCGCTACGATGGCGCTCGTTAATGCTTCTGGTTTAAGTCAAGAAGAATTTATTGCGCGCATGAATCAAAAAGCTTTGGAATTAAGATTATTAAACACCAGTTTTTCCGATCCGATTGGTTTAAGTGAAAAAAATGTTTCTACCGCCCGCGAAGTAGCTCTACTCGCGCATTCCGCTTTTCAGTTAAATGAAATTAGTGAAGCGATTAAATTAAAAGAATATCAATTTACAACTCAGAAAGATAAGGAAATACTGATTGAATCAACTGATCATTTACTTTATGATTCCAGCCAAAACGACTTTAAATCATTGGGTGGAAAAACAGGATATACTGATTTAGCCGGTTATTGTTTTGTCGGTCGCTTTGAGGGAAAGCAAGGAGAACAATTAATTGCGTCTGTCTTAAATAGTGCCGGTTTAAATGAAAGATTTAGAGAAAGTAAGACGATTATTGGTTGGGTTTTAGAAAATTATTTTAAAAATATTAAATAATTAACACATGTCCTTTATTAATAATCTGTACTCCAAGTTAAAATCCACTTTGGCCACGCGTTTTCCCAAAGTATTTAGAATTATTAATAAATATAAATCAATTGTTAAGTTTATTTTTGCGGGTGGCTCAGCAACGTTGGTAAATTTATTACTTTTGTATTTGTTTCATGGTTTACTGGCTTGGGGTTTGATTCTGTCCACTAGTTTAGCCTTTATCTTTGCCTTCCTAGTTAGCTTTACCTTGCAAAAATTTTGGACATTCAGAAATTATAATAAAGAGAAGATGCCGCTTCAGCTGGCATTATATCTAACCAATTCATTTATCGGTTTAAGTTTAAATGGTTTATTCATGCATTTACTGGTTAATAAATTGGGTATCTGGTATTTGCTAGCGCAAGTAATAGTTAGCTTAACAATCGCTGTTTATAATTTTTTAGTTTATAAATTTATAATATTTAAGTTTAAACCCAATAAAAATATTCAAGATGAAAATCGCAGTCAAGAAAACACAATTAGGGGAGAGTCCGGATAAATGGTTGCGTCGCGCCGGCTATGCTTATATTCCGGAAAGGGAAGACGGGCAGAAAAGTTTTGCCCGACGCTTAACTAGAGACTTTTATCCGCGTTTTCATATTTATTTTTCCGAACAAAAAAGTCCTAGTGGTGAGGAGCTGGTGATTTTCAATTTACATCTTGATCAAAAGCGTCCCGGCTACGCCGGTTTTAATCGACATAATGCTGAATATGATGGGGAAGTAGTGGAGCGAGAGGCAGCCAGATTAAAAAGTTTATTAGCTAATGATTTGTTTGTTTAAAATATAATCACTTAATATTTATCTATGTCTGATAGAGATGAAATAAAAAGTAAATTGGATATTGTAGAAGTGATTAGGGAGTATATTCCCATTAAAGCGGTGGGGGCAAATTTTCAAGCGCTTTGTCCCTTCCATAATGAGAAAACTCCGTCTTTTGTAATTTCACCAGAGAAACAAATTTGGCATTGTTTTGGTTGCGGACGTGGAGGCGATATTTTTTCTTTTATCATGGAAAAAGAAGGACAATCATTTGTTGAAGCTCTAAGATTGTTGGCTCAAAAAGCGGGTGTTACTTTAAAATACGATAATCCAGAAAATCGTTCCAAGCGTAATCGCTTGTTGGATATTATGGAATTAGCCGGAAAATATTATGCCCATGTTCTTAAAACACCAACCGGACGCCAGGCCAAAGAATATTTAATTAAACGCGGTTTAAAAGAGGAAACTATAGAAGATTGGCAACTAGGTTATAGTCCTGATACTTGGAGCAGTTTGTATGATTTTTTATTGTCTCGTCCGCGTTTAGGCAGAAAATATAATGATGAAGAAATTTTTGCCACCGGTTTGATTGTTCGTAAAGATGGTCCGGCTATTGAAGGGCGACGTTTCTATGATCGTTTTCGTGATCGGATTATGTTTCCGATTTCAGATGTCAATCATAATTTAGTCGCTTTCACGGCACGTATTAATCCGGAAAAAGAGAAAACCGAAAAAATGGGCAAGTATATTAATAGTCCGCAATCAGAAATTTATGACAAGAGTCGGGTTTTGTTTGCTTTAAACAAAGCTAAGGAAGCAATTAGAAAAACTGATTTAGCCATTGTTGTGGAAGGACAAATGGATGCTATTTCTTGTCATAACTATGGCTTTAAAAATGTTGTGGCTTCTTCCGGCACAGCTTTGACCAATGAACAGGTTGCGCTTTTAAAAAGATTTACTAAAAATTTGGCTTTGGCGTTTGATATGGATGAAGCTGGGCAAAATGCGGCTGATCGGGGGATAAAAGAATCACTGGCGCAGGGCATGAATATCAAAATTATTACTTTGCCACACGGCAAAGACCCAGATGATTGTTTAAGAGAAAATCCGGCTGACTTTAAGACCGCTGTTGAAGCCGCTCAACCGATTTTAGAATATTATTATCAAAAAATTAGCGCTGATTTAGATTTGGAGAAGATTGATAATAAAATAATTATTCGCGATAAAATGTTTGCGATGATTAATTTAGTGCCTAATAAAGTTGAGCAAGGTTATTGGCTAAAAACCATCAGTGAAAAATTAGATTTTTCCGAAGTGGATATTAGAGAAGAATTTGCGCTTTTTAGTACCAAAGCTACTGCCAGTAATCGTAGTTCAGATTCTAAAACTAGGGCTAGCGCTAGCGCCAGTGAGAAGAGTGAAGTTCTACCTGTCCTGAGCCGAGAAGAAATGCTCTCAGAATTATTTTTAGCTTTGTTAATCAAATTTCCCGAACTTATTTCCTATAGTTTAGAAAATTTTGATCCCAGTAAAGTTTATCCTGCGCAAAATTCGCAATTCTATGAAAATTTAATCATTTATTATCATAAAAATTTGACACTGAATTATGAAGAATTTAAATTATACTTAGAAGAGCTTGATGCGGATTTTGAAAAGCAATTAAATAAATTGGTTTTGTTAGGTGAAAAAGAATTTTATAGTTTTGATAGCGATAAAGGACGGCAGGAATTGATAAAAATAATGGTTGAACTAAAACGTTTTGCTTTGAAAAAACAAATTAGAAAATTAGAGAAGGCTCTTTCCGAGGCAGAAAAAAATCAAACTGATGATAGTTGCCAAAAAGTAGAAAGTTTAATGTTAGAATTAAAGGCGGCGAGTGAAGAATTAAATAAATTAATTTAAATAACTATGGCGAAACAAGCGACAACTAAGAAAAAAACTACAAAAAAAACCGTCACGCCAAAAAAAGCGAAACCTATGAAGTCTGGCGCCAAAAGCAAGCCGGCTGCTAAACCAAAAAAAACCGTCAGTCGCAAACCCGTGTCGTCTTCAAAAAAGAAAGCGACCACTAAAACCAGTCGCAGTGCTTCAAAAGTTTCCAAAGCTAAAGTAGTTAAGAAAAATGTTAAAAAAACCAGCACGCGTAAACCGAAAAAAAGTGTTAAATCCAGTCGTCTGGTTAAAGTAAAGAGCAGTACCCCCAGAGAAATTGTCCGTCCCAGTGAAGAGAGTTTAAAAAAATTGATTGATAAGGGGCGTTTGCGTGGTTTTGTCACGGAAACCGAATTATTGTATCTATTTCCCGAAATTGAGGAATATGTTTATGATTACGATGTTTTTTTAGGTGAACTGCAAAAAAATGGGATTCGTATTGTTGAAGATTCGGGTAAAATTTTAGATGTCGCTGCGAGCAAATCCACTCAACCAGCTTTATCTGAGCGTGCTGCCGCGCAACAAGCTGCCGCGCAAGTTGATTTATCAAAATTGAGCGCTGATTCAATTCAGATGTATTTAAAAGAAATTGGCAAAGTGCCTTTACTTAGCAGTGAAGAGGAGATTGAACTCGCCAAGAGAAAAGAAAAAGGTGATAAAGAAGCGGAAAGAAAAATTATTGAAGCCAATTTACGTTTAGTAGTTTCCATTGCCAAAAAATTTGCCGGAGCCAAAGGCATGAGCTTACTTGATTTGATTCAAGAAGGGAATATTGGTTTGTTTAGAGCAGTAGAAAAATTTGAATATCGCAAAGGTTTTAAATTTTCCACTTATGCCACTTGGTGGATTAGACAAGCTATCACGCGCGCTTTAGCCGATCAATCACGCACCATTCGCATTCCCGTACACATGGTAGAAACAATTAATAAATTTCAACAGATTCAACGTAATTTGATTCAAGAATTAGGACGTGAACCATTAGCCGAAGAAATCGCCACTGAGATGGGAGAAGATATTGAGAAAGTCAGATATATCATGAAAATTTCTCAAGATACAATTTCTTTAGAAACAACGATTGGTGATGATGAAGAGGATTCAACCCTAGAAGATTTTATTGAAGATGTAAAAAATATTACTCCGGATCGTGCCGCCGCTTTACAACTTTTACGCGACTATGTGAAAAATATTGTCTCTCAATTATCGCCGCGCGAGCAAAAGATTTTGGAAATGCGTTTTGGTTTATTAGACGGTGTTGCTCATACTTTGGAAGAAGTGGGACAGGAATTTGAAGTGACGCGTGAACGTATTCGTCAAATTGAATCCAAGGCTTTAGAGAAGATCAGAAAGTTTAAAGGTTTGGAAAAATTAAGAGATTATTAAATTATGTTTAAAACTTTCCGCGTTGGAATAGGGTTTGGTTTAACCTCGGCCATCATCACCACCCTCGGTGTGATTGTCGGACTCGGGTTTGGTTTAGATTCCAAGCTGGTCATAATTAGCGCCATTTTAACCATTGCCATTGCTGATTCATTATCGGATGCGCTTGGTGTTCATATTGCCAAAGAAGCAGAAGGGAATTTCACTCATCGTGAAGTGTGGCGTGTGACTATTTTTACCTTTATTTTTAAGTTTATTTTTTCTTTAACCTTTTTACCATTCATAATCTTTTTATCCCTGCCCTTAGCTATTTACCTATCAGTTGTTTGGGGACTGCTTATGTTGTCTATTTTTAGTTATAAATTAGCCAAATTTAATCAGGAGAGGCCGGGAAAGATTATTTTTGAGCATTTAATGATTGCTTTTTTGGTTTTAGTTTTGACCTATTTAATCGGTATTTTTATTAATAATTTAGTGCAATAATCAATAATTTAGTTTCGTAATTAGTAGTTTTTATTTGTTGACAGTTTTTTAAAATTTGGTAGAATTATAAAGTAATAATATTATTGCTAAATAATATTATTATTGTATTTAGAGCGAAAATTTAATATTCCCGGGTGGCGCAGCGGTAGCGCAGTTGGCTGTTAACCAATTGGTCGTCGGTTCGAATCCGACCCCGGGAGCAGATGTTTCTCTTTTGTGAGAGACCGACTTATATCTTTATTTTGTAGGGATAAAATAAAAGGAGCTGGCTTGTGCCAGTTCTTTTTGTTTTAGTTAAATTAGCTAATAAATTAGCTAAAATGACTAAAAATAAAGAGCCTAAATGGTTCGAATCCTATTTAGGTTTTTTTATTTTTTCTTTATATAAATTTTAATTGAATTTTAGATAAATTTGTGATAAAGTTTATTTAAGATTTATTTTTTATTGATATTTTCGATATGACAATTTTGGAGTTGATTAGTTTAAGAAACATAAAAGCTTTATTGGCTGTCTTTTTCAATTTGGTAGATGATGACAGTTCTTATTTTTATGTAGAGTCTAGATATAAAAAATCTAAATTTGCACCTAATGAATTAGATGATTCAAATTATCCTACCTTAAATGAAGATCTGAGAGCGTATTTTGGATTAAATTTTGAAAATAATTTCTCGGGCAATCATTCAATTAAAATAGAGAAGACAGCAGAATTTAATACAGCTGATAAATTTTTAGCAGAAATTTACAAACAAATTCAATTGTTAAGTTTTGAAATAGAAACTAAAGAATATGAGAAAAATATTTTGTTAGCATTATTTGCTTTGCGCGGCAGTGCTGATTTTTCACTTAAATATTATGCTGTAGATATTCATAGAAAGTATTCTTCAAAAGATTATTTAAGAAATATTTTCCAAATTCTTTCAGGGTTATCATCTATATCTAGGTTAAATTTAAATTTTAGAGAGCTTCAGCCACAGTATGCTGATGGAAGTCATGAGCGTAACACTCAAATTAGAATTAGTTTGGGATGGTTTTGGCAGGAGTTTGGAGAAGAAATTAAAAAGGTTAATACTTATAAATACTCAATATTAAATAATAATATTGATAAAATACCAGAACCATCAGATAGTATTGGTAATTTTTCTGATAGATTAGTTGAATATTTAAATAATATTCTTGGAGAAGAGAATATCTCCATAGATATTCAAGAAGAAAGGCGAAGGTTAGGATTAGAGACAAGCGGGGTTCAGGCAAGGGATTATAGTATAAAAAAAATAGCTATTAATATTTTTCCAGATGAATGCATGGCTTGTAAAAATAGATTTCCCAAAGACAACAGGACTTTTAAATTAAAAAATCAAGAAAAGTATTATTTTGAGATACATCATATTATACCATTTAGCAAGGGGAAAGAGCATGATCAGATAGATAATTTGGCTAAAATTTGTCCAGTTTGTCACAGAATTTTAACGAAAAACAGGGCGGACGAAGAATTGCAAAAACAAACAATTAGGGATATTTTAAATAACTCTGAGAATGCAAAAAAATATGTTAGTGTTTTAATTGGGGATGTTGACATTAATAATCTTGTGGATTTTGTTTATGCAAAATTAGTATAATTTAGCTATTGAATTAAATTTGAATATTAGTTAATATATATTGAGGAACTACTTTTTAGTTCCTCAAATTATTTATTAATTCTTATTTATGCAATTTAGAATACTAGATTTATTTTCAGGCGCTGGTGGATTATCTCTTGGATTAGAGATGAATGATAGATTTAAGACTGTGGTAGCTACTGATTTTTTTAAAAACTCCCTGAGCACTCTTAAAAAAAACATGCCGGATGTTGAAATTATTTTTGGTGACATCTTAGACAAAAATGTTAAAAAAAGTATTATTGACAAATCAAAAAAAGGAAAGGTTAACATGATTGTTGGCGGTCCACCATGCCAAGGGTTTAGTAATAAAGGTAAAAAATTAGGATTGAGCGATCCAAGAAACTTTTTATTTCTTGAGTATTTAAATATAGTAAAAGAATTGAAGCCTGAAATTTTTATTATGGAAAATGTTAAAACCTTGGTTACTGCATCTGACGGATATTTTATAAATGAAATAAATGATAAATTTAAAAAATTAGGATATATAGTTTCCTTTCAAGTTTTAAAAGCTAGTGATTTTGGTGTTCCGCAGAGTCGCGAAAGAACTTTTATTATTGGATCCAGGTCTATAGCTTTTAATTTTAATATGTTAATAAAAAGTAATAAGACTGTTACGGTGAAAGACGCTATTTCTGACTTGCACTATCTAGAATCAGGAGAAGGCAGTGTTGTTATGAATTATTTGAATAAACCATTATCTCGTTATCAAAAAATAATGAGAAATAAGTCTAGTAAATTATTTAACCATACAGCTACTTCTCATTCTAAGATCGCGATACGTAAATTATCCTTGATTCCTCCAGAAAAAGGAAAAGAATATCTGCCAAAAGAGTTGCTGGGAAATCAAAAATTTAAAACAACTTGGAGTAGGTTGGAGTGGAACAAAGTTAGTCCAACTATAGATACTCGCTTTGATACCCCATCAAACGGAAAAAACTCTCACCCTGAACTTAATAGAGCAATTACCCCAAGAGAGGCGGCAAGAATTCAGAGTTTTCCAGATAATTTTGAGTTTTTGGGAAGTAAAACAGAGATATGTAAACAGATTGGGAATGCCGTGCCGCCATTATTGGCAAAGGCCATTGCTGATTCCATTATATTGCAATATATTAACAGAAAGAATGTGAAGCAAAAACGCTTTGAGATATTTCAAGACGATGCTTATAATAAGATACATGAATTTTATAAAGATGGTATTACTGTAGATCATATAATCACGGATCCACCATATAACATTTCTCAAGATAATAATTTTTCAACAATGAAATCAGCTAATCGTAAGGGGGTTGATTTTGGGGAATGGGATAAAGATTTTGATTTAACTGGTTGGATTAAAGATTATGCAAAAATTTTAAATCAAAATGGCTCAATGATTATTTTTTGTTCTTACAGATTTATTAGTAGAATTATAGAAGTGCTAGAGAGTAATGACCTGGTGGTTAAGGATATTTTGGAGTGGAGAAAGTCTAATCCTATGCCACGTAATGTAGGCAGAAGATATGTTCAAGATACAGAATTTGCTATTTGGGCTGTTAAAAAAGGAGCAAGATGGGTTTTTAATAAACCTAAAAACGAATCTTATTTAAGAGCTCAATTTGTAGCTCCTGTTGTTTCTGGCAAAGAAAGAACTATTCATTCTACTCAAAAAAGTTTATTTGTTATGGAAAAGATTATTCAGATCCACACAAATAAAGGGGAGACAATTCTTGATCCTTTTATGGGCAGTGGAACAACTGGGGAAGCGGCATTGAAAAATGGTCGTAATTTTATAGGTATAGAATTAGATGACAAGTATTTTGATATAAGCTCTAAAAGATTGTCTGCTTTTAAACAATGAACCTATTTTAAGTTTTTTTATCAATTTTTAAGCCATATTTTCTTATCTTTCATAATTATTTTACTTTCCATATTTCCAAGTATCTCTCTTTTTTCAAGCAGACTTCCTTCTCTTAAAACATATTTAGCATAATTTCTCATATCAATTTCTTTTTGCTTATCAAAATCAATATCAGTTTTCCCCAGTATTCCTTTGCTAAATTTATAATATCTTTCAATTTCTTCATTGAGCTGATTTTTAATGCCTAATTCATTAATATTTATCCCGTCTATCATTTTTATTAGTTGTTCAGGGACTTATAGGAAAATACACGTGTCTGAGCTTAGAAAGATTTTAGTAAAATATCCGCTAAAAGCAGATGAAGTATTGATTAGAAAAATGCCAGTTTATTTTTAGCAACAGAGCGTGAGGTTAGAATATTTTCAAAATATTTTTTGAATAGATAAAAAAACAAAAAGACTTCCAGATAATAAAACATAGCTTGTTATCCATAGAATTTTCTGTTTCTTTGTTAGTGGAGTTAATAATTCTATTGTATGTTCTTCTTTGTTTTTATTAAACAGAGTTTCTTTTATGTAGGCAAAGAAAATAAAAAAAGATAGGGTTAAAATAGCTAAATTTGGCATTATATTTTCTTTCTCTTTTATTGTTATAAAAACCATAGCTATTATTGAGCTTATTGCAATAATTGCTTCCCATATTTTAAAGCCAGTATCCTTAACTTCAGGCGAGTCTGAAATAAGAAAAAAGATCATAATAAAACAAAGAGTAAACATATATCCCTCCAGCATATACCCAATAAGAAATATTATTATAAAAAAACCAAGCCATTTAATGTGTTTAATAGATCCCCTTAATATTCCATATCCATCAAGGAGAGTTATAGGGATTAAATTTATCAGGTTTATAAAGCTTCCAATAAAAATAAAATTAAGTAATAGTGTTTTTTTTACTATAAGATAAAGTATAAATAAGAGCAATAAACTAATAAAACCCATAAGCGGTCCAAAAAAATTAATTTTTGCGTATTCATTTTCGGTTTTTATTTTTTTATTTCCGATAACCATTGCCCCAATAAAGGGTAAAAAATATATTCCGTTTAGTTTACCTTCTGTTTTTCTTAGAGCTATAACGTGTCCTAATTCGTGAAATAATAGCAATATTCCAATTCCAATAGAATAATAAATCTCTAACTCAAGATATATATGAAAAAGGTAGACAAATAAAATAAAGGAAAGTAAGCTTATTATAGTTTTTTTCATATTTTTTTATAATAACATTTTTAGTTGATAAAGAAAATTTTTTAATTTTATTGAGATTGTTTTCACGTGTTTATTTATTAAACTCAGGTATGTATATTTCTTTTGCTTCTGATAAAAAAAGTTCAAACTTCGTCCACTAACCCGAGCCAACCACAAAAAAAGAGCCCTCTCGGCTCTTTTTTGCTTTTATTATGTTCTCAGTATATAATTTTATTGTCGCTTTTTAATGAAAATTTTAATATTCGCTTCCAAAATCCCCCCTCAAAAATTAATCACTTAACCATAAAAAATATGAAGAACAAATTAACCATGGCAATTATTGCGCTAATTGTGATAATAATGGCAATAGTTTTATTATCCAGCAATAAAAAATCAAACGAATCAACAGAAGAAGCATTGTTTGATCAAACCTATGCAGCTTCGGTTGAATATCTATCTTTACGTTATCAAACAGAAAATGTTTTAGAGAATGCGGAAAGCTTTGGTGATTATGATAGCTGGAACGCAGAAATGGATGATGTAATTCGGGGCTGGAATGATTTAGAAAAAATGGCCAGTGATTTAGAAAAGATAGCGAATAAATTTTCTCAAGAAAAAATTGGTAAAGAAATTATCCCCTCGGCTTTAGCTTATAGCAAAGAAGAAATAAGTCAGATTGTTGATAAAGCTCCTTTTGGTCAAAAAATTATGACCTTGGCTAAACATTTAGGCACTGATGCCAAACATGCGCAGTTAATTTTAAATCAAGCGCAAGACGGAATTTCCCGAGAAGCCTATGGAGCAGAAGGGGATGTCTTTGAAAAATGTGAGCATAATTCAATGCGCATTAAAAATGGTGCCAAGGTGGCCGGCTTTGTGGGTGGCATTGTTTTAACTGGTGGAGTATCAGGCGTTGTTTCTTCCGGAGCTTTGACCACGACTGCCACAGTGGTGTCGGGAGCAGACTTAGTATTAGAAATCACTGATGATGAAGCTAAAATTGCTTTGGGTGATAATAATAAGGTGTCGGAATTTGTTAGTGATGTGCGCACAGTTACTGAACCAGCAGCGGCAATTTTAACCTTAGCAACTATTCCGGGAAATTTATCCAGTGCGGCTGATAAGTTAGCGGCGGCTAGTTTTAGCGCTGAACAAGTGGTATCAGTCGTACAAGATCAAAAGATTTTAGGAATCAGCCTTCAAACAAATGAAAAAGGTGAAGTCAAAGCTGAGGCAGCGGGTTTAAGCGAAGATGAGTTATCTAGTTGGCGTGAAGAAAATAAAGGAATAAAAAGTAATGAATCAGCTGAAGAAATAATTAATAATGCGAAAAAAATTGTGGAACAAAGGAGAGCGGAAAAAGAAAGTGAAGTTAAAAAAACCGAGGACAAAAAAACAACCAGCAAAAAGTCCGATCAGTCAGATAAATCTGATAATAAAGCAGAAAGTTTAGTGGGCACTGCTTGGTCAGGAACATTAACTAATGTGTCGGGCGGAGATTTACAACAGCGAACGACTGATCTTGATTTTGTTTTAAATAAAGATGGCAGTGTTGGCGGTAGTTCTTTTTCCCGCTGGGAGCAATCAGGAGATGTAATTAAATTATATGGTGAAGATGATTCGGTAGGTTATTATGAATTTAAATATTTAGGTAATGAATTGGTGTTCACTAAAATAGTCGCTGGCGATGAAGTAATACTGTCTGGACAAGAATTTTTGGGTGGGATTGCTCCAAGCGGCTCTTTGCAAAAAAAATCTAATTCAAATGAGGATAGCGCTCAATCTGCTCAATCTAATGCCGGCGCTATGTCTGCCAGCGAATACAATGAGTTAGATGATGATGGGCTATTAAAAGATATTGCCTCAGTAATTAAATATTTAGGAGAACCGAGTGTTAGAACGACTGATAATGGTCGCATTGTTTTTATTTATTATGATTTAGTAAAATATGATGGTGGCGATTTAGGAAGTGTTAAAATGACATTTTATAATGAAGAAGATTACAGAACCTTTGTTGAGAATATGGGCGCCAGCTGGGAGACAAATAAGGAAAACTGGGATGAATCTGGAGGAGGTATTAGAGCCACTAGTTTAATGAGAAGCGCTGATGAATTTAAAAAAATATACGGAGAGTAAAAAACCTTAATTGCAAAAGTACTAAATGAGAAAGCGTTAAATAAGAAAGCGTTAAACTTGGATTTCTAATAATAAGCACAACAGCTATTTTAACAATATTGACATTAAAGCATACTTATGGTATGCTTTTTTGTTGTTCATTTTTTGTTGTACCTTGAAATAATAATAAATCAAAAAATCATAATCATGAAAAAAAGAAGTTTTGGTAAATTAATTAAAAGGGATCCCCATAAAGCCTTTGATCATGTTTGTTCTAACTTGAAAAAATATTCTTTTGAAGATTTAGAAAAGGTGGCGAGGGAAATGCATATCCCAGTTCTTGTTTTTTTGAGGATAAAGGGTTGTTTAGTTAGTCATTTTCCTCATAAAAGATTGCTTCTTCAGAAAAAGAATATTTCTTTAATGAAAACAATGTTCAGTCTTTACCAAAGATTGAAAGTTGCGGCCATACCCATCAATGGGCTGAACAAAAATTTTCAAGTTGAGCCGGAATTTGGCGGTGGAGATGTTTTTAAAAAAAGGAGAAGACCAATTAATAAACAAGCCGCTCGAGGAATTAAGGGACTCACTAAGACTAGCTTGCGATGAGAGCGAAAGGATTTATAAAGCTAACCGGTAATTTGGTTAGCTTTTTTTTTTAAATGTAATGTTAAATGTGGTATAATATAATCATTAGAAAAATAAAATTAATTAATAACAAATTTTAAAATACCATTATGCTAAAAAATAAATTTATTTTTAAAAGAATGAACGAAAAATATGTTGCTTCTTTAATTGATCACACCAACATTGATTTAAAAGCCACCAAGGCGGACATTAAAAGAGTTTGTGATGAGGCCAAGCATTTCAAGTTTCGTGGAGTTGATGTGCGACCTAAGTGGGTAAGTTTGGTGGCTAAAGAATTAAAGGGCACAAAAATTAAAGTAATTGTTTTAATTGATCCACCGATTGGCATTAGTTCAACTAAGGAGCGAGTGGCGCTTTGCAAGAAAGCTAAAAAAGATGGCGCGCATGAATTAGATGTGGTAATGAATTTGGTTGATATAAAAATGGAAAACTATAATAAAATTTTACGCGACTTAAAAGCGATTAGTAAAATTTTACCCACTAAAGTTATTATCGGCTCTGGTTATTTAACTGATGAGGAAGTGATTAAAGCATCCGCACTGGTGAAAAAAGCCGGTGCCTTCTGTGTTAAAACGGCTACGGAAAAAGATCCTTTAGAAAAAAGGGAACTGGCAGAAAAAGCCTATCATTTAAAATTAATGAAACAAGGCGCTCCGGGTTTGAAAATAAAAGCGTCTGCTAAGATAAGCACTTTGGATGATGTTAAATTAATGGTTAAAGCTGGCGCAACAATTATCGGCACTAGTTCGGGGGTAAAAATAATGGCTGGCTTTAAAAAGTAGTTTAGTCGGAATTAAGAAGTAGTTTAACCGACATTAACTTTAAAAAACAATTCAACCGATTTTTAAAAGTAGTTTAGTTGGCATTAATAAATAGTTTATATGAAAAATAAAATTAAAAAAAATAAAGTTGCCCCTAAGCAAAAAAAAATAAACAAAAACAAAGTTGCCCCTAAGCAAAAAGATCTTCTTTTTCCGGATTTTGCTTTACCGCCGGTGAAAGTTGATTTTCGCAAAACTTTTCCCTGGCGCATATTCAAAATCATGTCAGAATTTATTGACGGCTATCATTTCTTAGCTGACTATAAAAAAACAGTTACTGTTTTTGGTTCAACCAGCTTTACACCGGATAATAAATATTATCAAGAAGCGAGAAAATTTGGCTCCGCTATTGCGAAAAAAGGCTATACAATTATTACGGGCGGTGGTCCGGGAATAATGGAAGCGGCTAATCGTGGTGCTTTTGAAGCAGGTAGTGATTCGCTTGGAATAAATATTGAACTGCCCCAAGGACAAAGAGTTAATAAATATGTTAACAAACCGATTGGCTTTCATTATTTTTTCACTAGAAAAGTAATGTTATCTTTTTCCTCTGATGCTTTTATTTTTTTTCCGGGTGGATTTGGAACTTTAGATGAGTTTTTTGAAATGGTAACTTTGGTGCAAACAAGAAAATTAGATCGCCCCGTGCCGATTATTGCGGTTGGTCGTGAGTATTGGACCCCTTTGTTTAATTGGTTAAAAACAGAAGTATACGAAAAACACAAAGCGGTTAAAAAAGAAGATTTAAAAATAATAAATATTGTTGATTCAGCTGATGAAGCAATTAAGCTCTTAATTAAAATAAAAAGAAAAAAAGCCAAGTCAAAAAAATAAATCTCAAACTAAAATATTAAAATATAAAAAATCGCCTCTTGGTCAGGCGATTTTTTTATATAGATCGGAAGTTGCTGCCAAGGCCAGCTTCATCACAATAATTAGCTCCATCACAATAATTAGCTTCATCACCAAAGTCAGTTCCATCACCAAGATCAGCTTCATCAGGAGAGTGAATTTTTCAATGAAACAAATGGATAATTAATCAACCTCATTAATTAGCAATTAATTTTTCCTTTTTTAGTTTCTTTCTTTTGACTAGTTTAAATATTTCCATAATCCAAAGCACTGAAGAAGCAATTAAAAGAAGAATAAGCCAGTCGTTAAAAGGAATTGGTTGTAGTTGAAGAGTTTTTTGCATGAAGGGAATAAAGGTGGCCGCAATATGTAAACCTTGAGCCGTAAACACTCCTAGCACTAAAAACAAATTACGTTTTAAAGAAATTTTAAAAGTGGAAGTAATTTCTGAGCGAGCATTAAAGGCGTGAATACTTTGGAATAAAACCAAGAGCATTAAAATATAATTACTGGCATAAGCAGCGCTATGTCCGCTTTTTATCAATAAACACCAAACCAAGAAAGTAGTTATTCCCATTGTTAAACCGGAAATCAGAGTTTGTTGAGTCATGAGACGATTAAAGATTGCTTCTTTGGGAGAGCGGGGCGGTTTATTCATTTCGCCTGGTTCCCGGTCTTCAAAAGCCAAGCCAATATCTTGCACTCCGTTTGTTACCACATTAAGCCATAAGAGTTGCACGGCGGTTAAGGGTAAAATTAAACTATCTAATTTTAAGAAAGATAAACCGAGAAGCGCAAATAAGAAAATACTAATCTCAGCCGCACCGCTGGAAACGGTAAAATAAATAACTTTCCGAATATTGCTGTAAGCGGAGCGTCCCTCTTCAATACCATTCACTAAAGAAGCAAAATTATTATCTACCACAATCATAGTGGAAGTTTCTTTAGCCACATCGGTTCCCGAGCCCATGGCTACACCAATGTTGGCTTGCTTTAAGGCCGGCGCATCATTTATGCCATCGCCAGTCACCGCTACAAAGTGACCAAGCTTCACTAAGGCATTTACTATTTTTAATTTTTGCATAGGAGAGACGCCGGCAAAAACCCGAATTTTTTCTACCAGTTTTAAAAATTCTGGTGTTAATTCCTGTCCTTCGCCCAGTTGTCCGCCGGTGATTACATCTTCTTTAGTGGCCGCTATGCCTAATTCTTTGGCAATAAATAAGGCAGTGGCCGGATGATCACCAGTTATCATCTTGATACCAATTCCGGCTTGCTGACATTTTAAAACTGCTTCGCGTGATTCAGCTCGCAAAGGATCAACAAAGCAAATTAAAGATAAAAATTTTAAATTCTTAATTTTACTTTCATTAAAATTATTTAAATCCTTTGGTATTTCATTTTGATAATAACCGCGAGCAACAGCCAGAACGCGATAACCTAGAGAAGCAAGTTCAATTCCTTTGCGTCTGATTTCCGCCTTGTCCAAAGGAACATTTTTCCCGCCCAGTCTAGTTTCACTACAGAAGTCTAAAACTTTTTCCACTGAACCTTTAACCGCAAAATAATATTTTTTATTTTCACGATAAATAATTCCGGCATAGCGACGGGCAGACTCGTAGGGAATCTCAAATATTTTTTCTACTCCGGATTCTATCTCTGACGGATTTTTCCCAGCCTTATAAACTAAACTCAAAAAAGCAATATCAATTGAATCACCATGTAGTTGCCATTTTTTATTTCGTTTTTCTAGACTCGCTTCATTAGCCAAGGCAATACTGCTAATTGTTTTTTCTAAATTCCAAGCATCATCAGCTTTTAATTTTTCCGTTTTTTCAATTTCACCCTCACCGTTATAACCCTGACCGCTAATTTTAAGTTCCAGTCCAGAAGGTAAATAAATTAGTTTAGCGGTTTGTTCATTGACGGTTAAAGTACCGGTTTTATCACTAGCAATCATGGTACAACTGCCCAAACCCTCCACGGCGGTTAATTTACGTACAATCACATTGCGTCGCGACATTCTGGTTGTAGCTACTGACAAGGCAACTGTTAAAGCAACGGGTAGACCCTCGGGAATGGCGGACACGGCTAAAGCCACCACCACAAAAAAGGTTTCCGCCAGAGGCATACCTCTGCCAATTGCAATTAAAGCTAAAAAAAGACAAAGCCCTAAAATAATAAAAGAAATATTTTTAGTGAAGGCTTCCATGCGAATAATTAAAGGCGGTTTATTCTTTTGAACATCAGTAATGATATCGGCGATTTTCCCCATCTCCGTTCTTAGTCCGGTCTCTACTACTACTCCCCAAGCGCGACCGGAAAAAATGGTTGAGCCGGCAAAAACTAAATTGCTGCGCTTGTTTAAACTAGTTTCCTTTTTCAAAATAGTTTCTTTTTTAAGAACCGCTTGTGATTCACCGGTTAGAAATGATTCATCAACTAATAAGTCGCGACTTTCAAAAAGACGAATATCAGCAGGCACTTTATGGCCGTTTTCTAAAAAAACAATATCACCCACCACTAATTCTTCGGCGGTTAATTCTTTTTCTAAATTATCACGCCGAACCAGAGTTTTGATTTTCAGTAAATTTTGTAAGGCCGCTGCGCTTTTCTCAGCTTTATTTTCTTGCCAAGCCCCGACTATTGAGTTAAGAATAATTACACCAAAAATAAAAAGAGCATCATCCCATTTTTTTAAAAACAGGGAAGCCAGACCGGCAAAAATTAAAATATAGATTAGGGGACTGAGAAATTGTTTGAGAAATATAATAAACCAGCCATCAACTTTCTTTTTAGGCAATCTATTTAAACCAAATTTAGCTTGGCGATCAGCGGCTTCCTGTGAACTTAAGCCATTAGATGAAGTATTGAGTTTTTTGAAGATTTCCTTGGGTTCTAAAGCATGCCAATTGAGGTGATGACCGTTTTGATAGTTTTCTTTCATAAAGTTTATATAAAGTTTGAGAAATTTTATGATAAAACCCGATTTTATTGGATTTTATGGGATTTTATTGAATTTTTGGATTTTATTGGGACTTTATTAATATTATCAAATTTTAGCCCTAAAATAAAGCCATTATTTGCTCGTTACCTGCCTGCTACCTGCTTGTTATTGACATAATTATATAAATATGCTAAAACAGGGGCAGTTATTTAACAACTATTTATTTTGTCATTGGACGAGAAATAGTAATTAAAGGCGAGAAATATTAATTTTAATTAAAAATTTAAGCAAATGAAGCAAAAAGATGATTTTAAAGAAAAAGCAGACGCTAATAATGCGTCAGAGCAAAGAGAATTTGAGGTAACTGTTAATTATGACCTAGAAAAACCTTATAAGCTCATTAATATCAATTATGTTGGCGATAGTCAGGGTCAGCGAGTTGGTAGCGCTAAAGGTCGGTATAATTTTACGATTATAGAAAGTTCAACCCAATTCTTTTTACGTATTTCGCCCAAGAAAATTGGGACGAAAGAAACTGTCAAAATGAAACTTTTCCCGCACGTTAATGGCGAAGTGGTTTTTCCCAAAGGTTGGCGTTCCGCTAACATCATTGAATTTGCGCATGCAGGAATAAAAACCAATGATTTTGAGGAATTTCAAAGTGATTTTTTAGTCGGAATTGTTGGCCAAAAAATTTCAGTTCGCTCAAAATGGACTATCCCGATGTTGGTATTAAGAAGCGGGGCGCTGCGCAGTTCAAAAATTTCTGAATTTCAGAATGATGTTTTAGCCTTTGGCAAAGAGATTAAAACTCAGCATGTTTTTCCCACACCAATTTATTTTTTAGGAGTGGAAGAAGCGGGCGCTAATCAACGTGTGAAGAAAATTAGATTCAAAGTTTCAATTGCCAATCGTAATTTTTTATTTGATAAAAATTCTACGATTGAAACTGATGTTTTTGGTTTAGTTATTACTGAACCTGATTTCGAAGAAGAAAGATGTATTTTGGAACATAAATATTATCATCGCGAAATCACTCTGCCGCAGTTCATTGAAGATAAGCTCAATGAAACCAGCTTGCCCTTAACCGAAATTTATCGGGACAAAAAAGGTCGCAAAAAATTGATTGCCCAATTCAATTAATTAGTATTGTTCACCAAATTATTTATCATGAAAAAAGTAATCAAAGCCATCGTCCATCGAATTATTGACGGTAAACATGGGCCTTTTGTGGTTGCTCTTTGCGATCATGTGACCGGTTCGGTGACCTTTTCCTTAAATCCGGATGTTTGGCAGGAAAAAGTTTTACCAGATTTAGGCAGTGTTGTCCGTTTATTTGATTTAAGACAGAAGCGAGCCGGTTGGCGCGCGACTACCGCCCGTTTTTGGGCGCCAGAAGACGAAGCAGAAGAGCAATTAGAGATACAAAAAAACATTAATGATATTATTAGGTATTGTCAGGAACTCAAACCCAATCCAGTTAATAATCGAGTTGTAGCTTGGATGACTCGTTATTTGGACTTTGATGTTCTGTTTAATAACATTAAAGAATTATTGGATGCTTCTGCTGGTTTACAAGCAGAAGATAATGATTGCTCGTATTCGTGGGGTGAGATTTTTATGAGTAAAGTCAAAAATGAAAATCAAGCCCTTGATTTGTTTCGTTGGCAAAAAGAACTGCACATTCCTTCTGAATATTTCTTGAAAAAAGCGGTCGTCTTTAAAAACAAGGAACTGATCAAGAAAAGTTTGGCTAAAATTGATTGGCCGGAATTTGATTTTGATCTTTTCTTAAAAAATTTAAGCCGACTGGATCAGGAGGAGCTGCTTAATAACTTTGCGGTTGAATTGGAAGACCGAGCCGAAGAGAATTTAAATGATTTTTTCGCGGCTAGTTACTATAAATGGGAGAATCAAAGTCATCCTAATTTGGAAAATCAGAACTATTTCATCCAAGACAAAGAGAAAACTATTTTTTTGGCAGTGGATAATTCTTATTTATTACCGCGTCTTAAAATTTTAGAATTCATGCTTGATCTTGACTTGGAAATTCAATCTCCTAAAGTACGTTTAGAAAAAATCAGTTCTCATCTTCTTTTCGTAGCTAATCGCCCTCAAGCGGAAAAACTAAGCGAGCAAGAAATTACTCGTAATCTCCAGGTGCGATTCAAAGAAATATGTGAACGTCTTAATTTAAATTAACAAAAAAGGCAATTTGCTCGCCTAAAATAAGAGCAATTAAAACGGGCCCTCTCAGGACCCGTTTTTTCTTTTTCAAATTTATTGCCAGCTTATTGCCAAAAGACAATTATATTTTTTTGAGGATTAGGATTATCTTCATGATAACCGGTCGGATAAGTACGTAAGGCTGAATATAAAAGATTTTCCTCGTATTCATACAGTTCGCCATTACGAGTGCCCGGGTCATTGGTGATAAAAGTTTTTTTCAAAGGATCGTAGCCGCGAATTAAAAGCATGTGATTAATTGGACCTGGGGCAGTGAAATTAGGATTTTTTAGGGCTCGGCCATTCATGGGAGCAATAATAACACGACCTTTTTTCAATTCAAGAATCAAATCTTCCAGGGTGACATTTTCTTTAAGTTCCACTTTTTCATAGGCAAAATAATCTTTGATAATCCAATTTAAAACATCATTTAATTCTGTATCACGGCTTTCACCATATTTTTCCGAAATATAATCAGAGATTGAGATAATTTCTTGTAAAGCAATTTTCCGTGTTAAAGGTTGGTTTTTTGCCCAACTAATTGCCATTAAAACTGAGGCCTCTTCACAGCCGTCTTGTTGGCGGCTGTCAGTCCATTCGCCAAAGGGAGCTTGGGGAGTAAAGGGAACAGATAAAAGAATTTTTTCGGTTACCATTTCCTCTAACGGTTGTTCTTCATTTTGAGTCTCAGGTTGTTCTTCATTTTGAGTTTCAGCTTGTTCTTCATTTTGAGTCTCAGCTTGTTCTTCATTTTGAGTCTCAGCTTGAATCACAGTTTCGTTTAGAGAAGTAGTTTCTCTAAGCGGTGCCTCGGCTTGTTTATTTGGTTTCCAAAAAACAATTAACAAAAAAGCTAAGCCAATCAGAATTATTATTAGTTTTAGAAATTTATAAATCATATTAATTACTAATAAGATTTTAACAACTTTAAATTCATTTTCAAATAGTTTTTTACTAATCTTTAAAATTATGTTATTATTAAAATAGAAAATAATAATCAAAAATATATGAAAAAGCCAATAAAACAATTATTTGTCTTAGCGTTTCTAATATTTTGCCTTGCTCTGTACGGCGTTTTGTTAACTTTTGCCATTTCCAATGTGCGTGCTAGTAACCACTATGCAAATTTAGAAACAAATCAATTTTTAGGATGCGGTCCGGAATTAAGAAATAAGATTATCAGTTATAGTCAAAATGGTGATACCAGCACCGCCTTGACTGAAACCGAAGACCAAATCTTTCGTTTTCAGATAAAAGCTCAGGTCTTAGGTCCAATGATCAATACTCTTATTTATTTTCATGATTTATATTTAAATCAAGCGCAGACTCCGGTTGACCCGCAAGTTATAGCTTCTTTAAATGATTATTTAATTGAAGAAAAAGAATTAACGCAAAATGTTTTAAATGAATTAAAGCAGGATTCATTGCCAAATCAATTGGAAACATGTCGACAAGCAATTATTTCCAGTTGGGAAGAGGCTTTGCTTTTAGCTAATAGCGTCTTGCTTTCACCGCAAGAGAAACAGACGGAAAAATATGAAAATTTTTATGCCAAAAATATTGCTGCTCTAGAAGCATGTCAAAAGGAAGCGAGTAAATTAATTAATTTGCCTCAGATTAATAACACAGATTTGATTTCCTTATCTCAGCCGCTTGCTTGTTTGTTATCTGACTCCGCTCTAAAATCGCAATGGCAAAAACAAGGTGATAGTTTTTATCAAGCTAAAGGAGTGGAAGAAATAGAAAATATCTTAGCTGAGAAAAAATATCATCCGCTTTTAGCTAAATATTTTATGACTTGGCGATCTGCTAAGCAGCTCACAGAATATGGTGGCGATATTTATAATCAAATTCCCAATCAGTTTTATGATGAAAAAAGAATGGAAGTTTACGAAACAATTAAGCAACACTTGGCTATGAATCCACAGGATACTTGGGCAAAACTGCAGTTAGTTGAAATAGTTAATTTGCCTGATGTAGTTCGGAATGAAAATGGGAATAGTGTCTTAGATTATTATCATTTTGACACTGGTCAAGATACTGAATAAAAAAAGTTAAAATTTAGTTACCAAATAAGGCCTTTTAGGCCTTTTTTGGTTTTTTTGGTCTTTTTCGGCCTTTTTTGATAAGTATTGACTTTTATTATAAAAAATACTATAATTTGAAAATTGAGATATTAAAATAATTAAGTTCTTTTTATTAACCAAAAATAATTTATATCATGGGTAGAAAAACAAGCAGAAGACGTAGAGTACAATTGGCCTCCAGGGTTGTTATCGGAATGCGCAGAAGCGCTAATAATAAACGAAGAAAAGAAGAATTTGAAAACGAAGAATTTGAAACTAAAAAACGCGCAGTTAGGTGTGAAGCTTTCTCTGGTTGTCGTTGCACAATCTGTGGTGGTTTCTTTGAAGATGGTGGTGACGCCTGCAGCCCTGGACGTCACGTCATCGGTCAAACCTACTTCATTTAATCGGTTTCTTTTCGTTAAACCCGTAAATCGTTTCTAACGATATACGGGTTTTTTTATTTTATGCTATAATTAACTTGTAATTTATTTTTATTTTTATTTTATTATTAGTTATTTTTTTATTTATCTATGCCTGTTATTTTGCTTATAATAATTTTACTCATTCTTTTTGCTCTCTTAGGTTGGGCAGCTGATTTAGCCGTAAAAAACATTCGTTTAATTGCCTTGTCTTTACGAATGAAAATATTTGCTTTGGGAGTGATTTTGGGTATCATGACCACTTTGCCAGAGTTAATGGTTGGTTTAAACGCTACTTTTCATAATGTTGCCTCTTTATCAGTCGGAAATATTATGGGGGGAATAGTAGTGGTGATCGGTTTAGTTTTAGGGATGAGTTTGATTTTAAATCGCAAAATTGACACAGCTGACAATTTACGCTCTTTATTGCCGACATCACTAGTTACTTTATCGCCCTTTTTCTTAGGTGTGGATGGAAGTTTTGGCTTAGTTGATGGAATAATAATGATTTTTTTGTATTTAGGCCTGATTTTTTATTTATATTTTATTAATTATGCCCATTTACCGAACAGGGGAATAGTGATTATTGGCAAGCGGAAGATAGTAAAAAAGATTTTTATTACCATTTTTGGAGTATTAGCAGTTGTCCTTATCTCTCGCGCCATTATCCAAATTACCTTGATATTATTAGAACAAATAAAAATGAGTAAACTGATGGTTGGTCTATTGCTTTTCTCAATCGGAACAAACTTGCCGGAAATTATGATTACCGTTACCGCTTGGCGACATAAAACCTCAGAACTATCTTTAAGTTATTTAACCAGCTCAGCCTTTACCAATATTTTGGTCCTTGGTTTATTGGCAATTTTAAATCCTATTACCTTTACCATCGGTCCAGTCTATTATGCCTTAGCCTTTTTTGTTACTTTAATTATTATTTTACTCCTAATTTTTTCACATACTAATAAAAGTTTAAGCCGACTGGAGGGAATGATTTTGTTAATGGTTTATATTCTTTTTGTCGCTTTTAATCTGTTTTTAGCGGGAAGCTAGGGAATAGAGGAATGTTTTTTTGCGTTGAAAGTGTTTTTTTAATAAAGCTCTGGTTTGGAAATCAGAGCTTTTTATTTGGAAACCAGAGCTTTTTATATTGTTCAGGATTTTTTTTCGTTGCTAAGATGTTTAATTGTTTGACAGATTATTGTTTTTGTCTTGTTTGACAAAAAAGTAATAAAAAGGCAGATTATTATTGACTTATTTATAATTTTAACATAAGATAACCTTGTATTTTAAAATTGTTAATAAATAATTTATTTTTATTTTAAAAAAGATATTTCATAGTTTGTGAACATTTTTGTTTATGGCTTTAAACCAAAATGTTTTTAAACTAAAAATTTATGATGAAAAAAAACAAGACTCGTTTCCTGACGAGTAAAAAATTAAAAGAGGCGTGGAAAGCCGTATCGCTTTCTATCATGCTTATGCTAGTAGTCAACATGTCTTATTTGGGCGTGTTTTTTGTTGCTAATGAAGGTGATAACAATCTTCCATTTACCAACATCGCTCAAGCGGAACAAGAGATTACAGGGCAAAGCGATAATGAATGGCCTACTTGCGGTGGCTTTAATTGTACAGCCAAGGATGTTATTGTTAATAAAATTGAGCTTACTGATAGGTCCAATAGACCACTTACAACTTGTAATCCAGGAGAGACTGTTGATGCCAAAATTCGCGCTACAATAACTAATAATGCTAATTCGTCTAGATATGCGTTTGTTTTAATGGGGGATATATATCAGGGAGATAATAAGCTGATTAGTTTAAGTACCGCAGTGTATTCAGGGGAAGTAAGCGGTAAATGTGTTAAAGGATTTATTAGGGGGGGGAGAACAGAAACATCTGATATTTATGATTTTTCTTGGATCTGCGGTGAGCCAATAACAATTAAAAATTTAAATTTATCCTGGTCAACAGTTTACCAAACTTGTAATGATTTTTTTCTAAATCCTGAATGTAAACAAAGAAAATCTCAATGTTATTCTCAAACAGAGCCTTTTGAGGTTTTTTCGCCTTTAGTTGCAGATTTTAGTTATACCACAGGAAATATTTGCGTAAACGATGAAGTATCTTTTACTGATAAAACTAGTGGTGGTGAAGCACCATATACTTATTCTTGGAATTTTGGTGATTCAGAAACTTCAACTGACCAAAATCCCACTCATACATATACTTCAGCTGGAAATTATGATGTTTCTTTAACAGCAACTGATAAAAAATCAAAGAGCGACTCAGAAACAAAAACTATAGTTGTTAATGCTCCGGGAGAAGGTGGTTGCCCGGCCTATAGTTGGTACGAAGGAGAATTCGGCGACTGTGACGCTACTTGCGGCACAGGCAATCAAACCAGAGTGGTTGAATGTCGTGATAATAATGGCGACAAGGTTGAAGATAGTAAATGTTCAGGAGAAAAACCAAGTACTACCCAATCTTGTGATAATTTACCGGCCTGCACGAAAACATTTACTTGTGATACTACGAATTTGTTAGACAATTCAGTTTTCTATGGAAGTGGTTCCAGTACTCATTCATATCAGCAAACCTGTCAAACCCAGCAATCAGTAGATGAATGTAGTGATTGGTCTCCAGCAGATAGTAATACTGAATACAGTGATAGCGAGCCAACTACAAGCAACACTTGTTTATTCAAATGTGAGGATGGATATAATTATAACGCCAGTCAAGGTAAATGTGTTGCTAAAGAAGTTTGCGGAAATGGTACAGTAGAAGGCAATGAACAATGTGATGATGGGAATACAACAGACGGTGATGGTTGTAGCGCCACTTGTCAGTGGGAAACAATGGATTATAGTTGCGCGCCTTTACCAGATAATGCAGTTTGGAATACAGTTGATTCATATACAAAAACTTGTACAGCTTCAAATGGAACAAGTTGTACGAATTGGTATCCAGCTCCTTCATCTCCTACTTATAGCGAAACTCCAACAACCACTGCTTGCTTCTTCAAGTGTAAGGATGAATATAATTATGACAAAGATAAAAATAAATGTGTTCCTTTCTCTGTTATTAAGCCAATATGCGGAAATGGCCAAGTAGAAATAGGCGAACAATGTGATGATGGAAATAAGAGAAACGGTGATGGTTGTAGTAAAAAATGCCAATGGGAAACAAAAGAGTATATTTGCAAACCTTTACCTAGAAATGCGGTCTGGAATTCAGTTGGTTCATATACAAAAACTTGTACAGCTTCAAATGGAAAAGAATGCATAAATTGGAATCCACCTTCTTCAAATCCACCTGTTCATAGTTTAACTGCAACAACTACCGCTTGTTTCTTTAAGTGTAAGGATGGATATAATTATGACGAAGATCAAAATAAATGCGTTAAAGTTATCACCTATTCTTGGCATGCCGGTGAGTGGGGTCCATGTTCAAAACTTTGTGGTGGTGGAGTGCAATATAGAACTGTAGTCTGTAAGTCTAGTGGAGTTATAGTTAAAGATTCTTATTGTGACCCTAATAAAAAACCTGCTACTCGACAAGAATGTAACACTCAAGCCTGCGATCCAGGTAACCCAGTAATCACTTATGCTTGGGAAACAACTGATTGGAGTCCGTGTTTCTTAAATTTATTAAGTGGTGGTGGAGTGCAATATAGACTTGTGTTTTGTAAATCTAATGATGGGAAAATAGTTGAAGATAAATATTGTACTGGTGAAAAACCTGCTTTTTCACAAAAATGTAATAATCCAGGTCCATCTTTGCCAGATTGTCCATTATGTACACAATGGTATTCTGGCGGATGGGGTGACTGCTCTGTAGATTGTGGTGGCGGAACACAAACAAGAGATGTGTATTGTAAGTGGGGTGATTTTAAAGTACCCGATAAGTTTTGTCTTATAGTTGGTAAAAAACCTGCCACTCAGCAAGAATGTAATACCCAAGCTTGTAATCCAGACAACCCAGTAATTACTTACGCCTGGAAATTAACTGATTGGGGTAATTGTTCAAAATCTTGCGGTGGTGGAATACAAACTAGATCTTGGTTCTGTGAAAAAACAACTTTTGATGGTACAAGCACCACAACAGAAGCAATAACTGACCCAACAGACGCAGATAGATATTGTGGTGAAAATAACAGTTCAGAACCTTTAGAACAAGATTGTAACACCCAAGCCTGTGGCGGCGGCGGAGGCGGCGGCGGAGGCGGCGGTGGTGGTAGTCACGGCGGCGGAGGCGGCGGCTACATTTCCTTTAGCTTAACTAACACCCAAGTCACCATGCAATGCGTTAATGATAAAGTTGATATGACTGTTACTTGGTTATCAACTTATCCAGCCAGTTCACGCGTTGTTTATGATAAAGTTTCTCACGCTGGCGGTAGCTTAGGAGCCGCACCTAATTATGGTTATGCTTATTCAAGCCCGGCAGATAATAATCAAGTTACTGGTCATAGCATCACTATCACTGGTCTAGAACCAAACACTTATTATTACTTCCGACCAATTTCAATTTATAATTCCTCTGAAAAAGTGGGTGAAGAAAAACCTTTAACACAAACTTTATCTTGCGCTCCAGGTGAGGGAAGTAAAGTGATTGTTTTAGGTGAAGAAGGCGCCCCAGTATTAGATTTAGATAGTGAATTTTTAGTCCCCTTTGTTAATCCGGGCGCTAAGGGTGTTGATCTAAAATTAGTTGTTACCAATAATGGTGATTTAACCTCTTATGATACGACTCTAACTAATATTTTACCTGACGGCTTTACTTATACTGATATTGGCGGTAATGAATGGAGCTGGTTCTTAGGCGATATTGCTCCAGGAGAAACCAAAACTATCATTGTCAAAGTTGATGTTGCTCCTGGCGTTAATCCAGCAACTTACGTAGCTAATACTAAAGTAAGCTCAGCTAATCATGACGAAGTTACTTCACCCGCTGATATTGAAGTGCGTAAAATTACGGTTTTAGCTGAAACAGGCTTTAGCTTCATGGAATTTGGCTTATTACTATCATTACTTGCTACTCTTTGGATGGCTAATTATTTCTTAAAGAAAAAATTAGCTAGCACTAAAGCGTAATTTAGGTGTAGTTCAATTAAGTTATTCTTAGCTATTCATCAAGTAAAATTTAAAGTTTCGTAATTAACAAACTTTAATGAAATTTAAATTTTTCCATAATCCGAAATTCATAAAAGTCTTAGTCATCACGCTAAGACTTTTATTTGTTGCCTTGGCTTTATATTTAATTTGTTTGCCGTTTTATCCTGAAGTTAAATATAATTTTAGCACGCTGGAAGAAGCGACTTCTCAAGATTTAGAGGCAGTTACCGAGCAAGTGGAAAATATAAAAAGAGAACTTCCTGAGAGTGAATACACGGTTTCGCCGGATCGCCTGATTATCCCCAAAATTGGGGTTAATGCGCCGGTTATTTTGACTGATAATGAGCATTACGGCCTTTCATTGGGTGCTTGGATGGTGCCTAAGGGCTCAACTCCTGATAAGGGCGGTAATACGGTCATTACCGGTCATCGCTTTAAATATCTCCCCCCCAGCAACCTCACTTTCTATCTTTTTCATAAGTTAGAAATTGGCGATGTTTTTTCTGTGCTCTGGAAGGGAAACGATTATTATTATCGAGTTAAGGAAATAAAAATTGTGGATCCGAGCGATGCTTCGCCTTATGATAAAAGCGCTACACCAATTCTAACGATGTACACTTGTCATCCCATTTATTCCACAGAAAAAAGATTGGTTATTATTTCTGACTTAGTGGCTGGGGAAGAGAATTTAGCAGATGTTTTGACTGGCTATGAATGGTTGGAAAATGAAATAGAAAGCGAAATGGAAAATGAAATAGAAAACGAAATGGAAAGTGAGATGGAAAATGAAATAAAAGGTAGTGAACTAAATACTACTTATATTGAGCCCAACACTTTTATCGAACCCAGCACTTCTACCGAACCCAGCACCCCTGCCGAGCCCGACACTTCCACTGAAACGATTGAATAAATTTTCTGCTTTTGACAAAATATGATAAAATAATAAGGTAACATAATTTGTTACCTTATTTTTATTAGTTAAAAAATATTTAAAAAATAATTAATTTTTTTAGAAATAATTATTTTTTGCTAATATTGACAAAATAGAGTTATTTTGTTATAATATTAAGATAGTTAAAATTAGCGCCGGATTTACCTTATGTTAAAAAATTGGCTAAAATTAGTAAAAAAGAATTTTAAAAGAACGGCTTTTAAGCTTGGTTCTTTTTTTCTTTATTACGAAGATCCAGGTGTTATAAGAAAAAAAATAAAAAGAATAAAGAAGAGTAAAGACAATATTAAAGATAATTTTATTGATTTTATTAAAGAAGAAAAAAGGGAAATTAGAGAATTGGTCAGTGGCAAACAAACTTTTAGAAAATATTGTCGCGATGCCAGTGACTTATTTAAAGATTATTTTATCCCCAGCGCCGACAATGATAATCGTCCTAAAATTTTACGTCCCAAGCAGTTAACGATTATCGCTATTTTGCTCATCATCTTGAAAGTATCTTTGGTTGGTTATTTGTTTTCTATTTACCAAGAAACAGCGGAAATGTCCGAGACAACCGTTAATCAACTTTTGCTTTTAACTAATGAATCTCGTGTTGCCAGTGGTGCTTCGCCGGTAAAACTTAATCCGGTTTTAAATCAAGCTGCCCAAGCCAAAGCGGATGACATGTTAGCTAAGAATTATTTTTCTCATACCAGCCCTGATGGTCGCAAACCTTGGCACTTTGTTAATCGTAATGCTTATCCTTATTTATTAGTAGGGGAAAATCTAGGCATGAACTTTATTGCCGCTAGTGATGTTCACGCCGCCCTAATGGCTTCGCCGTCACATAAAAAGAATTTATTAAATCCTAAATATACGGATGTTGGCTTAGCGGTTGTAAACGGTGAATTGAATGGAGAAAATACTAATATTTTAGTAGAAATTTTTGCTTATAAAAAAGAGTCAACTGAGACAATCGCTATTGTCCCCACCGCGCCCGGAGCAGATACTTTTAAAGCGGTGGTAGTTGATTCAGAAGTGGTGACTGTGGAAAATAAACCTGAGGCGATTGCGGAAATAATTCCTTTAATAACCGCTGAAACTACTACGCCAAACTCAGTCGCTGAAACTGTTGCATCAAAACCAAGTCCTGAAGCATCAAAACCAAGTCCTGAAAATACTACGCCGAGCCAAGAACCGGTCAAGCCCCAGGAAGAAATAATCGTTGCGGCTGAAACTGAAACTCAAGTTGATGTTCTAGCTCAAGCTCAGGAAGTTGTTATGCCTGTTATCAGCACGGTTGATTTACCAACTCAAGAAACAAATAATCAGTCGGAAAATTTAATTGATAATACTGAAACCTCAGAGCTAGACACGGAAACAGCTGGCAATACAGAAGCAGCTGACAATATGGAAGCAACTCATAGCGTTGATAATCTTTCTGCTAATCAGGAAATTGAGACAATTGCCATTGATACTACTCCCGAAGAAATTTTGTCTAATCAAGAATTACCGACTGAGCAAGTAGTAATTGCGACAAGTAGCAATCAAGACATTAGCAAGGCCGGAAAAATAATCAAGTTATCAAAAGTGCTTTATATCTTTTTCTTGGTTTTCTTAATAATTTCGTTGGCAATTAATATTTTTGTTCACATTAAAGTGCAACATAAATCAATAATTCTGCAAGCGATTTTATTGATTATTCTCTTACTGGCGCTTCTTCTCTTTGATTTTGATTTTATGACTGAACTAAAGAATGCAGCCAACAATATCGTTTTAAATTAAAAATACACCGCCTAGCGGTGTATTTATTTGCGCATTTTTCTAAAATTTACTATAATATTAGCAAGACTATGTTTAATAGCTTTTGCTTTATTCAGAATTACTTTAATTTATATAAAAAAATTTAACAAAAAAATATGAAAAAGAAAGGTTTTACCTTAATTGAACTTTTGGTTGTGATTGCCATTATAGGTATTTTAACAACCATTTCTGTTATCGCGCTTCAAACTTCAAGAGCACGCGCTCGTGATTCTAAACGTTTAGGAGATGTAAAGCAAATGCAAAGCGCTCTAGCTTTGTATGCTCATGATGTTGGCCAATATCCGAGTACAGCTAGTGTGGCACCTGGATTAATTTTAGCTAGCACCAGTACTACTTATATGGCGGTTATTCCTTATCCTCCGATTCCAGATGATGGTTGCGCCGGATCAACTAAATATACTTATGAGCAGCAAACTATTAGTGGTGATGAAACTTCTTATACTCTTGAATATTGTTTAGGCGCTGCTACTGCCGGCGTTCCGGCTGGTCTTAATACTGCTACCCCAGCTGGAATTACCCTTAATCCCAGTCAATAATTTTTCATTCAAGCAAAGAAAAAAAGCGCCTTTAGGGGGCGCTTTTTTGAAAGTACTTAAGCAATTTTACATAGAACTAAGCAATTTTACTCGGCTTAGTTTCTGGCATTAACACTTCATCGGTGATTAATTCCCAACTAAGAGGGAAATGAGAATTTTCAAAGTAAATGTTATGCAAGCAAATGCCGTGCAAATACTGAGTGCGGATTTGCAAAGATTTTAAATTGATAATCTCAAGTTTGAATATTTTTTCTCCGGATTTGAGAATTATTTTTCTTGCTTTAGCACTGCCAAATTGCATTAGGGCATTTATTTCTTCCGAACCTGTGTTACTTCGTAAAATACTTTGCTTAACAGCGATTAATCGTTCATTATCTTGTAAGTAAAGCTTCTTCAAGATATTAATTAATTGCTGAGGGTTTAGATTTTTAATGTTGGTTACGATGGGGATATTAGAATCCGAATCTTGGAAGCGGAATAATCTTTTCCAAAATTTTTGGTATTTTTTTATAAAACCCAATAAAACAAAGAAAAAGATTAAACTTAAGGCGATTATCGTCCGTCGGGGAAAAAGAGGTTGTTTTTTGGCTTCTTCATAACCAGAAGATGCTGGTTCAACAGATGCTGGTTCAGCAATTGCCTCTTCATAGTAATCAACTGCCTCGGCAGCCAACGGTTTAATTTCAGCTCGAAGATAATCTTCGGTGAGCGTCCAAATGGAAGCGTGCTGGCCGTTTATTGGCGCTGGGGCAATTAAGGCTTCATAACTGTTAGTGATGAAGCGGGAAGGGAAAATAACTACATCGCCAATCTGAATAAGGTCCAGATTTTGAAAGCGATTTTTGTTAAGCTCAAGGGCTTGACGATAGACATCCAGAAATTCATCGGATGGCGTCTGTGCCTGAGAGATCAAATTGAGGCCGATGACAGCCACAATCAAAAAAACTGCTCTTTTAAATGCTTGCTTTTTCATGATTTATTATTTTTTTAAAGTTCAATTTATTGCGTTTTACTACATTAAAATAGAAAAATAGAGAAAAAGATGTCTAATTTCTATGAACAGAATTATAACATACTTATTAAAAAAAGTCAATATTAGCTTTTGATTTAAGTCTTCTCGTGTTATATAATAAAAGAGCTTAATTTAAAAGAGCTTAATTTAGTTAACGTTTTTTAACTAGTTATATTTTATGTCATCTAAATTTTATTTGCGCTTACTTCAAATTGGAGTAATTGTTTCTTTATTTTTTGTTTTACTTGTTTCTCCTAAAGTTTTATTTCCCTTTATTGTTAGCAAACAAATTCCTTTTAATATTTTAATGGAATTTTTACTAGTTTTTTGGCTATTGTTTATTTGGCGTTATCCGGCTTATCGTCCTAAATTAAATTTAATGGTTTATAGTTTAATTGCTTATTTGGCCGTTATTTTAATTTCAACTTTTACGGGTGTGGATTTTAATTTAAGTTTTTGGGGAGATGCCGAAAGAATGTTGGGTTTCTTTCATATTTTTCATTTTCTGATTTTTTTTATTATTATCATCACTGTTTTTAGAGAAGAAAAAGAATGGCGAGCTTTGTTTCTATCATCTGTGGCAGCGGCCACGATTATTAGTTTAATTGGACTTTTTGGAGCTAATTCTTATAGCCGAATTGGTAATACCGCCTATGTTAGCGGCTATTTGATTTTTAATTTGTTTTTTGCTGCTTTGTTGTTTTTCAAAACTCGTTCCAATTGGCGTTATGTCTATCTAGTTCCCATCTTAATTATGCTTTTAGAGTTTGAGAATATGAGAACTTCGGGAGCGATTATTGGTTTAGCCGGAGGAGTATTTTTAGTTTTACTTTTAATAGGAATTCTGCATGTCCAAAAAAAGAAAAGAATATTTTTTCTTTCTTTAGTCGGTCTGGCGGTCATCACCCTGGTCTTTATTTTTTCCCAGCAAGAAGCAGCTTGGTTTCAAAATAGTTTTTTAAAAAATTTAACACCGCAAAAAGCGACTTTTCAAACCCGACTTTTATCTTGGAGAGGCGCTTGGCGAGAATTTGGCAATCATCCGTTTTTAGGCACTGGTTTTGGTAATTACGCCATTATTTTTGACAAACAATTTGATCCGGTTTTTTTCAATTATGATTGGGTTCAAGTTTATTTTGACAGAGCGCATAACAATTTAATTGATATTGCTTCTACTACTGGTTTGGCCGGTCTTTTTGCTTACCTGAGTGTTTTTGTTTTTGCTTTAATTTATTTGTATAAAAGATTGAAGAAGAATAATTATCGAATTAATTCTGAGCCAAGCGGGCGACGTAATTTAGAAGTGGTGATTATTTTAGGTCTTTTGGCCGCTTATTTTATTCAGAATTTAGCTATTTTTGATTCCTTTGTTACTTATATTTCTTTAATGATAATTTTAGGTTATATTTATTGGTTAAACAGGGAAGATGAGTTAATTTTAGAAAAAGATAATTTAAACGTTACTTCAAGCTGGTTAAATCGTACGCGTGAAGGTTGGATTTTAGCGATTTTATTGCTTATTACTTTTTTATTTACTTCTCAGTATAATCTTAAACCTTGGAATATGTTTAAAGGAGTAATTAGAGGCTATACAGATATTTTATCTGGACAAATTGAAAATGGATTAGAAATATTCCACACTAGCTTAACAGGTACAGGTCTTGATCGTGACGGTCGCTCAATGCTAATTAATTTAGTATCTGCCAATCATGTTATCCTAACTAGTTTAGAACCGGAAAGAATGGATCAAGAGTATGATTTTATTTTTAATTTGACTAAAGAAAATTTACAGTATAATCCACAAGATAATTTATTACTTTTACAAATGTCGCAAGTTTGCGATTTAGGATCTAGAATTTATGCTAGTGATGAAGAGAAAAAAATACATTACGCTAACTTGTCTTTAGAATTTGCGGAGAAAGCTATTGAATCTAGTCCAGGTCGTATTCCGGTTTATTTTTCCAAGGCGCAGTCTCTGTTATCTTTAGGAAAATTAGAAGAAGCAACCAAAGTTACCGAAGAGGCAGCCGCTTTAAATCCAAATTATCCTCATTCCTATTGTCGCCTGGGTCAGCTTTATGGATTAGAAAAAAGACAAGATGAGGCTTATGAGGCTTATAAAAAATGTATTGATGGTGGCGCGGTTGATCATTTAGGGAATGCTGAATCATTATTAACAGTCGCTTCATTTTTTGTGGAAAAAGAAGATTTTGAGCGGGCGTTGGTAGTGGTATTAAAATTAACTGAAGTATTGCCTAAGAATGCTGATATTTGGCTAAATTTAGCTTATCTTTATTCAGAACTGGGTGATAACATAAAATCTTATGAAGCAGCCATGAAAGCGGTTGAAATCAATCCAGCCCTTAAACCGCAAATTGAGGCAGCTTTCAGTGATAGCCAGTAGTTTTTTGTCTGGCGGCTTTATCTTGACGAGAAAAAGAAAGTTTGTTATTATAAAACGCAGGTTCTTTTAAAAATAAACCAGTAAAGAGAAAAAAAAGGTTTTTTCAAGGTTAATTTTTTATTGTATTTTTTGTGTTGTGTCTGTTATTTGTTTTATTTTTTTATGATTCATTTGTTGAGTTTTCGATTTTTTTCATTTCTTTTTTTCATTTGAACAGGCTTTCTCTTAATTGGTTTTGCCCCGTTTACTTGTCAGTAAGCGGGGTTTTTTATTTTAGATAAAAAATTTTTGAAAAATTTAAAACCAGTTGAATTTTAAATTAAAGTCGGTTTAAAGCCCTTTTGCTATATTCATTGTCATAGCCAAAGGGCTTTTTTATAACATTAATTATATTCAAAGCCAAAGGGCTTTTATAACATTAATTATATGAAAATTTTTCCATCATTATTTCATCCCCTGAAAACAAAATCTTGGTTTTATCAACTAAGATATTATTTGAAAGTTAAATTAAGAAAACTTTTACTTAAAGTAAAAGCGCATCCTTATTTAAGTGGTTTTCTTTTGTTGGTTTTTACGGTGTTTGGTTATTTGTTTTTTTCTTTAAGTCGGGTGAGCGCTAGTCGTTTGGAACTTTTAGCTTTAAAAGACGAGATTAATAATCAGACTGTTTGCCATGAAGAATGTCGTTATAAGCGGCAGAGAAGTCGGGAAAAATTGGCACAGGCTGTTAAAGAAGATAAAAAATTATTAGTTGATGTAGAAAAATATTTTAGTTTGCCCGAAAAGGAAGAACCCGGATCAGAAACTAAATCTTTAACCGAGAGCGAACAACTTTTCTACGAAGAATTAATGCAAATAATTTCTCAAGCCTATGGGAACAATAATCCGCCTGATTTTTTAATTGATTACTTAGCTCATCCGGCGGGCGATGAGAAAATAAAAGCAATTATCATTCGCGATTATTTAGCGAATATGCCTGATCCGGAGTTAGTTGATTATTATTTTCTTATTTTAAACAGTGAAAGCGGTACTACCTTAAAAAGAGAAGCAATTAAAGCTCTGAGTGGCCTAACAAATAAAGAAGAGGCCTTGCAAGTTGAGCAACTAGATATGATTTTAAATTTTCTTTTTAGCGGTGTTTTAAGTCCCAGTTTAAATTTGGATTTAATATTTCTGCTCAGTGAATATTATGAACTTTATCCCAGCGAAACTAGATCAATCCTAATTTCTATATATGATTATAGTGTTGATCCAGTGATAAAAATCACTGCTCGGGACATTTTATTGCAATTTGGTGATAATTCTTTAGCGGAAATTGAGGTGAGCGCGGAAGATTGGAAAAAATATTGGCATTAATAATTTATTAACAATAAAAATATGTTTTACCAAAATAAAAAATTTATTTTTCAATTGAGCCTAATATTTGTTTGGCTTTGCTATTTATTATTACCACAAACTGTTTTTGCTCTCACTCCCGGAGCTTTGATTTATCGGACGACCAGCCAAGGCAAAATGTTCGGCTACACCACTGATAAATTACTAGAAATTAGTAATGGAATTTTAACCGGCATTAATCCCGGTCATGTGGGAATTTATGTTGGTCAAGGAGAAGATGGCGAGCATTATGTAGTTGAAGCCTTAGCCGGTGGAGTTGTTAAAACGCCGGCTAAATATTTTGTTAATGAAGAAGAAGGAGAAAAATTGCTCGGGGTAAAGATTCCTCAATATGCGAGTGATTTAGAACGTTTCAAAGCAGTTAAAATCGCTGAAAGTTTAGTGGGGAAAAAATTAGGTTATGACTTTGATTTTAAAAAACAAAAAGGACCGGGCAATGGTGATTGGACTTGCGTTGGTTTAGTTGAGAAAGTTTATGAAAGCGCCGGCATATCTAATCCTAATAATCTTAAACACTTAGAATATAACCCTAATTTTTATGCAGTTGATATTACTCCGGATGGTTTTGATAATCAAAGCGTGATTAATGCGGAGGGAGATTGTTTTGCCCAAAACGTTGAATTTTCTAAAATCGCTCGCCGTACGAATTTAATTTTACCCTTACCAGAAGTAATTGGCTTTGATGCTGGTTTAGAGCATAAAGGTGAGCGCTATATATTTTTGCCCTACACTCAATTTATTCAACCCAGCTTAGTGAACGAAAGAGTGGATATAGATTTAACTTCTGATTTTTCCAGTCAGGAAATTAGAGGAAAAACACCAACAGCTGGTTTATTTTTACGCTGGAGTTTGATTAACAATCCGCTATCTTCACTAAAAAGCGTGATCAGTAAAAAAACTGAAAAAATTACTAATTTAATAACTAAAATTTTTAACAATGAACCGGAAACTGAGATTGTTTTGACTGACTTGCCAGTGGTACCGGCGGCTAAGGCCATAACTCCGGAGAAAAAAGTGGTGATCAATCAAAACGTTAATAACCAAAATAAAAATGAACAAAATAAAAATAAGCAGACATCAGCCAAAGAGAAGAAAAATAAAAAAGATAATGAGGATATTGAGATTTTAGAAGAAGATTTAGCTAAGGAAGTTTTGCCAACAAAAATAAACTCCGCTACAAAAATAAACTCTGTCTCCAGTAATGCTAATCAAAAAGATGTAGCATCTAAAACAAGCCCTGCTAAGACCCAAAATTTAGCAACGACTAATCAAGAAACAATCAATATTACTAAAACTAACATCACGCCTCCAACTTCAACCGTCTCTGTTTCAAAAATTAGCGCCGGCATCAAAACGGTGAGCAGTAATTATAACACTAACGATAATGGAAACAGTAATTCAAGAGCAAATTCTAATTTTAGTTCTAGTTCCGATTCCAGCGCCTCTTCTAATTTCAGTGCCTCGGCAAATAATAATTCAGCACTGCTTGAATTGGTAATCAATAAAATTTATGCTACTGGTAATAATGATTTTATTGAAATTTATAATCCGACCGATTATGCTATTGATTTAGCTGAGGCCGGAATTCGTTTAGAAAAATCTAAAACCGCGGAAGACCCCGGTTTGATGATTAGAATCGGCAACTTAAAGGACGGCTCTTTTCCGGGTGGAACCGTAATTGGAGCAAAAAGTTATTATTTAATTGTGCGTGACGATGCTTCTCCTTATCATTTAAATTTAGCTGACGCGATTGCCACTCGTTCGGAATTTAATTTCACCGGCAATGGTTATATTATTTATTTAGGCAAAGGAGCAATCAGTTCCAGTGCTGACACCGATATTATTGACGCGGTTGGTTATGGGGAAGCAAAATATTTTCAAGGAGTCGGACCAGCTCCAGTAATAAACGATAATTATTTTTTAAATAAAACTAAAAATACCGGTAATAACAATTTAGATTTTAATTTATTAGTCAGTTCTGATCCTAATATTGTTTGGGAAGATGAAGAGGATAATGAGGATAATAATGATGCTAATAATGATGCTGGCGCAACTAATGCCAATGACAACTCTAACACAAATACCGGTAACAATTCTGACACGAGTGATACAACTGATACAAATAATGGTTCTGA
>DAONYH010000002.1:0-28659 GCA_035414245.1 bacterium | reverse complement strand
TGAAAATGATAATTCTGATACAAGCGATAATTCTGATGAAAATGATAATTCTGATACAACTGATACAAATAATGGTTCTGATGAAAATGATAATTCTGATACAAGCGATAATTCTGATGAAAATGATAATTCTGATGCGACCGATACCACTGATTGGCCATCTGATTTCGTGCCCTATGTTTTACCTGAGCCAATTTTAACTGATAATGTAAATCAATTTTGGAATTTTTCCGAGTGTTATGGAGAGTATGTTTATTCAGTTGGTCGTTTTGATTGCGCCATAGAAATTAGTCATAACTATCCATTTTTTTATAAAACTTTAGAAACACCGATTAATGGAAATAAATTCACACTTAGTTTTTATTATCGTAGTCCTGGGTGGATGTGGGGTGATCCTCGCTTAGTATTAAATTTAAGTAATGATACGGGACAAGGAATTAAAATTTTTTTGGAACCGGCTCTGTTTCAAGCAGAAGGTCTGCCAAACAGTAATTGGCGTTATTATAATTCGCCCGTTATGCTTGATAATGATTGGCATACTTTTTCTTTAGTGGTTAATAAGGAAGAAAGTTATTGGGCAGCTTATTTTGATGGGGAAGAAAAATATCGCCAATCCTTCAATCAGACTTTGGCTAATAATTTCAATCAATTTGAATTAACAACTGATATGGCTTCGGTTGCGGTTGATGAGTTAATTCTTTGGAATCGTGCTTTAAGTCCGGAAGAAATAAAAGCCAATTATGATAAGGCTGCACCCTTTGCTCCAATATTTGTTCGTGAACCGCAGACTCCAGCCCAGTTAAAATATTTTTGGGATTTTAATGAAGGACATGAGTTAATTAACATTGGTGGTGGCACCAAAGCAATTGATTCCATCAAAGGTTTGGAATTAACTTTACCGGAAAATTCATGGATTTGGCGCGCTTCGGAAAATACCGGTATTGTCAACAAATGGGGGAAAAACCTTGAAGTGGAATTTCCAGAATCTTTAAATCGTAAAGATTTATCCATGTCCTTTTGGTGGCGAAGTAAATTTTATCCGCTTGATGGACGCTCACTGATTGCTTTGAGATACGGGGAGGATCTTAAATTTGCTCTGTCGCCTGATCAATTTCGACGCAATTTTTTCTTTAATAATCAATATGGAGCATTTAGTGAAGGTGAAAATATTGATTTACCTTATGATGAAAATTGGCATCATTTTGTCGCCACTTATGATTCATATCGCTACGAACTTAAATTATTTATTGATGGTGAAGAGAAACGCAGTCGTTCATATTATTGGATAAAAGACGGGGAAGAGCCAAATAATCTATTTATCAAAAATGAGCTTAATAGTGTTGAGCTGGATGATTTAGGTATCTGGGAGGGGGCGTTAACTCCACTGCAAGTAAAGTCCTTGTATGAAAACTCAAAATAATTTTACTAATATTAGCCAATAAAAAGACATTTTAAATAAATATTGTTGATATTTTTAGGCAAGAGCAGGGAACTAAAAAATAAGTTTCAGCTCTTGCCTTTTTTTGATTTTTATTGTAGTATTTAGGAGTTATCAGGGTGAGCGGGTGATTACTCTTTTTAAGGTTTTTTAGAAAGGGAGGAAAGTCCGGACTTCACAAAAATGATAGTGGGTAATACCCACCGGGTTTTAATGGTTCAAAGTCGTTAAAACCAAGGGAAAGTACCACAGAGACAATACTATTTTATCCTAAGGGATAAAAAAAAGGTGAAAAGAGGTTGGGTGTTTTGTAAAAAGCTACCAATCTCGCTCTTCGGTGACGAAGCAGCGTGGCAAACCCTATCAGAAGCAAGAGCAAACTTTGTATTTTTAGTCATTTTTGATTAAAATATAAAGAAAAAGTAGCTCGCTTGAGCCAAATAGTAATATTTGGCCTAGATAAATGATCACCTAGAACAGAATCCGGCTTACAGCTGCCCTGATAACCTTGCTTATTATTAATTTAAGATATGAAAAAAATTGAATTATTTTTCTCCTCGCTATTTATTCCAGTTGATTTCGCTATGATAGTTTTAGCTGGTGTCTCAGCTTATTACTTGCGTTTTTCCGAACGAACAGTTAGTTGGCGACCGATAATTTTTAATTTACCTTTTCCCGAGTATTTTCGCTCCTTGTTAGTAATTGCGGTTTTATGGATTTTAATTTTTGCTTTGTCCGGGCTCTATCAAATTAGAAGCGCGCGCAAATTAACTCAAGAGATTAGCCGTATTATTATTGCTTGTGCCGCTGGCTTGGCTTTAGTGGCGATTATAATTTTCTTTCGCCGTGATTTGTTTGACTCTCGTTTCATTGTTTTAGCCGGTTTTGTTTTTGCGATTATCTACGTTTCAGCAGCCCATATTTTTATTCGTTGGTTGCAGAGACGTTTATTTGTCTTTGGCATCGGAGTAAGGAAAGTAATTTTAGTTGGTAGTTCAAAAACAACTGACAATTTACTAACAGAATTTTCTAGTAACAAAAAAGCCGGTTATGAAGTGGTTCGTCGGGTGCGTGATTTTTCTTTGGAAACAGCCCAAGAATTATCAGAGTTTATCAAGAATCACGAAGTGGATGAAATTATTCAAAGCGATCCTAATTTAAGTAAGGCGGAAATATTGCGTTTATATGATTTTGCCAATGACAATCATATTATCTTTCGTTATGTTGCTGATTTGTTAGAGGTGAAAGTTTTACGCACGGAAGTAGCGGAAATTATTGGCGTGCCGATTGTGGAAGTGAAAAGAACCACGCTTGATGGTTGGGGAAAAGTTTTTAAACGATGGTTTGATGTTATTGCTTCTGGTTTGTTAATTATAATTTTATCGCCTGTTCTCGCTTTGACCGCTTTAGCTATTAAAATTGATTCACGTGGTCCGGTCTTTTTTTCTCGTCGGGATGACGGCTCTTTTCTTTATCGAGTGGGCGAAGGCGGAAAACCATTTAAATATTTTAAATTTCGTTCTATGATTCCTAATTCCGATAGCATGCGCTATAAAGAATTAGCCGATAAAAATATTAGAGCGGATGGACCGATGGTTAAAATTAAAGATGACCCGCGTGTTACTCGAGTTGGTGCCTTCATTCGTCGTTATTCAATTGATGAACTGCCGGAATTATTTTTAGTGTTCATTGGTCGCATGAGTTTGGTCGGTCCTCGTCCCCATTTACCGGAAGAAGTAGCCAAGTACGAAAATCATCACCGCAAAACTTTAACCATCAAACCGGGGATTACTGGTTTAGCTCAAGTTTCCGGTCGGAGTGATTTATTATTTGAAGAAGAGGCTAAGCTAGATATTTATTATATTGAAAATTGGTCATTATTACTTGATATCAGTATTTTACTTAAAACACCGCGAGCGGTTTTAAGACATCGTGAAGCAGAATAAGCAAATAATCCTAAGCAAATAATCCTAAGCAAATAATTATGAAAGTTGCCTTAATTCATGATCATTTAGCGCAAGACGGGGGTGCGGAAAAAGTTTTGAAAGTGTTGGCCGACATGTTTCCTGAAGCTCCGATTTACACCCTTTTGTATGAGAAGAAAAACGTTGATAAATATTTCAAAAATCGTCAGATTGAAACTTCGGTAATTCAAAAACTTCCCGGAGGTGTTAGACATTATCAATGGTATCTATTTTTTATGCCTGTTGCCGTTGAGTTTTTTGATTTACGCGGTTTTGATTTAGTGATTTCTGATACCAGTTCTTTTGCTAAGGGAGTGATTACATCGCCCAATACTTTGCATATTTGTTATTGTCATACGCCCACTCGTTATCTTTGGAGTGATACGCATCAATACATAAATGAATTGCGTTATAATAAATGGTTAAAGAAAATCATTTCTTTAATTTTAAATCGCATTCGTCTTTGGGATAAGTTGGCGGCTGATCGGGTTGATTTATTTATCGCTAATTCTAAAACAGTCCAAAAACGAATTGCCAAATATTATCGCCGTGATTCAGAAGTGATTTATCCGCCAGTTAATACGCAAAATTTTGCCATCGCTGATTTAAGTGAGCAGAAACCGGAAGATAAATATTTTTTGATTGGTTGTCGTTTAGCGCCCTATAAACGAGTTGATATAGTAATTGAAGCTTTTAAAAAATTAGGCAATGACTATCGTTTGAAAATTTTTGGTAATGGTGTTGATTTAGAAAGATTAAAGAAATTGGCGGATGGTCATTCCAATATTGAATTTCTTGGTCGCATTAGCGATGAAGAGAAAGCCGAACTATATCGTTACGCGCAGGCCTTCATAAATCCGCAAGAAGAAGATTTTGGAATAACCGCGGTTGAATCAATGGCGGCCGGTCGACCAGTGATTGCTTATCAAAAAGGTGGCGCCACCGAAACTATTATTGCCGGAAAAACCGGTTTATTTTTCACTGAACAAACTCCTGAAGCGATTGAGCAGGTAGTAAAGTCTTTTAAGTCAGAAGACTTTAATCCCAGAGAAATTAAAGACTGGGCGGAAAATTTTTCTCTACAAAACTTTCAAGAAAAAATTAAAGCTTTTATTTCCAAGTCCCTATGAAGATAAGGCTAGACGCTCGAGTTTTAATGGATAAAAATTATAGCGGCATATCAGAATATACCGCTAATTTATTATCCGCACTTCTAAAAATTGATAAACAAAATCACTACGAGTTGTATTACAATTCTTTCAAATCACCAGTGGAGCGTTTACAAAAATTTACCGGAGAAAATAGTCAGTTAATTGGCACTCGTTATCCCAATAAATTGTTTAATTATTTATTACAAAAAATATTGGCCTGGCCTAAATTAGATAAAGTATCAACTAGCGAAGGTAAAGTTGATCTTTTTTTTACGCCACACTTCAATTTCATTAGTTTAAAGGCGGGCACCAAATTTGTTTTAACTGTTCATGATGTTTCCTTTTTGCGTTATCCGGAATTTTTTAGTTGGCGGAAAAATATTTGGCATAAATTATTAGGTGTAAAAAAATTAATCAGACGCGCCGACCAAATTATTGCTGTTTCGGAAAACACCAAGGCGGATTTGATTGAACTTCTAGGAGTCAATCCAGAAAAAGTGACTGTTATTTATTCCGGTAATAACTTTGGGGATAATGAGCAGGGTGATGAGCGCGGCAATAGACAAAATAATGAACAGGAAGCGGAAAATAAATTAGCCGGTGAAAATGAACTAAACTATTTAAAAACTAATAATTTAAGACCCGGCTTCTTTCTTTACTTAGGCAACATTGAGCCTCGCAAAAATATTAGCGGTTTAATTAAAGCTTATAATCGTTGGCGTTTACAACAACCAGAAACAGAAAATCGCCAATTAGTTTTGGCTGGAAAAAAAGGCTGGCGCTATCGTCGCATTTTTAAAGATTGGAAGCAATCACCCTATCAAGCAGATATAAAATTTTTAGGTTACGTTGATAAAAAAGTTAAAGAATATTTATTTAAACAAGCTAGTGCCTTTATTTATCCCTCATTTTATGAAGGATTCGGCTTTCCGCCGCTGGAAGCTATGTATTTTGGTACACCAGTTGTTTCCGCCAATGTTTCCAGTTTACCGGAAATTTTAGGCGATTCAGCTTTATTAATTGATCCGTATAATTTAGACGAAATTGTGGAGGCCTTGGAAATTATCACCAAAGATAAACTTATACGTGAGCGTTTAATAAAAAAGGGACGAGAAAGAGCCAGTGAATTTACCTGGGATAAGGCCGCCCGAAAATATTTAGAAATATTTACGCAATTAAATGACCGTCAAGAAAAACACAACTAAAAAAAACAAGCGCACCTCCAAGCATGCTTCCAAATACGCCTCCAAGCGTACCTCTAAACACATTCTCAAACACACCTCCAAACATATCAACGCTTCTAAGCGTGTGCGTTCGCCCAAGCGCGTCTTAGTAGGAATGTCAGGTGGAGTTGATTCCTCAGTTGTGGCACAGCTGTTAGTTAATGAGGGTTATGAAGTAACCGGAGTTTTTTTAAATTTTTGGAAAGATGAGTCGGCTGGTGATAAAAGTGAAAATCGTTGTTGTTCATTGGAGTCCTTAATGGATGCTCAAAAAGTGGCGGCTAAAATTGGCATTCCTTTGTATACTTTGGATTTTTCGCAAGCCTTTAAAAAATCCGTGGTTGATAATTTTTTAAGTGAATATGCTGCCGGGCGCACACCTAATCCTTGTGTGATTTGTAATAAGAAAATTAAGATTGGTCGTTTAATTAAGTACGCGAATAGTCTTGGTTTTGACTATGTAGCAACCGGTCATTATTTAAAAATAAAAAAAGTTGGTAAAACCTATCAACTTTTTAAAGCCAAAGATAAATTAAAAGATCAATCCTATTTTCTATATACCTTTAATCAAGCGGAATTAAAAAAATTATTATTTCCACTGGGTGAATACACTAAATCACAGGTAAAAAAGTTGGCGAGTAAATTTAAACTAGAAGTAGAGTCAAAAGCGGAAAGCCAGGATATTTGTTTTTTGTCTGGCGCGCATAATAATTTTTTAAAAAAATATTTAACTCTTAAGCCGGGAGAAATTAGAATTTTAGAGACCGAGAAAAAAATTGGTGAACATCAAGGTTTACCGCTTTATACAATTGGCCAAAGACGTGGCATAGAAATTGGCGGTACCGGCCCTTACTATGTAGCCAAATTTGATTATCAACGTAATATTTTATATGTCGCCAATACTTGGAATGATGAAGTGCTTTATCGCAAAAGTTTGCTGGCGAAAAAAGTAAATTGGTTAAGCGGCCAAGCACCAAAAAATAATTTTTCCTGTCAAGCTGTTATTAGATATGGTCATAAGCCGGTTAGTTGTCGGGTAATAAAACAGAAAAATAATATTTACTTAGTTGAATTTGCGCGAAAACAAAGAGCGATTACACCCGGACAAAGCGTGGTTTTTTATGATAAAAAAAGAGTTTTGGGCGGTGGCATCATTAAATAACCTAATTTTCCAGTTAGACAGTTTAACAGTGCTGTATTTATAAAAAAACAAGCTCAAATAAGGCTTGTTTTTTAGTGCCGCGAGAGGGAATCGAACCCTCATGAAGTTTCCCTCACACGAGTTTGAGTCGTGCGCGTCTACCAATTCCGCCACCGCGGCCTGGAAATTGATATTATTACGAATTTTAGTATAGTAAATAAAAGGTGAATTGTCAAAAATAGTTTAATTTTAATTGTCAAAAGATGAGCGATAAGATATAATTTAGTTAGATAAAATATTATGAGTAAAATAATTGCGGTCGTCAATCAAAAGGGCGGAGTAGGAAAAACAACTACCTCGGTCAATTTAAGTGCATATTTGGCGCACCTTGAACAAAAGGTGTTGCTGATTGATGTTGATCCGCAAGCAAATGCTACTTCTGGTTTAGGAATTGATCATCGTAATTTAGAGGCAGGAATTTATGAAGCTTTAATTGGTGAAAAACCATTTACTTCCATAATTAAACGCACTATGCAGGCTAATTTTAAAATTGCGCCCGCCACTTTATCTTTAGCTGGAGCCGGCATTGAATTAGTTAGCCTGGAAAATCGCGAATTTCGTTTAGCTAATATCTTGGAAGATTCTAGAAAAGATTACGATTATATTATTATTGATGGACCGCCCTCTTTAGGACTTCTAACTATTAATAGTTTAGTGGCGGCCGATGAAGTTTTGATTCCCATTCAAAGTGAGTATTTTGCGCTAGAAGGGTTAAGTCAACTTTTAGAGACAATTGGCTTGGTACAAAATAATCTTAAACCAGAACTTGGTATTATGGGCGCGGTGATTACCATGTTTGATCGACGAAATAAATTATCTGAATCAGTGATGGAAGAATTATATAAATATTTTCCCAATCGTATTTTCCGTTCCATCATTCCACGTACTGTGCGTCTAGCTGAAGCGCCCAGCTATGGTCGCACAATTTTACAGTATGATCCCAAGTCAAAAGGGGCGCGCGCTTATGAAAATTTGGCGCGAGAAATTCTTAGTTTTGATCGTTAATTTGCTTGCTATTTTTCTAGATTTTTATTTATAAATTTATTTTTATTATATGGCAAAAGGATTAGGTCGCGGACTAGGTTCGCTAATTCCCAAAAAAACCATGGCTTATGGTCAGAATCCTTTTAAAGTTGATGATGAGACCAGTGAAAGTCAAATAGTAGTTCATGATGATGAGCGAATTTTAAAAATCAGTCCTGATAAAATAGATTTCAACCCTTATCAACCACGTACCAATTTTTCTCAGTCGTCTTTGAATGATTTAGCGGAATCAATTAAGGAGCATGGTATTATTCAACCACTGATTGTAACCAAAAATGGTGATCGTTTTGAACTGATTGCCGGAGAAAGACGTTTGCGCAGCGCTAAACTTTTGAATTTGAAAAAAGTGCCGGTTATAGTCAGAGAGGAAAAAAATCAGAAAAAATTAGAAATGGCTTTGATTGAAAATTTACAGCGTGAAGATTTGAATCCTCTGGAAACTGCCAGCGCCTATAAACGTTTAATTGATGAATTCAATATTACCCAAGAGGAGGTTGCTAAAAAAGTTGGTCGAGCGCGCTCCTCAGTCGCCAATGCTTTAAGATTATTAACTTTGCCTGATGAGGTTCAGCAAGCTTTGGCGGCCGGTAAAATAACTGAGGCTCATGCTAAGTATATTTTAGGTATTGAAGGGAAGGAAAAGCAGATAAACATGCTGAAAAAGATTATGCGCCATGATTTAACTGTTGCTCAGACGGATCAGGAAATTAAGCGTTTAGGGGGCACAAAAGGCGCGAAAACGAAAGATTACTTTGATAGGGCTAAAGAGGACGAAATGAGCCAATTATTGGGCACTAAAGTGGAAATAAAGCGTCAGGGACGGGGCGGAAAGTTGATTATTGATTTTTTTAGCGATGATGAGTTAGGTGATATATTGACAAAAATAAGGAATTAGTGTTAATTTTTCAAAAATTATTTCTAAGTCTTCGTTATTGTTTTTTTGTTAATTTCAAGGGGAGTTCATTTTTGAGCTCCTCTTTTTTTATTTGCCTAGATTAAAATCTTGGGGTAAAATTAAACAATAAATAAACTAAATATAAATGTCTTTTGTCCACCTCCACAACCATACCCACTACTCCTTACTCGACGGTCTAACCAAGATTGACGAGATGGTTAACTATGCCAAAGAGCAAGGTTCACCGGCCGTGGCCATTACTGATCATGGTTCAATGTATGGTGTAATTGAGTTTTATCAAAAAGCCAAAAAAGCGGGTATCAAACCGATTATTGGCGTGGAAACCTATTTAGCGCCTGGTTCTCGTTTTGATAAAAATACTAAAGAAGATAGTCGTAGTTATCATTTAGTTTTGCTTGCCAAGAATCAAACCGGTTATAAAAATTTAATAAAATTAGTGTCCGCGGCTCATTTAGAGGGTTTTTATTATAAACCGCGTGTTGATTGGGAGTTACTCACTAAACATCATGATGGCTTAATTGCCTCCAGCGCTTGTTTAGCCGGTGAAATTCCGCGTTTAATCGTCACCGATAAACTTCAAGAAGCGGAAAAACGCATTAAAGAATATCAAGCTTTGTTTGGCGCGGATAATTATTATTTGGAATTAATGCATCATCCTGAATTACCAGAACTGGAAAAAGTAAATGCAGAACTGATTAAATTTTCTAAAAAATTAAATGTCCCGCTGATTGCCACTAATGATGTTCACTACTTTAAAAAAGAAGATGCCGAAGCTCAAGATATTTTACTTTGTCTGCAGAATAAGAAGAAAATTACTGATACGGATCGTTTGAAAATGTTGGGCTATGGTGATTATTCAATGCGTTCCAACGCAGAAATGATTGCCGCTTTCAAACATGTTCCTGAGGCGATTAGCAATACTCTTAAAATTGCCGAAATGTGTAATTTGGAAATTGAGCTTGGCAAAATTCAATTGCCTTATTTTGAAGTGCCGGCTGGTCATGATGGCAACTCTTTGCTACGCAAATGGTGTGAAGAGGGAATTGCCAAACGTTATCCTAATTATTCAGCTGAGGATTTGCTAGTGGTAAAAGAACGTTTAGATTATGAATTAAGCGTAATCGCTAAAATGGGTTGGCCCTCTTATTTTTTAATTGTGGCTGATTTTATTAACTGGGCCAAGGATAATAAAATTGTGGTTGGTCCGGGACGGGGTAGCGCAGCCGGTTCCTTGGTTTGCTATTTAACTGAGATTACTAATTTAGATCCCCTGAAATATGATTTACTCTTTGAACGCTTTTTAAATCCTGATCGAATTTCCATGCCTGATATTGATATGGACTTTGCCGATACCAGACGCGGTGAAGTTTTAAATTATGTGGGCGAAAAATATGGATATGACCACGTCGCCCAAATTATCACCTTTGGTACCATGGCGGCGCGTGCGGCTGTACGTGATGTGGGGCGAGTTTTGGATGCGCCTTATGATTATTGCGATAAGATTTCTAAAAGCATTCCCATGTTCATGAAGTTGGAGGAGGCGATAAAGACTGTACCGGAAGTGCGTGAAATGTATCAGACCGAACCAATGGCCAAGCGTATTTTAGATTATGCCAAACGTTTGGAAGGTGTAGCGCGTCATACTTCCACGCATGCTTGCGGCGTTTTAATTACTGATAAACCTTTAACTGAATACGTGCCCATTCAATACGCTTCCTCGTCTGATCAAACTATAATTTCACAGTATTCTTTACATCCCATTGAAGATTTAGGTTTATTGAAAATGGACTTTTTGGGTTTAAAAAATTTAACCATTATTGAGTCGGCCTTGAAAATTATTAAAAATACGCGCGGCTTAGAGATTGATATTGATGAGATTCCGCTTGATGATGAATTGACTTATAAATTATTTCAGGCCGGAGAAACAACCGGTGTTTTCCAATTTGAATCAGCGGGCATGAAACGTTATTTGCGTGAACTCAAACCCACTGTTTTTGAAGATATTATTGCCATGGTCGCGCTTTACCGTCCCGGACCCATGGAGTGGATTCCGGATTACATCGCCGGTAAACATCAAAGAAAAAAAGTTTCTTATTTACATCCCAAGTTGGAGGGAATTTTGAATAAAACTTACGGAGTTGCGATTTATCAGGAGCAAGTCATGCAAATCGCCCGTGATTTAGCGGGTTTTACCATGGGTCAGGCCGATGTTTTAAGAAAAGCAGTGGGTAAAAAAATTGCTTCGCTACTGGCGGAACAAAAAGAAAAGTTTATTGAAGGTTGTGTTAAAAACGGTGTCTATAAGGAACTAGCGGAAAAAGTTTTTTCCTTTATTGAACCCTTTGCCGGTTATGGTTTTAATCGTAGTCATGCGGCTTGTTACGCTCTGATTGGTTACCAAACCGCCTATCTCAAAGCGCATTGGCCAGTGGAATTTATGGCCGCGCTTTTAACCGCTGATTATGGTGATAGTGATCGCATCGCGATTGAAATTGAAGAGTGTCGCAATATGGGCATTAAAATTATGCCTCCGGATATTAATGAATCCTTTGGCACTTTTACAGTAGTCACACCCGGCACTAAAGATAATAAGGCGGCTGATCCGAATATTAAATTAGATACGATTCGTTTTGGTTTAAAAGCCATCAAAAATGTGGGCGAACATATTGTTGATGAGTTAATTAAAATTAGAAAACAAGACGGACCTTATCAAGATATTTTTGATTTATTAAAAAGAGTGACTGACAAAGATTTAAACAAAAAATCTTTAGAGAGTTTGATAAAAGGCGGGGCTTTGGAAAGTTTTGGCGAGCGCGGTTTGCTCTTGGCTAATTTGGAAAAGTTTTTAAGCTTTAATAAAGAAGAGGCCAAGCAAAAAGATAGTCGTCAAGATAGTTTATTTGCGGAGTTGGGCAGCGAAGCTATCTCTTTGCCTACTTTAAATCCGGCGCCACCTGCTGAAAAGAACGAAATGTTAGCTTGGGAGAAAGAATTACTGGGCTTATATGTGAGCGAACATCCCTTTAATTTATTTAAAAGATATTTAACTAATTATGCTTTGCCTTTAGCTCATTTAGGCGCCCATAAAAATGATGATAGTATTATAACGGCCGGTGTTATTACTAATATAAAAAAAATAATTACTCGCAAAGGCGATTCCATGATTTTCGTGAAAATTGAAGACGCAATCTCATCAGTGGAATTGTTAATTTTCCCACGTTTATATAAAGAGACAAATGATTTTTGGCTTGAAGGTCGAGCGGTTATCGTGACCGGAAAAATATCAGAAAAGGATCAAGATTTAAAAATTTTAGTTGATCAGGTGGCCTTGCTTGATTTAGCTAGTCCAGAAAAATCAATTGATGACTTTAAGAAAAAAATAACGGCTAACGCTTCTAATTTGCGTCAAAAATTTGTTAATGGTTTTAAAAGGAATCTTGGTTTTAAAAAGACACCAGCACAATCAGCTCCAACATCATCAGTTCCAACATCGCCCGTTTCAACATCATCCGTTCCAACATCATCCGCTTCAGCATTGCCTGAGTCACCTCAAATACCAACTGAACCAGAAATTAATAATCAAGGGAGCAAGCCACTGCTGCTTAGCTTTATTAAAGACCTAAGTGCCAATGAATTAACTGAACTGCGTAGTTTATTTGCACAAAATTCCGGGCGGGATAATGTTTATTTCAAAATTATTGAGGGCGGGAAGTATAAAGTCATTAAAACGGCTTTTTTAGTGGAAAATAACCAGCAGTTACAACAAGATTTACAAAAAAAGTTTGCTAAATCAATAAAAATAACCAGCTAAGATTAGTTCTAAAGGCGATTTATAGCGTGATTTCTGAAATCAGATCAAGTAAATAAAATATTTATCATTTTTGTTTGTTAGATTTTTAATTTTTTGTTATAATAAAGTTGCTGATAAAGTCAACTTTATTTTTTTATATTTTCAAAATTAATTTTTTATATTTCTTTTGTTCTTATGCCGAAAGTGAAAAGCACTAAACAAAAAAAGACTGGCGAAGCAGGAAAAAAACCAGCCCCTAAAAAGCGTAGCGCAAGTCGCCCAGCAAAGACAGTTAAAAAAGATACAGTTAAAAAAGACACAGCTAAAAAAGACAAGGCGGCTAAATTAGTTTCCAAAGAAGTTATTAGCGATGAATTGATTAAAGAACCGGTCAAAAAAGATAGCAAAAAAATAAGTCGCAAGCCTAAAGCTAAACCGATTAAGGTTAATATTATTGAAGATGATGATTTATTGATAGACGACGAAACTTTTTTTTCCGATTATGATTTAAATGAAAAAACCAGTGGCCAGACCGCAATTGAAGAGGCAGAAGATTTACTTGAAGAAGTAAATGATGATTTTACGGAAATTATAGCTGAGACAACTGATAAGGCAACGGAAAAAGTAAAAAAAATGCATAAAGAAAGTCTGGAATTTGGTGATGTTGATAGACAAAAACAATTTTTTTCCGATTTAGTCTCAGAAATTAAAAGCAAGCGAATAAATGCTGCCCAGGGTGAATACGAAGAAAGATATGAAGTAAAAGGGCCGAAAAAAAGTTTAAATTTATATCGTCGTTTAGTTTGGAAATTTTTGATTTTGGTTGCTTTCTTAGCATCTTTAGTGCTTTATTTATCTTTTTCTAAATTAACAATTTTTATTACTCCGAAAGTTGAGGCTATGAGTGATAATTTATTTTTGAAAGTTTTGGGTAATGAAAATTCAGTTACAACCATTAATGATGGTCGGGAAAAGATAAGCGGCTCTGTTCACGAACTTAATTTGGAAATTACCAAAACTTATCGAACAACAGGTGAAGAATATATTGGTGAAGAGATTAGTGGTAAAGTTTTTTTAATTAATAATTATACTAAAGATCAACCCTTGGTAGCGACCACTCGGCTTTTAACCGCTGATAATAAATTATATCGCCTTAAAAAATCTGTTATTGTGCCGGCGGGTGGGGAAGTAGAGGCGGAAATTTATGCTGATAAAATATCAGCAGAAATGGCGATTGAGCCAACTCGTTTTACCATTCCCGGCTTATGGGCCGGCATGCAAGACAAAATTTATGCTGAAAGTCGCAAACCTTTTACCTATCAGCAAAAAGTGGAAAAATACGTGCGCGCCTCCGATGTCCAGTTAGCTAATCAAGAAGCAAACACTTTACTTTTAGAGAGAGCCAAAGAGTTTAAGCCTTTACGCAGTCAAGATGGAACTTTGTATAAAGTTATTGATCCAGTAGAAACTGTTTTAAGCGCCAAAGTCGGTGATAAGGCGGAAGAGTTTTCCATGACCACTAAAGCAAAAGTAGTTGTTGTTTCTTTTTCGCAAGAGGAAGTATCTCGTCTAGCAGTTGCTAAACTCAATATATTAGTTCCCGATGATAAAGAATTAGCTGATTTTAAAGCGGATAATTTATCCTATTCTTTAGAAAATTATGATGAAGAAACACAGGTGGCCACAATAAAAACTTCATTTTCCGGTCTAATGATTTTAAAAAGTAATGCCGAAGTAATTGAAAGAGAAAGATTGGTGAATCTAAATGCTGAACAGATTTCTACTTATTTAAATGAATATCCGGAAATTGGTAATTATGAATTAGAGTTCTATCCCAGTTTTATTAAAAAAGCGCCTCACCTAGTTGATCGAATTCAAATAAAAATTAAAAAATAACAAATCTAAAATTATTGCTTAAATATAAAATCATTATTAAAATAAAAAACCGCTCCTAGAATGAAGCGGTTTTTATATTAGTTATTTTTTTTCGTACTTTTAGAATAAACCCAAAAATTTTGTATTTTTTTTCACTTCTTGAACAGGAGCTTCTTTTTTATTATAAATTTTTATTGCTTCTTTTAAATCAACACCTTTTAAAATCAAAGCACTCAAAGCGCGTGCCAGTTTAGTAGCTTCTTTCAGTGAACGTTGATGTAAATTACGTCCGATAGCTAAACCAACGCTGCCATTAGTTAATTGCAGACTAGTAAATTCAAGCAAATCTTGAGGTTTTTGTTTTTTTCCGCCCACGCAAATAATTTTTGTTTTGCCGGCTGCGTCTATAACTTCTTGGAATTTTTTCGCGGCTATTTTTTTATCTTTAGCACCATAGGGATATTTTACTTTCGCAAAGTCAGCATTTAAAGAAGCCGCCACACCGGCACCACCGGCAATGGTATGGATGTCTTCTTCTTTAATGTTTTTACCCCGTGGATAAACCCATAAAATGGCAATTAAACCGGCTTCATGTGCGTCATTAATTGTTTTAGCGGCGCGCGCTAACATTTGACCTTCATTTTTTCCGCCCAAATAGAGAGTATAACCAACCCCGACAATTTTTAAACCACTATTTTTTTTAAAATTTACAACATGTTTAACTTTCCAGAAATTTTTACTGGAATCTTTTTCTTCATTTGGCCCTAAGTTTGTTTTGCCATTCAATTTAACCACATAAGGAACATTCCAGTAACTTTGGCCATAACGGGCAATTAGTCCTAAATGAGTAGCTAAAACACCCCCTTCCGAAGCAGAGGCAATACGAAAAAGATGTTCTGGATTGCTATCTTCTAAAGAAATTCCCGGTCCAAAAAAATCATCATTGAGGTGTTCAATTTTTTGATCACCGGCGATTAGAAACAAATTTCCGCTGCTGGCGGTTAAAAGTTTATAATTTTTTTCATATTCAAGGCGTTTGTCTTTAGGAACACTTAGAGGGATGTTAAAATTTTTCATAGAGTATTTAAATTTAGTTTATATTCAATAATTAAAGTAATTATGCTATTATTTAAGTAAGCGCCCGCTAATAATTTAAGCGCTAATTTTATGAAATTATTATAACATAAATATGGCTAAAAATAAAAATTTTGAAGATTTTAGTTATATCCCCGCAAGCAATCAATCTGATAATCAAGATAATCAAAATAACCAAGATTCAAAAAATAATCAAAAACTGGATTCACGTCTGCAAAAATATGAAGACCCCAGTGGTGTTAGTTGGCGACAATTGAATATTGGTTTATGGATTGCGGAAAATAAACGTAATATAACGCGGGTAATTACTATTCTATTAATTTTAATTTCCGCTTTTTTCTTTATTTATTCTTCTTACGCCTATATAATTTATTTTTTAAGCGGACCAATTGACAACCAACCGGAAAACCAAGTTTTATCGCCCCGTAATATAATTAATGAAATGTCTATCGGCTCTTTAGAGATATTTCGTAATCCTGATAGTTATGATTTAGTGATTGAATTGCAAAATAATAATGATAATTTTTCTGCCGAATTTAATTATTGTTTTTATCAGGGAGAACATACTTTAAAATGCGAAAAGGGTCATGTTCTGCCGTCGGAAAGAAAATATATATTAGCTTTAGGTATTAATTTAGCTGATTCAAAAGCGGTGGCCTTTAAAATAAATGATATTTTTTGGGCAAGAGTAAACCGGCGCGAAATCGCTGATTGGGAAACATTTTTTAATGATAGAATAAATTTTGAAACTACCAATATGGAATTTTTAAATTCTTCGCGTAGTGGTTTATCTGATAATGTTAGTTTGAACACGTTAGAATTTGACTACACTAATCATAGTCCTTATAGTTATTTTTCAGTCCCGCTAAATATTTTATTTTATAACGGTTCTAGTTTAGTGGCGGTTGAAAGTTATACTGCTAAAGATTTTTTAACCGGTGAAACTCGTTCAATTAAAATGACTTGGCCGGGCGACATTGGCACGATTAATCGAATTGAGGTTGTTCCTGATATAAATATTTTAGATGACAGTGTTTACTTAAAATATGGCGGTTAATAAATATGGTGGTTAATTTCAGAAACTTCTTTTATGTTAAATCGTTTTAAAACCCATTTTTATAATTTTGATTGGATATTGTTGGCGGCGGTAATTTTGCTTATTTCTTTTGGCTTAATTGAAATTTATAGTGTTTCTTTAGGAAGCGGGGAACTGAATAATTTATTAAATTTTCGTAAACAGCTTATCTTTGCCGGTCTTGGTATTTTTTTATTATTCTTTTTTTCCTTTGTTGATTATTATTTTTTACGCAGTTTAAATCGCTATCTTTATATATTTGGCGTTTTATTGTTAATCGCGGTTTTAATTTTTGGCGATACGATTAGAGGCACTAAGGGTTGGTTTAATTTTGCCGGCTTTAGTTTGCAACCAGTTGAGTTTGTGAAAATTATTTTAATTATTTTTTTAGCTAATTATTTTTCCAATTTAGCCACCAAGATTAAAACCAAAAAACATTTTATTGTTTCTGCAGCGTATACTCTTATTTTAGCTGGATTAGTCATGTTGCAACCGGATTTTGGTTCAGCTTTGATATTAATAGCCATTTGGTTAATTTTAATCATGGCGGCTGATTTTAATTTAAAATATTTCGCTATTATTGGCGTAATTTCCGTTCTTTTATTTACCTATGCTTGGTTTTTCTTTTTTGAGGATTATCAGAGAAATCGTATTTTAAATTTTATTAACCCGGCCAGTAATTCTTTAGAATCCGGCTATAATATTTCTCAAGCAATCATTTCAATTGGTTCGGGTGGTTTAACGGGCAAGGGAGTTGGTTTTGGTTCGCAAAGTCAATTAAAATTTTTGCCTGAAGCGCAAAATGACTTTATTTTTGCCGTTATTGCCGAAGAATTAGGCTTTTTAGGAGTTGTTTTAGTCTTGTTTTTCTATTTTTTATTGTTTTTTCGAGTTTTTCGGGTAATTAGAAAAGTTAATAATGATTTTGGGATATTTTTCCTGATTGGCGCCCTTGGCTTGATTTTTATTCAAATGTTTATTAATATTGGTATGAACTTAGGTATTTTGCCGGTAGTTGGCTTATCGTTGCCATTTATTAGTTATGGCGGAAGCTCACTGTTATCTTTAATGATAATTATCGGCATAGTTCAAAATATAATTATTAAATCTAAAACTAGTTACTAAAATTATGGAATTTAAATTGTCGGCGCAGAAGCGCGCTCCTAAAGAAAAATTAGATAAAGATCATTTACCAGCGGTAATTTATGGTCGCGGCTTGGAAACTCACTCGTTAACTTTAAAGAAAATTGAATTTGAGAAGATTTTTGATATGGCTGGCGAATCAAATTTAATTAATCTTGATTTTGGCGAAGGTGCGGTAAAAGTATTGGTTAAAGACGTGCAAAGAGATGTTTTGAAAGATACGATTTCTCATGTTGATTTCTATCAAGTTAATATGAAGGAAAAAGTAACGGCTTCAATTCCTTTACATTTCATTGGTGAATCTAAAGTGGTGCGTGAACAAGGTGGCATGCTTAATCGTGAATTAGATGAAATTGAAGTGGAATGTTTGCCTGGCGACTTAGTTGACCATATTGATGTTGATATTTCGGTCTTAGAAAGTTTTGATGATGTGATAAAAATTTCCAATCTTAAACTCCCTCAAGGATTGGAAGCGGTTTCAGAAACTGATGATGTGGTAGTAACCCTTATTAAACCTAAAGAAGAGGAAGAAGAAGCGCCGGCTGAAGCGCCTGCGGAAGAGGCTGCTCCTGCTCCTGAGCAAGCTGAACCTAAAAAAGAATAAAGTAAAAGAATTTTTATTTAAAAATCCGGTCTAAGGCCGGATTTTTTTGTGGGGCAGTGCTTTATTTAATTACTAGAGTTTTTTGGTGTTTGATAAGATTTTGGAGTTATGTTTTGTTTTCTTGGTATTAGGTAGCGCTTTAACTAAAATAAATCTTTTTTGTCCGCTTAGATCATTAATAGTTTTATTAGTGCTATTTAATAAATATTTTTTTACTAAACATAATAAGCGCTTACTTTGTTTTGGGTTAATTTCCATCATTAAAATTAAAGAAGCAAAAGGCAAAGAGCTTAGATTTTTTAGGAGGCGATTATAATATTTTAGTCCATCACTACCGGCTGCTAAAGCTGATTTTGGTTCATGCCTTAAACTTTTTTCTTGCTTAATTTCTAAGGGTGTTAAGTAGGGAAGATTGGCGGCGATTACTAAATTAGTTTCGGTTAAATGACTTTGAGGAAAATTATTTAATAAATCACTATTTAAAAATTTTATCTTTTTTTCTAATTTATATTTTTTTGCATTTAAACGCGCCACTTTTAGAGCCGCTGACTTAATATCAAGACCCCAGAAGTTTATATTTTTAAAAACAGCTCGCGTTGAAGCACGTAATTTCTTGACTAAAGCAATAATAATGGCGCCTGAGCCAGTACCTAAATCAATGAGTTCAATTTTTGGTAAGTTTACTGGTTTTGATTTTTTAGATTCTTTATCTCCTTTAGATTCTTTAGATTTTTTGACCAGTAATTTATGAAGAGAAATTAATTCTTTATCTAAATAATCAACCATTATTTCTGTTTCCGGGCGGGGAATTAAGACATTTTTATTAACTTGCAGGGATAAATCATAAAAACCTTTTTCTTGAAGCAAATAAGCGATTGGCCAATGCGCTTTTCTTTTGGCGACCAATTTTAAAAAAGCCCGCGCCTTTTCGGGCGGTATTTTATATTCAGGATGACTAATAATAAATAAGCGCTCTTTTTTTAGAACATAAGCCAAAAGCAGTTCGGATTCCAGTGGCGCTAAATCAGATTTTTTTAACAGTTCAAGTATAGTCATTCGTGGTTATGAAATTTTATTTTTAGCAGCTTTTTTAAGTTCAGTAATAATTTCTTCAATCGCTCCCTCCATAATATCCGTAATATTATGCCAAGAAGTATTGATGCGATGATCAGTCACTCTATCTTGAGGAAAATTATAGGTTCTAATTTTATCCGCTCTATCACCAGCACCAACTTGGCTTTTGCGATCGCTTGATTCTTGCGCCAATCTTTCTTCTTCTTGTCGAGCTAAAAGACGGGAGCGCAAAACTTGCAAAGCTTTTTCTCGATTTTGGTGTTGTGATTTTTGGTCTTGACAACTTACAATTAAACCGGTGGGAATATGAAGAATGCGAATTGCTGAATAAGTGGTGTTAACACTTTGACCACCCGGGCCACTGGAACAGAAAGTATCAATTCTGATTTCATTGGGTTTAATTTCTATATCCACTTCTTCCGCTTCCGGCAAAACAACTACTGTGGCGGTTGAAGTATGAACACGACCTTGTTTTTCCGTTTCCGGTACTCTTTGGACACGATGCGTACCTGCTTCATATTTTAATAGACCATAGGCGTTTTCACCTTTAACCGCGAAAATTATTTCTTTATAACCGCCAATTCCTAAGGAACTGGAATTAATTAATTCGGTTTTCCAACCACGGTTTTCACAAAAATGAGAATACATACGAAATAAATCACCGGCAAATAAAGCCGCCTCATCACCGCCAGTACCGGCGCGAATTTCAATAATGGCATTCTTTTTATCATTTGGACTGGCCGGATTAATTTCTTCCTCAATCGTTTCGCTAAGTTCATCGGCTTTTTTCTGCAAAGCAATCAATTCTTCTTGAGCAATGGTTGCTAATTCGCTATCTGGTTCAAGTTTGATGATTTCTTGATTTTGTGTAATTTCTTGCTTAATTTTTTCCCAGGCCAAAATTAAATTAACCGTTTTCTTTAAAGCGGCGTGTTCTTGGGCTAATTTAATTAAACTAGGCTGGTCTTTTTGCAGTTCAGGATCAATTAATTTATTTTCCAGTTGTGCCAGCTTAGCTTTTACGTCTTCGTGCATATAGGTTTTATTTGATAAATATATTTGTTTAAAAGTATTTGACTAACAAAAAACAACCATCTCTAATTATTTTAACATAAAAATTGCCAAATAATTAAATCTGATTGCCTTATTGTCTTAGCTATTGCTTTTTAAGTTTAACTTGAGAAATGCGCTTGATATCCTTAGTTTTAACCACCACTTCTTTTTTTGCTCTTTCAGCCGCTCTTTTCGCGCGCTTAACTTTTTTGCCACCAACCGTTTTCGCCTTAGCTTTCACTTTGGCTTCATATTTCTCAACGCGACGAGCAGTATCAACCAATTTTTGTTTACCAGTATAAAAAGGATGACAAGCAGAACAAAGTTCAACTTTAATCTCTGGTTCAGTAGAGCCAGTTGTAAAAGTATTACCGCAAACACAGGTTACCTTGCATTTTGGATAATAGGTGGGATGAATATTTTTTTTCATAAAAATAAAAAAAATTTTATCAATTTTAATAAAATTTTGACTACTAGTTATTTTTCTTTTATGGTATTATTATGATGATATCATAACTTATAAATTTAGGCAAGAGCTAACTTAATAGCTTGATTTTGTTTATAAATGAATTTGTTGGGCTTTTTATGACAAAAATTAATAATATAGCCAAAAATACTTCCTATTTGACCGCTGCTTTAATTTTGCAAAAAGTCATCTCTTTTTCTTATTTTACGCTTTTAGCGCGTTATTTGGGGCCGGAAAATCTAGGAAATTACTATTTTGCCCTCTCTTTTACTACTATTTTCGCCATTTTTATTGATTTGGGAGTGAGCAATGTCATAATTCGGGAAATTGCCAAGAATCAAGAAAAAGCCGGACGTCTTTTGGGCAATATTTTAACCCTTAAAATACCCCTTGCCATTTTGTCAGCTTTAGCCGCAGTTATTTTAATAAATATTTTTGACTATGATCCGTTGGTAAAAACTTTAGTTTATATATCCTGTTTTTCCATGGTGCTTGATTCTTTTACTTTGTCATTTTATTCCACTATTCGCGGTTTTCATAATTTAAAATACGAAAGTATTTCCTCAGTGGTTTTTCAATTGATTGTTTTAGTGTTTGGTTATGGAGCCTTACTTATGGGCGGGGGATTGATTGCCGCTATGCTCGCCTTAGTCTTGGCCAGTCTTTATAATTTTATTTATTCTTTCTGGGTGACAGTAAAGAAAATAAAAGTAAATGTTCGTTTGGCTTTTGACAAAACTTTAATCAAACAAATTGCGCTCATTACTTGGCCCTTTGCGCTCTACGCAATTTTTCAAAGACTTTATACTTATTTTGATACGGTTTTAATTTCTTATTTTGCCGGCAACGAGCAAGTTGGCTTGTATCAAATCGCTTTTAAAATAGTTTTTGCTTTGCAATTTTTACCCCTTGCTTTTACCGCTTCACTTTATCCGGCTTTAAGTTCCTATTGGCAAAATAATCGGGAACAACTGGCGATCAGTTTTGAGAGAGCTTTAAATTATTTAACAATTATTTCTTTGCCTATTATTGTCGGCATATATTTATTAGCTGATAAAATTATTTTACTTTTTAAAGCCGGCTATGATGGCGCCATTTTACCTTTGCAAATAGCTATTATTGCTTTATTCTTTATTTTTGTTAACTATCCAATCGGGTCTTTGCTAAATGCTTGTGACAGACAATTAAGAAACACAATTAATATTGGCATAGTGGCACTGGCTAGCATTGTTTTAAACTTTATTTTTATTCCTCGTCTGCAAGCGGTGGGAGCCAGTATAGTCATGTTGATTAGTAATGGCCTTTTGTTTTTTTTAGGTGTACTCGCCACCAAAAAAATTATGCCTTATCGCTTTTCCCGTAATTTTAAAATTTTAATTAAAACACTCATCGCCTCCGCATTAATGGGTGGTTTATTATTTTTTACCAAAGACAAATTATCACTTTTAATACTCATTCCTGTTAGCGGGCTAGTTTATTTTTATTTTCTATATTTATTAGGTGGTTTTAAAAAAGAAGATGTTTTTAGTATTTTTAAATCTTTTAAATTATGAAAACATTATTAATTACTTTAGAATATCCGCCTTTTAAGGGCGGAGTAGCTAATTATTACGGCAATTTAGTAAAATATTGGCCACTTGGAGAAAAAGTTAGTGTTGTTTCCAACAGTCATGGAGAACTAATTGATCCAGAGCAGGTTATTCCTTGGGCAAAAACAATCAGTTTAATTTTGAATAAAAAAAGGCAAAAAAGTTTTGACTATCTTTTGGTTGGGCATATTTTACCGCTCGGAACCGCCGCCTATATTGCCGCTTGGTTTAGACGTTTTAAGTACGGAGTTATTTTACACGGTCTAGATTTTACTTTAGCAACTTCAACAGCTTGGAAAAGATTTTTAACGAGATTGATTTTAGGCCGAGCTGATAAAATAATTTGCGCTAATTCCTATTTAGCTTCCTTGGTGAAAAATTTTTCCCCGAAATTAGAAACAAAAACTTTTATTGTTAATCCCGGCATAGATCCAATCATCCCTGATGCTGATTGTGATAAGGTTAAGGAGATAAGAAATAAATATGATTTGGATAATAATTTTTCTCTAATTACCTTAGGTCGTTTAGTGCTAAGAAAGGGAGTTGATCAAGTAATTGCCGCCCTCAGTAATTTATCATTTGAAGATTTTAAAATTAAATACTTTATTGTTGGCAAAGGTCCAGAGGAGGCTCATTTGAAATCTTTAGCAGCTGTCTCGCCCATCAAAGAAAATATTTTTTTCATCAATGAAATCAGTGATACTGACAAATGGTGTTGGCTTTATGCCTGTGATGCCTTTATTATGCCGGCTAGACAAATCGGTAATGATTTTGAGGGTTTTGGCATTGTTTATTTAGAAGCCAATTTAACAAAAAAACCAGTGATTGCCGGCGCTTCCGGTGGAGTTAAAGATGCGGTGGAAAATGAAGTAAATGGCTTATTGGTTAACCCGGAAAGTTTAGAAGATATAAGGAACGCCATATTACGTTTAGCTAATGATAAAGAACTGCGAACTCGTTTAGGAGAACAGGGACGCGAACGCGCCATTAAAAATTTTCGTTTTGAGAAACAAAGCGAACGTTTACTTAATATTATAAAAAATTAATTTTTGTGCTTATGATTTCTGTTATCATTCCTCTTTACAATCGGGCTAAAACAATTACCAAAACTTTAAAAAGTTTGCAAAAACAAAGCTATGAAAATTTTGAAGTAATTATTGTTAATGATGGTTCAACTGATGGTTCAGAGAAAGTGGTAGCTAAGTTTTTGCAACAAAATAAGCCCAAACAAAGTTTGTATTTCTTTAACCAACCTAATCAAGGAGCGCCGGCCGCCCGCAATCGTGGTTTTAGAGAGTCTAAAGGTGAATATTTATTATTTTGCGATGCAGATGCGGTTTTAGTTCCTGATGCCTTACAGGTAATGCTCGCTGGCTTAAAAGCGCACCCCGAAGCCAGTTACGCCTATTCATCTTTTAATTGGGGCAAGAAATTATTTAAATTAGACGAATTTAATGCGGAACGATTGAAAAAGATGCCTTACATTCATTCTATGTCTTTAATTCGTCGCCAAGATTTTCCAGCAGAAGGTTGGGATGAAAATATTAAAAAATTTCAGGATTGGGATTTATGGCTCACCATGCTTAAACAAAATAAGATTGGTCTTTGGATTCCCAGAGTTTTATTTAAAATTGAAACCGGCGGCACAATTAGTTCTTGGTTACCGGCTTTTACCTATCGCACCTTTCCATTTTTAGCCAGAGTTAAAAAATATAAAGAAGCCATGGCCATTATTAAGCAAAAACATAATTTGCCTTAATAAAATTCATATCTTGAATTAAATTCATATCTTGAATTAAATTTATGTCTTGCCCTCTTTGCCAAAAGAAAAAAATATCTGTTATTATTGTTGGTGTTTTATTAGGGATTGCTATTTTTAGTTTAGCCTATTTTATGAATTATGATTTGTTTAACAGGCAGAGTAAAGTCAGTGATGATTTAGGAGCGACGAATGATCATAATTTAAAAAGTAATGAAGCCTTAATGAAAATCGCGGATCAGGTTTTTAAAATTGAAATTGTGAGCGATTCAATGGACATGTATCGTGGTTTAAGCAATCGCGAAGAACTTTGCGCCCAATGCGGAATGTTATTTGTTTTTCCTGATTTAAGTGAAAGAACCTTTGTTATGCGTGATATGAATTTTCCCTTAGATATTATTTTTTTAGCTGAAGGAAAAATTGTTAAAATTCATACTAATTTACCGCCCGAAGGCAGTAATACAAAAAATTTATATAGCTCTGAAGGACCAGCGGATCGAGCTTTAGAAATAAACGCTGGTCTAGCGGCCGAGCTGGGGTTAAAGGAAGGAGATAAATTAATTTTACCACGTTAAAATTTGTGCTATTATTAAGACGATGAAGATTAGTAAACAAGATTTAAAATTAATCCTGTCACTGCTGGCGATTTTCTTGGCAGTTGAATTAATTTCTCTCAGTGGCTATTTCTGGCCTGGCGTAAACCAGGCGGCTTTTTTTATTCTCGCCTTATTCGCCCTGGCTTTGTCAATTTACAAACTGGAATACGGTTTAATTTTAGTTTTAACTGAATTAGTGATTGGCTCAAAAGGTTATTTATTTTATTTTTCCTTAGCATCAGGACAATTAATCTCAATCCGAATTGTGATTTGGTCTTTATTTATGCTGGTCTTTTTGAGCAAGTTTATTGTCCAGCTTCTTAAACAAAAAAAAGAATCAGATTATTTAAAGAATATTTTACAGTTTAAATTTCTTAAACCTTATCTTTTTTTAGGCGCTACCTGTTTGCTAGGTTTGATATCAGCTCTAATTTATCAAAATGAAAAATTGAATATTTTTTTAGATGTTAATGGTTGGTTATATTTTTTGTTATTATTACCATTCATTGCTAAAAAATTAGATTTTGGCAAAATTTTAAAATTTTTATTGGCCGCCACAATTTGGATTAGTTTGAAAACTTTAATTTTGCTTTTTATTTTTTCCTATAATTTTTCTTTGGCCGTGCCGGTCTATGCTTGGTTAAGAAAAACTTTAGTCGGGGAAATGACGCTTTTGGGCGCTTGGAACCGTGTTTTCATTCAATCACAAATATATTCAGTCATCGCTTATTTTTATTTTTTATTTTTGGCCATTGATTATAATAAATTTACTGATTTATTTAAGCCGGAAAAATTAATCAATTTATTTTTGCTAGCTTTATTTTTCAGCACGATTGTAATTAGTTTTTCCCGCAGTTTCTGGGTGGGTATTTTAATCACCGGCACTTTGATTTTAGTGTATTTAATTTTTAAAAAGCGACCTTATAATTTTAAAATCATTTCCAAAGTAGTCACGGTAGTTATCAGTAGCATAATTTTAGGAATGATTTTAATATTTGTTTCCATTCCACCCGGCGCTTCTAAGCAACTGGAAAGACAATTAGCGCACAGAGTGCAAAGTCAAGATGAAGCGGCTCTGGTTTCGCGCTGGGCATTGTTGCCCAAGATAATAGAAGAAATTAAACGTAATCCAATTACCGGACAAGGCTATGGCGCCACTGTTACTTATGTCTCGGCTGATCCAAAAATATTGGCCAAAAATCCCAGTGGAATTTACACAACCTATGCTTTTGAATGGGGATATTTAGATATTTGGTTAAAAATCGGTTTGCTTGGTTTAGTTGCTTATTTGTATTTGTTATTGGTACTTATTAAAGAGGGAATTAAGTTGACTAATAGAAAAAAGGTTTATCTTTATTTAGGTTTGAGCGCAGGTTTAGTTTTCTTAACCGCCACTCATATTTTTACCCCCTACCTTAATCATCCCTTAGGAATTGGATTTATCTTGTTTTGCTCTTGTTTAATTTCTCAAGATAGAGTATATTAAATCATAATAAAAAATAGATAATAAACTTTAAAAAATTATGAATGAACAGATTATTTCGCAAGAAGGTTACGATAAAATTAAGGATGAGTTAACTTATTTAACCACCATTAAAAGAAGGGAAATCGCTGACCGAATTGAAAGAGCCAAGGAACTTGGCGATTTAAGCGAAAACGCTGAATACAGCGAAGCCAAAGACGCTCAAGCGCTTAATGAGGGGCGAGTGATAGAGCTAACCAATATTTTAAAAAACGTTACCGTCGTTCAAAACGTCGGTTCAAAAAATGAAGTGTTGATGGGATCAAAAGTGACAGTCACTGATTCAAAAGGACAAGAAAGAAAATATACGATTGTCAGTTTTAATGAAGCCGATCCCTTAGAAGGAAAGATTTCCAACGAGTCGCCATTAGGGGTGGCTTTTTTGCATCATAAAAAGGGTGATGAGGTTCAAGTTGCTACTCCTCGCGGGTTAATGAAATATAAAATAATTAAAATAGAATAATATGTTAAACGACACAGGCGAAAAAATAAATGAAAGGGAAGAGCGCCTGAAAAAATTAGCGGAGTTAAAAAATAAAGGCCTCAATCCTTATCCGGCAAAAGTTAATCGTGATTATGAAATTGCCAAAGTCATCAGTGACTTTGAAAAACTTTTAAAAAGCGCCAAGGATGTTGCCATTGTCGGGCGCTTAAGAAGTATACGCAGTCACGGTAATTTAACTTTTGCTAATTTAGAAGACGGAAGCGCTAACATTCAAATTGCTTTATCCAAAAAAGAATTAGGTGATGGAAGCTATAAAGACTTTGTTAAATTAATTGATCATGGTGATTTTATTCAAGTGAAAGGTAATGTTTTCAATACACATAAGGGCGAACAAAGTGTGATGGTCAAAAGTTGGACCTTGCTTTCCAAGGCTCTAAGACCGATTCCCGATGCTTGGTTTGGTTTAAAGGATGAAGAAGAACGATATCGCAAACGTTATTTAGATTTAATTCTTAATCCCGAGACAAGAGATATTTTCTATAAACGAGCCAAGTTTTGGGAGGTGACGCGCCAGTTTATGAAAAAACATGGTTTCATTGAAGTGGAAACACCGACTTTGGAAATAACCACCGGCGGCGCTGAAGCCAATCCTTTTAAAACTCATCATGATGATTATGACCAAGATATTTTCTTAAGAATTTCAGTCGGTGAGTTGTGGCAAAAAAGATTAATGGCGGCCGGTTATGAAAAAACTTTTGAAATCGGACGTGTTTATCGCAATGAAGGTTCAAGTCCAGAGCATTTACAAGAATTTACCAATCTTGAATTCTATTTAGCTTATGCTGATTATGAAGTGAGCATGAAATTAGCGCAAGAACTCTATCGGGAAATCGCTATTCAAGTTTTTGGGAAAACCAAATTTATTACCAAGGGATTTGAATATGACTTAGCGGCCGAGTGGCCACGTTTAGATTATCGTGAGGAAGTAAAAAAACAAACCGGCATTGATGTTTTAAAGGATTCCGAGGCTGATATGAAAAAGAAGCTGGAAAAACTAAAAGTTGTTTATGAGGGCGATAATCGTGAACGTTTAGTAGATACACTTTGGAAATATTGTCGTCGCAATATTGCCGGTCCTGTCTTTTTGGTTAATCATCCTAAACTTGTTTCACCACTCGCTAAAGCTAAACCAGATAATCCAGAGTTAACAGAGCGCTTTCAAATAATTATTGCCGGCAGTGAGATTGGTAATGGTTTTTCAGAGTTAAATGATCCGGTTGATCAACGTCAGCGTTTTGAACTACAACAGGAACTTATTGATCGGGGTGATAAGGAAGCGATGATGCCGGATTGGGAGTTTGTGGAGATGTTAGAGTATGGCATGCCCCCGACCACCGGTTTTGGTTTTGGAGAAAGATTGTTTGCATTTTTAATGGATAAGACCGTGCGCGAAACAACGCTCTTTCCGTTCTTGAAGCCAAAGATGGATAATAAGGACTAATAAAATAAAAACAGACAAAATTATATAAAGCGAATATTTATTAATTTAAATATTCGTTTATTCGGGGATCGTCTAATGGTAGGACTCCAGGTTCTGGTCCTGGCTATCTGGGTTCGAATCCTAGTCCCCGAGCCA
>DAONYH010000001.1:36142-106325 GCA_035414245.1 bacterium | reverse complement strand
TTGCTCAATTTGAGCTTAATTATATTACTCAATTTGAGCTTAATTAGCTTATTTCTCAAAACAAACCTAAACTTACTTAAGCAAATTTATTGGTTTTTGTCAAGATGAGAGAAAAAATAAAAAATAGCAAGAAATTTTTTGATTAAACTGGTTTTTTGTGTTAATTTTAAATAAAGATACAAATAATTAAAATTTTATTAACTTATGAAAATAACTTTTTTAGGCGCGGCTGGTGGCGTTACTGGTTCTAAACATCTTTTAGAACTTAATGATTATCGCGTTTTACTTGATTGTGGTTTTTTTCAAGGTCGTCGTGCTGAGGCCTATGAAGCTAATTCAGTTTTACCCGATGAACTTAAAGTGACTAACGCAGTTATTTTGTCGCATGCGCATGCTGATCATTGTTGCTCTTTGCCACTCTTGGTAAAAGAAGGATATAATCAAAAAATTTATGCCACTCCAGCAACCAGTGCCATCGCCCGCTTAATTATGCTTGATGCCGCTAAAATTCAAGCCAATGATTATTCTCATTTAAAACGCCATGGTTTTACTAAAGTTTTTGAACCTATTTATAATGAGGCTGATGTTGAGCGAGCGAGCAGTTATTTTGTTGATGTTAATTATCAGGTTGAAGAAAAAATTAATTCAGAAATTTCTTTTAAATTTTATGACGCTGGACATATTTTAGGTTCGGCAATTACCTTAATCAAAACACCAGCGAAAAATATTATTTATACCGGAGATTTAGGTAATTTAGGATTACCGATTTTGCCAGATCCGGAAATTGTGACCGAGGGTGCGGAAGTCATGATTATGGAATCTACTTATGGTGATCGTGATCATCCGCCAATTGCCGATGCTTATGAAGTTCTAAAAAAATTGGTGGCGGAAATTATTAAAACCAAGAGTCGTATCATTGTTCCGGCTTTTGCGCTTGGTCGCACGCAGGAAATAATTTATATTCTTCATAAACTTTATAAAGATAAACAAATTGCCGCTGTTCCTGTTTATATTGATAGCCCTTTAAGTAATAGCATTACCGAGGTTTTTGAACGCTTTACTAAAGATTTTGATTTGGAAGCTTGGCAGGATTTTTTAATGAGTGGTGATTCACCGTTTTCTGCCAAACATATTAACTACATTGATACTGTCGCCGAATCTCGTTTATTAAATAATCTCCGTGGGCCAGCCATTATCATTGCTTCATCAGGTATGTTAGAAGGAGGACGTATTCTGCATCATTTAAAAAATGATTTAGGAAATGAAAAGTCAACCGTGCTTTTAACCGGTTATCAAGCAGAAAATACTTTGGGCAGAAAATTGGAATCAGGTGCCAAGCGCGTTAAAGTATTAGGGGAAGAATTAGAAGTTAAGGCGCGGATTATGAAACTTGATCAATTGAGCGCGCACGCTGATCGTTCCGGTTTGCTTCGTTATGCGAAGAAAATTAAGGGTTTGAAAAAAATATTTTTAGTTCATGGTGAAAATGAAGCCAGATTTGCCTTGGCTGAACTAATTAAAAAAGAACTTCCTGGTTTGGAAGTTTATATCCCTAATTTAGAAGATAGTTTTGAGATTTAAACACTTTTATTTTAATCACTTTTTCTGGCCTTGTTAGTAATTTTATTATTTTTTTATCAACTAGAGATTTTGTATTGTTGTTAATACGTAAGATAATATAAAATTATAATGTATGCTTGCTAATAATAATGTTAACGATGATAATCGGCCGAGTCAAATTATTAATATGTTTTGGCGAAATTTTTCTCCCGCCAGTCATGTTTTAGATTTGGGTTGTGGCCGGGGTTTTGATGCTTTTTTTCTAGTTGACCAAGGTTTCAAAGTGACTGCAGTTGATAAAGCTAAAAATTTAATTGACGATTTGATAATTAAGAATAAAAAAGTATATTTAAATATTTTAAACTTGAAGAAAATCATAATTTAAGATACACTAAAGAGAGAAAAAGAGAGAGAAGAAGAGAGCAATTATTAAAAGGAAAAGGGAACAATTATTAAAAAGAAAAGAGAACAATTATTAAAAAGAAAAATTATTTATTTTTTAAAATTTATTTATATGAACAAACTAAAAAAAACAGTCCACGACGCTTTCTTTTGGGCGGGCATTATTGTGATAACTTATCTTTCCTGTTTTTTAATCTTTACTAGTTACAATTTAATTTTAATTAAAGGCGCAGCCGCTGCCGAGGCTTCGTCTTTTGTAGCTTATCGTCCCATGGTGGCTATTTCAGAGGTAAACGATGATCAAGTTGATTTGCAAACCGAAACTGATTTTATTAATTGCGATTGTGAAAAAGAATTTACTAACCCGGTTGCTGTTACTTGGCGCGGAAAAGTAATGGCTACTTTTGTTAGTGGCGATGGAATTGGTGTGGAGAAATATAATTATGATGATGAGTATAGTATGTTCTATGTTATTACTAATGATTTGTATGATGGAAGAGCAACAGAAATTGAAGTCCGAGGTGATTTAATTGGTATTACTTGCGCTTATGCTAATACGGTTTTTGGTAAGTGTGTGCCTTTAATTCAGGCGCAAAAAATTAAAAATATAAACATTCAATAATTTATTAATTACTTAAAATAATAATTATGAAAGCTAAAATAGTTTTATTGATTGGCGCTTTTTTAGTCTCATTGCGTTTAATTTTTCCGGTTCTGCAATGTACAAATTTAAATGACGTAAGAAGTTGCTATTATGGCCAAGTTGCTTTTTTTGCTCTTAAACCTGATCTGAAATATCATTATCATATTCAAAGAACTAATTCCGAGGCAGTGGCGATTGCCGTCTTTACTCTCGCCCTCTTTTATATCTTAAAAGACCAGCATTCTCAAAAAGATTCCCATACTCCGAAAGTTCCAAAAGGAAAATCAAAAAAGAAGTAATATAAGTTCAATTATCAAGTTGTTTGATTATCAAGTTATTGTAAAATAATAGAGATTCACATAAAAAGAACAGGTCGCATTTGGCCTGTTTTTTTATTTTTTGTTTAATATTAGCTAGTTTTATTTTATTTAAATTTTAATTATATTGACAAATCAATTTAATTGTGCTATAATGTATTGAAATAAAAAATGAGCTTTAGGCGTGTCCCGCAAAATAAGCTCTTTGACAAGTAAATAATTAAATAAATAAAAATAACGAAATTTTGGAGGAAATTATCATGGAAAATGAAAGTAAAAACATTGAAAATTTTGCTCAGGAAGAATCAGTAGAGCAAAAAGCTATTCTTGAAAAACTTAAGAAAGAAGAAGCTAAGAGACTTGAGGAAGAAGAACTTCAACAGAAATTAGAAGAATTAAAAAGAAGGGCTACTATGCACCGTAATTTTATTTGGGGTATCTTTTTCGCTGTCAGCTTTGTGTTTGCAATTTTATTGGCGTTAGTTTTAATGTTATTAAATTTATCAAGCACTACTGCTTTGACTGTCTCATTTGTTTCTTTCCTAGTCTTTATTGTCATTACGATTGTGAATGGTTATTTTGAAACCCCTCACAAACATGAAGACATTATTGAATGCTTAGGCGAATATGTTGGAGAGGTATATAAGCCTGGACCACATATTATTTTCCCCTACTTTAAATTAGAGAAAATTGCGTGCCGTGTTTACATGGGTGAACAAAGACTCAGTCTTTATTTAAACAAAGACACACCCGCTGGTGATGTTGAGTTTATGGATTGTAGTGCTTCATTACGCGCTGATCTTTTCTTCAGAATTGAAGACGCCAGAAAGGCGAATTACGAAATAGGTGATGTTATCGTCAGCATTCGGGAAAAAGCCGAACACATACTGAGATCCTTTTTTGGATCTTTGCGCATTGACGAGGCAATTGATATTAAAGGGTTTTTCAGACTCAATAATGTCGTTGTTCTAGTTGATAAGAGTGTTGACTTTCGTGACAAAGATGGGAAATTGCAAGTTGAAAAGTTTAAAGCATTTAAACCCAGCGATGAAGAAGCAAGCGAATCTAGTTTTGCTGAAACTCTAGAAAGTTGGGGTGCTAAAGCAATTAGCTTCATTATCTCTGACATTGATTTACCGGATAATGTAAAAGAACAGAGAGCCCGTCTTTTGGCCGCGATGAAAGATTTGGAAGTGGCTGATGTTAAAATCAAAACATCAAGAAAAGAAGCCAAAATTAAAGTGATTGGCGCCGAGGCTATTGCTAAGGAGTCAAAAATTATTGGACAAGGAGAAGCTGATAAGATTGAAAATTTGAAGAAAAGCGGAGTTGAAGATCAGCCTGCCCTTGACTATTTGATTAACAAAGAAAAGTGGAACGCTGTTTCCAAGAATCCTAACGCCACCGTGATTATCGGTGATGGAAGTAAGAGCTCTGAAGGAGCCCAAATCGGTGCTGGGATAGGCGCAGCCACAAAAAAAGAAAAAAAGTAGTAAAATGGAACAAGAACCGATTAAAAAAATTAAGCTTGAAGCTAGCACGGGGCAGCCTAAGGTCGCCTCTGCGAATCAAACAACCACGACTTTCGGAACTGCTCCTGACTCTAATACTGATACCAAAGAAGAAAATAAGAACGTTGTAGTTACCGAAGCTAAAAAGTTTTTTAGCCTTAATAACGTTAATATTTTATGGTTTGTCTTAGCAGCTGGGTTAGCAATTGCGTTGAAGTTTTTAGCAAAAATGTTGGTTGCTGGAACTTCAGTCAGGTTCGTTTGGGAGGAAATAATCACTCTTTGTTTTGCTCTTTTGATTGCTGGAGCCTATGGTTCCTTATCTAAGAAAGGAAAAATGGCAGGAGCGATTGTGATTTTCTTGATTCTAATTACGGCCTCCAATTTAGTGAGGCATGACTATGGTCCTGAAAGAGCGGAAAGAGAAGCTTATCTGGAAATGAAAGAACGGGCTAAAAATATTGTGGTTGACGAAAATAAAGTTAGCTATTTACTCTATGATCTTGGTAAGACCTATGTCTATAACCTTGAAGCTGGAGAAGAAACTCCTTGGCGTGGTTTTCAACCAGATTATTTATCAAAATTTGGTATATCTTCCGAGAAGGAATACATTAATGGAAAACGCATTGAGGGAGAACACACTGTTTATTTTTCTGATGGAACCTCTTACAACTCAAAAACGACCACCACAATTCCTACCAAAGGAAAGATCTTCATGAAGATAAAAGCTCATGAAAAACAAACTATTTACGTAACTGTTATGTAAATTAAAAGTACATTTTCAAAAGAGGGTTTAAAATCAAACCCTCTTTTTTCTTAGGCAAAATTCAATCAGGCTCAGGCTATTGTTTATTTGCTTAAATGATATAATGTTGTTAGAATAAAAGTGCTATTTTTTGCTTGACAAAAAATAATTATTTAGTTCTTTTACAATATTAATATAATCAAAAGGAGGACCAAAAAATGCAAACATTATTAGTTGTATTGTTGATTTTCTTGGCGGCCCTTTTGATCCTAATAGTATTCTGCAAGAAATTCAGAGATTATTTAGGAGAAAAAATAGTGGCCGTAGGAAAATTGGTAAAAACACATTTTCCGGCGGTCTACGACGGAATAAAAAAGTTTTTCCGATTTCTCGCTCGAATAATTGGAGCTTATGCTCTGTTTATTCTTATCTCTTCTCTAATAGCGATTTTGCTAATTACTTTTGCTCTTATCAGCAAATCTTCCACGTTTATTGCGATTGCTTTTATTTTCTCTCTTTTACTTCTGCTTCTGGCTTGGTTACCAACCGGCGCGGTTTTAAAAGTATTTGGCATAAACAAAGAAGTTATTCCTCAATCTCTTAAAACCCTGGTTTCTTGGGTGGCTCTCTTTGGTTTTTTAGCCATGCTTTATCCAAACTTATTGAGCTTTAAATTATTTTTAGCCCTCAATTTGCTTGGACTAATTGTTTTTGGTATGGCGGCTCGGTTCAGATTTTTAGATAAAGTGGTTGTTCCTTTGATCGTCTGTATTTGTTTTATTTATGCTTGGCAATATTTTTTGCCTGATAGCTATCGCTCAGCCACTCGTTATCTTAGTTCTTGGTCAAGAAGGATTTCAACTTTTACAGACCGTGGTAGCCTTGGCAACGAAGTTGAAGCAGTCGCTACTTACGGTTCATTTTTAAAAGACATTACTGTTCTTTATCGATTAACCGATAATAGTTTACATGATTTTGATACTTTATTAAGTAAGGAAACTATAGTAAAGGTTGTCAATCATAAAGAAGAGATAATGGTTTATGAAGGACAGGGTTTTGTCTTGATTCAATTAGCTAAAGAAAATGGCTCTTTCATTGGTGGCAGTAAGTATTGGATTGAAGCGGAATTTGTGCGTCTGGTTAATCCTAAAAAATTAGTTTCTGAAAAAGCTTCCAGTCTTGATAGTAGCTCTTCATCGAAATCTGCGAATTCTGATCAAAAAGGTCATGAATTAGAAGACAAAAATATTGTTTATGATCAATCTAAAGTTAGCTACTTAATCTATGATCTTGGTAAGACCTATGTCTATAACCTTAAAGCTGGAGAGGAAACTCCTTGGCGTGGTTTTCAACCAGATTATTTATCAAAATTTGGCATATCTTCCGAGAAGGAATACGTTGATGGAAAACGCATTGAGGGAGAGTACACTGTTTATTTTTCTGATGGAACCTCTTATAACTCAAAAACGACCACCACAATTCCTTCCAAAGGAAAGATCTTTATGAAGATAAAAGCTCATGAAAAACAAACTATTTATGTTTCTGTACTTTAAGTTTTAGAAGAGAGAGCTAAGAAACTAAGCTCTCTTTTTTCTTTTTCACTTTAATGTTATAATAATAACAGAAATTTTTATTAAAAAAATATGAAAAAAACCATATCGTTCATTTTTCTTATATCTTTATTTTTTGTCTTTTTTAGCTTTTCGCATGTTATGGCTGATATAAGTGGAGCAAGTAACCCCGCCACCGCTAAAAATAGATTAGAAAATCCTTTGGGGCAAGATATGGACTCTCCACAAAAACTAATTGGACGAATAATTAATTCAGTCTTGGGTATTGTTGGTTCATTGGCATTACTCATGTTTGTGTTTGGTGGCTTAACTTGGATGACTTCTTCGGGAAATCCAGAAAAAATCCAAAAAGGAAAAAATATTATTGTTTGGGCAGCAATTGGTTTGGTGATTGTCTTTTTTGCCTATGGAATAACCCGTGTCTTGATTGTCGGCATTCGAGGTTCTTAATTAAACATAAATGGTTCTTAACATTAAATTAGTAAATTAAATCAGTATTTAGTTTGTTTTTGTTTGACAAGAAGTGGTAATTTATTTATTATAGAGCAGTAATCGGTCCGCCTTTTAGGTTCCAGATTATACTTTTATTTAATTTTTAAGGGGTCGATACCAAAGCGGTCAACTGGGGCAGACTGTAAATCTGCTGGCCTTGTGCCTTCGTTGGTTCGAATCCAACTCGGCCCACCTTTAAGTTATCGTCAGATTAAGTTATTGCCGATTAAGTTATCATCAGATTAAGTTATCGTCATTTATGCCCATTATAAATCCAGATAGAATTGGTGTAGGATTAGCTAAGATGATTTCGCTTGGCCTTTTAGGTTTAGCAATTGTCGTCATTCTGCTCCTTTCTTTTTAAATTTTTTCTATGCCTGAACTTCCTGAAGTGGAAACAATTAGGCGTGATTTAGCTAAGGCAGTTATCGGGCGTGAAATCACAGACCTAAAATTATTTTTTTCAAAAACCGCCAAGAATGATGCGGCTTTTTTTATAAATTCCTTACGAAACAAAAAATTTATCGCCCTTGATCGAGTCGGGAAGTTGTTGATTTTTAAAATTCAAAGAGCGGTTAGGGAAGCAAAGCAACATTATTTATTAATTCATTTAAAAATGACCGGTCAATTAATTCTGGTTGGCAAAAAAGAAAAAATTGCCGGCGGCCATAGTTTAAGTGATTCTTCTTTTCAAGCCGCGGTGGGCGGTGAGCTACCAAACAAACATACGCGTGCGGTTTTTTCTTTTAAAAATGCTTTTCAATTATTTTTTAATGATTTAAGAAAATTTGGTTATTTGAAAATAGTTGATGAAGCTGAACTGAGTAAAATAATTACGCGTGGCTATGGACCTGAACCTTTGACTAAAGAATTTACGCTGGAATATTTAACATCAGTTTTGAAAAATAAGAAGATTAGTATTAAGGGTTTGTTATTAAACCAAAAATTAATTGCTGGTTTGGGAAATATTTATGTTGATGAGTCTCTTTATTTAGCCGGGATAAGGCCGGACAGAGCGGCCGGGAGTTTGAAAAAATCTGAAATTCAAGCCCTTTATCAAGCCATTAACCAAGTAATTAATAAAGCAATAAAATATCGGGGCACCACTTTTAATAATTACGTTGATTCAGCCGGTCGGAAAGGCAATTTTTCTCGCCTTTTACATGTTTATGGTCGCGCCAAGCAGGCTTGTTTTAAATGTGGCACGCCAATTCAAAAGAAAAAGTTGGCCGGGCGGGGAACTCATTATTGCCCACATTGCCAGAAATAGCTTAACTTAGCCTTAAATTAGCTATTATACGAAAAGACCCTGATTTGACTTTTGCCCTGTTTTTATATATTCTAAAGTAGTAAATAATAATTTAATTCCTTTTTAACCTTATGTCCCAAGATAACATGATAAAGTTGGAATGTACTGTTTGCAAGACTACCAATTATCATTCTCGTAAAAATAAAAAGACTCTCAAAGAGCGTTTAGAGATGAAAAAATATTGCAATCATTGTAAAGTCCATACTCTTCATAAAGAAACTAAATAATAATATTTTTTGTCGCTATTCCCACCCCGAAATCGGGGGCGACGAAAAATAACAATCAATATGCCTAAAAATTTGACCAAGCCATTTTTACTTCTCCTGGTATTCTTGGTTATTGTTGGTTGCTATTTAATTTTTCGACCCTTTTTAACAGAATTGTTTGTGGCCATGGTGTTGGCCTCAATTTTTTATCGTCCTTTTGAATTTTTGGTTTCTAAATTAAAAGGTCGACGAAATTTAGCTGCCTTTATTATGTGTCTGCTTTTGATTTTAATTGTGGTTATTCCTTCCGTTAGAATAATAATTTACGCCGGTCAAAAATCCGTTACCGCCTATTCACAAGCAGTTGAGTTTTTTAACAATAATGATTTAAGTGAAGTTTTACAGAGTGAATCTTTAGATCGTGGTGTTTTTAAATTTTTTGACATTAAAAATTTAATTGAAACCAATGAAGAACTAAAGACCATGTTTCTTGATATCTTGAAAAAGTCAAGTAACTGGATGATTTCCGGCGCCACCACGGTAGTCAAAGAAACAACGAATTTTTTGATTTCTTTGGTGCTGATTATCATTGCCATGTTCTTTTTCTTTGTGGAAGGCAAAAATGTTGTTCATCGGTTAATGCATTTATCACCGCTCCCGAATCATTATGACAAGGAAATATTTGCTAAGTTCCGGGCGGTTAGCTATTCAACTTTTGTTTCCTCGTTTGTGGCGGCGGCCGGACAAGGTATTGCCGGAGCAATTGGTTTTGCGATTGTTGGTTTTCCCGCTTTATTAGCCGGTGTCATTGTTGCACTTTTATCCCTACTACCTTATATCGGCTCTATGATTTTTTATGTTCCGGTAGGCATATATTATTTGTTGATTGGTAGTATTTGGCAGGGAATATTCATTTTAATTTGGGGATTCTTAGTAATTGGCACGGTTGATAATATTATTCGCGCTTTCATGATTAGAGGAAAAGCCGAAGTTAACGCCATCTTTGTTTTATTCTCCATTCTAGGCGGTATTGTTTTGTTCGGCTTCTGGGGAATTGTGCTTGGTCCCTTAATTGTTGCTCTAGCAACCACTATTTTCCATATTTATGAATTAGAGTTTTGCGGTGATTTAGAAAGATGTAATAATCAAAAAGAAAGTAGCGGTCGTAAAGAAAAAGATGATGAGGAGAATAAAGATTGGCAGAAAATTAAAGAGGTGAAAAATAAAATTAAAGATATACTTGATTAATTAAATTTTAAAATAAATAAAAAATATGTTAGGACCAAAAACCAAGAAAAATTTAGAAGAAGCTTTTGCCGGCGAATCAATGGCACGTAATAAATATGACTATTTTGCTTCGGTGTTTCGTAAAGCCGGTTATGTGCAAATTGCTAATATTTTTGAAGAGACTGCTCGTAATGAAAAAGAACACGCTAAACTTTGGGCAAAGCAGTTAGGTTATATTAGTGATGATTTAAAAACCAATTTACAAATGGCGATTGAGGGCGAAAGATATGAAACTTCAACCATGTATCCGCAGATGGCCAAAGATGCTTTAGAAGAAGGGCATCAAGATATTGCTAAAATGTTTACCGAAGTCGGTGAAGTAGAGGCTGATCATGCTATTCGCTATGAGAAATTATTAGCCAATTTAGAGAAAGGGGAAGTCTTTAAAAAACCAGAAGTTAAACGCTGGAAATGTAATAATTGCGGTTATATTCATGAGGGTTTGGAAGCGCCTTTAGTTTGTCCGGCTTGTGCCCATCCCCAAGCGCACTTTGAAGTTTTTGTTGAAACTTACTAATCTTATTAATCATTTAATTAAATAATTATATGAGCAATCGAGTAGATAAAATTTATTTTTGTCGTCTTTGTGGCAATGAAGTAAAATTTGTTAAAGATGGCGGCGGGAAAATTATTTGTTGTGGAGAAGAAATGCAAATAAAGGAGGATGGTTTAGCTGAAGAGTAGTACTTTGTAATTTGCCAGCTTGCGGGATAAAAACTGCGGGAAATAGAAATTGCAGGAAATAAAAAACTGCGGGATTCGTATAGTGGTAGTACGGCGGTCTCCAAAACCGTTGGCGGGGGTTCGATTCCCTCATCCCGTGCCCAGTGATTAAAACAGGTTCAAAAGAGCCTGTTTTTTATGTATTTAAGTGAATTTTACAAAACAATTAGTTTGTCATACAAATTTTATTCGTTGTTTATCTTTATTTTATTTTTACTTGAATTTTTGTTTATATCTTTATATACTTGTATTAAGTTATGTTAAGTTAAAAATCAAATTATGCAGATTAATAAATTACCAGAAATATTAACCCTATCTCAGGCTTGTGAGATTCTTAATTGTCATCCAAATACTCTTAGAAATTGGGGAAATAAAGGCCTAATTAAGTGTATTCGTTTTGGGAGTCGAGGGGATAGGAGATTTAAGAAGGGAGATGTTTTTGAATTAATAAAAAGTTAAAAACTATGAATAAAGAAAAGAAGAAAAATTTGCAAAAAGTTGAACAATTTGAGAAAACGCTTTTTAAAGCGGCGGATAAGTTGCGCAAAAATATGGATGCTGCGGAATACAAACACATCGTGCTTGGTCTTATTTTTCTTAAATATATTTCTGATTCCTTTGAAGAACTGCATGCAAAAATAAAAGACGGTGCGGGCGATTTTTCAGGTGCCGATCCGGAAGATGTTGACGAATATCGCGCAGAAAATGTCTTTTTTGTTCCTCAAACTGCGCGTTGGTCGTATCTTCACTCACGCGCCAAACTGCCTTCCATTGGAAAAGATGTTGACGACGCCATGGAAGCGATTGAAAAAGAAAATCCAACCCTCAAAGGTATTTTGCCCAAAGTGTATGCGCGTCCGAATTTGGACAAAGCCGCACTGGGTGGACTTATTGATTTAATCGGAAATATTGCGATTGGCGATGCGGCGGCAAAATCAAAAGATTTACTCGGCAGAGTGTATGAATATTTTCTTGGTGAATTTGCTAATGCCGAAGGTAAAAAAGGAGGGCAATTTTATACGCCCAAATCAATTGTCCGCGTCATTGTGGAAATGATTGAACCCTATAAGGGCCGCGTGTATGATCCTTGTTGCGGAAGCGGTGGAATGTTTATTATGAGTGAAAAATTTGTAGAAAGTCATCAAGGAAATGTTGACGATATTTCCATTTACGGACAAGAAAGCAATCAAACAACTTATCGTTTGTGTCGGATGAATTTGGCAATCCGTGGGATTGATGGCAGTCAAGTAAAATGGAATACCGAAGGCTCGTTTCTAAATGACGCGCACAAAGACTTGAAGGCGGATTTTATTCTCGCCAATCCGCCATTTAATGATAGCGACTGGTCGGGGCAACTTTTGCAAAATGATCCGCGTTGGAAATATGGAGTCCCACCAGCAAGCAATGCCAATTATGCGTGGCTTCAACATATGATTTATCATCTCTCACCAAAGGGAGTGATGGCCTGTGTTTTGGCTAATGGTTCACTTTCATCACAAACAAACAACGAAGGTGAGATCAGAAAAGCGTTGATTGAAGATAATTTAGTGGATTGTATTGTGGCGCACCAAAACAGCTGTTTTATAACACTGGTATCCCAGCCTGTATTTGGTTTATTTCTCGCAAGCGGGCTGGTAATGGTGATCGCAAACGCATGGGTGAAATCTTATTTATTGATGCTTCGGAACTTGGATTTATGGCCGATCGCACCCATCGTGAATTTAGCGAGGAAGACATCGCTAAAATTTCCAAAACTTATCACGAATGGCGAAAGCAAGACGGTAAATATGAGGACATCAAAGGTTTTTGCAAGTCGGCAAATATGGAAAAAATCGCCAAGCATAATTTTGTTCTAACTCCCGGGCGATATGTGGGAATCAAGGAAGAAGAAGACGACGGCATCCCGTTTGAAGAAAAAATGGCGGAGTTGACTCAAAAACTTTCCGAACAAATGAAAGAAGAAAAAAGATTGGATGAAGAAATAAAGAAGCAACTGAAAAATGTTGGGTTTAACTTAAATTAGCGCAATAATACTATGTTAATATATTTTGACGAATCATACGATCAAGAGCGCCAATATCTCTTATTGGGAACTTTGTTTAATCCTCATCCAAAATTTTTACATCAAAAACTTTTGGAAATGAAAAAGAAATATAATTATCTAGATCAAAACGGCAAGGCTTTGGAAATTAAATACAACAATTGCATAAACAAAAAGCGTGAAATAATGAACTGTGAAGCAATTGATATTTTTATGCGAAGCACAAGTTATTTCAGAGCTATTGTTATTGACCAGAATCTTGTGAACTTAGATAAGTTTGGTAGAAAAAATGAAGAAAAGAAGATAAAAATGGCTCGCGCTTATAAAAAATTTGCCGAATTATTGCTTTCTCATAATACCGAAAATATTTACAATGGAGTATTACTAACAGATAAACTAACGCGTTGCCAAGGCGATAAATTTATAGAAATAATGAAGCATGATTTTTGCTTAATTAATGGTCAATATTGCAATGATAATCACAAACCAACTTTGAAAGATATTGCCGATATTAATTCTAGCTTGGAACAATATCAAGTTAATCAAATTAATGATATTTTATTGGGTTGTATTTTAAATAATTTAAAACCAACCAGTAATAAACATAAAAATAATGTTAGAGATTATTTAATTAAAAAATTAAATGTAAAGGATTTATTGCCGACAACTTGGAATGCCTATTCCAAAACCGATGCTGAAAAATTTTATCCAAAATACAATATTTGGTACTGGAAACCTATAGGAAATTAAGTAAATCAAAAAACCCCTGACTAAACAGAGGCATTTTGAGAGGTCTAAGTGCTGGCAAGGGTATTAGCGGTAGTTGAAAAAAAATTCAACACCTTCCCTTGCTACTCTGACCTATCTACAGTGTAACATAAAATAGAGAAAAATCAATAGCCCGCAAATAATTTTGAATTATTTTAGAGGTAATGATGAAAATTGGCTTAAAATAAAGGAAAAAATGTATATAATAAATATAAAATAATTAAAGGCTTTTAGAGGTAATAATTATGACAAATCAAACAAATACAATTCCAAAAGGATGGAAGATGACGACATTGGGAGAGGTATTTCATGTTAAGCATGGGTATGCTTTTAGTGGAGAAGGAATTACCAACAAAGAGAATAGAAATATACTTTTAACTCCTGGAAATTTTTTTGTTGGCGGAGGGTGGAAAGATGGGAAGAAATTTTTTATAGGAGAAATACCTGCTGATTATTTATTAAAAAATGATGACTTAGTTATAACAATGACTGATTTGAGTAAAGATGGGGATACTTTAGGATTTCCTGCTTTGGTACCAAGTAATCAAAATAAAAATTATTTACATAATCAAAGAATTGGTCTCGTTAACATCAATGAAAATTTGAATTCTAAAAAATTTATATATTTTTTTCTAAGAACAACTAACTATCAAAGGTATATTGTAAATACAGCATCTGGTAGTACAGTAAGGCATACCTCTCCAGCAAAAATTGAATCATACAAGACAATCTTGCCCCCTCTCCCCGAACAACGCGCGATTGCGGCGGTGTTGTCGTCTTTTGATGATAAGATTGAACTTTTGCGAGAACAAAACAAAATATTGGAAACTACCGCACAAACGATTTTTAAAGAATGGTTTGTAAAATTCAATTTCCCCGGCGCAACCGAAAAAATGATTGATTCCGAACTGGGAAAGATTCCGGAGGGGTGGAGGGTGGGAGGATTAATTGAAGATGGGATATCAGAGTTTGTAAAAACAAACATCGATGAATTTGAGGGTGTTAAAGATTATATTGAAACTGCAAATGTAAATTTATCCAGTCTTGTTGGAAGTTTTGAAAAGATAACCTATTTCAAAAGACCAAGTCGCGCAAATATGCAACCTGTCCCAAATTCATTTTGGTTTGCGCGAATGGCTGAAAGTAGAAAATATTTATTATTTCAAGAAAAAGATAAACAAGACATCGAGACAAAAATTCTTTCGACAGGATTTGCGGGCATTAAGTGTATAAAAGAATATTTGTATTTTTATTGGTGTTTTATATTATCTGATATGTTTAATAATCTTAAAAATCAATATGCCGACGGCGCGGTTCAAGTTGCTATTAGCAATGATGGGATTAAAAAAATTATGTTTGTATTGCCTCCAAAAAATCTTGCTGAAAAATTCACAAAAACTGTTGAGGCTTGTTTTGAAAAAATTTCTAATAATATTTCCCAAATCCAAACCCTTTCCAATCTTCGCGATACGCTTTTGCCAAAATTGATGGAGGGAGAAGTGAGGGTTAAGGGGTTTAATAATTAATATGAATATTTGTTTAAATTTACATTTTTTAAGTGAAATAAGATCAGGAGATTTGCTAACGTATTTGGCCTTGATTTTGGCATATATTGCCTATGCTTGGTCAGTTAATAGAGATTTGGAAGCATGGAAATCACTTTTTATTTCCCTTAGGGATGACCTTAATAGTCAAAAATCTTGGCTACAAACTGAATATTTTGAAGACACATATAAGGATAAAAACTCTTTTAATCCTTATAAAATAATTTTTCCACTTTCTTTTGAATCATTACCGGAAATAATCAGGCGAGGAATAGCCGAATTTTCTTGGATCTCAAATGAGTTCAGTAATCAGCTTTCACTTTTTAATGAAAGGGTTATTGCTTTTAATGATTTGCTAGATTATATTAAGAAAGTCACTACAAATTCGGTTATTACTGAAAGGTTGAAGGATAAACTAAACGATCTTGGATTAGACAAAGACAGCGTTGAGTTTGATGACTTGAAAAATAAAATATTTGAAGCCAAAAGAACAGATACTGATTTTTACTTGGCAGAACAGATCAGACGATTAAATAGAATCATTCATGTTAATATAATTGGCAATAGGAATAAAAAAGATAAATTACACTATTTGTATTTTCAAATTAATAAAGAGTTAAACAAAATTTTAAAAGACTTTGATAAAAAAAAGCCTTTCTTTATAAAATATAGAGGGATGATAATTTTATTATCAACATTATTGTTTATGTTGATTGAAGTATTTTTGAAATAATATGACCAAAATATTTGAATCAACAATTGAAGAATTTGTAATAGAACTCCTGCAAAATCAGGGTTGGCACTATTTGTCGCCCGAAGAGCAAGAATCCGAAAGATCAAGTTTGAATGAAGCGGTATTGAAAAATTGTTTGAAACAAGCGATTGAAAAAATCAATCCCGACATTTCGGAAGAAGCCCGAGAACAAGCTTTGCGTGAGGTTTTAAATTTACCAAGTCAAAATTTGATTGATAACAACGAAGCGTTTCATCGCTTGCTGACGGAAGGCGCGGAAATTGAGATATTGAAGAAAGACGGTGTCAGAGGCGAAAAAGTTTGGCTGATTGATTTTGATCATCCAGAAAACAACGAATTTTTGGTGTGTAATCAATTTACCGTCGTTGAAAATAATATTGCGAAAAGACCCGATGTAGTTTTGTTTGTAAACGGTTTGCCTTTAGTGGTGATTGAACTCAAAAATCCAATTGATGAAAATGCAACAGTCCAGAAAGCATTTACACAATTACAAAATTATAAAAACGCTATTCCATCACTTTTTTACTACAATGCCCTACTGGTAGCCTCTGATGGACTAGATGCAAAAACTGGAACTATTTCTTCTGATATGTCACGGTTTATGGCGTGGAAATCAAGCGATGGCGTCAAAGAAGACAGGGCAACAGTGCCACAGATAGAAACATTGATAAAAGGGATGCTTGCAAAAAATGTTTTACTTGACTTGATTAGGCATTTTATTGTTTTTGAAAAAAGCAAAAAAGAAGATGTGAAAACAGGTTTGTCTTCCGTTGTTACTATCAAAAAGATTGCAGCTTATCATCAATATTTTGCTGTTAATAAAGCAATTGAGGAAACTTTACGCGCAACAAGCGAGCAAGGAAACGGCAAAGCAGGGGTGGTATGGCATACACAAGGAAGCGGAAAATCGCTTTCTATGGTTTTTTATGCTGGAAAATCAGTTTTGGAATTAAATAATCCGACAATCGTAGTTATTACGGATAGAAACGATTTAGATGATCAACTGTTTGACACTTTCGCTAACTGCAAGCAATTATTAAGGCAAGACCCCGAACAAGCCACCAGTAGAGAAGATTTGAAAAAACTTTTGCGCGTTGCCGGTGGCGGAATAATCTTTACAACCATTCAAAAATTCTTTCCAGAAGATGGTTCGACACATTTTGACTTATTATCTGAAAGGAAAAATATCATTGTTATTGCCGATGAAGCGCACCGTAGTCAATATGGATTTGGCGCAAAGACTTCCGAGAAAAATGGTGAAATTATTACTAAATATGGATTTGCAAAATATTTGAGGGATGCCTTGCCAAATGCCTCATTTATTGGATTTACCGGAACGCCAATTGAAAAAGAAGACGCATCTACTCCGGCAGTATTCGGTAATTATGTTGATATTTATGATATTGCCCAAGCGGTAGAAGACGGCGCAACTGTTCGTATTTACTACGAATCCCGCCTTGCGAAGGTTCATTTAAAGCCGGAAGAAGCGGCAAAACTTGATGAAGAAGTTGAAGCAATAACTGAAGGTGAAGAAAACACAGCCAAAGAAAAAGCCAAAGCGAAATGGACTCAACTGGAAGCGATTGTTGGACACAGAGACAGACTAAAAGTTATTGCAACAGATTTAGTTGATCATTTTGAAAAACGATGTGAAGTTTTTGATGGTAAAGGGATGATTGTTTGTATGAGTCGTCGCATAGCGGTTGAGCTTTATGAGGAAATTATCAAAATTCGTCCTAATTGGCATAATAAGGATTTAAAGAAAGGCGCGCTAAAGGTTGTAATGACTTCTTCATCGTCCGATCCGGAAAATTGGCAAATCCACAACACAACCAAACAGGACAGAAAATTTATTGGTGATCGTTTTAAAGATGAAAATGACGAGTTAAAATTAGTAATCGTTCGTGATATGTGGCTTACTGGCTTTGATGTGCCGTGCCTACATACAATGTATGTTGATAAGCCAATGCGTGGACACAATCTAATGCAAGCAATTGCTCGGGTGAATAGAATATTTAAAGATAAACCAGGCGGTTTGATTGTTGACTATATTGGTATTGCTTCAGATTTAAAAATAGCGCTCGCAACTTATGCGGCTAGTGGCGGGAAGGGCACGCCTACTCTTGACCAAAATGAAGCAGTAGCAGTAATGCTTGAGAAATTTGAAATTGTTGAGCAGATGTTCAATGGTTTTGATTATAAAAAATATTTTGAAGCAGATACGAGGATAAAACTTACAATTATTCTTGAAGCACAGGAGTATATTCTTGGATTAGAAGACGGAAAAAACAGATACACAAAACAAGTTGCGCTTTTGTCACAAGCCTTTGCTTTGTCTGTGCCACATGCAAGGGCAATGGAAATCAAAGATGAAGTCGGTTTTTTCCAAGCGGTAAAGGCACGATTAACAAAATTTGAACCGGCTGGAACGGGAAAATCAGATGCGGAAATAGAAACCGCTATTCGTCAGATTGTTGATAAAGCCGTAGTTTCAGAGGGCATTGTTGATGTTTTTGATGCGGCAGGAATTAAAAAGCCGGACATTTCAATTTTATCCGATGAATTTTTAGCAGAAATTCAAGGAATGGAAAGAAAAAATCTGGCTTTGGAGTTATTGAAAAAATTATTAAATGATGAAATTAAAATTAGGCTGCGAAAGAATTTCATCCAGAGCCGAAAGTTTTCGGAAATGCTGGAAAGCGCGATTAAAAAATATCAAAATAACCTTTTGACAGCGGCGCAAGTTATTGAAGAATTGGTAAAATTAGCGAAAAATATTCGCGAGTCAAACAAGCGTGGAGAGGTATTAAATCTTGACGATGATGAATTAGCTTTCTATGATGCGCTTGCAAATAACGATAGTGCAAAGGAAGTTTTGGGCGATAAACAATTAGCTGCAATTGCAATTGAGGTTTTTAAAAGCGTTAAAGGCAATGCTAAAATTGATTGGACATTGAAAGAAAGTGTCCGTGCAAGATTGCGTCGTGATGTAAAAAGAATTTTGAATAAATACGGTTATCCACCAGATCAACAATTATTAGCAACAGAGAATGTTTTAAAACAAGCAGAATTAATGGCCGATGAATTAATTAATATAAAAGAATCAAATAAATAATATGATTCATAACGCAAATAAATATTTTATTGCTGAAATATTCAATGTTGATAGAAGAAATAAATGTTATTCGGATATGGATATAATTGATATAAGTAAAGATTTAAACTAATATTTTTTCATTTTTTAAATTTATATGTCTAATACTTTCAAAAAAATTCTCCAATTTAAAATCTGTGAAAAAGAAATCAACTATACAAAGCTTAATCCAAAAAACTGGAGACGTCCGCCTTTTAAGAAAATAATTAGAGGTTTAGCCTTTCTAATTATCTTTTTAGGGGCTCTAATTATCGTAAAAGATGAATATGAATATCAGTTTGGCGACTATTCTTATTACTCTGACAATGAAATAAGTGAAAATAGTGAAGATGAATATGATTGCAATGTTTTAGGGATAGAAATTCATGGTGACGTAGTTACTTATATTACTCCATATAGCAAAGATGAAAATGGAAATAATATTTTTGATGAGACCGCCTCAGAAGAAGTAATTTATTTAATTAATCAAGCTGATAAAGATTCTGATATAAAAGCTATTATTTTAGAAATAGATTCTTTTGGTGGATCAGCAGTGGCTGCTGAAGAAATTAGTGAAGCTATTAAAAGAGCTAATAAACCAATAATTGCTTTTATTCGTACCGCGGGTGTATCAGCTGCTTATTGGGCCGCTAGTGGGGCTGATACTATTTTTGCCTCAGCTTTATCCGATGTTGGCGGTATTGGTATCACAATGTCTTATTTAGATAAAACTAAAAAAAATGAAAAAGAAGGGCTAACATATAATTCATTAAGCACTGGGAAGTTTAAGGATTACGGAGACCCAAATAAGCCAATGACTACTGAGGAAAGAAATTTAATTATGAGAGATTTGGAAATAGTGCACAATCTTTTTATTAAAGCTGTATCTGAAAATCGTAATTTATCGATTGATAAGGTGAGAGCGTTAGCCGATGGCTCTTCAATGCCAGGAGAAATGGCTTTAGAAAATGGCCTGATAGATAAGATTGGTGATTTTTATGATGTAGAAGATTATTTAAAGGAGAAATTAGGTGAGAAGATCGAAGTTTGTTGGTAGTGGCTCTGTTAGTTCTGTTCCTATAAACCATTAAGCCCCTTGAATTTAAGCAAAATTAATTAACTATCGGATATTTCTCTATTTTATTACTGTGTTTTTATTGGTGTTCCAGTCGAGCGATGTTGTTCGTGCAAGTTAAAGTTTAAAAAGACTTAAAATTTGAGTCTTTTTTAATATAAAATCCTTGGATAATCCCTTTTTATCTGAAAAATAATGATTATTAACACTACTTGAGGCGTAAGCCTCATTTTTTAAAGTAAAGCAGTTGACAAAGATATTTTTTTGTGTTTTAATTAATTGATTATTTCATTATAATAATATTGACCTATTTTACTGTTTTTGAGGGTCTGGTTCAAAAATAGTTCTTTAATAACAAAATTAAATTTATCAAATCATGAAAGAAATGAGAGAAATTTGCGCTCTTTTTGGGGAAATGAATAAGTTTCTTACCGCTTTAAGGAAGGCTGGTTTTGACTTAGGGCTCATTCAGGAAATTATTAATTCCAAAGATAATGAGTTGGCAATTAAAATGTATAAGGCCGTTGTTCAACCGATTATTCAACCGCCCAGCCATGGTGTAATCTTTGATTTTTTTGTTGATTATACTCGAACTGTTGAAGAAATGGTCGTGGCCGGCAAATTTGATTCTGCTAATAGAAATGTTAATTCTCTTCATTTTCCTATTCCAGCTAATAAAAAAGGAAAAAAAGAAAAAATTAGCACCAAGTTGCTTAATTTTGGCCGGCAACTAAGTATAGACGATGCTGCCGAAAGAATTAGAAAAGTAGTTGGGTTTCGCTCTGCTACTGTTCACGAAATTTTGGCTTTTGCCGAACATAATCCTAATTTACAAAGGAAATTTACCATTCTGGCGCTTGGCTCTGTTTGGACTAGCGGCTTAGAGGATAATATGGTGATTCTTAGTAATTACGATCCTCAACCTACTTACCAACATACTGTTTATCCCAGCAGTTCAAGTTCCAAACGCGGACTTGGTTTCATGGATTTTAACGGATATGCCAGTGAAAATTGTTGCTTCTTGCTGGTAAAAGATCAGCCCGAGGATTAGTTCTTGATTGCTTAAGTCTGAAAATTTAAAATTTAAAACCCTGCTTTTTATAAGCAGGGCTTTTTATTTTTGGTTAGCAAAGATTGACTTTTTTAGAAAAAATACGCTATTTAGGCTAACGTTGATTTTTCTCTTTAATACTGCTATATTTTAATTATTCAACTCTAATTTTCTAGGAATAACCAAGAAAATTTGAGTTTTAGAGTTTAAATTATTCATATTTTATATGGCTTATACTGATATCAAAGCGCTTTATCGCGATACAAAACAATATTTAAACCAAAAAATTACGGTTGGCGCTTGGGTGAGAACGGTTAGAAGTTCCAAAGAATTTGGTTTTATTGAACTAAATGACGGCACTTTTTTCAAAGGTTTGCAAGTTGTTTTTGCAAGTGATTTAGTTAATTTTTCCGAAATTGAAAAAGTGACCATTGGTTCTGCTCTAGAAGTGGAAGGAACTTTAGTTGAGTCTCCGGCAGCCGGCCAACCTTTTGAATTAAAAGCTGAACATATTACGGTGATTAGTTTAGCTTCGCCTGATTATCCTTTACAAAAGAAAAAACATAGTTATGAATTTTTACGAGAAATTACTCATTTGCGTCCACGCAGCAATACTTTTTCCGCGGTTTTTCGTTTACGTTCCGCTTTAAGTTTCGCGATTCATAAATTTTTTACTGACCGCGGTTTTTCGTATGTGCACACGCCCATTATTTCCGGTAGTGATTGTGAAGGTGCCGGCGAAATGTTTACCGTCACTACCTTTGATCTAGAAAAAGAAATTCCTAAACTAGCCAATGGTGAAGTTGATTACAAACAAGATTTTTTTGGCAAACACGTAGGCTTAACGGTTAGCGGTCAATTGGAAGCTGAAACTTTAATTATGGGTTTAAATCGTGTTTATACTTTTGGTCCAACTTTTCGAGCAGAAAATTCCAATACTACTCGCCATGCTTGTGAATTTTGGATGATTGAACCGGAAATGGCATTTGCGGAATTAAAAGATGATATGGATTTAGCTGAGGAGATGATAAAATATTTAATTGCTTATATTTTAAAAGAATTACCAGAGGAAATGGAATTTTTTAACAAGTTTATTGATCAGAACTTAAAAGAACGTTTAACTAATATTTTGGCAGCGGATTTTGAAAGACTTACTTACACGGAAGCGGTTGATCTTTTAATTAAGAGTGGCGAGAAATTTAACTATCCTGTTTCTTGGGGAATTGATTTGCAAACTGAACATGAACGATATATTACTGAGCAGATTTTTAAAAAACCGGTTTTTGTCACTGACTATCCTAAAGATATTAAAGCTTTTTATATGCGTCAAAATGATGATGGTAAAACTGTGGCAGCGATGGACTTACTTGTTCCGGGCATCGGTGAAATTATTGGTGGCAGTCAGAGAGAAGAACGTTTTGAAAAATTAGAGTCAAGAATAAAAGAATTAGGCATGAAACCGGAAGATTATAATTGGTATTTAGATACAAGAAAATTTGGTGCTGTTAAGCACGCTGGTTTTGGTTTAGGATTTGAAAGAGCAATCATGTATTTTTCCGGCATGGCTAATATTCGCGATGTGATTCCGTTTCCTCGTACTCCGAAAAACGCGGAATTTTAATTGATAAAGATAGAATTTATATAAGTTGTACTTTTTAAAAGGAGGTCGTCATGGCTAAAAAAAGAATTACTTGGTTTATTGAACCGTTAAGCGCTCATACTAATGAGGTTATTTTTAAGAATTTTTTTCCTATTGATGAGGTTAGCGACATAATGCGCTTGAGTGATAATGAAGGCGTTTTTCGCATGGTTTATCAGGTGAGCAAATATGCTATCATCACTAATCTTAATCGGGATAGACGTAAATTTAATTTACAGTATAATGTTTACTATCGCGAAAGTAAGTATGGCAAATTAAAACTCTGGAAGTTTAATAAATGATGGTTTGCATTATTTATTATTTGGAGATTGTTAAGAGATCGATACTTCGGTCTCTTTTTTTATTGGCTAATTTGCTATAATTAATAAAGTTAGAATTGTTTAAGTATATTTTTAATTTTTTTACTAAAATAAAATGTTAAAACATTTATCAACTTTACAAAAAAAGCGTTTAGCGTTTTTAGCGGTTTATATTATTTTTGCTTGTCTTTTAGTCTATTTTTGGCGACCTGTTTATCTAGTTTCGATTTTAGTAGTTTTAGTACCGCCTACTTTATTAAATTTTTTCTGGCTTAAACATTCGCGTTATAAAATTTTTTTATTTTCTCTTCTTACTACTTTATTGTTTGCTCCACCCGTGGAGATAATGGCTCGTCTGGCTAATGCTTGGGATGTGCAATCAGTTTTGCCGCGTTTACTGGGTGTTGCTCCTTTAGAAAATCTGATTTTTGCTTTTCTAAATTTTTTCTGGGTTTTATCTTTTTATGAATATTTTGTTGATAAAGATAAACCGGGAAAAATATCCGAGCGCTTTCGTTTTATTTTATTACTTTACTCCTTGTTGTTTCTAGTTGTTTTTTCTTTATTTTTTGTTGCGCCCGGTTTAGTAGCGGTTAATTATTATTTATTAGCGGTTATTATTTTAATTGTTCCCGGAGGCTTTATTTTTTACTCAACACCAAAACTATTTAAAAAAATATGGCTTACAACCATATTCTTTGCCTTAGTATTTTTTATTTATGAAGTAGTTTCTTTATTGATTGGCAGTTGGTGGTGGCCGGGCAATTATTTATTTACGGTTACGATTAGCGGTCATATTTTTCCCTTAGACGATGTGTTTATTTGGTATTTTTTATCAACCCCGGTTTTGATTGGCGGTTACGAATTTTTTGTTGATGACAAAAAATAATTGTTGGCGAAAAATAATTGAGTTAAAAATTATTAATGACAGTCAATTAACAACAATCAATTATTAATTATTGATTAACAACAATCAATTATTAATTAAAAAATTATTTTGTTAGTCTATTCAATTTTTATGATTTTATACTCAAGCTCTTTATTTTTGAGCTTGATTTTTATTTTATCACCTACCTTCTTTCCCATAAGCGCGCTTCCGAGTGGGGAAGTATGAGAAATAATGCCCACGGTCGGATTAGTTTCAACTGAACCTAAAATTTTAAATTGTTTAAAACCGCTCGCTGATTTCAAAGTTACTTTTGCTCCTAGATTAATTCGTTCTTTATTACCGTCAGTCGTAATTATCTCAGCTCGGTTTAATAAGTTTTCCAAATTTAAAATTCTTTGGTTTAAACCACGTAAACGACCCTTGGCTAGTTGATAGGCGGCATTTTCAGAAAAATCACCCATCAAAGCTAAACGTTTAACTTCCTCTGCCTCTTGAGGGTGTTTAACTTTTTTCATAAAATCCAACTTGTTTTTTAATTCTTGGTATTTTTGTTTAGTCATGGCCGGATCTTGTTTAATGAATTGTTTTGCTTCGCCACGACGTTTGGGAACACGCATAAAATTATTTAATAGTTATAGATTTATCATAAGAAATAGTAAATTTTTTAGCAAATAAATTGGTCTACAAACCCACTTGAAAACCTGAATTTAGAACCTAAAACGCATCTTGAAATTTAGGCAATTTTCTGCTACCATTAAAGAACATTTCGTTTAAATTTAATGACGGATAAGTTTTATTTTATGAAAATACCTCGCAAAAAGCTAATTTTAGCAGTTATTTTAGTAGTTGGATTAATTATTATAGTTTTTTTGGCACGCGGCCAAAAACCGAAAGATGTTTATTCCACTGCAACTGTTATTTCTGGACCACTGGTTCAAACCGTTAATGAAACCGGTACAATTAAAGCAGCCCAAGAAGTGGCTTTAAATTTTTTAAGTACTGGTCGTATTGATCAAGTTTTGGTTAAAGTCGGCGATGAAGTTGAAGTTGATACGCCTTTAATTTCCTTAGAAACCGAATCTTTAGAGCTACGAAAAATTGAAGCCGAAGCGGGATTAAAAATTGCCCAAGCTAATTTATCAAAATTGTATGCCGGTGCCAGTGGCGAGACAGTGGCGGTTAGTCGTTCAGAACTTGAACAAGCTCAAGCCAATGAAAGTGCGGCACGAATTGATTTAGAAAAAACCAGAAAAAGCGTAGCAGAAAACTATTCGCAAGCGGAAAAAACTTTGCGCGATCTTGAATCACACGATCCTAGTAATATCACTCCGCAAGAACAAGCGGTTAGTTTAGCTCAAACCACTCTAGACAATGCGAAGCTATCAGGAATAAGAAGTATTGATAGTGCCGGTGAATCAGCTCTTTTAACTTTTAGTGATAAAATTTTAAGTGGGAAAATTGCCCTGGATAATTTGAATACTATTTTGACCGATAATGAAGCGAAAAATCTTTTAGGCGTTTTACAAAGTAGTAGCTTAGTTAATACTAAAAATAATCGTCTTCAGGCTTTAAATATGATTGCTGAGACAGAAGCAGCGGTTCAGTTGGCAAGAAGCAGTAAAACTGCAGCTGATATTAATGCGGCCGGAAATAAAGTGAGAGCTTTTTTAACCCAAACCAGTCTTACTTTAAATTATGCTTATTCAATGTTAGAGACCACAATTACTTCTGCTTCTTTTCCGCAATCCAGTTTAGATGCTTATAAAACTTTAGTGAGTACGCAAAGCGCGCAAGTTTCCGCCGCTAATAATGCGGTGGAAGCTGCTTTACAAGCTTACAATAATTCGCAAACAGCTTATAGTACTTCAGTAGCGTCTGCTGAAGAAAATTTACGTCAAGCGCAAGTTAATTTGGAGAGCGCCATTTTAACCGCTCGCAATAATTTAATTTCTTTTCGTTTAAGTGGTGAGCAACAAATTTCGGCTGCTCAAGCACGTTTAGATAGTGCCATCCAATCAGTGACGACTGCGCGCGCGCGTTTAAATAATGTTATAGCTCCAGCTCGTGCTCAAGATATTGCTTTAGCCGAAGCGCAAATTAGTCAAGCGCAAGCCAATTTAGATAACATTGAAAAACAAATTGCCGATAGTGTTTTAAAAGCGCCACTTAAGGGAATAGTAACAGAAATTAATTATGATATTGGTGAACAATTCGGTGTTACTGGTCAACCGGCGGTAAAAATGTTAGCTAATAATAATTTTGAAATTGAAGTAGATATTTCTGAATCAGATATTAATAAAATTAAAATTGGCGATGAAGCAACGGTTACGGTTGATGCTTTTTCTGATGATTTAGTTTTCTCCGGAAAAGTGGTCTTTATTGAACCGGCTCAAACTTTGGCTCAAGATGTTGTTTATTATCGAGTTAAAATTGAATTTACCAAATTAAATAAGATTAATACTGATTTAGAAAATCGTGGCCTAGCTTTTAAATCAGGCATGACCACTAATCTTGTTATTACCACTAATAAAAGGGAAGCAGTTTTGCAAGTTCCGGCGCGCGCCATCATTGAAAAAGAGGGGCAAAAAATTGTTCGTGTTTTGGAGAATCAAAAAATTAGAGAAGCAGTTGTCTCCACCGGTCTCAGAGGTGATGAGGGTTTAATTGAAATTTTAAGTGGTTTACACGAAGGTGAAGAAATAATCACTTTTATTAAAAACGGTGATTAAGATAATTAATTATTGATTAAGGCAATTAATTATTATTGTTTATGCAAGACATATTAATTGAAGTAAAAAATTTAGGTAAATTTTATGAAACAGGCGAACTTAAAACTGTTGTTTTAAAAAATATAAACTTCACAATTAAGCAGGGAGAATTTATTTCCATCATGGGCCCTTCTGGTTCAGGTAAATCAACTCTCATGCATATTTTAGGTATGCTTGACCGGCCCTCTTCCGGTCATTTTTATTTTAAAGGCGAAGATGTCTCTTCTTTTAATGATGAACAATTAGCTCATTTGCGCAATGCGGAAATCGGTTTTGTTTTTCAAGCTTTTAATTTATTAGCTCGCACTTCAGTTTTGGATAATGTAAAGTTACCTTTAATTTATTCAAGTAAAAAACAGGATATGGAAAAACGAGCCAAAGCTGTTTTAGAAAGTGTTGGTCTTGGTCATCGTCTTAATTATTTTACCAATCAAATTTCCGGTGGAGAAAAACAACGAGTTGCCATTGCTCGGGCGCTAGTTAATAATCCTTCGGTAATTTTTGCTGATGAACCAACCGGTAATCTTGATTCAAAATCTGGCAGCCAAGTAATGGGAATTTTACAAGAACTGCACAAACAAGGTAATTCCATTATTTTAGTAACGCATGAAAAATTTACCGCTGAACACGCCGAACGTATAATTCGCATTCTTGATGGCGAGATAGTGGCTGATGAAAAGGTTGTCAATCGTCGTTTTGCTAGTAGCGGCGAACTGCTTAAATAAATAGAATTGCTTTAAATAGATTTAGACACTTCGCTTGCAGCGATAAATCATTTAAATAGCTCAACTTATTTAAATTTTTATATTTTAATGCTTGATAATTTTCGCCAAACCGCCAAGATAGTTATTCGCTCCCTCTTAGGAAATAAGACGCGGAGTTTTTTAACGATGTTGGGAATTATTATCGGCGTAAGCGCAGTGGTCTTGATTGTCTCCCTAGGAGCAGGCGCGCAATATTTGATTTTAAGTCAGGTTGATAGTTTTGGCAGTGATTTGATTGCTATTACACCCGGTCAATCTGATGAAAAAGGACCACCTGCTTTTGTGTTTGGTATTAAAGTCACCTCTTTAAAAGAAGCCGATACTTTAGCTATTAAAAAAAAGCATAATGCTCCACATGTTATCGCGGCTGTTTCTTTTTATGACACTAATGTCAGTGCTTATAATCGCGATTTAAGTTATGACGCAAAATTAGAGGGAATTAGCGGTGATTACTTGGAAGTGGAAAAAGCGGAAATAGAATCAGGACGTTTTTTCTCTAATGAAGAAATAAATTCCAGCAGTGGTTTGGTAGTGCTTGGTAGTAATGTGGCTGAGGAACTTTTTCCCGGCTATAATCCGGTTGGACAAAATATCAGAATTAAAAATCGCAACTTGTTAGTGATTGGTGTTTTTAAATTTCGTGGTCAAGCCGGTTTTTCCAGTCCGGATGATTCAATTTTTGCTCCGCTTAAATTTGTCCAAAAAGAAATTGCGGGCGTTAATTATTTAAATACTATTAAAGTTAAGGTTGATAATGAAAATAATATTAATGAAACTATGGAAATGATTAAAATGACTTTGCGCGAGCAACATGGAATAGATAATCCCGAGGATGATGATTTTACAATACAAAGTTTTCGCGATGCCTTGGATGCTATCAATGCGATTACCAATGCTCTAAAATACTTTTTAGCTGCCATGGCCGCGCTTTCACTTTTGGTGGGCGGAATCGGAATCATGAATATTATGTTGGTCAGTGTTAAAGAAAGAACTAAGGAAATCGGTTTACGAAAAGCATTGGGCGCGACTGGTCGTCAAGTTAGATTTCAATTTTTACTTGAAGCAGTATTTTTAACTTTAATTGGTGGTATCATCGGTTTAATTGGCGGTGCTTTTATTTCCTTTTTTGTTTCTCTGGTAATTAAATATTTAGGTTATGAATGGGATTTTGTGATTTCATTTTTTTCCATTATTTTAGCTTTGGGTATTTCTACTTTGATAGGAATAATTTTTGGTTATTATCCAGCCAAGCAAGCAGCCAAGCTTGATCCGATTGAAGCTTTACGTTATGAATAATTATTTTAAAAAAATTAAAATCGCTTTAAGTTTAGCTTGGAATTCTCTGCGTCGAAACTTACTCAGAACAAGTTTGACGATTTTAGGTGTGGTGATTGGCGTTACCTCAATTGTGATTGTTTTTTCCGCCGGCGCAGGAGTGCGACAATTAGTTTTATGGGAAGTTGAATCTTATGGCAGTGATCTTATCCAAACCGAAGTTAAGGTGCCTACTTCAGACAATGTTGCGACCGAAATTACGACTTTAAAAATATCAGACATGGAAGCGGTTAATCGTTTAAATAATATTAAACGTAGTTATGCTGCCTCTTTAGGACAACAACGAGTGACTTATGAGAATCAAAGCAGGCGAGTTTTTATTTATGGTGTTGGTTCTGATTACCAGTATGTTGTTCGCAGAGCCACCATGGAAGAAGGCAATTTTTATACTGAAGGCGATGATAAAACTCAAGCTCAAGTAGTGGTTTTGGGAAATAAACTTAAAGCTGATTTATTCGGCGACCAGCCAGCTCTGGGTAAGTTTGTAAAAATTGGTACAAAAAAGTTTAAAGTCGTTGGTGTTTTAACAGAACAAGGGTCATACGGATTTATGAATTTTAATGATTTTATTTACATGCCGGTTACAACTTTGATTAAGAAGATTCAGGGAATTGATTATATAATGTATTTTACCAGTCAGTTAAACGATGTAAGTCGAGCCGATGAGACGGCGGAAGAGATAAGACAAGTACTGCGCGAGCGACATGATATTAACGATCCCCTTCAAGATGATTTTCGTGTTTCTACTATGGACGAGATAATTGAAATATTTAATACCGTTACTAACGCCATTACTTTTTTATTGTTTGCCATTGTTTTAATTTCCTTGCTTGTAGGCGGTGTGGGGATTATGAATATTATGTATGTCACGGTAACGGAAAGAACACCGGAGATTGGTCTGAGAAAAGCGCTGGGCGCGACCAAAATTGATATTATTTTGCAGTTTTTAATTGAATCAGTTATGATAACTTTCTGGGGTTGGATTTTGGGAGTCGTATTTGGTTTAATCGGTTCCTATGGCTTAGCTTTGGTAGCTAATCGTATTGGTATTCATTGGCGTTTCTTTTTTCCCACTCAAGGAGTTTTGGTTTCGCTATTATTTTCAATTGGTTGTGGCCTATTATTCGGTCTTCGACCAGCCAAGCAAGCAGCCAAGCTTGATCCGATTACTGCCTTGCGGGTTGAGCAGTAATTGGATAATATTTTTATATGATAAACGACATGCCTTTAGCGGCCTATTTTCGGCCCAAAGATTTAACTGAGTTCTGCGGTCAAGAAAAAATTATTAATGAGAATAGTTGGCTTTATCAAGCCATTAAAGCCGATCGAGTACCGTCATTAATTTTTTGGGGACCGCCCGGCAGTGGCAAAACCACTTTGGCTTTTATAATTGCCAAAGAAACTAAGGCCGAGTTTGTTGAGTTAAGCGCGACTTCCAGTGGTGTAAAAGATTTAAAAATAATTGTTGAGCGAGCTAAGGAAAATAAACGTTTGGGACAAAAAACGATTTTATTTATTGATGAAATTCATCGTTGGAATAAAAGTCAACAAGATGCGTTGTTGCCGCAAGTGGAAAACGGCGTGATTACTTTAATCGGCGCAACAACGGAAAATCCTAGTTTCGCGGTTAATGGAGCTTTGTTGTCACGCTTGAAAGTGGTGGTTTTAGAAGCTTTGTCCGAATCAGATTTGGAAAAGATAATTAAATTAGCGACTAAAAAATTAAATCTTAAATTAAAGAAAGAGATTATTAGTTTAATTGCCCGCTTGGCTAATGGTGATGCGCGGCGCGGACTTAGTATTTTAGAAAGCGCGATTGAACATCAAGGAGAAATTACTTTAGAGTTAATAAAAGATATTATTAATAAACCCGGACTTTTGTATGATAAATCCGGGGAAGAGCATTATAATTTAATTTCCGCTTTTCATAAATCAATGCGCGGTGGAAACGCTGATGCTGCTATTTATTATTTAGCGCGCATGCTTGAAGCCGGTGAAGACCCTTTGTATATTGCGCGCCGAATGATTAGATTTGCTTCGGAAGATATTGGCCTAGCTAATAATAGTGCCTTGATGCTGACTATTTCTGTTTATGAGGCCTGTCAAAAAACCGGTTTACCTGAGTGTGCGGTCAATTTGGCCCATGGTGCTATTTATTTAGCCAAGTCGCCTAAAAGTATTGCCGCCTATCAGGCCTATAATAATGTTTGCCAAGAAGTAGAAACCAGTGGTAATTTACCAGTCCCGCTTCATTTAAGAAATGCCCCGACTAAATTAATGAAAGATTTGGGCTACGCCAAGGATTATAAATACACCCCTCTAGAAGATGATTCAGACCAAAGCTATTTGCCTGATAAAATTAAAAATAAAAAATTTTTCTTCAAGTAATTTTTTGCTTTTTTATTGTAACCGTAACCTAAGATATCGTCCAAACTATTATTTTAAACCACCGTTTTAGGTGGTTTTTTTGAGCGCTAATTTATAACCGCGACCAGGGAAGGTATGAATTAAGTCCGGAAGCGAACCAAAATTAATTTTTCGGCGCAAACTAGCGATATGGGTTTCAATGGAATTTGAGAGAGGATCAGAATTATAATCCCAAACATTTTCTAAAATTTCTCCGCGCGAAATAATCTCGCCTTTTCTTTTGAAAAAATATTGCAATAAACAAAATTCTCGTTTAGTTAAATATATTTCTTTACCCTGGCGTTTAAAAATACCGCTTTGCGTATTTAGGACTAAATCACCTAGACGTAAATTGGGAGTTTTGATTTTGGCTGGTCTTCTTAAAAGCGCTTTAATGCGAATCAGCAATTCCTCAATTAAAAAAGGTTTAGTTAAATAATCATCGGCTCCGAGGTTAAAAGCGATTTCTTTATCTTCCATTTCTGATTTAATTGTTAACATAATAATGGGAGTATAGATTTTTTCCTCCCGAATTTCTTTTAAGACTTCAGTACCGCTTAGTTTTGGCAAGCAATTGTCTAAAATAATCAGACAGTAGGCACCAGTGCGAGCCATAAATGACCCACGTTCGCCATCAGCGGCCGATTCCACTAAAAATGATTCAGCCGCTAGGCCTTTTTTAATTAATTCGACAATGCTTGCATCATCGTCAATAATTAAAATTTTCATAGATTATTAGTTTATTTTATTATACTTTAAGTTTATAAAAATGTTCCTGAACGAAAATTAACCGATAAATTATTAATAAATAAATTAAAAACAAGGCTTTGAAATTAAAAAATAGGACTTTTATTTAATTTTAGTTGCAGAAAAAGCCATAAAAAGGTAAAATATAGGAAGTTAGATTGCCAATAAGAGAATTAAGTTTTTTTATGAAAAATCCTATTTCGAAGCAAGAACCAAAGGGAACCACTGATTGGTTGCCAGAAGAATTTTGTATAAGAAAATATATCTTTGATACTTGGCGTCGGGTTTGTCGGCGCTATGGTTTTGAAGAGTATTTAACGCCCTTGCTTGAGAATTCTGATATTTATCGTGCTAAATCAGGAGAAGATATTGGTGGCAAAGAATTGATTTGTTTTCAGGACTTAGGCGGTCGAGACTTGTCAATCAGGCCGGAAATGACACCTTCCGTGACCAGAATGGTGACCAAGATTTATACCTCTAGTCCTAAACCAATCAAACTTTTTTCGATTGCCAATTTTATGCGTAACGAGAAACCGCAACGAGGACGTAATCGGGAATTTTGGCAACTTAATTGTGATATTTTTGGGAGCGATAATATAACAGCTGATATTGAGCTTATGCAGTTAGCTCTTGATTTAATGTTGGAATTTGATGCCCCGACTGATTCATTTGTTTTAGCCATAAATAATCGTCGTTTGATTGATGGAATTTTGGAGTTAAGCGGTGCGACCCGTTTGAGTGCGGAAAATAAAAAATTAGTGGTTAGAACTTTAGATAAGTGGCAAAAACTATCAACCCCAGCCCTAAAAGAGCGTTTAAAAGCGGCTGGCTTAAAAAAAGAAGCGATTTTAATCCTAGAATCTTTTATGAAAAGTCGCAGTCTTGAAGAACTGGCTGTTCAGCTTCCAGATTTGAAAAATAACCCCGGTTTTACTGAAATCGTCACTGCTATTAAAAATTTATCTATTTTAGGGTATAATGATTATATTGAGTTTAACCCCACCGTTATCAGAGGTTTTGATTATTATGATGGTTTAGTGTTTGAGGTTTTTGATCGCCACCCAGATAATAATCGCGCCATATTTGGTGGTGGTCGCTACAATAGTTTAGCGGAAATATTTGGTGAGAAAAATTTTCCGGCGGTTGGTTTTGCGCCGGGAGATGAAACCACTAAATTATTTTTAATTAGTTGGAATTTACTTGATAAAATAAAAGAGGATTATGCGCCTGAATATTATTTACCTCTTTTAAATAAAAAGTTGAGTCAGGAGACGGCTTTATTGGCTAAAAAATTAAGGAGTAGAGGATTTAATTTGTTAGCCGGACTTGAAGAGCAGAAAATTACTCGCGCTATAGAGCTAGCCGATAAAAAAAAGATTAAAAATATTATTATTTTTAATCAAGATGAGGCTGATAAAAAAATTATTAAAATCAAGAATTTAAACACCGGTCAGGAAAAAGAAGAAAAATTTTAAAATTACAAATATAATTAATAATTTCAAAAATTATGGAAAAAATAAAAAAAGAATTCATTTCTGAATTCGTTTCCGAAGAGAAGAAAGAATACAAATGGGGTCTAGGAAAAATAATCGCTTCATCTTTGTCCGGTTTTATCGCTGGTTTAATTATCGCCAGTCTGTTTTTCTACACTTTATTTGATTTAACTTGGAAAGCTAAAACAGGTTTAGGTCTTGATTAAATTTAAGCTTATTTTTAATATAAATAAAATTTAGATTTTGCGCTTTCCCGGCTAAGGTTTTGAATTTTTAAGAGGAGCGAAAGATAGACGATGAATAGGGCAGGGACCAAATTGAGCAATATTTTTTAAATGTTCGCTTGTTCCATAGCCCTTATGTTTGGCAAAGTTACAGTTCGGATAGTCATTATCTAAATTATTCATAATCCAATCACGACTCACTTTAGCAATTATAGAGGCGGCAGCAATCACCCAAACAGAGCTGTCGCCTTTTGTGATAGCGCTTTGTGCGGTTGAAATTTTAGGGATTCTAAATTTGCCATCCGTTAAAATATAATCAGGCTGCAGCTTGATTTTTTTTAGAGCCCGACGCATCGCCAAAAAACTAGCTTGCAAGATATTAATTTTATCAATTATTTCATTATCAACCACTCCGATTTCCACAGCCAAAGCTTTTTCTTTGATGGCTTTAAAGATTTTTTCTCTTTTTTTGGCGCTTAATTTTTTTGAATCAGCCACTAATTCTAAATCACCCGGTTCAATTTTAAAATCCGGACCGATTATTACACAGGCTGCTACAACCGGTCCAGCCAGCGGGCCACGACCAGCTTCGTCTATTCCAGCGACCTGTTTATAGCCCAAAGAAAATAATTTTTGCTCAGTTTTAAGGTCAAGCATAATATCACAATTATTAAATATGATTATTTAAATTATACCATTATTTTAGGTAAATCGTTATTGATTTTAATAGAGTTACCTTTGGTCCAATAAGTCCGCTCTCTAGCTTAATAAGGTCACTCTTGACTTTTATAAAAAAATGTGATTAGATTTCCAAAGTACTTTAAAATAATTTTTAAAAAATGGAGGTATAAAAATGGAAAACTACGAAAATCATGTATTCACTAGTGGCCGATACAAGGGCCGAAATTTAAAAGAAGTCCTACTTCTTGATCCAGTATTTTTAGCGCATTATTATAATCGCGCTTTACTTGATCGTAATCAGCGTAAACACAATGGCTTTATTTTGGCGATGGAAGATTTGATGGATGAACTCAAGAGTATTGATACTAGTCAAACCTGTCCAATTTGTAAGGAAAAAAAAGTGAAAATGTTTCTAGTCCCGGAATCTAATGGTTTAGAAAAAAAATTAGTTTGTTGCTCAAGCAAGAACTGCCAAACCATTCTTTTAGAATCAACCCCCGGCAAATTAGCTGACATTTCTCGTTTTTTTATGCTCCTGGGTTGCCTACGTGGCCGTGAAAAAAAAGTTTTAACGCAGATTTTTAAAACTGCTTACCCTGCAGGCCATCTTAGAGAGGTACTGTGTTAATGAAAAGAGGTACTATGTTAACAAATCACGCCACTATTTGTAATTAAAAAAAACACAAAAAAGAGCATTAAGCCTGTCAAAAAAAGACAGGCTTTTATTTTTTATCGTAAATTATGGTAAAATATAAGTGGTAAAATATAAGTATCAAGCTTAATCATTAATTTTAGCGTAAAGCTTAATCGCCAATTTTTCGGGTAAAAAGCTAAAAAAAGCAAAAATACCAGAAAAAGTCGGCTTAGTAAAAATATGAAAAAAGAACAATTTTTATTATTAGTTGTTGCTTTAATTTTGGTTGTGGCAATTTTTCTCCGTTTTGACCAACTATTTAAAAATATTAGGAAATCTAATGAACCAACACCGGTTGTTACCGAAACTGTTAATCAAGAAAATTTAGACAATGAAGTAATTGAAGCAGAGAATTTAAATCAAGAAGATCTGATTACACCACCAGTTTTTCCCGAAAATGATTTAATCGCTAATATTATCTCCGAGCCGGAAGTAGTTTTATTTAAACCAATCGCTGATGAGACAGTAACTTCGCCCTTGATTATTGAAGGGGAAGCGCGTGGTTTTTGGTTTTTTGAAGCTAGTTTGCCAATTAAACTTTATACCGCTGATGATGAATTATTAGTTTCACATTATGGCGAAGCACAAGGTGATTGGATGACGGAAGATTTTGTGCCCTTTAAATCAACTTTAGTTTTTCAAACTGAGGCTGAACGCGGTTATCTAGAAATTACTAAAGATAACCCCTCTGGACTTCCTGAACATGACGCGTCCTATACATTCTCAGTTAGATTTAAATAAAATTTATGTCTATTGAATACATCCCCTTTCCAGGAAATAAAATTGATTTAAGCGCTTTTGATAATCGAAAAAAAGAAAAAAAGAAACCTTTAGAATCTTATTTGGGTGCTTTAAAAAATGGTTTAGCTGAACAAGCGCAAGAAATAAATCATGAATTTCCCGATTTTTTAAATACTGATGGGCAAATTAAAATGGTCGGTCGTGAAGCCAGTAGTGATGCTACCTTGGTTGAATCACAAGAAGAAGCCTTTGCTTTAGGAATTAGAAAAACAAAGGAAGAATGGCAAAAGGAAAAAGAAAATCAGCCTTCCAATTTAATGGAAATGGCACTAACAATTTTATTGCATAAATATTTAAAGAAAGATTTTATTGTCGCCCGCGCGTCTGCTTATGATGATTATAATAATGGAGTGGATCAAGTGGTGATTGATAAAAAAAGTGGCGCCATTATTTGTGGTTTTGACGAAGTAGTAACTCATTTTAAAGATGGACGAGCGCCTAAAAAAGAAGAGAAGTTAAAAAGAAAAATGTTAGCTGGCGGAGCGAGAATAAAATATGGAGCAGTGTTTAATAAACAAGGTGAATTAGAGCGAGCTTCCCGTAGTTATTTACCTGCCTTTTATTTAGCTTTAACTAAAGATGATCTAAATGAACTTTTGCCGGCTTTAACTAACAATCAACCAAGTAGTCAGGAAGAGGAAGTGCTTAATAAGATTTTTTCTAATTTAAGTTCTTCACTGCAAGAACAATTGGCTGAATTAAGTAAAGAAACTAATTTAGATCAACGTTTAGAAAAAAATTTGGGAAATTTTCAAGCTTCACTAGAAAGAATAAAATCAGCCGCTGTTCAGTAAATTATTATAATTATGAAAAAAATATTTTTTTACAATACCTTGAGTCGTAAAATAGAAGAATTTAAACCAGTCAAAAAGGGACGGGTGGGAATTTATACTTGCGGACCGACTGTTTATAACTATGCGCATCTAGGTAATTTGCGTTCCTATTTATTTAGTGATTTACTCAAAAGAACTTTGCTTTATAACGGCTATAAAGTAAAACACGTCATGAATATTACCGATGTCGGTCATTTAACCGGTGATATGGACATGGGCGAAGATAAAATGGAACTGGGTGCTAAACGAGAAGGGAAAAGCGCCTATGAAATTGCCGAATTTTATACCAAAGCTTTTCAAAAAAATTTAGTTGATTTAAATATTATATTTCCTAACATTTGGGCCAAGGCGACAGAAAATATTAAAGAACAAATCGCTTTGATTAAAATTTTAGAGAAAAAGGGCTTTACTTATTTAACTCAAGACGGAGTCTATTTTGATACAGCTTTAGTTAAAGACTATAATAAATTAAGTCATTTGCCGCTCAATCAATTAAAAGAAGGGGCGCGTGTGGAAAAAAATCCAGAGAAAAAAAATCCCACTGATTTTGCTCTTTGGAAGTTTTCACCGGTTGGTGCCAAAAGACAAATGGAATGGGAATCACCTTGGGGAATCGGTTTTCCCGGCTGGCACATAGAATGTTCAGCCATGAGTTTTAAATATTTAAAAAATAATTTAGATATTCATTGCGGTGGTATTGATCATATTAATGTTCATCATACTAATGAAATCGCTCAATCAGAAGCGGCCACAGGCAAGAAGTTTTTTAATTTTTGGATGCATAATGCTTTTTTAAATATTCAAGGCGGAAAGAAGATGGCAAAAAGCGGTGATAATTTTTTAACCTTGGAAAAAGCAGTTATTGAGGTTGGTCTTGATCCCTTAGCTTTTCGTCTTGCCGCCAGTCAAGTTCATTACCGCAAGCCGATGGAATATAGTCCCGAGAGTTTAAAGCAAGCTAATCAAGCGTTAAGTAATTTGCGAAATCAAGTTGCGTCTTTAGGTAAAAAGCGAGGCAAAGTTTCTAAAATCTATCAAACCCAGTTTTTAGAAGCGATTAATCATGATTTGAATTTACCACAAGCGCTGGCTGTTATTGCTCAGGTTTTTAAATCTTCTTTAAAAGATGAAGATAAGAAAGCAACCATTTTAGATTTTGATCAAGTATTGGGATTTGATTTAGCTAAAAAGACAGCGGACAATGAGTTAACAGATAATCAACCGGAAACAATTAAATTGAAAGTTAAACTTTATCAAGATCAAGAGTTAGCGGAGACAACGATTGCTGAAGTGTTAGAAGCACGTTTAGAAGCGAGAAAAAGAAAGGATTGGCCGGAAGCTGATCGATTACGTTTAGAATTAGCTAAAGCTGGTTGGGCAATTGAAGATACAGCACAAGGGCAAAAGATAAAGAAAATAGTTTAGCTTCAGTTTTAAATGGAGGTATTTATTAATTAAAGTGCTAATTGGTTTTTAAAAGGCGCTTATCAGCTAAATCGTTAGTCAACTCTAAATTAATGAAGAATAATAATTTTTGGGAAAAATTAAAAAATAAACAGCGACCAATTTTGGCGCTCGCTCCCATGGCCGGGTTTACTGACTCGGCTTTTCGTCAAATTTGTCATAAATTTGGAGCAGATGTTTTGTATAGTGAAATGGTTTCTGCGACCGCCTTAAATTATTTTAGTCAAACTTTTAATAGTCAAACTCGAAAACGAGACAGCGGTGGGGAAGCTACTTGGGAGTTGACTGGTTTTAATCACCGTTTAGAAAAAAATTACGTTGTCCAGTTGTTTGGCGCTAATCCCGAACATTTTGCTACGGCTACAACTTTAATTGAAAAAAAATTGAAACCAGCTGGGATTGATATTAATTGTGGTTGTCCAGCCGGAAAAGTTTTAAAGCAGGGAGCGGGAGCGGATTTAATGAAAGATTTAAACAAGTCACGCCAAATTATTGCAGCAGTTTTAAAAAACACGACTTTGCCCGTGTCTATAAAAATTAGAGCCAAGGTTGGCAAAGTCAGTGCAATAGATTTTTTAAAAAATATTTCTGATTTGCCTGTCGCGGCGGTAATGATTCATGGTCGCAGTTTAAGTCAGGGTTTTAGTGGTGATCCTGATTTTGCCATTGTTAAAAAAGCGCGACCATATTTTAAAGGCGTTATTTTAATAAATGGCGGGATTAATACTTTAGAAGATGCTCAGCGCGCTTTAAAAGAAAGTGGCGCCGACGGTCTGGGTTTAGCGCGTGGTATTTTAGGTCGGCCTTGGCTTTTCCAAGAAATAAAAGAAAATAAAATAATTAATAAAAATAATAAACAAGTTTTTCATTTTATTTTGCAACATGCCCGATTAGTCGAAAAAATTAAAGGACCGGGCGCCTTAATAGAACTAAGAAAACATTTGGTTTGGTATGTTAGTGGTTTTTCGGGCGCCAGTCGTCTTAGAGCACAATTAGTAACAGTAAAATCTTTGGCGGATTTAGAAAATATTTTAACTAAGGAAATAAAAAAATAAAATAATAATTTGAATAATAATTTTGTTTAATAAATAATTTATGACCCTTTATATTAACACTGTAACGAATAAAGAAGTAATTCTTTCTTTGGCCAGTGGTGAAAAAACGATTGCTTTTAAAAAAATTCCAGCTGAACGACAACAAGCTGAGAAATTACTACCAGCGATTGATAAACTAATTACTAAAAGCGGTAAAAAATTAAAAGCACTCAAAAAAATTGTAGTAGCTGATCAAGGTGGCAGTTTCACTTCTTTAAGGATTGGTGTTCTAACGGCTAACGCTCTAGCCTATGCTTTAGGTATTCCGGTTATCGGCGAAAGTGGTGCTAAATCACAGAAAAGAGTCGCTGGTTTAACACTAGTTGCGCCAATTTATAGTGCTGAACCTAATATTGGTAAAGCTAAAAAAAGCAAAATTTAATTATTTTTTTAAATTTCCCCTTTTTCTTGAGCCTGTGTATTACTTGTTGAAAACTTAGCTCACTTTTTGTCAATAATTAAAATATTTTTACAAGCCACTTGTTGATAAGTGGTTTTTTTGTTATTTTTTTTGCTTATTTTCAATAAAATAAAAGTGTTGACCGTTGGGGCTTCGTGGTGTATAATTAAACTTGTAAGGTGAATTGTGGGGAATAGTGGAGAATTAGCGTTACCTGCAGAATTTATTACACCTGACAAATTTTGCGAAATCTATCGTTATTATGTTCATCGGCGAATACAATCACAATTTAGATGACAAAGGACGCTTAGCTATACCAGCTAAGTTTCGCGCTATTTTAAAAAAGGGAGCAGTTGTCACGAAGGGTTTGGATAACTGTCTTTTTTTGTATTCAAAAGAACAGTTTGAAGAAATTGCTAAAAAGATTGCTTCTTTACCACTTAGTCAATCAAGGGCCAGAGCATTTGCGCGTCATATGATAGCCGGGGCCATGGATTTGGAATTTGATAATCAAGGTCGCATTACTTTGCCTGAATATTTAAGAAAGTTTTCTGGTTTAAATAAAAAAGTAATCGTGGTTGGTTTGTATAATCATTTAGAAATTTGGAATGAGAGCGCTTGGAATAAATATAAATTAAATTCAGAAAAAAATAGTAGTTCAATTGCCGAAGCCTTGGGAGATTTGGGAATCTAAAAACACTTTTAAAATTTAAGTCTATGGAATATGAGCATCAGCCAGTCATGCTGAAAGAAGTATTAGATTTTTTAGCTGTTAAAAAAGGTGGTCGGTATATAGATTGCACTTTGGGTGGAGCCGGGTATACCAGTGAGTTGGCAAAAAGAGTGGGTGAGAAAGGAGAAGTCATGAGTTTAGACTTGGATCAGAATGCTATCGACAATGCTCGAAGAAAATTAACTAGTGAGAATTTAAATAATGTTCAATTAGTACTTGGTAATTTTAAAAATTTAACCGCACTTTATCAGCAGAATTTTAATGACTCAAAAGGAGTTGACGGTATAGTACTTGATTTAGGATTGTCATCTTTTCAATTGGCTGATACGAAGCGAGGCTTTTCTTTTCAAAACGATTGTCCCCTAGATATGGCCTTTGGTCCGGAGATAGAAATTTCCACTAAGCAAATAGTTAATCATTACCCCTTGCTTGAACTAACCAGAATTTTTCGTGACTATGGTGAAGAAAAAAGAGCTTATTATTTAGCTAAAGCCATTGTTGAAGCGCGACGTAAAAAACCGATTGAGACTACTCAAGATTTAGTGGAAATAATTGTTGCTCATAGCCCCAAACGTTTTCATACCAAAATTAATCCAGCCACTAAAGTATTCCAAGCTTTAAGAATGGAAACAAATCAGGAGTTAGAGAATTTGCAAGCCGTTTTGCCAGCTGCTGTTGAACTATTAAAACCAAAGGGAAAATTAGTAGTTGTGTCATTTCATAGTGGAGAAGATAGAATTGTCAAACAATTTTTTAAAAATTCTCCTAATTTACAAATTTTAACAAAAAAACCTTTAGTTCCGGAGATGGAGGAAATTAAAAATAATCCCCGGGCGCGAAGTGCAAAATTACGAGCCGCTGCAAAAGAAGAAAAAAAAGAAAGTACTGAAGCGGATAATTAAAAATGATAAAAACACTGAAGCGAATAATTAGCAACGATAATTTTTAAATTAATATATCAAAATATCAAATCCAAAACGTATATGACCAGATTTGTTAATTGTTATAGCGAAAATTTAAAAGGCAACAGAACAAAACGTTGTTTAAATTTGCGCGTTTTTAATTTTTTTGTTTTTCTCTTAGTTTTTGCTTCTGGATTTGCCTATTTAATAGGAGTTAGTGATTTAACAGTTAAAAGCTTTGCTTTAAAAGATTTAAAACAAGAAAGAGCGACTTTAATGGAGAAGAAAATGGCTTATGAACAAGAAATTGATGCCTTGCAATCTTATTATGTTTTAAATGCTCGCGTTCAATCATTAAATATGGTAGCCATTAATGAAATTGAATACATTAAAGTACCAGATAGTGTGGTTGCTAAAAAATAATCAACTTTGATTCTAGCGAGCTTGTTCTTTATGCGGCGAGATTTTAAAATCAAACAAAATAATTTAGTAATTGGAAAAGTGAATAATAATCGCTTACGGATTGTGGTAGCGGTTATTTTTTTATTGTTTGGAGGGATAATTTTTAAACTTTATACTTTGCAGATTAGGCAATTTGATTTTTACACGGCCATGGCTGCCTCACAACATGAATTTTATAATGAATTAAAACCGGAAAGAGGAAAAATTTATTTGAGCGAAACAGTTAATAATGAAGAAAAATTATATCCGGTAGCGACTAATAAAGAATATGCTGAGATTTTTTTGGTTCCTAAAGATGTTGAATATCCTAATGTGATGGCGGAAAAATTATTTGATTTTTTTGATAAGCCCAAGCTTTTAGCCGAAATGGCCGAAAAACAAGCTACCGGAACCGAGCTTATCATTGCGACTTCAACTAAAGAAGAAATAATCAATAATTATTTAAAAAAAATAAACAAGCCAGATGATCCTTACGAGCCTTTGGTCAGTAAAATTACTAATGAAGAACTGATTAATTTATATGCTTTTTTAGCTGTTGAGGATTATTCTTCAACTTCTTCGCCCTCTTTATTTTCGCCGGCTGATTTAAAATTTAAATTAGGTCGTTTAGTATACAAAGAATTTGATGAAGAAAGTCAGGAAATGGTGGAAAAAAATTTAAAAATTAAAGGCCTGGGTTTTAATTTACAAAGTTATCGTTATTATCCGGAAAATGAAATTACCTCCCATATTGTTGGTTATACTACTAATGCTGATGGTAATCTTCAAGGACGTTATGGGCTGGAAGAATTTTTTAATACTGAGCTTTCCGGCAAGCAAGGCTCTTTAAAAGCGGAAAAGGGCAATCAAGCTAATTTAGTGATTCTTAATAATCGTGAATATATAAAAGCGGAAAATGGTTATGATTTTGTATTAACCATTGATCGCAATATTCAATTTTTTGTTTGCAGTAAATTAAAAGAAACAGTCAAACAGTTTGATGCTGAAGGTGGAACCGTGATTGTTATCAATCCTAAAACCGGAGAGATAATCGCCATGTGTTCCGTACCGGATTATGATCCTAATAATTACAATAAAGTAAAAGATATTTCCTATTACAATAATCCGGCGACTTTTTATCAATATGAACCTGGTTCAGTTTTTAAAATTATTACGATGGCGATTGCGATTGATCAGAATAAAGTTTCACCCAGCACCACTTATAATGACGAAGGACAGATTATGATTAAGGGTTGGCCAAAGCCAATTAGTAATTCGGATTTTAGTACTCATGGCCCGCATGGTTTAGTAGATATGAATGCGGTTTTGGATTTGTCTTTAAATACCGGGGCAATTTTTGCCATGAATCAAGTTGGTCCCAAAGTCTTTGCTGAATATGTTCAGAAATTTGGTTTTGGCGAAAGAACTGGCATTGAACTTGGTTCAGAAAGTCCAGGTAATATCAGCAACTTACTAAAAAATAAAATTAAAGATATTGATGCCGCGACCGCTTCTTTTGGACAAGGAATTGCTGTAACTCCGCTCCAAATGGTTATGTCTTACCAAGCAATTGCTAATAAAGGAGTGATGATGAAACCGCATATTGTTAAAAAAATTATTTATCCTAATGGTCAAGAAGAGGAGGTTTCGGCCAAAATAATGAATCGCGTTGTTTCCGAAAAAACCGCCGCCACTGTTTCCGCCATGTTAGTAAATGTGGTGGAAAAAGGTCACTCAAAAAAGGCGGCCATTCCGGGATATTATGTAGGCGGCAAAACCGGAACCGCTCAAATCGCAGCCGCTGGTGGTTATAAAAAAAATGAATATATTCATACTTTTGTTGGTATTGCACCGATTGAGGAACCAGCTTTTGTGATGTTAACTAAAATTGACAAGCCAGTCGGTGTCCAGTATGCTGAGGGATCGGCTTTGCCCTTGTGGCGTGATATTGCTGAGTTTATTTTAAATTACTATGCCGTTCCCAAAACTAGAAAGTAGTTATTGATAGAAAGTAGCTGTTAATAGAAAGTAGTTATTGATAGAAAGTAGCTGTTAATATGAAAAAGCTTTTGCTTTTACAATTAAAAATTGTCGCACAAAAACTGATTTCTAAATATAAACCAGTCATTATTAGTATTACCGGATCAATTGGCAAAACAAGCACTAAAGAAGCAATTTATCATGTTTTGAAAAATAAATTTTCCGTACGCACTAGCTTTAAAAATTATAATAATGAAATTGGTTTACCCCTTACTATTATTGGCGTAGAATCACCCGGAAAAAGTTATTTCGGTTGGTTGTTAGTTTTTTTACGGGCTTTGAGATTATTAATTTTTACAGATAAAAAATACCCCAAAATTTTAGTTTTAGAAATGGGGGTTGATCGGCCGGGTGATATGGATTATTTAATTTCCATTGCACCACCTCAGATTGCGGTGGTTACAGCCGTTAGTTATTCGCATTTAGAATATTTTGGCAACTTAAATAATATCAAAAAAGAAAAACAGAAATTAGTTGAAAGTCTTGATAGTCATGGTTTGGCAATTTTAAATTTTGACAGCGAGCCGGTTTGCGAAATGGCTAGTGTTAGTCAGGCGCGAGTTATGAGTTTTAGTTTGAATCACCAGTCTGATATAAAAGCTCAGGATATTATTTATAATTTTAGTCGCGACGGTTATGAATTATCCGGAATTAATTTTAAGTTAAACTATCAAGGTTCCATTGTTCCAGTCTTTATGAAAAACGTCATGTCTGAACCGGCTCTTTATGCCAGTTTAGCCGCGGCGGCTGTGGGTTTGCATTTTAAAATGAATTTAGTGGAAATCGCGGATAGTTTAAGTGATTTTAGTTTGCCGGCCGGACGTATGAATGTTTTGCCCGGCATTAAACATTCTTTTATTATTGATGATACTTATAATTCTTCTCCAGAAGCGGCAATTTCTGCTGTTAAAATTTTAGGGAAAATTAAAATTGATAACAATGCCAAGAAATATGCCATTATGGGTGATATGTTGGAAATTGGTTCTTTTACCGAAGAGGGGCATCAATTGGTAGGAAAAAAAATCGCCACCGAGCAGATTGATGTTTTAGTGGCGGTTGGTGAAAGGTCTCGCGATTTTATTCGTGGTGCTAAAGAAGCCGGCTTAGAGGATGAGCAAATTTTTTATTTTGATAAACCTGAAGAAGCTGGTCGTTTTCTACAAAATAGAATAAAAGAAGGTGATGTTTTATTGATCAAAGGCTCTCAGGGAGCGAGAATGGAAAAGGTGGTTAAAGAATTAATTGCTGAGCCAGAACAGGCGGATAAATTATTGGTGCGACAGAGTAAGGAGTGGCAATAAAGAAAAAAAGTAGTAAAATATAAATAGCGAGAAAAATATAGAAAATAGAGCTTTTCTATATTTTTAAAATTATAGATTTTTTATGAAAATTGTGATATTAGGCGCCAAAGGTAATTTGGGGTCACAACTGGATTTTTTACTCAGTCAGGATCATGAAGTTTATTCCTTTGATCGTGACGATTTTGATGTTTTAAACGAAGCAGCTCTTTTTAGTGTTTTAAATGATTTAAGGCCGGAAGTTGTTTTTAATTGTGTCGCTTATAATCAAGTAGATAATTGTGAAGATAAAGAGATTTATAAAAAAGCCTTTGCCTTAAATTGTGATTTACCCGCCTATTTAGCCGAACTAGGTTTAAAATTATCTTTTATTTTAATTCATTATTCAACGGATTATGTTTTTAATGGTCTAGAAAGTAAGAAAGAATTTTCCGAAGATGATACGCCTAATCCCATTAATAAATATGGGGAAACTAAATTTTTAGGGGAAGTGGCGGTTAAGCGTCAAGGTGAAAGAGGTCTGGCTTATTATTTAATTAGAACCTCAAAACTTTTTGGACCAATTGTAGAAAATTCAAACGCCAAACCTAGTTTTTTTGACATAATGATGAAATTAGCCCAAGATAAAGATGAATTAACCGTGGTTAATGAAGAACTAAGTTGTTTCACTTATACTCCGGATTTAGCCGCTTCCAGCGCTCGTTTATTGATGGCTCGCCCGACTTATGGTGTGTATCATTTAGTGAATGAAGGACCGGTTACTTGGTATGAGGGTGCCAAAGAGCTATTTCGTTTATTAAAAAAAGAAATTAATATTAGACCAATAAGAAGTGAAAATTTAGCCCGACCAGCGCGCCGACCAAAATTTTCTGTTTTGCAAAATAACAAAGTGAAACGTTTACGGCCTTATCAGGAAGCTTTAAAAGACTATTTAAGAAATAAATAAAGACTATTTGAAAAATAAAGAAAGAATGCTAAAGAAATAAATAATTATAAATTAACTTAATTATATGAGAGGAATAATTTTATCAGGTGGTAGCGGGACCAGACTTCGTCCTTTAACGAAAATAACTAGCAAACAACTTTTGCCTATTTATAATCGACCGATGATATATTATCCGCTTAACACCTTAATTAATGCCGGCATCAAAGAAATTTTAATTATTGTGGCGCCGGAGAGAGCAGGTGATTATTTAAATTTACTTGGTTCGGGCAAGCAATTTGGCGTTAAATTTACTTATGAAATACAAGATAAACCCGAGGGTTTGGCCCAAGCTTTTATTATCGGGGAAAATTTTATTGATAATGAAGATGTGGCTATGATTTTAGGTGATAATATTTTTGAAGATGATTTTTCCGAAGAGATCAAAAATTTTAAAAGCGGGGCAAAAATTTTTGCCAAACATGTTCCAGATCCGGAAAGATTTGGCGTGGTTAAGTTTGATGAAAATTTTAAAGCGGAAAGAATTGTTGAGAAACCACAAGAGTATTTAAGTAATTATGCGGTGACTGGTTTATATGTTTATGATCAACGAGTGGTACAAGTGGCCAAAGAAATAAAACCCAGCGCGCGCGGTGAACTAGAGATAACTGATTTGAATAATTGGTATTTAGAAAGAGGAGAACTAGAGGTAGCGATGGTTAAGGGTGAATGGCTGGACGCGGGAACATTTGATAGCTTGTTAAAAGCCCAAGCCTTTGCTAAAGAAAAGTTAGATAAAAAAATGTTGATATAAATAAATGAAATTAGTGGTTGGTTTTTTAGCTTACAACGAAGTAAGCGCTAAATATTTGGGTGAGTTTTTACCTAGTCTAAGAAAGGCCTTAGACTTTTTACCTAAGCCAGAATTTAAAATTCTTGCTTTTGATAATAGTGAAGAAGATACTAAAATCAATCGTTTAGCGATTGAATTTTTTTTCCGTGAAAATCCGGAAGAGGTTGGATATTATTCACAAGGAAAAAATCTTGGCTTTGGTGCCGCTTATAATTTTTTAATCAAGAAAGCTAAAGAGTTAGAAGCAGATTATTTTTTAATGCTTAATCCTGATACTTGTTTGGCACCAGACGCTATTTCATTACTTATGGCAGCTTTGGAGGAAAAAAAAGAATTAGCAGCTGCCAGTCCCAAAATTTTACGTTGGAATTTTTCAGAACTGAAAAAAACCAAGCAGATTGATTCAGTTGGTTTAGTTTTAAAACCGGGTTTAAAATTTATTGATTTAGGACAGGGAGAAGAGGATAAAGGGCAGTATGACCAGGCAGAAATTCTTGGACCTTCTGGGGCGGCTGGTTTGTTTCGCTTAAGTGCGCTTGAAGCGATTAAAGAAAAAGATAATTATTTTGATGAGCAGTTTTTTATGTATAAAGAGGATTGTGATTTGGCCTATCGTCTTCATAAAAACAATTTAAAATCGGTTTTAGTGCCTAAAGCAATAATTTATCATGATCGAACCGCGGCTTTTTATGGGCGAGGAATAAGAGCATTTTTTCTTAATCGTCGTCAACTCAGTAAAAGAGTCAGGGCTTGGTCCTTTCGCAGTCAGCATTTTTTATTCATCAAACACTTTAAAACTGAGAATTTAGCAAGTCGCTTATTAGTGCTGATAAAGGTCTTTATTTTGTTCTTTTTTTCCCTAATATTAGAGCAATTTAATCTAAAAGAGTATAAAAATATTAAAAAATATTGGCAAAGTATTGACTAATATAAAATAATGTGATAAAGTGATTCAAGCTTTAAACGAGCATTTAAATGATAAATAAGCGAAATGCTTTATTTTTTAATAAGGAATATATGGACAATATTTTAGAAAAAATTATCACTGAAAGAAAAATTGAAGAAGCTGGACGTCTGGACGCGATTAAAATCGTTAATTCTTTATTTTCTGAATTAATGGATAGAGAAAGAGACATTTTAACTAGACGTTTTGGGTTAAGCGGTGATAAATATGAGACTTTAGAAAAGATTGGCAGTCTTCATAAATTAACTAGAGAAAGAGTTAGGCAAATTGAAGCCGCCAGCATCAAAAAAATTAAAAAATTAGATAACTTGTCTAATTATATTGATGATCTAAAGGTAACAGTCCACCGATTGCTTGAAGATCATGGTGGTCTTATTCGTCGTGATTATTTATTAGATATTCTAACTGTTCTTACTTTAGAGTTAAATATGGATAAGTCTGAAATGGCAGGTGATGAAAAAGTACGTCGTGCTTATCGCAATCATTTTAATTTTTTGATTTCTAATTTAATGGTGGATGATTTAGAGATAATCAATAAAAGTGAGAAATTCACTCCAATTTTTAAATTAAGAAATAATGAAGTTTCTTACTTAGAAGAATTAGCTGATAATATTTTGGAAAAAATTGATAATTCACAAAGAACTTTTAGCACCGAAGAATTGATCAGTTTATCCAAGCAATTAGATATTTTTAATAAAAATCAAGATAAAATTGTCAAAGAAACAATTAATATTGTGCCGATTTTGAAAAGTAAAACTTTTCCTGATAAGGCAGAAATAATTAATAGTAATAAGGTTTTGTATTCACTTATGCAAGCTATTAAAAACCTTGAACGAAATAAATTTGGTAAATGGGGCTTGGCTGATTGGAAAGAAATTAAACCTAAAACCGTTAATGATAAGATTTATTTAATCTTAAAAAATGAAGGTGAGCCAATGCATTTTACTACGATTGCGGAAAAAATTAATGAAGTAAAATTTGATAATAAAAAAGCCAATGCGGCTACTGTCCACAACGAGCTTATTCTTGATGAAAGATATATTCTTGTTTCCAGAGGAACCTATGCCCTAAAAGAGTGGAAAAATGAATAATATTTAGTAAATTTTCAAGAATTTTGGTAACAAATCTCAAATATACAAAGAAATCCGGTTAGCGCTTAAACCGGATTTCTTTTTTTTATTTAAATATGATAAAATTTAAGTAAAGAAAGATAATTTAAATATGAATATTGTAATTAATACGACTGGTATTGATCGCTTTTTTAGCTTGCCGCCCGACAAGATGTTTTTTGTGTTTATGGGTAATTTTGGTTGGATGATAGTGGCCGTAATTATGCTTTACGGTATTTTGCAATTGTATTTATTTTGGTTGCGAGGTAAATGGGCAGAAACGCATAAACATGTTCTTTTGGCGATTGATGTTCCCAAAGGCAATGAGCAGTCGCCCAAGGCCGTTGAAAACATGTTTACTTATTTAGGTGGCGCTCATGGTTCAGTGGATTTTTTTGAGAAGTGGTTTAAGGGAGAATTTCAAAAATCATTCAGCTATGAGATTGTTAGTTTAGAGGGTTATACACAATTTTTAGTTTGGACACCGGTTGAATTTCGTAATTTAATTGAATCATCAATTTATTCACAATATCCGGATGCCGAGATATCAGAAGTTGATGACTATACTCAAACTGTACCGCAAAGATATCCTGATGAAGAATATGATATTTGGGGATTAGAGTTTACTTTATCCGCCCCTTGGATGTATCCCATCAAATGTTATAAAGATTTTGAATATACTTTGGGTCCCAGTGAAATGCAGTTTAAAGACCCGATGGCTGCTTTAATGGATTTATGTGGTTCCTTGCGTCAAGGTGAACAATTATGGATGCAATTAATTGTAACGCCGATTGGTTTTGATTGGTTGAAAGATGCGGAAAAGGAAATCAATAAAATTTTAGGAAGAAAGAGCAAAACTAAAAGTAATTTATTCATGCAAGGGATTGAATCAATTGGAAAAACGCGGGAGATTTTTTTACCTTGGGAAGGTGATGGAACTTCTTCAGAAAAGAAAGAGGAAAAACAAAAGGGAATGATGGATTTAAGTCCATTGGAAAAAAGAAAAATTGAAGGCGTTAATGAAAAGGCAGGAAAATTAGCTTTTGATGTAAAAATTAGAGTGGTTTATGTTGCTCGAAAAGATGTTATGAATAAAGCTAAGGTTGGTAATGGAGTTATTGGTTATATGAAACAATTTGCTGCCTTAGATTTAAATAATTTGCGGCCGGAAGTAAAGAAAACATTAACTAAAACCGTTTATTTTTGGAAAAAGTCACGACTTATTCGTAAGAAAAACAATCTTTTTAGAGCCTATGTTAATCGTTCAAGTTCAATTGGAGTATCAGCTAAAATTTTAAATATTGAAGAATTGGCAACTCTTTGGCATTTTCCAGTTGAAGGTAGTGTTAAAGCATCTTTAATTCAAAGAACGCAAGGCAAGAAAGCAGATGCACCCTCATCCTTGCCTTTAGCCAATGAATTAAGGACACCAACTGAAAGTTTTTTGGAATCAGATATTTTTAAAAATAATTTAAATATTGAAGGTGATCGATCTTTAGATTCACCGGAAGCGGATGAGCCTCCGGCTAATTTACCGTTTGTTTAGTTTTAATATTAATTTACATGAGAATTGGCATTGACGCCCGCTTTTATGGACCGATTGGAAAAGGATTGGGTCGTTATACTCAAGAAGTGGTCGATAATATAATAAAAATCAATGAGGCGCTGGGTGATGGCGCCTTGGATTTTGTTATATTTTTAAGTCCGGCCAATTTTGATGAATTTAATGTCAAAAGTCCTCGGGTTAGAAAAGTTAAACTGAACATTCCTTGGTATTCCTGGCGAGAGCAATTGATTATGCCTTGGTTGATTGCTAAAGAAAAATTAGATTTAATTCATTTTCCCCATTTTAATGTGCCGATTTTTACTCCAACTAAAATGGTGGTAACGATTCATGATTTAATTTTAACGCATTTTCCAACAGTTAGAGCTACAACTAAGAATACTTGGGTATATCGTTTTAAAAATTTAGCTTATCGATTTGTTTTGAGAATGATAATTTTCAGAGCGGAAAAAATAATTGCTGTTTCTGAATTTACTAAGCAAGATATTATTCATACTTTTCCTAGAGCGGCCAGCAAAATTGTCGTAACTTATGAAGGAGTAGCTAATTTAGCCAAAGGTCGTGATTCTTTGTTTGTTGCTAAATTAGACAGTGAGGAAATGATTCAAAAATATCATTTAGGAAAAAATTTCTTACTTTACGTTGGTAACGCCTACCCTCATAAAAATTTAGAAACCTTAATTAGAGTATTTAATCGTCTTTACGCTGAACAGAAAGATTTAAAATTAGTTTTAGTCGGCAAGGAAGATTATTTTTATAATCGAATTAAGCAATATGCGCGCTCTTTAAATTTGTGGCAAAAAGAGAATTTAAATAGTCCGGTTGTTTTTCCCGGCTATGTGCCTGATGCTCAACTGGAAATAATGTATCAAGAAGCTAGGGCTTATATATTCCCCTCACTTTATGAAGGCTTTGGTCTTCCGCCTCTAGAGGCAATGGGTAAGGGATGTCCAGTAATTAGTTCTGATCGAGCCAGTTTGCCGGAAATTTTGGGATCAGCCGCTTTATATTTTAATCCTGAAGACGAAGAAGATATGGCATCTAAAATAAAATTGGTTTTAAAAGATGAAAAATTAAGATCAGAATTAATTGAAAAGGGAATCGCGAAGAGTCGCGAATATAATTGGTGGGAATGCGCTAATAAAACTTTTAATATTTATCGCCAAGCGCTTTTAAAAACCGGCAAAAATAAATAATTTCCATAATAAATCTAATAACATTTTGATGAAAGATAATCTTTTCTTAAAACAAAAGCAGGCTGCCTTAGAAAGAGAGAGATACTCTAGTTTTGTGGTTGATTTAAGAGAAATCGCCAAACAAAATAAAGAACAAGCTGTTTCTAATAAAAATAATAAAAAGCCAAAATCAAGAGTATTTTCGCGAAATTTTTTGACAATCAAAAAACCGACCAAACCAACGCTAAATTTTTTACAGAATACCGAGGAGGAAATAATTTCGCGCGTTAAGAATATTTTTAATTTTAAAAAAGCCAAAGAGAAAAATTTTTGGTCATGGAATAATTTTTGGTCAAAGTTTTCTTTTGTTGGTAATAAGAAAAAGAATTGGCGTGATAAAGTGAGAGCTAAACAAAGAATTTTAAGTCGGCGCTTTCGTTTAAATAGAAGAGAAGAATTAGCGCGGGCGCAAAGCCGAGTGATTTGGTATCGATCTTTTTTAACCTTTGTTTTGGTATTGGTTTTTTTAATTTTACCTTTAAAATTATTATCCTATTTCCAGGTTTTTGATTTGGCTAAATTAGAAGATCAAGTAATGACAAAATCAAAGGCAGCGTTTAATAATTTACTGGTTGCTTTTGATTCGGCTTCAACTTTAGATTTTAAGGAAGCGGACAGAGCTTTTTCCGAAGCCGGCAAAAGTTTTTTATCTGCTAAAGATGATTTAAGTGTAATTAATGATTCACTTCTATTTTTAGCTTCTTTGTCTAATGATCCTAAATTAAAATTAGCGGCTGAAAGTAAGAATTTTTTAGAAGCGGGCGCGCTTAGCTCATCGCTAGGTAAAAATTTAGTTTTAGCGACCAATAATTTATTTGAATTTAAAGACCGAGATATCTTAGTTTCTTTGGAAGAATTTATAAAGTATGGTGATTTGGCTGTTCAGGACGCACGCGAGTTGCAAGCAGTGATAAATAAAATCAACCCCAATAATTTGCCAGCTGAATATCGTAAACAATTTATTGCTTTAAGTAATCAAGCTGATTTTTTAGTGAACAATCTGGAAAGTTTTGTTTCTGCTACTTCAAAGGCTAAGGAGTTATTAGGTCTTAGTCGCGATAAAAGATACTTATTAATATTCCAAAATAATTCTGAGTTAAGAGCTTCAGGCGGTTTCTTGGGTAGCTATGCTTTACTTGATGTTAGGGGCGCAAAAATAAAAAATTTAGAAGTACCCGGTGGCGGTTCCTATGATACCGAGGGCGGTATGACCGTTAAAGTAAAGGCGCCTGAGCCTTTATGGTTAGTTAATCCGGCTTGGCATTTTTGGGATGCTAACTGGTGGCCTGATTGGCCGACGACGGCCAAAAATTTAATGTGGTTTTATGAAAAAAGTGGCGGCTCCACAGTTGATGGAGTAATTAGTTTTACGCCTAAAGTAGTTGAGAGTTTGCTTGAAATAACCGGTCCGATTGATTTGACTACAGAATATGGCGTGGTAATTGATAGTAATAATTTTTGGGAAATTGTTCAAAAAATAGTTGAGCACGATAATTTGTTAGTTAGTCATCCAAATGAGGTTTTAGATTTAAATGTAACACCAACCGCCATTGAAACAACACTACCCTTAGAACAAGATTTAGAAAATAATTCAGCCAATAAACCGAAAAAAATTATTGGCGATTTGGCGGTTAAAATTTTGGAAGTCTTGCCACAAAAATTAGATAAAGAAAATTTGTTAAAGATAATAACTTTGTTTGAGGATAATGTTTCGCAAAAACAGGTTTTATTTTATTTTACTGATCCGATTTTACAAGCCGAGTTTAGTAAGAGAAATTTTACTGGTGAAGTAAAGAATACTGATAAAGATTATTTAATGGTGGTAAACACCAATATTGCCGGGCAAAAATCTGATCGTAAAATGGTGGAAGAGATTCAACACATTTCAAAAGTTAGTTCTGATGGTCGCATTATCAATACGGTAAAAATTTCTCGTACGCACACGGGTATAAAAAATGAACCTTTAACCGGAGTGCGCAATGTTAATTGGCTACGCGTGTATGTTCCTTTGGGAAGTCGTTTGCTTTCCGCTACAGAAACAACTAATCCAGATGAGAAATATTTTGAAGATCCAGAACCAAATTGGTTGGAATTAGAGAATCTGCGTTCTGAGCGTTTAGCTCTAAGTGACCCTCAAAGCGGTTTTAAAATTTACGAAGAAAATCAGAAAACCGTTTTTGCCGGTTGGGTAATGATTGATCCGGGTGAAACCAAGGAAATAGTTTTTGTTTATGAACTGCCCTTTAATTTTTTCACGGAAAAAGTTGATAATAGTTTCTTGGCGCGCTTCAATCGATTAACCAATCCTGATTTTAAAAACTTTTTTGACTATTCTTTATTAGTTCAAAAACAACCCGGCGCTAGTCCCAGTAAATTTTCCACTCGCTTAGAAGTGCAAACTAATTTAGAAATTAATTATCGTCATCCTGATAATCTTAATTGGAACAAGGGTTGGTTTGCTGAAGATCAACTAAACACTGATAAATATTATTCAATACTATTTAAAAATTAATATATATATGTCTAAAATAAAGAAAATTAAAAAAAATATTAAAGTTGATCAAAAAAAATCATCCGGCTTGTCAGCTTTTATTGAAAGACCAATGCCGACTGAACAGGAAGTAAAGAATTTTGAAAGAGTGGTAGAGAAGGAGGCGCGTCATCAAGAGATTGATTCTAATTTAAGTGAGATTTATAAAGACAGTAAAGGTGATTTAATTGATGTCAAACAGGTTAGTGCTAAGAAGAAAACCAATATTTTTGTGAGAATTTTCAAAAAATTATTATTTTTCACCCTTTTGTTTTTGGCTGCTTATTTTTCCTATTTATATTTCTTTTCCGGTGACAGCGACATGAACAGTTTTAAATTTCAAATAATTGCCCCTGAAAAAATTGTAGCTGGCGAAGAATTTTCTTATTTTGTTGAATATAGTAATCCGACTAAGTTCGGGGCAACTAATTTAAAATTAGAATTGAAGTATCCGGAAGGATTTATTTATTCTTCTGCTGATTTAGAGCCCAGCACCGGTTCTTATGGATTTAATTTACCTGATTTAGCTCCGGGAGCAACCGGTAAATTAGAGGTGAAAGGAAAAATAGTTAATAAACTTGATTCGGTAAATATTATTTCCGGGCGCTTAATTTATACTCCGGCCGGCATTTCCAGCGAATTTAAAAAAGAAAGTTCTGATGCGACAATTATCAGTGGCATTGGTTTTCAAGTCGGCTTAGAATCTTCTAATTTAGCTTTTATAAATCAAGATAATGAAGTCAGTTTATCTTTCTATGATGTTGAGGAGAATTTTTTAGAGGATTTTATAATTAGATTTATTTTGCCTGAACAAACCACCATTACAGCAGCAGAAATTAAATCGGAAGAAGGAAAAGTTAAGGAAGATAAATTAATTACCGCTGATTCAGAGTATACGGGCTTAGCTCTTATATCTGGAGGAACAGAAACTTGGTTGTTGAAAAATTTGCGTCCGGATACGGCCGGCAAGAAAATAAATTTTAAATATCAAAGCAAGGAACAACCAAGTTCTGCAGAAATTATTATTCGTTTAGAAAAAAGATTAGACGATGGTCAAAGTTATACTTTTTGGGAAAAAAGATTAAATCCGGAATTTGTAAAAAGTGATTTGAATTTAACTTTGTTTTTAGACGGATCAAATAATAATAGTCCGGTTAATTTTGGTGATACTTTAAACTATACTTTAAATTATAGTAATAAGGGAGAGAATACTTTTAAGGATGCTTCCATTTCTTTTGTTCTTGATGGTTTTTTCTATGATTGGAATAGTTTAAAATTGGAAACACCCGGCGAGATAAGAACAGGTAAAATGATTATTTGGACTAAAAAAGAATTGCCGGCGCTGGCGGAAATCAGACCAGGAGAGAGTGGAGAAATAAATATTACAATTAATGTTAAAGAGTATCAAGCTAATAATTTTGGCGAGAAACTAGAAGTGATTGCCTATGCTCAGTCCGGAGCCAATACTGGAGAATCCGACGCGGAAGCCAATAAGAGCAATGAAATAGTTAGTAAAATTAATAGTGATTTGAGTTTAACGGAAAAAGTTAGATATTTTGATGATAATAATTTGCCGGTTGGGTCCGGTCCTTTACCGCCTCGAGTTGGAGAAGTAAGTAATTTTCGTGTTGATTGGTTGGTTGAAAATAGTTTACATGAACTAAGTCAGACCGAAGTTTCTCTTCAATTGCCCAACTATGTTTATTATAATGAAAATTCCTTTGCTAGTGTTGGTAATTTAACCTATGACGGCAATCAAAGAAAGGTAACCTGGAGTATTGGACGCCTGCCTATTTCTGTCTCCGAAGTTAATGCTCATTTTTCTTTAGCAATCACACCTAGTGAAGCTGATCGTAATAAAATTTTAGTTTTATCTCCCGGAGCAACGATTAGCGCCGTTGATAATGAAACACAAGAAGAAATTACAAAAAAATCTGGACCGAAAACTACTAAACTGGAAGATGATGATATTGCTGGTTTAAGTAGTTCTGGTCGAATCGAGTAATAAATAAGATGTTTAAACTCATTAAAACTAACAATGGTTTGCGCCAAGGAAAATTAAAGACGAATCATGGTGAATTTAAAACCCCGTTTTTTATGCCGGACGCGACACGGGGTTTTATTAAATTACTTAGTCCCTTGGATCTTAAGGCAACTGGTACCCAAGCTTTAGTGGTTAATACTTTTCATCTCTATCTGCAACCAGGCTTAAAAACCATTAAAGCCGCCGGTGGTATTCATAAGTTTATGAATTTTACCGGCCCTTTATTATCAGATTCAGGCGGTTTTCAAATATTTTCTTTAATTCATAAAGATAAAAAATTAGGTAAAATTGATGATAAAAAAGTTTCTTTTCGTTCACCCCTGGATGGTTCATGGCATAATTTAAGCCCAGAAAAATCAATTCAAATTCAATTTGACTTAGGCGTTGATATGATGGTTTGTTTAGATGATTGTCCGCCCAATGATTTTTCTCGCGCTGACTTAGAAGTCGCTGTGCAACGCACGATCAATTGGGCGAAGCGATCTAAGGCAGAATATTTAAAGCAAATTAAAAAACGAAAAATAAGTTCTACTAAAAGACCTTTGTTGTTTGCTGTAATTCAGGGCGGGGCTGATCTTGATTTAAGAAAATATTGTGCGACCGAATTAATTGCCATTGGTTTTGATGGCTATGGCTTTGGCGCACGGCCAGTGGATAAAAATGGTAATTTTTTAGAAGAAGTATTGCGTGTGACTGCTAGTCTAATTCCACCCAACGCTTTACGTTTTGCTTTAGGCATAGGTACACCGGAAGATATTAGACGATGCGCTTATTTAGGTTGGGATATGTTTGACTGTGTTATTCCTACTCGTGAAGGACGACATGGAAAATTGTACTTGGCTAGTGGTCAGAAATATAAAACAATAAATATTGATAATGCTAAATTTGCTCGTGATTTTTTACCAATCAATAAAAACAGTCAAATAAAAGAATTATCCAGTCAGACACGCGCTTTTTTGCATCATCTTTTTCGCTTGCATGAGCCTTTGGGACAGCGCCTAGCTAGTCTTAATAATTTAGAATTTTATCAAACTCAGCTAAAGAAGCTGCAAAATAATAAAAAATAGCTATTGCTTTAAAAATTAATTATTATCTTATAAATTATAAAAATAAAATTATGCATACCAAAATTATTGCCACTATCGGACCCAAAAGTGAAAGTCGAGAAAATTTAGTTGAACTTTTAAAAGCGGGTGTTGATATTGTACGGGTAAATTTTTCCCATGCGCAAAGAGTGCAATATAAAAAAATAAAAAAAATAGTTGATGTCTATAATCAGAGCGCGGAAAAGAAAGTTGAAATATTGCTAGATTTACAAGGTCCAAGAATCAGAGTCGGCAAAATGCCTGATGAGGGTTTAACTTTGGAAACCGGGGAAGTTTATGATTTTATTTTTTCTCGATTACCATATAAAGAAAACGGTCCTATCCCGATTGATAATGCTGATCTTTATAAAGATATTAAAAAAGGACAGCCGCTTTATTTATGTAATGGTGAAATTAATTTAAAAGTAAAAGGTGTTAAAGGGCGAGTTATTAGTGCAGAAGTTATCCATGGCGGTTTTTTGTCTTCTAATAAGGCGATTAATGTACCGGATACCAATATGAGACGCGGCGGGCTCACATCTAAAGATATTCAAGATGTAAAGTTTGCTTTAAGAACAGGCGTTGATTATTTAGGTTTATCATTTGTGCAAACCGCGAGCGATATTCATCGTTTGAAAAGATTGATTGGTAAAAAAAGCAAAATTAAAATAGTTGCTAAAATAGAACGTGGACTAGCCTTAAAAAATATTGACAAAATTATTGTGGCAGCTGATTTAATTATGATTGCGCGGGGTGATTTGGGAATTGAGATACCAGTGGAGGATTTACCTATCGTCCAAAAAAATCTAATTAGACATGCTCACTGGCACAGAAAGCCGGCGATTATTGCCACTCAAGTAATGACCTCAATGATTAAAAATTTCATCCCCACTCGAGCGGAAGTTAGTGATATTGCTAATGCTGTACTTGATGGAGCGGATATGATAATGTTGTCCGATGAAACAACTATTGGTGACTATCCCTTAGAAGCAGTAAAAATGTTAAAGAAAGTGATTGATAAAACAGAAAAATATTTATATAAAGATTTTATAAACTAATAATTTATGAAAATAAAAACAATTACTGCTTGGGAAGTTTTGGATTCGCGCGCTAAACCAACGGTTATTACCAAAGTAATACTAGAAAATGGCATAAGTGGCCAAGCTTTGGTTCCGAGTGGCGCCTCAACCGGCAGTCATGAAGCAGTAGAATTAAGAGATGGCGATTTTAATCGTTTTCAAGGAGCGGGTGTCTTGCGGGCGGTCGCTAATATTGAAAATATTATTGCTCCAGCTTTAGTTGGATACAATGTTTCAGAGCAAGAAAAAATAGATCAGGAGTTAATTCGTTTAGATGGGACGGCTAATAAGAGTAATTTAGGCGCTAATGCTATTTTGGCCGTTTCTTTGGCTTGTGCTCGTGCCGCTGCCAATAGTTTACAAATTCCGCTTTATCAATACTTAACTAAATTTAATCCTGATTTTTCCGGTCAATATATTTTGCCTTTGCCGATGTTAAATATTTTAAATGGTGGACGGCACGCCAATTGGGCAACTGATATTCAGGAATATATGATTTTGCCAATTGGCGCAAAAAATATGGCTGAGGCAATTAAAATGGCTTCGGAAATTTATCATTCTTTAAAAAAAGTTTTACTGACTAAAAAATATTCAATTCTAGTTGGTGATGAAGGCGGGTTTGCGCCAGCGGTGAGTAGTAATGAAGAAGCGTTTGCTTTACTTCAAGAAACAATTTCTGGCGCTGGCTATGAATTAGGAAAAGAAGTTGTTTTTGCTATTGATGCGGCTGCTAGTGAATTTTATCAAGCAGGCAAATATCATCTTAATAAAGAAGCGAAAGTTTTAACTAGTGAAGAGTTGGCTATTTTTTATCAAGATTTAATGAAAAAATATCCCATTTATTCTTTAGAAGATGTTTTTGCGGAAGATGATTGGAATGGTTTTGCTAATTTTTTAGCTGCTAATCCTAATTGTCAGATTGTCGGCGATGATCTTTATGTCACTGATGCAAAACGTTTAGAAAAAGGAATAAAAACTAAAGCGAGTAATTCTATTTTAATTAAACCTAATCAAATTGGAACTTTAACCGAAACCATTAAAACTGTTTTACTGGCGCGTCAAAATAATTTCACCGCGGTTATTTCTCATCGCAGTGGTGAAACCGAAGACACTTTTATTGCTGATTTAGCAGTTGCTCTCGGAACCGGGCAAATAAAAACCGGCGCTCCGGCACGCTCCGAGCGGACCGCTAAATATAATCGTCTGCTAGAAATTGAGCATGATTTAAAAGATCAATCAACTTTAGCTAAATTTCCTTTTTTATTATAATAATTTTTTAAATTGTAACGATCAGTTTGAATTATATGATGCAGTTAGTTTTATTTGCTTCTGGCTCCTTATTTTTATTACTTGGTCATTTTATTGCCTGGATAGCAATTGTAAAATTTTTTGCTCTGAGTGCGTTTAATGTCAAATTAATTTTAGCCATTGTTTTAAGTCTATTATTTATATCTATTTTACTATCCGCTGTTTTAGTTCATAAATGGGATAATGTCTTTACGCGTTTGTATTATTTAAGCGCGATGTTTTGGCTAGGGACGTTGCTTAATCTTGGTTTAATGTTGTTGGCTGTTGTAATACTAAAATTTTTGTTACCCTTAGTTGGTTTGCATCTATCAGTCAATTTTTGTAAAGGTTTTATAATTTTAGGAACACTGTCTCTGTCATTTTGGGGTGTTTATAATGGTCTTAATTTTAAGGTTAAAGAATACGAGGTGAAGATTAAAGATTTACCGACTGCTTGGCATAATCAAGCCATAGTTCATATTTCTGATGTTCATTTAGGACCCATCTATCGACAAAAAACATTTGCGCGAATTATTAATAAAATTAATAGTTTAGAGCCGGCAGCTGTTTTTATCACCGGTGATCTTTTTGACGGCATGAAATCGGATTTTTCTTGGCTTACTCCCGATTTTATAAAATTTAAAACTTCCAAAGGTGTCTTCTATTCTTATGGTAATCATGATCTTTATTTAGGTTTCAATCGAATTAATGATTTGCTTAAGGATCATAATATTAATATTTTGGATAATAAATTAAAAGTGGTTGACGGTTTACAAATTATTGGCATTAATTATTCTTTTAATCATGATTTCAATCTCCACCAAGAAATTTTAAATCAGTCCGGTTATAATGAAGCAAAGGCCAGTCTACTTTTATTTCATGAACCCAAAAATATAGATTTAGCTGTAAAGGCGGGAATAGATTTACAACTTTCCGGACATACTCATCGCGGACAATTATTTCCACTAGGTTTGATTGTTAATTTGTTTTATAAAGGATATGGCTATGGTCTTTTTCAAGTCGGAAGCTTTTCCTTAGTTGTTAATAATGGCTTAGGAACTTGGGGACCGCCGATGCGCACTTCCGGTAATAGTGAAATTGTTAAGATTATTTTAAAACCGCTTTAGTTTTTATTGAAAAATATGAATTTATCTAAGTTGTCAGCTGTTTTAGCGAAGGAACCAAAATATCGCTATAAACAAATAAATGATTTTTTATATAAAGACTATATTAGTAATTGGGATGAGGCGTCGAGTTTACCTAAGTTATTAAGAGAAAAACTGAAAGCCACCTGTCCTTTAGAAATTAAAGCCAAGGTTTTTAAAAGTCATTCGGAAATCGGCAGCTCTAAAGCACTTCTTTATTTAGCGGATAATTTGGCTGTAGAAACGGTTTTAATTAAACAACAAACTTCTAAGCAAGATCAAGAAAAAAAATTTCAAGGTAAAAGAAAATCTAGTGTTCAAAATTATCGCTATACAATTTGTGTTTCCAGTCAAGTTGGTTGTCCATTAGGTTGCCTTTTTTGCGCCACCGGCAATTATGGTTTTAAACGCAATCTAAAGGCTGAAGAAATAATTGAGCAGGTAATTTTTTGGCAAAGATTTTTACGTCAAACAGGGAAGAGGGAAACAGTTGATAATCTGGTTTTCATGGGCATGGGTGAGCCATTTTTAAATTATCAAGAATTTATTAAAGCGGTTAAATTTATCAATAACCCGGAAACTATCAATTTTGGCGCTCGGCGAATATCTGTTTCCACGGCGGGGATAATTGAGGGTATAAAACGTTTGAGCGGTGAAAAAATTCAAATCAATTTAGCTATATCTCTTCATGCGGCTAGTGATAATTTAAGAACTAAATTAATGCCGGTTGCCAAGAAATATCCTTTAAAAGATTTATTGGCGGCAGTTGATAATTATATTGCTAAAACCGGTCGGCAAGTAATGTTTGAGTACTTAATGATTAGCGGTGTCAATGATAGTGATCGGGATGCGGAAAATTTAGCTATTTTAATGAAGCGACCTTTGTACATGGTGAATTTAATTCCTTATAATGAAACCGGTCGTTTTACCGCCAGCAGTCGCGAAGCTATTCGCCAGTTTCAAGCAGTTTTAAATAAGCACGGTGTTAAAAGTACAATTAGACATAGCTTTGGCGCTGATATCTTAGCAGCCTGCGGACAATTACACGGTGGAAGAGTGGTTAGCGGTTAAAAAAATGCTTAAAAAAATTAAATTAAAAGATCAAGAAATAATTATTGATTTAAAATCTAATCCCTTAGCCAAACGAATTAGAATTATTATTCATCAAAATGGCAAAGTTGTTCTTACTAAACCAAAAAGAGTTAGCGCTAAATTAGCTTTAAAGTTTTTTGAGTCACAAGGCGAATTTATTTTACAACGTCTTAAGGAAATAGAAGAAAAGAATAAAAGTTTATATGGCCCGAATAATGATTTAGCTTTCAGTTGCGAGTTACAGGCTAAACAAGATTATCAGCGCCATAAAAAGAAAGCCTCCATTTTTATTAAAGAAAGACTGGAATATTTTAATCAATTTTATAATTTTGATTTTAAAAAAGTAAGCGTCAGAAATCAGAGCACGCGCTGGGGAAGTTGTAGTCGAGTCGGTAATTTAAATTTTAACTATCGTTTATTGTTTTTGCCCAGAGAGTTAGCTGACTATGTATTGGTTCATGAATTATGTCATTTAAAAGAGTTAAATCATTCTTCTGATTTTTGGGATTTAGTAGGAAAAAAGATACCAGATTATCGCCAAAGAAGACGTCAGCTAAAAGGTTATCTTTAAAATTAATGAAAATCTAATATTTATCAATAGTCAAAAAGTCGTAAATGGTTTAAAAAGTCATAAATAGGCAGAAAAGTCTTATTTTGCTATAATTTTCAATAACTAGCTATTAAATTAAATATAAAATATGTTTCAATTAAATCCTTTACCTTTTGCTAAAAATGCTTTAGAGCCGTATATATCGGAAAAAACCGTGGAGTTTCATTATGATAAACATCATCAAACTTATGTTGATAATTTAAATAAGTTAATTAATGAAACTGAATTAGCAAAGCAGGATTTAGAGTCCATTATTATTAAGACAAAAAATAATCCTAATCAAGCGGCTATTTTTAATAATGCCGCACAAGTTTTCAACCATGATTTTTTTTGGCAGAGTTTAACCCCTAATTCAGAAGAGCAAAAGATTTCTGATTCCATGCTTGCTTTAATCAATAAGTCATTTGGCTCTTTGGATAATTTTTGGGCAGAATTAAAGACAGCTGCCTTAGCGCAATTTGGTAGTGGCTGGGTCTGGCTTGTTGAGGATGAAGGCGCTCTTAAAATTATTAAAACGGCCAATGCTGACAACCCCTTAACTCTTGATTTGAAACCTTTATTTACCATTGATGTTTGGGAACACGCTTATTATTTAGACTATCAAAATCGTCGGGCTGATTTTATTGAAGCTTGTTTTAAGATTATCAACTGGCATTTCGCCGAGAAGAATTTAACTAGGTAATTTTTCACTAATATTTTTATTTGTTTTATTTTATGTATAAAAATCCCTACGCAAAAATCCAACCGGCCACTAAACGACCTTACACAGAAATTTTACTGATTAGGCATTGTCATCCTAATTATCAAAAAGAAAAAAAATTAGGTGATAAAGAAATGCCACTTTCTAAAGAAGGTTTAAAACAGCGCTCTTATTTAACTGCTCGTCTTTTACAAGGCAAAATAGATGTTGTTTATTCTAGTGAGCTAAAACGATCAATAATTTCGGCTGAATCATTTGTGAAAAAAACTAAGAAAAAATTTATTATTAATCCACGACTGAATGAGTTACACTGGGCGCATTGGTATAAGATGAAATATTTTAACATGACCGAAAAAGAGAGAGAAAAAAGATTGGCAAAGCATAAAATATTAAATAAAGAACTTAATAAAATGCAAACGATTGCCAGACGCGCGATTGCTGAAATTTATCGAGAAAATAAAGGGAAAAGAATTGCCGTTTTTGGTCATGGAAATTTTATCAAGGCGCTTATTTGCGGAATTTTGAATGCTGATATTATTGGTTTTTTATCTTTAGAAATTTTTCAATCTTCAATCAGCAAATTAATTGTTGACCGCGACGGTTATATTAAAATTATTTATATTAATAGTGTTAGTCACTTACCCGAAACTCCACGTAAAGATGTTTTCTTAACTTTGTTTGATTATGAAAATAAATAAATTAATTATTATCCCAGTAGTTGTTTTTGGTCTATTGTTTAGTTTTTTGCCAGCCACGGCAGCCAGTTTGAGTGGCCGAATTTTGTTACAGGTGCAAGATAAAGGCCAAGCTTGGTATATCAATCCTTTAAATAATCAACGTTATTTTTTAGGTCGGCCGGATGACGCTTTTCGAATTATGCGTGAATTTGGCTTAGGTGTTTCTAATCGCGACTTAAATCAGTTTTTAGCTACTAAAGCACCTAGTCGTTTGGCCGGACGGATTTTATTACAGGTTGAAGATAAGGGCCAAGCTTATTACATTGAACCGCTAACGCTTAATTTGCATTATTTAGGTCGGCCTTTAGACGCTTTTAACGTGATCAGAAGTTTAGGTTTAGGAATTACTAATTCTGATTTAAATAAAATACCGGTTGCTCGGGATTCTGCTCCAGAACCAGCAACTGCATCTTCATCAGCACAATCCGATGCTAATTTAAAAAACTTAATTGAACAAAAATATAATTTTAAATACAAAAATACTGATTTTTCTGTCCCTTTAACTCTGTCCACTAATTTATATAACACTTATAGTAAATTACCCAAGGTTTATAGTTATTTAATTAATGAGCCGCCGCCTAATATTCGTGAAGCTTTTTATGATATGTTTTTGCATGTTCAAAAAGGTGATACTTCAATTGATGATTTGGTTAGCAAATTAAAAACCATTGCCGACCAAAAAGCCTGGAGTCAAGATGAGTTATTGGAATTTACTTTAGCGCTTATTCAGTATATTCCTTATGATGATGAAAAGGCAGTTAGCGCGGAAAGCAATCCTTTTTATCATTATGAGACTTTATATTTGAATAAAGGTGTTTGCTCAGATAAAGTTTTTTTAGCCCATCTTTTATTTAGTCGTTTAGGTTATGGTGTGGCCATTATGGATTTTCCTGACATTAATCATAGCGCCATTGGTATTGCTTGCCCGCTTGAAGATTCAATCGCTGGCTCTGGTTATTGTTATGGAGAAACAACTAATTATTTTCCAATTGGTGTTATTCCTAATAATATTGATGGCCAAGCACAGACTAATGTTTATGGTTTTGATAATTTATTTGATGAAAGTAAATTGGGTACCATTGAAATTTTCAACAAGACCAAGGGGCGGATTTATCAAGGCGCAAGCACCACTAAAAAACAGATCAATCAATTAAGCACTCTTTATCAGGAAATTATTAGTACCCGCGAGACTCTAGCTTACGACTACGCGGCGATTGCTTTTTACAATCAAAAAGTTAATTTATTTAACGGCTTGCTCAAAGAATTTTATCAACAATAATAAATTACTGGACAATTTAATTTATGTTTGAAATTACGATTGTTGCTTTGGGAAAAATAAAAGAAAAATTTTGGCGTGATGCTTTTTTGGAGTATTTAAAAAGATTAAAACCTTACGCCAAGATACAAATAACAGAACTCAAAGCCAGTGCTTTTTCAACTGCCAATCAGGAAAAAATAAAACAAGAAGAAGGAGAAAGATTGCTTACTTATTTAGCGCATTTAAAACATTGTGAGATTTATTTATTAACAGAAAAAGGCAAGAATTTTGATTCCCTTAATTTTTCTCGGAAAATTTTAAAAGAAGGAAAAAGTCTTTGCTTTGTGATTGGTGGAACGCTTGGCTTTAGTGCGTCCGTTTTAGAATCTTATCCACAAGTTTCTTTATCACCCCTAACTTTTACTCATGAAATGGCGCGGGTTATTTTACTGGAACAAATTTATCGTGGTATCTGTATAAAAAAAGCTAAGCCCTATCATTATTAAATATCATTAAATTTTTTGTGTCTTATTTGAAAATTAAACAAGAACTGCTATCTCTTCAAAACCCTAAACAAGCGGCTATTTTAAGTCGTTTTTTTAAAACCGGACCAGGCCAATATGGCGCCGGTGATCGGTTTTTAGGAATTAGAGTACCGCAAACTAGAGCGATTGTTAAAAAATATCAGCCTGTCTCTTTAATTGATATTCAAAAATTATTAAATAACAATTATCATGAAATTAGATTAACAGGTGTCTTGCTTTTAGTAGCTCAGTATCAAGCTGGCCAATTTAAAGAACAAACTAAAATATATAATTTATATTTAAAAAATACTAAAGCGATTAATAATTGGGATTTAGTTGATTTAAGCGCTCCTAATATTGTCGGTCATTATTTATATAATTATTTTTTTATTCAAAATAAACAAAAGGAAGTAATTTGTAGATTAAAAAAAATGGCTAGCGCGAAAAATATTTGGTTAAGAAGAATAGCGGTTGTTTCCACTTTTTATTTTATTAGGCAGGGACGTTATCAGGAAATTTTTTTCCTAACCAAAATGCTGAAAAATGATAAACAAGATTTAATTCATAAAGCGCTTGGTTGGATGCTCCGAGAGGTCGGAAAAAAAATTGATAAAGCTGTTTTGAAAAAGTTTTTACAAGAAAATATTACCAAATTACCCAGAACAACTTTGCGTTATGCAATTGAGCATTTTCCCAAAGAGAAGCGTCTCTATTTTTTACACTTAAAATAACTATTTTTCGCCAGCCCTTCCAGTTGTTGTTTTTATTCGTTGTGCTATAATTTGTTTAATATTTATTATTAATTATTTATTTATTTTTTATTTATATGAATGGGAATGACATTAATGGTCAGCCTAAATCAGACTTAGCAGGGAAGACGGTTTTATTAGTTAATACTAATTCCGCCAATGATCCTTTGCATTCAAAAAAGTTTTTTATTAAAAAAGTAAAAAACTTAGGGGTTAAGATTATTCTTTTAGGCAAGGAAGCGGCTACTTTTCAACCCTTGGTTGATTTTGTAATTGTTGCTGATACTACTAATTACATGGCCTCTTTAAGCGCTTTGGAAGCTTTCTTGCAAGCCAATCCAGATATTAAGCTTGATGGGGTTGGTACTTTTCTAGAAGATGATGTTTTACTCACTGCTAAGATTGCTGACAAATATCGTTTAATCGGACCATCCCATAAAGTTGCTAATCTGGCGCGCAATAAATATTTATTTCGCAATTTTTGTAAAAAGAATAATTTACCGACTATTAAGCATAAAGAATTAAAAAATGGTCGCGACCTGGAAGAAGTGATTAATAATTTTTCTTTTCCCTTGGTGGTTAAACCAGCCTATGGAGCAGGTAGTGCCTTTGTTGTACGCGTTAATAATGAAGAGGAATTACGTGAAAGCTATGATTATATTAAAAAACAACTTTCACCAAAAATTGAATCAGCTCTCAATGACGGTTTAGCCGTATTTGTTGAGGAATATATTGATGGTGATGAAGTTGATTTAGATATCCTAATTCAAAACGGAAAAATAAAATTTTGTGCTTTGTCCGATAATGGCCAAACCAACGAACCATTCTTTATTGAAACAACACGCATGACGCCCTCAAATTTGCCGGCTAAAAATCAAGCCCAACTTTTAGCTTTAGCGGATGAAGCCTTGGAAAAATTGGGTATTTTAAATGGTTGTATTCATTTTGAAGCTAAATCTACTCCTAAGGGCCCGGTACCTTTAGAAATTAATTTACGTATGGGCGGCGATGAAGTTTATTATAGCTTGAAAGTTGCTTGGCGTGTGGATTTAATTGAAAATTATATCAAGATTATTTGTGGTGTCTATATTCCTAAGTTTGAATTTCCGGCCGGTCCTTATGAATATTTAGCGGCAGAAACATTTTCTTCTGACCATTCGGGAATTTTAGTCAATTTAGAAATTGATGAATCATTAAAGCGTCTTAGTTTTTTAGAAGAGTTTCAATTTGAAAAAAAGATTGGTGATTCAATTTTAGTTCCGCCTGATGGTTATGAATATTTAGGTTGGGTTTTAGTTTCTGGACATAATCCGCTTGATGCTCAAGATAATTTGCGAGCCACCAAAAAATTAATTAATTACGAAGTGGCGCGTTTTCATCCGGCCTCTTCAATTGGTAAAACTACGCGTAAAAGTCCATTCTCAGTTTCAACGGTTAATCGTGATATTTTGCAACGTGGTTCAAAAATTGAAAAAATTAGACGAATGGCTATTTCCAATCAACGTAATCTTCATATTGGCATTGCCTGTAATTTATATGATGAAGAAGCGATTGATCAAGAAAAGACAGTTGCTAATGACTTAACTGTGATTGGGAAAGAAATTGAGTCTGCCCTTAAAACTCGTGGCTATAAAACAACTTTTTTTGATTTCAATAACTTACCGAAAGTGTTTAATGATTTAAAAGATAGTGATGTTGATTTAGTTTTTAATGTTTGCGAAAGAATAAATGATTCTAGTTTGCTTGAACCGCATGTTGCTTCAATTTTAGATGTTTTACAAATTCCTTACACTGGTTCTAATCCGTTTACACTCGGTCTTTGTATTGATAAAATAAGGGTCAAGAAATTATTAAGTTATCATAAAATTCCTACTCCGGAATGGGATTATATTTATTCACTAGATGATGATATTAGAGATGATTTGCGTTATCCTTTGATTGTTAAGCCAGCTAATACGGATAATTCCATTGGTATTACTAACGACTCGGTGGTGAGAGATGAAAAAGAATTAAGACGACAATTAGAAAAAGTTATAAAAGAGATTGGTCGCCCGGCTTTAATTGAAGAATATATTGATGGTGATGAATATGATGTGCCAATTATTGGTCGTGATGACGATGACTTAAGAGTTTTACCTTTGTCACGTTCCATTTTTGATGAATTACCACCTGATAAATGGCATATTTATCCCTTTGAAGCAAAATACACCAATGATTCTATTTACAAAAAAATTATTGTGCAACGACCTCCGAAAAATATTAGTAAAAAATTAGAAACCTTATTAGGAGAAATTGCTCTTGATACTTATCGTATTTTAGATTGTCATGATTATGGTCGGATTGAAATTAGGGTTGATAAAAATAACAATCCTTTTGTGCTTGAACTTAACCCTAATCCCTCACTTGATAACGGTGGTTGCTTTTCCGCTTCGGCTAGTATTATTGGTTTAGATTATGCTGATTTTTTGGAGGAAATTATTCGTTTAGCAATCAAGCGTTATAAAAATAATCCGCCTTATTATCATTTGCAACCCAATATTCTCTAGTTTATGCTGGAATTGAGACTAATCCAAGATTTAGAAATCGCCCAGAGTATTTGGGAAAAATTAAGTCCGCAAGAATCATTATATGATTTATGGGCGGTGCGTTTGTGTTTTTATCAAAACAACCCCCAGCCTTTATTTTTTTATACTTATTACGAGAATGATGAGCCGGTAGCTGTTTTACCTTTAGAGTATAATAAAAGAAAAAATTTTTTGCAGTTTTTAGCTGAGGATTTTATTGAGGGGAATAAACCTTTTTTTAAATCAGGTTATGAATATCTTTTGCCGGAATTATTTGGTCTAAATTTTCCTTATCCGGTTAAAATATATGATTTAGAGCCAACCTCTGATTTTATTAGTCAGCTACCACTGGAAGATTATACTTATTATTATGATTTAACTGACATCAATAGTTTTGACGACTTCTTACTCAAGGCTTTCCCCAATGGTCGCAAACGTTATAATTTTAAAAGATTATTTCCGCTTTTAGAGAAAGAACATCAGGTTCAAGTAATTTATGATGATTTTACTAATTTGCCTAAATTAATGGAGTTAAATATTTGTCATTTTAAAAAAGAATCATACTTAAAAACTAAAAAAGAGCAGCAGGCTTTTTTTGATTTAATTAAATTACCCCTTGATTTTAAAATGGTTTCCATTGCGACTGATGGTCGCTTACTCGCTCACTCTTTATCCGTAATTTACAAAAACATCTATTATTATTTAATTGTGGGTTCTGATGTTAGTGAAGTAAAAGAAGTTTTTAAGTATTTAACCAAGGTAAATATGGAGCTGGCCATAAAAGCCAAGGCCAAGATTTTTGACTGCTCTTTAGGTGATTGTAATTGGAAGAAATTTTGGCATTTAGCCACAAAAACCCAGCATAAATTTGAAAAAAATGTTTAAAATAAGATAAATTTTAGTTTATCTTGACATTTTATGAAAATTGGTATAAATTTATATATGAAGCTTAACTTTAAGTTGAGCTATTTTTAATTATTCATCATGCCTTTAAATAGCCAATTTTGGCTTAATTTTCTTCCCTGAGAAGGGTA
>DAONYH010000001.1:21111-36042 GCA_035414245.1 bacterium | reverse complement strand
TCATCATGCCTTTAAATAGCCAATTTTGGCTTAATTTTCTTCCCTGAGAAGGGTAATGAGGCAGACGTTAAAAAGAAAAAATATGGTAAAAACTCCAAGTATTGAAGACATGCTTAAAGCCGGCATGCACTTCGGCCACCGAACTAATCGTTGGCACCCGAAGATGAAACAATATATTTTCACTTCCAAAAATGGCATTTATATTATTGATTTGAACAAAACGCAGGCTAAATTAGCAGAAGCGCTTGAGTTCATGACTAAGTTAGTTTCTGAAGGGAAAAACATTTTATTTGTTGGTACTAAAAAACAAGTGGCTGGACCAATGAAAAAAATGGCGACCGAAATTGGTCAACCCTACATCGTTGGTAAATGGTTAGGTGGTTTTTTAACTAACTTTGCGGTCGTGAAAAAGTCAGTCAAAAAATATACAGATTTATTAGAAAAAAAAGAATCTGGTAAACTAGAAAAATACACCAAGAAAGAAAGATTGGAATTTGATCGTGTGATTCATAAATTAAAAGAAAGAGTCGGTGGTCTAACCAGTCTTAATAAATTACCAGATGCACTTTTTGTTTGGGATATAAAAGAAGAAGAAACAGCTGTTAAAGAAGCGATTCAAAAAAATATTCCCATCATCGCTGTTTGTGATACTAATGTTAATCCGGAATTGGCTAATTATCCTATTCCCGCTAATGATGACGCGACTAAAACAATTGCTTTAATTCTTGCCTCCATCAAGGAAAATATTCTTGAGGCTAAAAAAAATATTAAAATTTAATAGTTGGGTTTTAAGGAGCGCCTTGTCGCTCCTTTATCCGTTCAAAAATATGGAAACAATCAAAAAATTACGTGAATTAACCGGTGCAGGCATGGTAGATTGCCAAAAAGCTTTAAAAGAAGCTAACAATGATTTAGAAAAAGCGATTGAAATTTTACGTAAAAAGGGAATTGCCAAAGCAGCTAAAAGAACCGATCGGGAAGCTAATGAAGGAATTATTAAAGTAGCTGTTAATGAAGCTGGCGATGAAGGTTATATTTTAGAAGTAAATTCCGAAACCGATTTTGTTTCTCGCAACGAAAAGTTTCAAACTTTTGCTGATGAAGTTCTAACAGTTATTAAGACTAATAAACCCAAGAGTTTAGATGAATTATTGGCTATGAAACTAGGGAACGGCACTGTCCAAGAAGAACTGGATAATTTGAGTGGTACGATTGGCGAAAAAATGGGAATTAAAAGATTTGAAATATTAAATGGCGCAACCGTTGGCGCTTATTCTCATTTGGGCGGCAAAATGGGCGTTCTTGTTTCTTTGGATCAAGCCGGTAAAAATGAATTAGCAGTTAATGTGGCCATGCAAATCGCGGCGGCTAATCCAAAATATATTACTTCCGAAGATGTTTCCGCAGATGAGTTAGCCAAAGAAAAAGAAATTTATAAAGAACAATTAATTAAAGAAGGAAAACCAGAGGCAATGGTAGATAAGATTGTCGAAGGTAAGATGGGCAAATTTTATTCCGAAGTTTGTTTAGTTGAACAAGAATATATTAAAGATGATAAACAAAAAGTTAAAAATATTTTAGCGGGAACTAAAGTTTTACACTTCATCAGATTCTCATTATAATTAAACTGTTACCCGAATATATGAAAATCGTTCAGGTCCAGTTTGCTCCTTGGGACAAAGCCTATAATTTTTATGATAATGGGCTGGATTTAGTTTTGGGTGATTATGTAATTGTGGAGACAGAGATTGGGCAGGAATTGGGCAAAGTGGTGGTTTGTGATAAAGATGAAGATAGCGAAGAAACAGCTACCAAGGAAATTAAAAAAGTGATACGCCGAGCGGATTTTGCTGATATTGAACAATCTAATAAAGAAGATAGAAGAGCCGAGGCTTTATCTTTTTGTCGAAGTGCAATTGAAAAATACGGTTTACCTATGAAATTAGTTGATGTGCATTTTTCTTTTGAGGGTAATCGTATTAATTTTGCTTTCATTGCTGATGGACGAGTTGATTTTCGTGATTTAGTAAAAGAATTAGCCGCTCATTTTAATGCCAACATTCGTTTAACCCAAATTGGCACTAGAGATGAGGCAAAAATTTCTGGTGATTGTGGACTTTGCGGACGGGCCTTGTGTTGCAAGGAATTTTTGTGTGAATTTTCCTCTATTACTTCAGAAATGGCCGAAGTCCAACAAGTTGTGCATCGTGGCTCAGAAAGAATTTCCGGAATGTGTGGACGTTTGATGTGTTGTTTGGCTTTTGAATATGAAGGTTATAAGCATTTAGCCGGCAAACTCCCACCTATTGGCACGAAAGTGAATGTTGATGGTGTTCGGGGTGTTGTTTCTGCCCATCATATTTTAAAACAAACAGTTGATGTTAAAATTGCCCCTGATAAAGCGGACGAAAGAGAGATTACGATTGAAGTTGACCCTAATCGTCGCAATAAAAAACTACGTAAATAAACCAGTCAAATTGATTCTAAGCTACCTAGTAAAATAGGTGGCTTTTGTTTTTAGATTCGTTTTTAATATGATATAATACTGACAGAAATTTATTTAATCTTTTTAATAAAAATATGTCAAAAATTAATCTGGCCATTAATGGTTTCGGGCGTATTGGCCGCGCAGCTTGCAAAATTATTATTGATCGTTTTCCGCAAATTAATATTGTAGCGATAAACGATTTAACCGATCCTAAAACTTTGGCCCATTTAATCAAAGTTGATTCTTGTTATGGTAAATACGTGTCCAAAATCAGCACGACTAAAGATAAAATTATTATTAATGGTCATAAAATACCGGTTTTTGCCATAAAAGATCCGAGCGCTTTACCTTGGCAAAGTTTAAAAGTGGATGTGGTTTTAGAATGCACGGGGAGGTTTAGAACTAAAGAAGAATTAGCTTTACATCTAAAAGCGGGAGCTAAAAAAGTAATTTTATCCGCTCCGCCCAAAAAGAGCGATGTGAAGACCATTGTTTTAGGAGTTAATGAGAAAAAACTAACTAAAAGTGATAAAATAATTTCTTGTGCCTCTTGCACGACTAATTGTTTAGCGCCTGTTACTGAAGTGATTAGACAAAATTTTGGCATCAAAAAAGCGGTTATGACCACTATTCATTCCTATACGGCTGATCAAAATTTGGTTGATGGTCCGCATAAAGATTTACGTCGCGCTCGAGCGGCTGCTTTAAATATTGTTCCTACGACTACGGGTGCGGCCATTTCGGTTACTGAAACCATTCCCTCATTAAAAAATAGTTTTGATGGTCTAGCCGTTCGCGTTCCCACCCCGGTTGGCTCTTTATGTGATACGGTTTTTCTTTTAAAGAAAAAAACCACGGCTCAAGCCGTTAATCAAGCTTTTAAAAAAGCGGCGAGTAGTAAATTTAAACATATTATTGAAGCTTCAGAAGAAGAGTTAGTTTCCACTGACATTGTTGGTAATCCTCACAGCGCCATCGTTGATTTATTAACCACTAAAGTTATTGGTGGTGATTTATTAAAACTGGTGGCTTGGTATGATAATGAATGGGGTTATGCTAATCGTTTAGTTGAATTAGCGGTTTATTCACAAAAAATAAAAAGTAATTAATTTATTAAATAAAAAATATGAGATTAAAAAATAAAGTAGCCATTGTCACAGGTGCTGCCTCTGGCCTTGGTCAAGCAATTGCCAATTTGTTTGTGCTTGAAGGAGCAAAAGTAGTTTATTCTGATATTCATGATGATATGCCTGCTAATTTAAATTTAGATCAAGAAAAGGCCATTTATGTTAAATGTAATGTTTTAAAAAGGGAAGAAGTGGCTAATTTAGTTAAGGTGGCTCAAGAAACTTTTGGTAGTTTAGATGTGATGGTTAATAATGCCGGGATTGGTAGTTTGGGTGGCATTTTGGAAGAAAGCGAAGAGTCTTGGCAGAGAACAATCGGAGTTAATTTGACAGGTGTTTTTTATGGTTCACAATTAGCCGCTCAAGCTATGAAAGAAAAAGGTATTAAGGGATCAATTATAAATTTAAGTTCCATATTAGGAACAGTTGGTCTTCAAGGAGCAATTTCTTATTGTGTAGCTAAAGGTGGAGTAGTGCAGTTAACTCAGGCAGCAGCTTTAGATCTAGCTCCTTTGGGAATTAGAATTAATGCTATTGCGCCCGGCTTTATTACGACTAGCATGACTAAAGGTGTGTTAGAGGATGATGGTTTTAATCAAATGATAAAAAATAATACCCCTCTCGGTTATTTGGGCGAACCAAATGATATTGCTTATGCTGCTCTTTATTTAGCTAGTGATGAGGCTAAATATGTAACCGGTGAAATTTTGCATGTTGATGGCGGTTGGACAGCGCGTTAATTTTTTATTAATTCAAAATTATTTATTGATTACGGCGTAAAGAAATGAAAAAAAAGTTATCTTTACTGCAAAAAATAGAGCAAGCCGGACTTTGCGGTCGGGGTGGCTCTGCTTATCCAACAGCAAAAAAATGGCAATTAACTAAAGAGTTTTTAAAGAAAGCTAATAAAGGTTTTATTGTTGTTAATGCGGCTGAAGGCGAACCCGGAGTAAAAAAAGATGCTTATTTACTGGAAAAGCAGACCGCCGAAGTGATTAATGGAGTTGATTTGGCTTTTAAATTTTTAGGACAAAATAAAATTGCCAAAGTTTATATTTATCTTAGCGCTGATTACTACCAAAAATATCATTTAAAGCTCAAGAAAGTTTTAGCCGCCAAGCAATACGCCGCCCTGAATAAAAAAGTAATCTTTTTTATTAAGCCTCATAGACTATCTTACATTTGCGGTGAAGAAACCGCTCTTTTGAATATTATTGAGGGAAAAAGAATTGAACCGCGACCTCGTCCGCCTTTTCCCGGGGAAAAGGGTTTATGGAAGAAGCCGACTTTAGTTAATAACGTGGAAACTTTTTACAGCGTTAGTTTAATTGATAAGAATGATTATAATCATGAACGCCTCTATACTTTAACCGGTGCTCTCAAATATCGCCAAGTTTTTTCTTTGCCTGCCGAATATAGTGTAGAAGAAATTTTAAGAGCGACTAATAACTATCCGGATTTTCCTTTTTTTGTTATGACCGGCGGCGGAGTGTGTGGTGAAATTTTAAATGAAAATCAATTAAATGCTCCGGTTGAGGGTTCGGGGTTGTTAATGGTTTTTGACAAAGAAAAAACTGATTTAAATAAACTTCTAGATTACTGGCTTAAATTTTATGAAAAGGAAAGTTGTGGAGCTTGCACAGCTTGTCGCGAGGGAACTTATCGTTTGCGTGAATTATTTGAGAATAAGCAAGTGAAAGCGGCCATGTTTCAAGATTTATTAGATAATTTAGAAGACTCTAGTCTATGTTCTCTTGGTTCATCTCTTCCACAGACAGTTAAAAGTTTTTTTGATAATGTTTATAAAAAATAATTTTTCATGTTATCAATTAAAATCAACAATCGAAAATATAAAGTTAAGCCAGGTCAAACTATTTTAGAAGTTGCACAAGCGAATAATATTAAAATTCCGTCACTCTGTCATCACCCTGATGTTAAGACAAAGGCCAGTTGTCGAGTTTGTGTGGTGGAAATAAAAGGAATGAATAAATTACAAACTGCTTGTTCAACCGTAGTGAAGGAAGGAATGGATATTTTGACTGAATCACCCCGCGTTAAAAAAGCGCGTAACTTAAATATTGAATTAATTTTTGCCGCTCATATTGAAAAATGTGGTGATTGCACTATACGTTATGATTGCGATTTACTTAAATTAGCGCGAGATTACGGAATTAAGATTACCAGATTTAATGATCGAAAAGGAAAGAGAAAAACTTTTAAGTTTGGAAACGCTGTTGAAATTGACGGCACACAATGTATTGATTGTGCAAACTGTGTTGCCGCTTGCCATCGTCAAGGAATTGATTTTTTGCGTTTAGAGGGCAGTGGTGTTAACCAAGAAATAAAACCGGTTCGCGATCAGGACCATGCCTGTATTTATTGCGGCCAATGTACCAATGTTTGCCCAGTAGCCTCTGCTCAAGAACAGAGTGAATGGCCGGCGGTGGAGCGAGATTTAAAAAATCCGGCAAAAATTATGGTGGCGCAATTTGCCCCGGCAGTGCGGGTTTCTTTGGGCGATGAGTTTGGTTTGCCTTATGGCGCCAATTGTACTAAAAAAATAAACACCGCTTTGAAAAAATTAGGCTTTGACTATGTTTTTGATATAAATTTTGGCGCTGATATTACCACCCTAATTGAGGCAGAGGAACTATTAGAAAAATTAAAGTCAAATAAAAAAAATAAGTTACCAATGTTTACTTCTTGTTGTCCAGCTTGGGTAGCTTATTTGGAATTTTATCAACCTGAACTTTTAGCTCATTTAACAACCGCTCGCTCACCACAAATTCATAATGCCGGAGCCATAAAAAGTTATTTTGCTCAGAAGCACCAAATTAATCCTAAAGATTTAGTCGTGGTTTCCATTGTTCCTTGTACAGCTAAAAAATATGAAGCGCGCCGACCAGAATTATTTTACCAGAAGCGCCCCTTAGTTGATCATGTTTTAACAGTTAGAGAATTTGCTTTTTTATTAAAAAAACATAATATTGATTTAAAGTCCTTAACTGGTTCAGAGACAGATGCTTTGTTTAATGATGGTTCTGGCGCAGCGGCTATTTATGGTGCTTCAGGTGGAGTTATGGAATCAGCTTTAAGAAGCGCTGTTTGTTTGGGTTCAGTAAAAGATAAAACGAAAAAGATGAGCCAGAATAAGCTCTCCGCCGGTCGCTTAGAGTTTAAGGAAGTTAGGGGTTTGAAAGGAATTAAGGAGGCAACAGTAAGTGTAGCTGGCAAACGTCTCAAAGTGGCGGTTGTTAATGGAATTAGAAATTTTAAGCGCTTATCGTCTAAGCTTAATCAATATCACTATGTAGAAGTTATGGCCTGCCCGGGTGGTTGTTTAGGCGGCGGTGGCCAACCTTTCCCAACCACTGATTATATTAGACGCAAAAGATTAGAGGGTATGTATGCTTTAGATAAAAGTAAAAATATTAGACGAGCGCATGAAAATCAGAAAATGCTTGATTATTATAGTTGGGTGAAAGAAAATAATTTATCAGATCAACTTTTACATACCAGTTTCCCAAAAAAGAAATAAATTACTGAAAATAAATGGCCTTAGTTTATGATTATTAAAGATTATGTAAAACAAACAACGAAATCATTGAAGCAAGCTGGCTTTGAGGCTTTTATCGTGGGCGGTTGTGTGCGTGATTATTTAATGGGCAAGGAACCAAAAGATTGGGATATAACTACCAATGCTCGTCCTGAACAAATCTTGAAAATTTTTAAGGAGGCTAAATATAAAAATACTTTTGGCACGGTTATTTTGCCGATTAAAAAAAATGACAAATTAATTACAGTCTTAGAAATAACTACTTATCGTAGCGAACAAGGTTATTCAGATCGACGTCATCCCGATAAAATTAAATTTGAAGATAAGTTGGAAAAAGATTTAGAGCGTCGTGATTTTACCATTAACGCTTTAGCTTTGGATATCAACGGGAAAGAAAAGATTATTGATTTGTTTGGCGGACAAAAAGATATTAAGGCCAAAATTATTCGCGCGGTCGGCGAGCCTAGCGATCGTTTTAAAGAAGACGCTTTAAGAATGTTAAGAGCGGTACGCTTTAGCGCGCAACTGGGTTTTAGTTTAGAACCAAAAACTAAGCGGGCGATTGTAAAATTAGCCGGTAGCCTAAAATTTGTTTCCCAAGAAAGAATCAGAGATGAACTAATTAAAATTTTAGCATCTGATCGTCCGGCTGAGGGTATATATTTATTGAAAGAATGTAAATTATTACAATATATTATTCCCGAGTTAGAAAGAGGCGTGACGGTTAAACAAGATCGTCATCATATTTATCCAGTTTTTAAACATAATGTTTTAGCCTTAAAACATTGTCCCAGTAAAGAATGGCCGGTTCGCCTAGCCGCGCTTTTGCATGATGTGGCTAAGCCTAAAACTAAAAAGATTATTAATAATGTCGCGACTTTTTATAATCACGAATATTTAGGCGCCAAGATGGTGGAAAAAATAATGAAGCGTCTTAAATTTTCCAAAGAAGAAACTGAACGAGTGGTCAATTTGGTTAAAAATCACATGTTTTATTATAATGTGGGTGAAGTGACCGCTGCTTCTGTTAGACGTTTAATTGTTAAAGTAGGAAAAGAAAATTTGCGAGATTTAATTGATTTGCGGGTTGCTGATCGTTTAGGCTCAGGCACACCCAAGGCCATGCCTTATAAGTTAAGACATTTGCAATACATGTTGGAGAAAGTGCAACATGATCCAGTGTCGGTTAAGATGTTAAAAATAAACGGTGATGATTTAATAAAAAAATTAAAATTAACTCCAGGACCAAAAATAGGCGCGATTCTTGACGTCTTGCTAAGTGAAGTAATTGAAGAGCCAAAATTAAACAATCGAGAACTATTACTTAAAAGAGCCAAGGTTTTATCTAAAATGGAAATTGAGCAGTTAAGATTAGAAGCTAAGAAAGTAATTAGCGCTAAACAAGAGGCCGAAGATCAAGACCTAAAAAAACAATATAAAGTCTAATAATATAATTAATTGTAAAAAATATGAAAAAAATATTTTATATTTTAAGCATTATATTGGTAGCTGGTTTATTAACCGCCTGCACTAATAATGCACAACCAACCTCACCAACTTCAAGTCTAGGGGAAAATACTAACTTAGAATTGAATCCGGGAGCAAATCTCGGTTTACAAACTAATGAGCAAACTACTATGAGTATTAAAAATCAAGCTGATTTAACAAAAGAATATTCGCAAGCGGTGATAAACACCAGCTTGGGAAAAATAACAGTCAAATTTTATACCGAAGAATCTCCGGTAACAGTTAATAATTTTTTGAATTTAGCCCAGGCCGGTTTCTATAATAATACTAAATTCCATCGGGTGATTAAGGATTTTATGATTCAAGGTGGTGACCCAAATAGTAAAGAAGTGGATACCCGTCTTTATGGTATCGGTGGACCCGGCTATAAGTTTGCTGACGAAATTAATAATCATAAATTAGTAGCTGGTAGCTTGGCAATGGCCAACAGCGGTCCCAATACTAATGGTTCGCAATTTTTTATTGTTACCGCCCCAGAAACACCTTGGCTTGATGGCATGCATACCAATTTTGGTGAAGTAGTTTCAGGAATGGATGTGGTTCACCAGATTGAAAATGTCCAAACCGGTGAGCGAGACATCCCCACTACGCCGGTTGTTATCAACAGTATTCAACTGTTAAAATAATAAATAGTTAAGTAAAAATAATAAATAGTTAAGTTTATTAAATATACCAGTCTATTAAATATGCAAGTTTATTTAGACAATGCTGCGACCACTGCTCTTGATCAGCGCGTTCTCAAAAAAATGTTACCATTTTTTAGTAAAAACTATGGTAATGCTTCGTCAATTCATAATTTAGGGCAAGAAGCTTTTGATGTCTTACAGAAAGCGAAAAAAAACGTGGCTTATTTGCTTGGTGGTGATGAGAATGGTGTAATCTTTACTTCCGGCGCCACCGAGGCTAATAATTTTATAATTAAAGGAGTTGCTTTAGCTAATCGAAGTAAAAAGAAAAATAAAATTATTATTTCCGCGATTGAGCATCCCTGCGTTAGGGAATCAGCCAAACAATTAGCGCGCGCCGGTTTTATAGTTGAAATTTTACCGGTTAATAAAGATGGTTTGGTTAATCCCAACAACTTGCGAAAAATAATTGATAAGCGTACTATTTTAGTTTCGGTGATGGCTGTTAATAATGAAGTGGGTACTATTCAGGAAATTGAAAAACTGGCCAAAATTACTCATCAGTTTGGAGCCTATTTTCACACTGACGCTGCTCAAGCCGTACCCATCATCAAATTTAATGTCAAAAAAATGGGCATTGATTTTTTAAGTTTATCCGCCCATAAGTTTTATGGTCCAAAAGGAGTAGGCGTCGCCTATCTAAATCGACAAATTAAAATTAAACCACTGATTACTGGCGGTGGGCAAGAAGATGGTTTAAGATCAGGAACTTATAATTTACCCGGCATTGTTGGTCTAAGCGAAGCTCTTGCTTTAGCTTACCAAGAAAGAAATACTTATCTTAAAAAAATTAAATCTTTAAGTACTTATTTTTGGGAAAAAGTAAAAAAAGAAATTCCAGAAGTTAAATTAAATGGCAGTGCTATCAAGCGAGCACCAAATAACATCAACCTGATGTTTAGCTTTGTGGAAGGTGAAGCCATCTTGATTGACTTATCACAAAAGGGAATTTATGTTTCCACTGGCTCGGCTTGTTCAGCGGCTGATTTGCGCGCTTCTTATGTTTTAAAAGCCATGGGTCAAGATAAACATTTTTTAAATAGTAATATTCGTTTTTCTTTTGGTCGCTTTAATACTAAAAAGGAAATTGACTATACTATCAAGGAGTTAAAAAATACTGTTAATCGCCTCCGTTCCTTTTCACCATTTATTAAATAAAATAGATTTATTTATGTTTTTCTTAATCTTGTTATTAACATTTTTATACTTCTCCAAGTATTTACAAATTTTTTAAATTTAGTTAATATTCACTAATAATTTATCAATTTGTTATATATGGCTTTAAAATATACTAAGAAAACTTTAGAGAATTTTCTTAATCCTAAAAATATTGGGCGCCTTGATGAACCTGATGGTTATGCGCAAATCGGAAATCTAGTTTGTGGCGATCAATTAGATTTTTTCTTGAAGGTAGAGAAGGGAGTAATAAAGGAGGCAAAATTTTTGTCTTTTGGTTGTGCTTCAAATATTGCCACTGCTTCAGTCATGACCCAGAAAATCAAAGGAATGAAAGTTGAAGATGCTAAAAAATATGCCTGGGAAAGCATTGTTGATTATTTAGGTGGTCTGCCAAGACAAAAACTTCATTGTTCGGTGATGGCGGTGGAGGGTCTAAGAAAGGCGATTGCTGATTATGAAAAAAGACAAGCCAAAGCGGAAACCGTTAAACAAGCGAAAACCGTTAAAAAAGCAAAAAAGCCGGTAAAAACTAAAATGACTAAATCAATAAAAACCACCAAGAAAGCAAAAACCGTTAAACCAGTAAAAAATAAAATTAAAAATAAAAAGAAATAATTATAAATATTTTTGTACTTTGAAATAAATAAACTAGTAATAATTTAAAAGGGTCCTGGTGGCTCAAGGAGAAAAATTGAAAGATAAACAAAAAAATGAATCAAATGCAGTCAGCGAAACCAAGGAGAAGGAAAATTTAATCGTACCTGACACTAGTGTTATCATTGGCGATCCCAGAGCAATTAATCATTTTCTTAATGATGGCAATTTACTTGTTATTCCATTCACAGTTTTACGTGAGCTTGATAAGCTAAAAAATGATTGGCGTATCGGTTCCGTAGCGCGAACGGTTATCAGACAAATTGAAAACTTGGTTTTCAGTGATCATCCCCAAGTAATCATTGAAAAAAATACTAATTTCAAAGATTTACGGATTGATGCAGCTAAGCCTGATGATCAAATCATCGCTACCTTTAATTATGTTTTGCATACTACCCAGCTTTATGGTGGTTATAAAAAATATAAATTAGTCAGCGATGATACTAATATGAGGATTATTGCGCAAACTTTGTTTAAGGAATTTCCTCAGGTTAAAATTGAGCGCTATCACTCAAATTTAGTTGTTCCGAAAAGAAATCAGGATATTCCCATTGTTTCTGTTTCTGGTTCAGAAGTGAGATTGCGATATGAGTCTGAAATTTTTGGTGAAATTCCTGAAAACGGGGGAGTAATAATTGAAAATTTTCCCAGCTCATCTGCACGTAAAGAAAATTCTTTTTTAACTATCAGAAAAGGTGATAGTTTGGAACCGATTTCTACTTATTTGGAAATCATGGGACTTACCGCAGTTAATGACAAAGGTGTAAATTGGAATCAATTATTAGCTTTTAGACAATTATTAGATAAAGGCATTCATCTCGTTTTTTTGCAGGGTCCAGCCGGAACTGGAAAGACTTTGTTAGCCGTTGCGGCTGCTTTAGAACAGCGCAAAGATTTTGATCAGTTGATTCTGGTTAATCCCATGATTCCTTTAAATAATCAACAAAAAATGGGATTTCTTCCGGGTGATATCAAAGCTAAATCCGCTCCTTGGCTTCTACCTTTTGAGCAAAACATTCGTTTCTTGGAAAAAACACAGAGAAATAGAATGGCCGCGATTTTAAATAACGGTAAAAAGCAAAAAAATAGCAAGGCAAGCAGCAGTGGTATTGATCTTGAAAATGAAACTGGTAATAATATTTCTGAAAAGTATGGCTTTATTTGCCAGCCCCTGGATTATATCCGCGGTCAGACTATTATTAATTCCTTTATTATTGTTGAGGAGGCTCAAAATTTGTCTCAATTGGAGATGAAGACGATTGTTACTCGCGCTGGCAAAGGCACGAAATATGTTTTTTGTGGTGACATCAGTCAAATAGATTTACCCTACATTTCAATTGATAATTCCGGTTTAACTTATGGAATTGAAAAGCTTAGCGGCTTTGGCGCTAAAAATAAAATGGTCGGTGTTTCTATTTTAACTGAAACTGTTCGTTCACCGCTGGCCGCTTTTGCTAGCGAAGTTCTTTAAATCATTTAACAAACAAAAAACGCCCCTGTTTTACAAGGGCGTTTTTCTTTTATCTAAAAATCGGTCAGTTAGAATCTTTTTTCTAGAGGTCTAGCTTCATTAACCACAATTCGGCGACCATCTAATTCTTGATTATTATACATGCTAATTGCTTTTTCCGCATCAGCTTCATTTTCCATTTCCACAAAACCGAAACCTTTAGAACGATGAGTAATACGATCAGTGATAATTATGGCGGATAGAACATTGCCCGCTTTTGAGAAAGCATCGGCTAAGCCTTGTTCAGTTGTCTGATAAGACAAACCGCCAACGAATAATTTTTTCATTTTTTCACTTTTATTTTTAACAAATGTAAGACGACCTTTGTTTGAAAGAAAAAGACGGATTTAGGATCCGCCCTTTCTTTAAAATTGCTTACCTACTTTTTTAGTATATTATATTTATAAAAATAAGTCAAGATTAATCAAAATTAGTCAAGAGTAATTTTAACGCCCGGACTCATTGAAGTCGCTAAGGTGATGTTCTTAATGAAGACCCCTTTAGAAGAGCTTGGTTTGGATTTTTTAACCACTTCAATTAAAGTTTGATAATTAGCGCTTAATTTATCATTAGTAAAGCTTAATTTACCGATTACAGCGTGTAAATTACCTGTATCATCGTTTTTAAAGCTTATTTTGCCTCTTTTAAGCTCTTCAATCGTTTTAACTGGATTAGCGCTCACAGTGTCATTTTTCGGGGAGGGCATTAAACCACGAGTGCCTAATATTTTAGCAATGACCGCTAAATTTTTCATTAAACTTGGTTCAGCAATGGCCACTTGAAAGTCGGTTTTTTCTGTTTTCTTAATTTCGGCAATTAAATCTTCACTTCCCACAAAATCAGCTCCGGCTGCCTTGGCTGCTTTTTCATTTTCCGGAGTCACAAAAGCCGCAATCTTGATTGTTTTACCAGTTCCATGAGGGAGGCTAACTGCGCCTCGTACTTGCTGGTCACCTTTTTTAGCATTAATTCCCAAGCGAACATGAACTTCCACTGACGGATCAAATTTTACCTTATTTACTTTTTTTAAAATTTCCAAAGCTTCATTAATTGAATAACTTTTATTTTTATCGTAAATAGCAGAATAATCTTTCTTTTTCTTTTTGAATACCGTTGCTGCCTTTTTCTTATCGGCTACCGGTTTTTTTTCTATTTTTTTCTTTTCTGGTTTTTCGTTTTTTTTAGGAGTAGTCGTTTCTTTCTGGTTTTCTTTTTTTTCTTTGGTCATACATTTAATTCGTGGTTAGCGTCTTTTTTTTTAAAAAGACTCCCACAAGTTAATAAGTTAATAAATTATTTAATTTCAACACCCATTTGGCGCACTGTACCAGCCACAATTTTTTTAGCGGCTTCTAAATCATGAGCATTTAAATCAGGCATCTTAACGAGCGCGATTTCCGCCAATTGTTTTTCGGTGATGGTGCCTACTTTTTCTGTTAAAGGCTTACTTGAGCCTTTTTTGATACCGGCCGCTTTTTTAATTAATTCACCGGCGGGCGGGGTTTTAAGGATGAAGTCATAGCTGCGATCTTCGTAAACTGTAATTTCCACAGGAATAATATCACCCATTTTATCTTTAGTTTTATCATTGAATTGTTTACAAAATTCAGCGATATTTAAACCGTGTTGGCCCAAGGCTGGTCCGACTGGAGGAGCAGGATTAGCTTGACCACCGGCTATTTGTAATTTAATTTTTGTTTTTATTTTTTTTGCCATATTATTAATTCAAGAACGGAGAAGCGCCGCTCTTCTTTATCTATCAGTATTTATGCTTTTTTAATTTGTAAAAAATCTAATTCCACCGGAGTTTCGCGACCAAATAGGGAAACCGAAACCTTAACTTTACCTTTCGCTTCATCAATCGCTGTTACCTTACCCTCCATATTTTTAAATGGTCCTTCATTAATTTTAACCGGTGAACCAATTACCACATCAATTTGGAATTTAGGATCTTCAACACCCATTCTTTTTTGTAAGGCTTTAACTTCAACTTCGCTAATTGGTGTGGGAATTGTCCCGGAGCCAATAAAGCCGGTTACATTAGGAGTATTTCTGACAATATACCAAGAATCATCTGTTACTATCATTTCCACTAAAATATAGCCGGGAAAGATTTTTTCTTCAACTACTTTTCGTTTACCGTTTTTTATTTTGATTTTCTTTTCGGTCGGAATTAAAATGTTAAAAATCTTATCTTCCATGTC
>DAONYH010000001.1:0-21011 GCA_035414245.1 bacterium | reverse complement strand
TTTTGATTTTCTTTTCGGTCGGAATTAAAATGTTAAAAATCTTATCTTCCATGTCCAGAGACTCAACTCTTTGTTTTAAATTTTGGGCGACGTTTTCTTCGTAACCAGAATAGGTATGAATCACATACCAACGTCGGCCTTGATTAAGAAGCTGTTTAGCCATAATTTTAAAATAAGAACTATTTTAATAACTTGGTCTTTAAAGGATGAATTTAAAGCCAAGGTTGAAAATATAATCAAGAGCGCCTAAAAAAGCAGCCACAATTAAGCTGATTGCGATTACTAAAACTGTGTAGTTATAAGTTTCTTTTTTAGTCGGCCAAGTCACCTTTTTCATTTCCGAAATTGAGGCCTTGATATAGTTTATTAATTTGTTCATAAAGAGAATGAATAGGTAATTAAAAATAGCCTTTTGGCCACTTTTTTATCTATTAAAATAATACAAAATTGAAGGGTGCTTGTCAAGGGTTTTTAGGGTCTTGGATAATTTTTTTTATAGTATTAATTTTTTGGCTAAAACAAGCTTAAATTTTTTTGTTTATTGCGTTTTAAAGCTAAACAGGATACAATAAAATCAGTGGTGCGCAAGCACTAATTTTAACTTTGCGAAATTAAAATATTTCAATATGGTTAGCCCAAATCTTATAAAGAAAAAATCTTTTACCAAAGCCGTCGAAATTAACGATGACACTAAAAAACTTTTTCAGATTATTTATAACGATCAAACAAAGAAAGAAGAATCAAACGACAGCGAACCAAAAATTAGAGTATCAGAACTTATTTCTCGACTGGCTTTTTTTTATGAAAAGATTAGAAACGCCGTTGATTATGATGAAGAAAATTTAATCAGGAAAAATGCCATCGCCAGAATTTTGCGTCGTCATGTGATTATTGAAGGGACAGTTAAGGATGTTGATAGCGAGGGATTGGCTAATTATTTATTAATTGAACTTATTCGGGGCGGATATTTACCTAATAACCAAATTCCAGAAACAAGAATTAAAGAAGTAGCAATTTTGCTTAATAAGTACTTGTCTCTTAAAGAGCAATTGATTAAAAAAATTAATTCTTCTTTAGGCCGGAAAGTTGATTTAAGACAAGCTGAAATTTTAGTTAAAGAAAAAAATAAAGTTATTCGTTGGATATTAAGTATTGCCGCTTGCGAAATTGAGGAAAGTCTTAGTCCTAACAAGGTAAAGCAAATGGTGGTTAATAACATGTTTGATGTTTTAACCAAAGAAATTACCTTGCCCAAAGACATGCCTTATGAAGATGATTTGGAAATTCAAATTTATTTAAGTATCGGCCGAAAATATCTTAATCTAGACAGAGAAATTCTCAGTTTTATTCTTTTTAAATATTACAATGATGATTGGCTTAATTTAAATAAAGCTCAGCTTGATGATGAGGATCAAGAAAAAATAAAAAAAATTGCCGACAACATCAAAATAATCAGGACGAAAATAACTGAACAGTTAAATCATCCCTTAGCTAAGCAGTTGGATAAGATAGTTCGTCGCTATTCTTTGTATTATAATGTTTTGACCGAAACTATTAGCGAAAATCCAGTAAAGGTTTATAGCGAGTTGCAAAAGGGGGAAAGTAGTTTTTTGAATTTAGCGAGAAATACTTGCGAAAAAAAATATTCAAAAGCCAAAGCTCGTTTATGGCGAGCGGCCATTCGCAGTATTATTTATATTTTTCTTACTAAATCAATATTTGTTATTTTAATTGAAGTGCCGGCCATTAAGTTTTTTAATGAACCGATTAATTATGTTTCTTTGGGAATAAATGTTATGTTTCCGGCCGCGCTTTTGTTTTTGATTGTCCAATTAACTCAGAAGCCGCGCAAAGACAACACAGAAAAAATTATTGCCGGTATTAGAGAGATCGCTTTTTTAGGAGAAAGCAAGAGACAGGCGACTGTTTTGCGACGCAGTAAAAGTCGTAGCTTATTTGCCAGTGTTGCCTTTAATTTAATCTATAGCGCTGCCTTCATTTTCTCTGTTTATATAATTGTGATTGCTTTAGAAAAACTTGGCTTTAATTGGGTGAGTATTTTGATTTTCTTATTCTTCCTCGCTTTTGTTAGCTTCTTCAGTGTGGTAGTCACCCGAGGTGTTAAAGATTTAATGATTGTTGAGCGGCGAGAAAATATTGGTACCTTTTTGGTTGATTTATTCTATATGCCGATTATTTTAGTGGGTCGTTGGTTGTCTAATAAGATGTCACGACTTAATATTTTTGTTTTCATATTTGATTTTATTATTGAAGCGCCGTTTAAAATTTTGGTTAATGTTGCTGAGGATTGGACTAAATACGTTCGTGAAAGACGGGATAACATGGAATAAGACGGGATAACATGGAATAAATTATGGCTTTATTGAGCATAGTTGCTACACCAATTGGCAATTTAGAAGATATAACTTTGCGCGCTCTTAGAGTGTTACGGGAAGCAGATTTTATTTTATGTGAAGATACGCGCGTCACCAAAAAACTATTAAACGCCCATAGTATTAGCACACCGACTATTTCCTATCATCAACATTCAGGGCGCTATAAAATTGATAAAATTTTAGAATTACTCCGGGCAGATAAAAAAATTGCCTTGGTGACTGATGCGGGTACGCCGGGCGTATCTGATCCAGGCAGTTCTTTGGTATCGTCAGTACGACAAGAATTAAAGCACCAAGTTAAAATTGAAAGTATTCCCGGCGCTTCAGCTTTAACAGCCGCCCTTGCTTTAGTCGGACAAGGATTTGAACATTTTTTATTTTTAGGATTTTTGCCTCATAAGAAAGGTCGTCAAACTTTAATTAAAGAAATTGTTAACAGTCCTTATCCAGTGATAATTTATGAATCAAAACACCGATTGATAAAATTGTTAACAGAAATACAATCGTGCTCTAAAGCTCTTAGTAAAATTCGGAAAATTTTTATTGCCCGCGAATTAACTAAAATGCACGAAAGTTTTTATGAAGGCGAGGCCGGTGAACTGATAACTAAACTTCAAGAAAATTTAGATAATTTAAAGGGAGAATTTGTTGTTTTAATTAAATAATCAATTATGAAAAATAATAATTTTTACATCACTACCACTTTACCCTATATAAATTCCGAACCGCATATTGGCTTTGCGGCAGAGATTATTCGAGCGGATGTTATTGCTCGCTATGAAAGACAACAGGGCAGAGAGGTCTTTTTTAATACCGGCACTGATGAGCATGGTTTGAAAATTTATTTAAAAGCTCAGGAGGAAGGACTCTCTGTTAATGATTATTGTGATAAATATTCTGCTAAATTTTTGCCTTTGAAAGAAAGTCTAAATTTAACTTTTGATAAATTTATTCGTACCACTGATGCTCACCATATCGCCGCTGCCCAAGAATTTTGGCGTCGTTGCGCAAAGCAGGGAGATATTTATAAAAAACACTATGAAGTAAAATATTGCGTTGGTTGTGAAATGGAAAAAACGGATTCGGAATTAGTGAGTGGTCGTTGCCCTTTGCATCCCAATCAGGATTTGGAAATAATTAAAGAAGAAAATTATTTTTTTCGTTTTTCCAAATATCAAGAAAAGTTGTTAGACCTTTATAAATCTCAGCCGGATTTTGTTTTGCCGGCTAGTCGTTTGAAAGAAATAAATACTTTTGTGGCTAACGGTTTGCAAGATTTTAGTATTTCCCGGCAGAAAGATAAGATGCCTCATGGTGTACCTGTACCTGACGATGATAGTCAAGTGATGTATGTTTGGTTTGACGCTTTAGTGAACTATGTTTCCACATTGGGTTGGCCGGAAGATGAAGCTAATTTTTTATCTTTTTGGCCGGCGCTTCAAGTTTGCGGTAAAGATAATTTGCGTCCGCAAGCAGCCATGTGGCAAGCCATGCTTATGTCAGCCGGCTTACCAAGTTCCAAACAAATTTTAGTTTTTGGTTTTATCACTGCTAACGGTGAAAAAATGAGTAAGAGTTTAGGCAATGTAGTTAGTCCCTTTGATTTAGTTGCTCAGTATGGCAGCGAAGCGGTTCGTTATTATTTATTGGCGGAGATACCAACTTTTGAAGATGGTGATTATTCAAACGAAAAGTTTAAAATTCGTTATAATGCGGATTTAGCTAATGGTTTAGGCAACTTAGTTTCTCGAGTAGCTAACTTACTGGAAAAAAATGAAATAAAGACGGAAATTAAAATTGATTTGACAGATAAAAATTTTAGTAATACGGCTACTGATTTTAAAAAGGCGATGAATGGCTATCGTTTAAATGAAGCTTTACATATTATTTGGGACAGAATCAGAGCGTGTGATGAAACCTTGAGCGCTAAAACTCCTTGGAAATTAAGTAATAAAAAAGAAATCGCCGCTATTTTAAAACCTTTGGCCCAAGATATTGTAAATATTGCTTATCTTTTAGAACCTTTCTTGCCTAGTAGCGCCAAAAAAATTCAAGAACAATTTTTAGCTCCGCAAATAAAAAAAGGCGCTGGACTTTTTCCGCGGTTAGAATAATTTTTTATAATTATTTATATGTCAATTATTGATTTAATTATTCTTTTTATTCTTGTCTTTTTTACCTACCATGGTTTAAAAAAGGGTTTGATTCGTTCGTTAGGAAATTTAGTGGCTCTTATTTTTGGCGCTTATTTTGCCAGCCATTTTTATTTAAAGTTTTTTGAATGGGGAAGTGTTTGGGTAAAAGATCATGAGGCTCTAGGAAAGGTTTTGGCTTTTATAATTCTATTTATCGCTGCTACCCAATTAGTGAATTTTGTTTTTTTCTTAATTGAAAAAATCTTTAACTTGTTAGCCTTTATTCCCGGCAGTAAATATATTAATAATTTACTGGGCGGAGTTTTGGCCTTACTGGAGGGTTCGCTTTTTTTGGGTTTAATTATTTTTGTTGCTTCACGTTATGCGGTAATTGATACGATGTTTGGCAATCATTTAACTAATTCATTTTTTGCCCCCTATTTATTGAAAGTAGTTAATTTGATTTTACCAATTTTACCAGAGGCTTTGAAAGCTTTAAAAGCGATTATCTAAATTAAGCTTTGAAAGCGATTATTTAAACTAAGATGATTCGTATAAAAAAGAAAAACTCTGATTTTAGCTCAGCTGAGCTTGCTTTGATTGTTCAAAAAATTAAGCAGGGTCAAATTTTAATTTTGCCGACCGATACAATTTACGGTTTAAGTTGTTTAAGTTTAAATAAAAAAGCTTTAGAAAAAATAGTACGAATAAAAAAACGAGCCAGTGATAAACCTTTCATCAATTTAGTAAGTAGTTTGAGCATGGCTAAAAAGTATGCTTCAATTAAAACTAGGGATGAAAAAGAAATACAAGATATTTGGTTAAACGATAAACGGCCAACGACTATAATTTTGCCTGCTAAGAAAAATCTACCTCGCCAAATGCTAAGTCAAATAGTAAGTAAGGACGGGACAATTTCCTTGCGTTTGCCTAAATCAGATTTTTTAATTAAAATAATAAGGAAAGTGGGTGCGCCGCTTATTTCCACTAGTTTAAATTTAAGCGGAGAAAAGCCTTTGAGTAATTTAAATAGTTTAAATAAATATTTTTTGCCTTCCAATCAGCCTGATTTAATTATTGATATTGGCGAGCTCAAAAAAGCCAAACCCTCAAAAATAATTGATTGGCGTTTTAATCCGCCTAAAGTCATTAGAAAATAATATGAAAATAAATAGAAAATATAAAAAAATAATTTTGCCCATTTTGCTTTTGGTAGTGATGGGCGGTATTTTTTTGTCTGGTTTTTATTTGGGCAATTCTAATCGTCCGCCTAGAAACAGACAAACTTTGGCTTATTCAGAAGAGGCGCGCCAAGCTTTTTTAAATGGTGACCGGGAATCTTTTGATTTTAATCTTTATTTTGAAGTTTGGAATAGCATAAAGAGTAATCATTTTAGTAAGAATCAAATTAAAGAACGGGATTTGTTTTATGGTTCGCTTGAAGGTTTAGCGGGTGCGACCGATGATCCTTATACGGTATTTATGGATCCTGAATTAACTACGGAGTTCTATCAAGATTTGGCCGGTACTTTTGAAGGAATCGGTGCGGAAGTGGGTAAGCGAGATGACATGATTACGATTGTCGCTCCTTTAGAAGGAATGCCAGCCCAAAAAGCCGGTTTAAGAGCCGGTGATAAAGTTTATGCGATTAATGGTGAATCAGCTTTAGGGTTAACCGTTACCCAAGCAGTTAAAAAAATACGTGGTCCCAAAGGAACCACTGTGACTTTGACAATTATTCGAGGTGAAGCAAAGCCCTTTGATGTTGAAATTGTGCGCGATAAAATTGTTATTGCCAGTGTTGAAACGGAAATGCGCAGTGACGGCTATTATGTTATTCGCATTACTAACTTTAATGATGATACAGAAGCACTCTTTAATCAGGCCATTAATGATATTTTAACTAAATCACCCAAAGGAATAATCCTGGATTTAAGAAATAATCCCGGTGGTTATTTGGAAACAGCCGTATTTGTGGCAAGTGAATGGATTGAAGATGGATTAGTGGTGGCGGAACAATTTGGTGAAAATAGACGCAATGAACATTTTTCTAATCAAAGAGCTAGATTGAAAGATTTTGCCACGGTTGTTTTAATTAATGAAGGTAGTGCTTCAGCGTCGGAAATTGTGGCGGGTGCCTTGCGAGATTATAAAGAAGCGACTATTATTGGGATGAAAAGTTTTGGCAAAGGATCAGTTCAGGCAGTAAAAGATTTAAGCGATGGTTCGTCTTTAAAATTAACAGTTGCTCATTGGCTAACTCCGGCCGGTGACCAAATTAACGAAAAAGGTATTGAACCAGATATTACTGTTGATTTTACCGAAGAAGATATAAAAAATGAAAAAGACCCGCAGTTTGATCGGGCACTTGAATTTTTAAAAACTGGAAAATAAAAAAGGAGCGAAAAAAATGCTTACGCTCCTTTACTGTTTTGCTCTGCTTAGAAGAAGTTGATTACTCCTCCCAAATTTCTTTTTCAATCGGGCTGTGTTCTCTGTAGAATTTATCGCTCAAGAGACGATTAAATTTTAATTCTTCATCAGAAGAAAACCCAATAAGTTTAATGCCGTTACAGCTGGTGTGTCGTCTTTGAAATTCCAGAACATGGAATTCAGTTTCTACTGGAAAATCTTCCGCAATTAGTTTGACTACCTTTCTCAGGTTTTTGGTTTCAAGTAAAACATCACCGTCGCCGTTTGAAACAAGCATTTTTTGGTTCAACAATAGTTTCACAAATAGTTCTACATTCATTTTCCCAGATTTAGATTTGTTAAAATTATAAAAAGAACGATAGCAATACTTTATCATAAACATATAAGATCGTCAATATTATGAAAAATAAGCCAAAAAAAGATAAAAATATGGAGAAAAAAGAAAAAAATACGAAATTTATTTTTGTGGTTGGTGGCGTTATGTCAGGTGTAGGTAAGGGAGTAACTACTGCTTCTATCGGTCAAATACTGCAGGCGCGCGGTTTTAATGTTAGTGCCATAAAAATGGATCCCTATATTAACGTTGATGCTGGAACTATGAATCCGATTGAGCACGGCGAAGTGTTTGTTACTGAAGATGGTGATGAAACTGATCAAGATATTGGTAATTACGAAAGATTTTTAAATAAAAATATTTATCGCGTAAATTACATGACTACCGGACGCGTCTATCAGTCAGTAATTGAACGCGAACGAAATTTAGAATACAAAGGCAAATGTGTTCAAGTGGTGCCACATATTCCCTTGGAAATTCGTAATCGAATTGAAAAAGCGGTTGAAAAAACCGGTGCGGAAATTATGATTATTGAAATTGGCGGCACCGTGGGGGAATATGAAAATTTATTGTTTTTAGAAGCAGCCCGAGTAATGAAACTTTTTAATCCCAAAGATGTTTTGTTTGTAATTGTTTCTTTTTTACCGCTTCCCAATAAAATTGGCGAAATGAAAACCAAACCAACACAACATGCTGTTCGCAGTTTGCAGGGAGCCGGAATACAACCTGATTTTATTGTAGCGCGCAGTGAAAAACCAATTGATATGATTAGGAGAGAAAAGTTATCAATTAATTGCAATGTGCCGATTGATTGTGTGATTGCCGCGCCTGATGCTGATTCTATTTATGAGATTCCTTTAAATTTTGAAAAAGATAATTTAGGCGAGCGAATTCTGGAAAAATTAGGTTTACCTAATAAAAAAGAAAATAATGATGCTTGGCGTAAACTTGTTCAAGCTACTAAAGTTAAGGGCCCAATAGTTAATATTGGCATCGTCAGCAAATATTTTGCCAGTGGCGATTTTGAATTAAGCGATTCTTACATATCAGTTATTGAAGCAATTAAGCACGCTGCCGCTTATAATCATTGTAAGGCTAAGATTCATTGGTTGAATGCGGAAGAAGTGGCGGAAAATAAGGCTCGCGCCTTAAAAGGTTTAGATGGAATTATTATTCCTCAAGGTTGGGGCGGACGTGGATCAGAAGGGAAAATAGAAGCGATTAAATATTGTCGCGAAAATAAAATTCCGTTTTTCGGTTTATGTTATGGCATGCAAATGGCGGTGATTGAATTTGCGCGTAATGTCGCTGGCTTAAAAGAAGCTAACTCAGTAGAAATAAATGCTAAAACTCCTGATCCAGTTATCCATATTATGCCTGGTCAAGAAAAATTAATTAAAGAAAAAGGCTATGGCGGAACAATTCGTCTGGGCGGTTGGCCTTGTTTGATAAAACCGGAGACACGTTTTGCTCAGGCTTATAATAAGTTTAATAAAAAAAAGATTATCACTGAACGCCATCGTCATCGCTATGAATTTAATAATACTTATCGTGCTCAATTTGAGAAATTAGGTTTAACTGTTTCCGGCACTTCGCCGGATAATGAGATAGTGGAAGCGATTGAAATAAAAGAGCATCCTTTCTTTATTGGCGTACAATTTCATCCAGAATATATTTCGCGACCCTTGGCGCCGCATCCTTTATTTGTTGAGTTTATTCGTGTTTGTAAAAATAAAAAATAGCTAAAAATAAAAAACAACTTGATAAAAAAACAACCTCAGAATTTAGAGGTTGTTTTTTATCATCTATTTGATTTATTTTTTACGGGAATTACTTTTAGTATTTTTTTTCACTTTTTTTACTTTTACAGTTGTTTTCTTAGGAGTAGCTTCCTTTGTCACCACGTTTACAATTTTAGTAATTTTAAGATTACCATCAAATTTCTTTAATTTTCTCGTAGTGAATTTAACAAAACCACTTTTTAAAGCAAAAAGCGTGTCATCTTTACCTTTTTTGACATTTAATCCTGGGTAATATTTGCTACCACGTTGTCTAATAATAATCGCGCCAGCTTTTGCCCATTCGCCATCAGTAATTTTTACGCCGAGACGTCTGCCCGCTGAATCGCGTCCGAGGGAAGTAGAACCGGCGGCCTTCTTTGTTGCCATATTAGTTTACCAAAAAAATACTAGCTCTTAGCTTGTATTTTATTTGCTATTATTTCTTGTATTATTAATTAAATATAACAAAAGCATCATAAATTGTCAAATTTACTTAAGTAGGATAAAATTTAGCTAATATTTTGACTTTTTTTAAACTATAATTAGCTATTTTAACAGTTTTATTTTTTTATAAATGTGTTATAATAAGTACATAAATAATTAAAAAATTAATTATAATTTTTATGATAAAAGTAGAGCAAAATAAATGCATAGGTTGTGGCTTATGCGCTGGTATTTGTCCAGACACTTTTCAAATGAATAGTGAAAATAAATCAGAAGTAATCAATGATGAAGTAAATGATTGTGTTAAGAATGCGGTAAAAAATTGTCCGGTAGGGGCAATAAATTTATAATTCTATTTACTATGCCGGCAGAGAAAATAATTAATTTAAAAAACAGAGCGCATTCTTTTGAAAAACCAGTTTCACCTGGTAAGATTGAGGTTTTTAAAAGCGGTCAATCAGCAGAGCAGGGAGTAGAACAAAAAATTGAAAAAAGTTTTGAGAAGAGCAAAGAAATTATTGAGCAAGAAAAATCAAGTTCTGAGACAAAAGAAATTACTGATGGTGGCTTGGCGGCCGGCAGTCAAGCTCAGGTTTATTATCAAGCGCGAGTTAAAGCAATTGATGATATTTTATCAGCTGGTTTGCACGAAATTTATTTAAACATGAATCCGGCTAAACAAAAAGAATTCAAGCAAGTCGGTGAAGAAACAGTTGTAAAAATTGCTGGTTTATTAGAAAAGGCTAAAGTTAAAGTCGACAAGATAATTGATTTGATAAGAAAATGGCTCAAAATAATTCCAGGCGTTAACAAGTTTTTTTTGGAGCAAGAAGCAAAAATTAAAGCTGATCGAATTATTAAATTAAAAAATAATAATTAAGATATTAAATTATGCCAACCACCAATGTTATAAATTTTGGTTCAGTTTTCCCGGTGGTAATAATTTCTCTTTTAGTCATCTTTGGGCTAGGAGTTATTTTGTTAATTTTAAAAACCTATTTTTCTAGTCGACGCTATTTTAATCATCAAATTTTTTTAATTAAAATTCCTAAGAACACTGATAATAAAGATGAGGGTGATTTGAATGTTCAAAGTATAAAAGAAGAAATTGCTAAGGGCGAAACTATTTTTGCCTCTATCGGCGGTTTAAGAGCACAACGTGGTTTTAAAGCCTGGTTTTTTGGACGTGATGACCATATCTCCTTTGAAATAGTAGCCAATAACAGACAAATCGCTTTTTATTACGCTGTTCCTGAGAAAGACGTGCGCTATTTAGAACAACAGATTCATGCTCATTATCCAGAAGCGGTAATTGAGCAGGTTGAAGATTATAATTCTTTTAAAATTAAAGGTAAGGCGGTAGCGGCTACTTTGAAAACGGTTAAAAGTTTTATTTTCCCTTTAAAAACTTATCAGAAGATGGAGGTTGATCCAATGAATTCTTTAATTAATGTTTTATCAAAATTAGATAAAGATGAAAGTTTAGCAATTCAATATTTAGTGCGAAGCGCTAAGGGTGCTTGGCATGGTGTAGTTAGGAAAATGGTGGCTAGAATACAACAAAAAGGATCAGTGGTTGATGGTTTGCGTCCCAAATTTTATGACTTTATCTTTCCCTCTGGTTCAATTGGACAAAAGAAAAAAACCGATGCAGAACCAGAAAAAAAAGAAAAGAAGTTAACTGCTACGGAAGAAGATATGTTAAAGATGGTGGAGGAAAAAAATTTGAAAGCGGGCTTAGATGTGAATTTACGTATTTTAAGTTTTGCTCCTACTAAAGAAAAAGCCGAACGCTATCTGGAAAATATTGCCAGTGCCTTTAATGAATACAATAATTTTAGTTACGGCAATTCTTTCTCGCGACCCAGAAAATCAAATCAAGAAAAAATTATAAATGATTTTATCTATCGTCATTTTCGCGAAAGCCAAAGTTTCTTATTAAATAGTGAAGAGCTAGCCAGTATTTTTCATTTGCCGCTTAGCACGACAGAAACACCAAATATTTTATGGTTAACCGCTAAATCCGCGCCCGCACCGGCGAATTTACCTGATGAGGGAGTAATTTTAGGAAATAATTTTTATCGTGGTCAGAAAAGGGAAGTTCGTTTAAAACGTGAAGATCGACGTCGTCATACTTACATCATTGGTAAATCAGGTACTGGTAAATCCGTTTTACTGGCTAATATGGCGATTCAGGATATTCAAAATGGTGAAGGCGTTTGTGTTCTTGATCCGCATGGTGATTTAGTGCAAGACATTTTAGAACGTATACCGCCGGAAAGAGCCGAAGATGTTATTTTATTTTCTCCGGCTGACTTAGAAAGACCAATGCCATTAAATTTATTAGAATACGATGAGCGTTATCCAGAACAAAAAAGTTTTGTGATAAATGAAATGATTGGTATTTTTGATAAATTATATGATTTAAAGGCGACCGGCGGACCAATGTTTGAGCAATACATGCGTAACGCCATGCTTTTAATTATGGATGATCCGGAAACCGGCTCAACCTTAATGGAAATACCAAAAGTTTTAGCCGATGAGAATTTTCGGCGTTTAAAAATTTCTCGTTGTAAGAATCAAACCGTAATTGATTTTTGGACCAAGGAAGCGGAGAAAGCGGGCGGGGAAGCGGCTTTGGCCAATATTGTGCCCTACATTACTTCTAAATTAACTTCCTTTATTTCCAATGACATGATGCGACCAATTATTGGTCAACAGAAAAGTGCTTTTAATTTGCGTGAAGTAATGGATAAGCAAAAAATTCTGCTTGTTGATTTACCCAAAGGAACTGTTGGAGAAATGAATGCTTATTTATTAGGAATGATTTTGGTTGGTAAAATTTTAATGTCCGCTTTATCGCGTACTGATCTGCCCAGTGCCGAGCGTAAAGATTTTTATCTCTATATTGATGAATTTCAAAATTTCACCACTAACTCAATTTGCCAAATTTTATCTGAGGCACGAAAATACGCTTTGAATTTAATAATTGCTCATCAGTATATTGGACAGCTATCAAAAAATAATAATACGGAAATTAAGGATGCGGTTTTTGGTAACGTTGGGACGATTATTAGTTTTAAAATTGGTACTGAAGACGCGGAATTTTTACTCAAAGAGTTTAGTCCGGTTTTTAATGAATATGATTTAATTAACATTGATAAAGGAACCGCCTATATAAAATTGTTAATTGATAATAGCGCGGCGCGACCTTTTTCTTTGAAAACCACTTGGCCTTTAGTAGGTGTAAAAAGGGAAGGAATGGCGGCCCAAATTAGATCATTGTCGCGTTTAAAATATGGACAAAATGTTCGTTTAGTAGAAGCGGAAATCGCTAAACGAACGCAGATAAGAAAATAATTTATGTCAACACTTTATCGTGATTATCGACCTCAGAAGTTTGCCGAAGTACTTGGTCAGAAACACATAAAAATAACTTTACAAAATGAAATTGCGCAACAAAAATTAGCGCAGGCTTTTTTATTTTGTGGTCCAAGAGCGGTTGGTAAAACCACCTTGGCACGTGTTTTAGCTAAATCAGTTAATTGTTTAAATCGTCAAGACGGTGAATATGAGCCCTGTGGAACTTGTGCTAGTTGTTTATCAATAACCGCGGGCAATAATTTAGATGTAATTGAAATTGATGCTGCTTCAAATACTGGTGTTGATAATGTGCGCGAAAATATTATCTCTTTTTCGCGACTTACTCCCAGTCAAGCAAAGTATAAAGTTTTCATTATTGATGAGGTGCACATGCTATCACCCTCGGCCTTTAATGCTTTATTAAAAATAATTGAAGAGCCACCGACTTATGTAATTTTTATTTTGTGTACCACTGAAATTCATAAAGTCCCCAGTACCATTGTTTCGCGTTGCGAGCGGTTTGATTTTAAACGCATTAGTGTGATTGAGATTGTCAGTAAATTAAAAAAAATTGCTTTGCAAGAAAAAGTGGAAATTGATGATAAGGTGTTGGAAGCAATTGCTCGTCGCAGCGGTGGTCATTTACGAGATGCGGAAAGTTTATTAGGGCAGGTGTTTGCTTTAGGCGATAAGAATATTACTTTAGAGCAAGCGGAATTAATTATTCCTAGTTATAATAATAACGAAGCGGTTGATTTAATTGAAGCGCTCAATCGTAAAGATGTTGTTAAAGCGATTAGCTTAATTAATTTTTTAGTTGATAATGGTATTAATATTCGTAATTTTAATAGTGAGGCAATAAATTTAGTGCGAAAAATGATAATTGCCAAAATTAGCCCGGAGCTATCTGATAATTTAGGTTTAAATTTAGGAGAAGCACTTGAACTACGCATTCATAGCATTAATGCCTTAATTACTCTAGATAATTTAGTGTTTTACGCGCGTCGCTTACTGAGCGCTTACAATGAAAAAAATCCGCTTATCTCTCAATTACCTTTAGAATTAGCCGTGATTGAAATTTGTACTGGTCAAAGTAGTTTTGATTTTACAAGCTCGCCTAAAGAGAAAATTAATCTTCCTAATTCGGCTTCATCTACGAAAGTAAATTTAGCCATGAATAAAAATAAAGATAATAAAAATAATCAAGTTGTAAATCAAGAATTAAAATCTAATTCGCCTGTCCAAAAAGATGCTAGCAACCTTTGTTTAAGTTGCGCCGAGGTAAGAGAAAAATGGCCGGAGTTTTTAGTTAAAATCAAAAAACATAATCATTCTTTGTCGTTTGTACTGCAAAATTGTGAACCCCAAGCAATGGATTCAGGAACTTTGCGTTTAATGTTTAAATATAAATTTCATCAGGATAGAGTAAATGATGAGAGCATTAAAGGCTTGATTGAAAAAACTTTAGCGGAAGTGTTTGGTTCGGGAATTAGTTTAGTTTCCGTGCTTGATGAAAATATGGAAATAAAAAAATATTCTTCAGCCACATCAGAGTCCGGCGATGTTAATTCTAGTGATTCGTCTTCAACTGCAACTAATTCAGTCAGCAGTCAGCAGGAGATGAGCGCTACTGAGCAGAAAGTAAAGGAAAAAGAACCTAATTTGCTAAATAATTTATTAAATGCCTTTGGTGGAGAAGTAATTAATTAAAATATAAAATTAAAAATAAATATATGTTAGACATTAAGTACATTAGAGAAAATTTAGATGAAGTCCGCGCCGGGCTTTTGAAAAGAATGTCAGCTGATAAATTGGATTTGGAAAAAATTATTGAACTTGATGATGAAAGACGAATTATTATTAATCAGGTTGAAGAACTAAAAGCAGAAAGGAATAAAAATTCCAAAGTTAAACCTAGTCCGGAAATAATTGCTAAAATGAAAAATTTGGGTGAAGAAATAAAAAATCTTGATGAGAAATTAGAAAAAATTGATGAAGAATTAAAAGAAAGATTATCGGAATTACCCAATATTCCTTGGCCTGATGTTTTGCCGGGCGGAAAAGAAAATAATGAAGTGATATACACCTACAAAGAAAAACCGGAATTTTCTTTTACTCCCAAAGATCATGTTGAACTAGCCACTTCCTTGGGCTTGATTGATTATGAAAGAGCTGTGAAGATGTCTGGCTCTGGGTTTTGGTGTTATACCGGTTTAGGTGCTTGGTTGGAATGGGCGCTTCTTTCATATTTTGCCGATTTTCACGCTAGCAATGATTTTGAATTTATGATCCCTCCTTTTTTGCTAACCGAAAATTCAGCCTATACTTCCGGACATTTACCAAAATTTAGAGATGATTTGTATTGGAATCAAGATAAACTTTGCCTTAATGCCACGAGTGAAATGATGTTGGGTAATTATCATCGTGATGAAGTTTTAACTGAAGAAGAACTACCAAAAAAATATTTTGCTTATTCACCATGTTTTAGAAGGGAAGCCGGTAGTTATCGTCAAGAAGAAAGAGGCATGATTCGCGGTCATCAATTTAATAAAATTGAAATGTTTATTTATTCTCGACCGGAAGAAAGCTGGAAAATGTTTGCGGAAATGGTGAATGCCGCCCAAAAGTTAATGGAAGGTTTAAATCTTCATTTTCAAATTTCCAAATTAGCGGCGGAAGATTGTAGCGCAGCCATGGCCAAGACTTATGATTTAGAAGTTTATATTCCGAGCATGAATATTTACAAAGAAGTAAGTAGTGTTTCCAATGCCCTTGATTATCAGGCTAGACGTGGTAATATAAGATATAAAAATAATGCCACAGGCAAGAATGAATTTCTGCATACTTTAAACGGTTCTGGTTTAGCCACCAGTCGTCTTTTACCAGCTATTTTGGAGCAAAATCAAGAAGCGGACGGATCAGTTGTTATCCCGAAAGTTTTACGCCAATATTTGCCAAAAAGGCTTAAAGTAATAAAGAAGAAATAGTAAGGAAAAAAATGAAAAAAGGACTACTGCTTACATTTATTGTTTTGTTTTGCTTTATCCCGGTTTTTTCTAATGCGGCTCAGTTAAAAAGCAGCTATCCACGCTTGGCCAATTATTATTTGAAATGGGAATTAAATTCAACTGAAGCGCGAGAATTAGCGAAATGGGATTTGCTTATTTTGGATATGGAAGTCGGCTCTAATAGTCCGGACGCCATTAAGCTGATTAGAGAAATTAATCCGCAAGTAATCATTTTGGCCTATATCACTTCTCAAGAAATAATTGAGGATATTAATCAAGCCGCCGGTAATACCGGTGCTTTTTTGAGAAGAGAGTTAAAAAGTAATATTGTTGATAGTTGGTGGTTGCGTGATCAATTTGGTCAGCGGATTTCCTTTTGGCCGGGAACCTATATGTTAAATTTAAGTGATGGCGCTGGTTTAAATTCACAAGGACAAAGATTTAATGATTATTTACCGGAATTTGTCGCGCAAAAAATCGCCAGTCTAAATTTATTTGACGGCGTTTATTATGACAATACTTGGGGAGATGTTTCTTGGGTAAATAATGGTAATGTAGATGTAAATAACGATAGAGTCAAAGACAATCCAAGTACGGCCGATACTGCTTGGTCAGCGGGATTTCTCAAGATGTTGAAAAAAACGCGTACACTTTTAGGTGATAAATTTATAATTGTTGGTAATGGTCGTGTTTATCAAGGTTATCAAAATCTTTTAAATGGAATGATGTTGGAATCATTTCCTTCGGAATGGGAAAATGGCGGACATTGGACCGGATCTATGCAAACCTATTTACGTTTACCAACTCTTAATGTTAATCCGCAAATTTCCATTATTAATGTTAATAAGAAAAATCAATATAATTATCCGGCTTTTCGTTTTGGTTTAACCAGTACTTTATTGGGCAATGGTTTTTATAGTTATGATTATGATGTTAGCAATCATACTCAAACTTGGTGGTATGATGAATATAATGTCAATTTAGGGCCGGCGCAAAGTCAGGCTTATAATTTACTGCAACCAAGCGCGTCAAACATACTGCAACCTGGTTTATGGCGACGAGATTTTAAATATGGTTCAGTTCTAGTCAATTCAACCATTAAAGAACAGCTTTACGTTTTTAATAAAGAAAATTTTGAGAAAATTAAGGGTACTCAAGACAAAATTATAAATAACGGCGCCACGGTAAATTTTATTAATTTAGCCGCCCAAGATGGAATAGTGCTTTTGAAAATAAACGAAAATATTTATAACACTCCCTTTGTGAACGGTTATTTTTATCGCGTCTATAATTCTCAGGGAACGCAAACCAGAAAAGGTTTCTTTGCTTTTTCCAGTGCTTATCCAGCCGGTGAATCTGTAGCTGAAGCGGATGGCAGTAAACGAGAACTAGAACACGTTGCTCTTTTTTCCAATAAAGGCCATGTTAAATTACATAAAAACGGCAAAGAAATTTCTTCTTTTTCCGCCTACAATAATTTATTTACTAAACCTTTAAATTTAGCCACTAAAATAAACGATGGGTTTTTTGAAATCGTAGTTACTGGCACAACCAATGGTGGCGGCCCGCAAGTACGTGCTTTTAGCGCGACCGGCAAGTTAATAAGTAGTTTTTTTGCCTATAATGAAAAATTACGTACCGGAGTGAGTGTTGCTTTAGGTGATGTAGATGGTGATGGAAATTTAGAAATCGTGACCGGACCAGGACGAGGTGAAAAACCACTGGTAAAAATCTTCTCTTTAACCGGTGAATTTAAAAATAGTTTTTTAGCTTATAATGATCAGTTTTATGGTGGAGTAGAAGTAGCAGTGGCGGATTTAGATAATAATGGACACAGTGAAATAATTACCGGTCCCGGACCGGGCGGGGGACCACAAGTGAGAATTTTTAATAGCGCTGGTCGCCCCCTATCACAATTTTTTGCCTATGATCAGAATTATCGTGGCGGTTTAAAATTAAGTGTTAGTGATTTAGACGGTGATGGGCAATTAGAAATTTTAGTCGGATTAAAAAATTTCTAAATTTAATAATATGTTAAAAGCTATTAGAAAATTTTTCAGCCGTCGTTTTAATCGTTTTTATAGACAAAAACGTCGGCGTTTAATTTTAGATATTATTTTACTAGCAATGATTATTGGCTTGTCAATCACTGTTATTAGTTTGCAATTTTATCGTCCCGGAGCTAATTTTACCGCCTGGTTTTCTAAACCAGTTGCGCCTGCTCCTGAATTAGATATTCCATCTCTAGAGTTAAACTATGAAATTAATCAGACTGCGATTGATATAGAAAATAGTTTTGATTTTAGTTTTACTTTAAAAAATAAAAGTGAAGCTGAGATTAAAAATTTAAAACTCAAGTTAGTTTTGCAAACGGAAAATTTTTTAATTAACAAAGTTGAATTGTCAGCTCAAGATGAAGATTCAAGCGCGACTGATAATATTAGTATTCAAGGTGAAGAAATTAGTTTTTCTAAACTAGAAGCTAATAGTGATAGGGAAGTCCCACTCTCTGTTTATTTTGTTAGAAAAAATGAAGGAGCGCGCACAATTGCTTGGCGAATTGATGGCGAGTATGAAGTTTTAACGCAAACAAATAAAAAAAGTTGGTCCTTGCCGGAATTAAGTGCTGCCTTAAAACCAAAAATGTCAGCCGCAGTTTATTATAATAGTCCGCAAGGTGATCAACTTGGTTCCGGGCCTTTACCGCCAATCGTTGGTTTACCAACTAATTTTTGGGTATTTATTAATGCTAAAGCTGATTCTAGTTACTCTGATTTAGTGGTCAGTGGTCGTTTAGCCAAGAATGTCAGAGCCACGGATAATTCTTCACTTATAGCTGGTGATTTAAATTTTTCCCCCGATTCCAGACAAGTAATTTGGCGGATAAATAAAATTGATGCGGCTAGCGGTTTATATCGGGCCGCCTTTGAGGTACAACTTATTCCCAGTGGTGATCAATTAGATTCCAATGTTAATTTAATTGAAAATTTAAAATGGCAAACTAAAGATGAGGTGAGCGGTTTATTGGTAACTGGAAGTTTGGGCAATCTTGATACTAGTTTAAAGGCTGATTTAATAAATCAAGGTTTAGGAAAAGTTTCCTCTTTTGAGTCTTTAGAATAAGTAACCCACTAAGAATCCTTGGAATAAACAATTCACTAATATGTTTATTAATTTCCTCAGAAATTTAATTAAGCCCAAGTACGAAACTTTAAATCGAATTGAGATTGATGCGGCTAAAATTATTTCTAATTATAATTATTTAAAAAGTCTGCAAAAAGAAGCAGAGATTTTTCCTGTTCTCAAAGCGAATGCCTATGGTTTTGGTTTAAAGGAAATGTGCCAAATACTTAATGGAACCAGTGCGACCATGATAGCGGTTGACTCATATCCGGAGGCGCAAATCGCTTATCGTTATTTTAAAGGCAAAGTTTTAATTTTAAATGAAATGCCCAGTCGGGCCTATCATTATACTAAATTAAAAAGAACCGAATTTGTTATTTATAATGAAGCAACACTACGTTACTTAGCGCGATTTAAAAAGAAAGCTAAAGTTCATTTATTTATTAATTCCGGTATGAATCGAGAGGGAATTAAAGATATTGCTAAATTTATCAGTGACAACCGTCGTTATTTAGATAAAGTGGAGGTAACTGGTTTATGTTCTCATTTAGCTGCTGCTGATAGTCGTTCAATTTTAAATAGTTCGCAAGAAGATTTTTTTATGGAATCGCTGGCTCTTTTGCGTTCGGCCGGATATTTTCCCAGATGGATACATTTAGGAAATTCAGCCGCTCAATTTTGGTCAGATAATAGACTCTTAACCGCTTTCAGACCAGGATTAGCTCTTTACGGTTATAGTCCGTTTTTAGATTATGAAGACGCAGCCCAGCCTTTAGAGCCGGGTTTAGAAATTTATTCTAAAATAATTTCTCTTCAAGATGTAGATGCTAATGAAAATGTTTCCTATAATGAAGCTTTTAGAACTAATAAGTCTGGACAAATCGCGGTCATCCCCTTTGGTTATTACGAAGGACTTGATCGACGCTTATCTAATCAAGCGGAATTTTTGGTTGATGGCAATGGTTTATTTTGGGCACGCATTGCCGGACGAGTGTGTATGAATCTAACTTGCTTAGATGTTTCCGGTTATAATGTACAAATTGGTGATGAAGTTCAAGTTGTCTCAAGTAATCCTGATTCCTTAAATTCAGTGGAAAATTTAGCTTCTTTAATGGATACTTCGGTTTATGAATTTTTAGCTAAAATTAATCCAAAAATAAGGCGAATTATTAAAAATTTACCTAATATTAAATAAAAAATGTTTAATAAAAAGCCAAAATATAAAATAAAACCTGATTATCAGCGTAAAAACTTAAAAAACCCTTTTTTTGCCAATCAAAAGCAGGGAATAACTAAGCTTTGGAAATGGTTAGTGTTTTTATCCATAGTATTAGCAGGTGTTTTAGTTTGGTTTTTGTTTCTTTCTGAGGTTTGGGCGATTAATAAGATAAATATTTCCGGTTTAACCAGAATTGATGAGGCGGAAATTAAAAAAATTGTTTTTTCTAGTTTTGATGAAGATTATTTTTTGTTTTTTTCCCAAAAAAATATTTTTTTATTTAACAAAGATGAGGTCTTAGAAAAAATAAATTCTAATTTTAATTTTTCCCGAGTTGAGATTCAAAAAATTTATCCTCATACTTTAAAAATAGTTATTAGTGAAAGACCTTACGCTTTTATTTATCAAGAGGGAAATGACCGCTTTTTCGCTTCTAAAGATGCCTATATTATTAAAGAGGAGCCGGTTAAGGACGAAGATTTAGACAGGTATTTTCTTTTAGAAAATAAAAGTCAAGCAGTTTATATTAATCAGAACAATAAAATAGTGATTAAGTCAGAATATTTAGATTTTGTTTTTGCCTTAAATGATAATATGCCAAAGTATCCGGATTTTAAGGTGGAACGTTATATAATTGATCAAGAGCTGAATTCCCTGACTGTAAAATTTAAAGATGGACCGCAGGTCTATTTTAACGTTAAAAATGATGCGGCTGAGCAATTAGTTGATTTAGACCTTGTAAAAAAAGAAAAAATAGGCGATAATTTTAGTAGTA